>CAZHJU010000019.1:0-60955 GCA_964533495.1 uncultured Bordetella sp. | reverse complement strand
ACAGATTTACAGTCTGCCCCCTTTGACCGCTCGGGAACCCCTCCGAACGAAACCGGTAATTATGGTTAGATCATGCAGTTATGTCAATGAAAGTACGCGAAAAATACGCCCGCCAGCGGCGGAAATTCCCGGCTTCCCGGTCCGCTGTCCGGTGATACCGCCAAGGCACTGAAATTACGGTCGAATTTACCCGGAACCGCAAGAAGGGGGGAAAACGGGACATCTCCGACTGCCAGCGAGAGCGCCACGGAGCCGTCGCGAAAACCGACAAAGGATCAGTTCCGGATCCCGGGCTGACGCCCCCCCTGCCGGCCGCCGCGACAATCGGCGTCAGGAGGCAGAAATCACGCACACCCAGGATAAAAGTGAGCGCATGCAAACTAATAAATTCATATAAATCAATTATTTATTAATTTCCACCAGATCCGCTGATGCTGCTGCCACCGCACACGAACAAGGTTTGGCCGGAGATGTAGCCGCTGTCGGGATGGAGGAAAAAACTGACCGCGCGCGCCACATCCTTCGGAGCGCCCACCCACTTGACCGGGATGCTGTCGATCACCGCCTGCCGCTTGGCGCTGCCGGCCGGGTGGCCGTTGTCGAACAATTCGGTCGCCACCGGGCCGGGCGCAACTGCATTGATCGTGATGCCATCTCCGGCCAACTCCAGGCAAAGCACCCTAGTCATGCCGACAAGCCCCGCCTTGCCCGCGGCATAGGCCAGACGCTGGGTTTTACCCAGTATGGCCCTGGACGAAATGCTGACGATGCGCCCGAACCTGGCCTCGCGCATGCCCGGCACCAGCGTCTGGATCAGGATCATCGCGGCCCGGACGTTCAGGGCATAGACATGATCCATGTCGTCAACGGTGGCCTGCTCCAGCGACCCCGGCCGGTTGGCGCCGGCGTTGTTGACCAGATATCGCACGGGATAACGGGCGGCGACTTCGCGGGCAATCCCGCCGGCGGAATTCGCGTCGGCAAGGTCGACTTCGTGAAACAGGATCTTCGGGTGCCGGATGCGCGGCGGCCGGCGCTGCAGCGTCACCACGGTACGTCCCTGATCCAGCAGATCCTGCGCGATCGCCTCGCCGATGCCCGAACTCGCCCCCGTCACCACCGCCACGCCGTCCATATGCAGCTCCTCCGAAATTGCGTTCTGTATTTGCGTTCCGTATTCCGATTATAGAAGCACGCCGCATCACGGCCGCCCGCGGCCCGATGTTATCCTCCAAGCCCTCTCATGAATGCATCGGTTTCCACACTGCGGGCCCTGCTGAACCCGCGCAGCGTCGCCGTCTACGGCGCCTCCAGCGATCCCGGGAAATTCGGCGGGCGTGTCATGCGCTTCCTGCTGCAGCATGGCTACCACGGACGCATCGTGCCGGTGCACCCGGACGCAACGGAGGTTCTCGGCATTCCCGCGGTAGCGCGGCTCGACACCTCGGGAATAGCGGTCGATGCCTGCCTGCTGGCGCTGCCATCCGCCCACCTCGCAGCCGCGCTCGAGGACTGCGGGCGCGCCGGCGCGCGCGGCGCGGTGATCATCACCGCCGACTTTGCCGAGACCGGCCCCGAAGGCGCGGCCCGGCAGGACGAACTGCTGCAAATCGCGCGCCGCCACGGCCTGCGCCTGATCGGCCCCAACTGCCTCGGCTTCATCAATCCGCAGTCGAGCCTCGCGCTGACTTCGTCAGTCGCGCTGGCGACCGGACCGATGCCCCGCGGCGCCATCGGCCTCGCCTGCCAGAGCGGTTCGCTGATGGCTTCGCTAATTTCCCATGCCCAGGACACCGGCGCCGGCTTCAGCGTCGCCGCGAGCCTCGGCAACCAGGCCGACATCGAACTCTGCGACCTGCTCGAATACTTCATCGAAGACGGGGCCACCCGCGCAATCTGCCTCTACGTCGAGGGCCTGAAGGATGGGCGGCGGTTCCTGGAACTGGCGCGCCGCGCCCGTGCCGCCGGCAAACCCGTTCTTGCGGTGAAAGCCGGCCGCAGCGAAGCCGGGCAGAAACTCGCCCAGTCCCACACCGCCAGCCTTGCCGGCTCCTACGCCGTGTGGGCCGCCGCCTGCCGCGACCACGCGGTGATCCTGCTCGACGATCCCGAGGCGCTGATCTACTGCGCCGATTTCCTGGTTCGCTGCGGCGTGCCGGCCTGTTCCACCGTTGCGGTGATTTCCCCCTCTGGCGGAACCGTCGCCGTGACCGGCGACCGTGTCGCCGCGGCGGGCCTTGCGCTGGCCGATCCCGGCGCCGGGACGCAGGACGCCCTGCGCGCGTTGCTGCCGCCGGGACGGCTCGTCAACCCGCTCGACGTCGGCGGCCTGCCGCGGGCAAGCGGCCTCGACAGCGCGCTCACGGCCTACGAACTTCTCGCTCGGGACCCGGCCGTCGGCGCGATCCTGATCGCCGTCGCCACCACGCCGCAACTCGAAGACAAGGTGCGGCAGTGGGGCCGGGCGGCGCTCGCATCCGGAAAACCGACCGCCATCCTGCTGACGCCGGGCACGCTGGTCGACGGCGCGCGCCGCGCCCTGAAGGAAATCGGCTGCCCGCACACCAACCGTCTCGACGACGCGCTGCGCGTGCTGCGCGCCGCCATCGACTACGGCGCCGCGCGGCGTGATTCCCCGCCGCAAGCCGCCGCGGAAGGAAATCCGGCCGCGACCGCGCGGGAACACGCGGCGCGGCTGCCGGCGGGCCGCCTCAACGAACCTGACACCAAGGCGCTGCTGCGCGCCTGCGGCATCCGCACGACGGAGGATGTCGTCGCCGCGACGGTCGAAGCCGCGCTCGCGCAGGCGCGGCGCATCGGCTACCCGGTCGTGCTAAAGGGCGTCAGCCGCGAACTCGTGCACAAGAGCGAGGCCGGCGCGGTGCGGCTGGACATCCCGGACGAGGCGGCGCTGCGCACAGCCTGGCAGGCCATCGCCGCCGGCCTCGCGCAACACCGGCCTGGCGCCGGGCTCGACGGCTGCGTCGTGCAGCCGATGCTGAAAGGCGGCATCGAGCTCATCGTGGGCTGCCGCTGGGATGCACAGTTCGGCGCCGTGGTGCTGGCCGGCAGCGGCGGCGTTCTGGTGGAAATCCTCGATGACGTGCAGATGGCCGTGGCTCCCGTATCGGCCGCAGGCGCGAAGCGCATGATCGGGCGCCTGCGCATCGCGCCCGTGCTGGCCGGCGCGCGCGGGCGCAGGCCCGCCGACATCGACGCGCTGGCCGGAACCGTCGCACGCCTGAGCGAACTCGCCGCCGCGCTGGGCCCGCGGCTCGTCGAACTGGACATCAACCCCCTGCTGGTGCTGGGCGCGGGCTGCGGCGCGATCGCGCTCGACGGCCGCGCCACGCTGACCGGCTGATCTGATCGAAGGAAAAAACATGACCGCACCGGTAGTCACCTACGAATCCCGTGACGGCGTCGCCGTCATCACGCTGAACCGTCCGGAGAAGCGCAACGCCATCAACAACGAAGTCGCGCTGCAGCTGCGCGCGGCGCTGGAGCGGCTCAACGACGGCGACGACCGCGCCGGCGTGCTGACCCATGCCGGCGCGCATTTCACCGGCGGCGCCGACATCAAGGGCCCGCCCGAGGATTTCCCGGCCTGCGTGCCCAATGTCGGCATCGCGATGCAGAAGCCGCTGGTCGCCGCGGTCGGCGGCTGGGTGGTCGGCGGCGGCGTGGTCATCGTGCAGATGTGCGACCTCTGCGTCGCGGCAAGCGACGCGAAATTCATGTTCCCCGAGGCCAAGGTCGGCTTCACCGGCGCCGCGATCGCCGGACTCGCCGCGCGCATCCCGCACAAGGTCGCGATGGAACTGATGCTGGTCGGCAACGAAATCTCCGCCGAACGCATGTACCAGGTCGGCCTCGTCAACCGGCTAACCGAACCCGGAAAACAGCTCGATGCCGCGATGGATTACGCGCGCCAGCTCGCCGACAACGCGCCGCTGGTGATCGCGGTACTACGTGATTACGTCGGCCGCGTCATTCCCAAAGGCCCCTCGGAACTCGCGGCCCAGGGCCGCGCGGCGATCCAGCGCATCCGCCAGAGCGCCGATGCGAAGGAAGGCATCGCCGGCTTCAAGGAAAAGCGCAAACCCCGCTTCTCTGGAAAATAGTAAATAAAAACAAATACTTACATAAACCACGCGGCGCTGCCCGCGCATGCCGCCGCAATGTCGTCGGGCTGGCTGATCGTCAGCCTGATCGTGCTGGGACTGATCGTCGACCAGTACGTGGCGGTGTGGGGACAAATCGCGGCGAGCATCGCGGCCTGGGCATTGCTGCTGTACTGGATCGCGCGTTCAGCGCCGCCGGACCGCATCAATCTCGCGGTTTGCGTGCTCTACGCCACTGCCGGCGAAATTTTCCTGTCGCTGGTGTGGGGCCTTTACGACTACCGCCTCGGCAACATCCCGCTGTTCGTGCCGCCGGGCCATGCGCTGCTGTTCGCGCTGGGCGTGATGCTCGCCGCGCGCCTGCCCGACTGGATCACCGTCGCGGTGCCGGCCGCATCGGCGCCGCTGGTCGCGGCGCTGGCCTGGAGCGGCAGCGACACGCTGGGGCCGCCGCTGTTCGCGCTGCTGCTCGCCTGCATGGCCCTGAGCCGCGCGCGCAAGCTGTATGCGGTGATGTTCCTGCTGGCGCTGGCCATGGAAATCTACGGCACGGCCCTGGGCAACTGGCGCTGGCATGCGGAAGTGCCCTGGCTGGGCCTGCACACGCTCAACCCGCCGCTGGCCGCCGGCGCCTTCTACTGCGTGCTCGATCTGCTGGTGGTCGGCACCGCGACGCTGCTGCGCCGGCGTACCGTCCCGGCAGGTTGACGCTAACGCGCCTTCGCCGCGCGCGTGGTTTTTTTCGCCTTGCCGGCCTGCGGCCCGCGGTCGCGCGACTGCGGTGCGGGCGGCAGCCCGGTGTGCTGGGTGCGGAACTGCTGGTACTTGGCCGGCTTGCGCGCGCCCTCGGGTTTCAGTCCCGTGCCCGCCGGCTGGAAGGACGGAACCAGCTGGCGCTTGCCGGAGCCGATCAGGTCGGCGCGGCCCATGCGCCGCAGCGCCTCGCGCAGCATCGGCCAGTTCTCGGGATCGTGATAACGCAGGAAAGCCTTGTGCAGGCGGCGCACCCTGAGCCCCTTCGGAATGACCACGTCCTCGCTGCCGCGGGTCACCTTGCGCAGCGGGTTCTTGCCCGAGTGGTACATCGCCGTCGCGGTGGCCATCGGCGACGGCAGGAAGGCCTGCACCTGATCGGCGCGAAACCCGTTCTGCTTCAGCCACAGCGCGAGCTCCAGCATGTCCTGGTCGGTGGTGCCGGGATGCGCGGCGATGAAGTACGGGATCAGGTACTGCTCCTTGCCGGCCTCGTGCGAATACCTGTCGAACAGTTCCTTGAACCTGTAATAGCTGCCGACCCCCGGCTTCATCATCTTCGACAGCGGGCCCTCGGCCAGCGCTTCCGGCGCAATCTTCAGGTAGCCGCCGACGTGGTGCTGCGCCAGTTCCTTCACATATTCCGGCGATTCCACCGCGAGGTCGTAACGCACGCCGGAACCGATCAGGATCTTCTTGATGCCGGGTAGCGCGCGGGCGCGGCGATAGAGCCGGATCAGCGAGGAATGGTCGGTGTTCAGGTTCGGGCAGATGCCCGGATAGACGCAGGACGGCTTGCGGCAGGACGCCTCGATCTCGCGGCTCCTGCAGGCGAGCCGGTACATGTTCGCCGTCGGCCCGCCGAGGTCGGAAATCACGCCGGTGAAGCCGGGCACGCGGTCGCGGATGTGCTCGACCTCGCGGATGATCGAATCCTCGGAGCGGTTCTGGATGACGCGCCCCTCGTGCTCGGTGATCGAACAGAAGGTGCAGCCGCCGAAACAGCCGCGCTGGATCGTCACCGAAAAGCGGATCATCTCGTAGGCCGGGATTTTCGCCTTGCCATACGACGGATGCGGCACCCGCGCATAGGGCAGCTCGTACAGCGCGTCCATCTCCTTCGTCGTCAGCGGAAGCGGCGGCGGGTTGATCCACAGCTCCCGGGCGTTCCTGCCCTCGCCGTGGCGCTGCACCAGCGCGCGCGCATTGCCGGCGTTCGACTCGACGTGCAGGATGCGCGAGGCATGCGCGTACAGCACCGGGTCGCCCGCGACCGCCTCGTACGAAGGCATGCGGATCACGCTGCGCGCGCGGTCGGCGTTTTTCACCTCGCGGATGAACCGCACCACCTGCGCCTCCGTCCGGGCTTCCGGCGCCTGCACTTTCCGGACAACATCCTCCATCGCATAGGGGTCGACCGGCGGATTCAGCGGCCCCGGCATGTCGATGCGCGCCGAATCGATCTCGATCCAGCCCGCCGGCACCGCATTGCGCAGGAAGGCCGTGCCGCGGACGTCGGTGATGTCCGACGGTTTCTGCCGCGCCGCCAGCCGGTGCGCGATGTCGACGATCGCGCGCTCGGCGTTGCCGTAAACCAGGATGTCGGCCTTGGCGTCGACCAGTACCGAACGCCGCACCTTCTCCGACCAGTAATCGAAATGCGCGATGCGGCGCAGGCTCGCCTCGATGCCGCCGATGACGACCGGCACGTCGGGATACGCTTCGCGCGCGCGCTGGCTGTAGACGATCACCGAACGGTCGGGACGTTTGCCGCCCTCCGCGTTCGGCGTGTAGGCGTCGTCGCTGCGCAGCCGCCGGTCCGCGGTATAGCGGTTGACCATCGAATCCATGTTGCCCGCGGCAACGCCGAAGAACAGCCGGGGCCGCCCCAGCGCGCGGAAGGCATCCACCGAATGCCAGTCCGGCTGCGCGATGATGCCGACGCGGAAACCCTGGGCCTCGAGCAGGCGGCCGACGATGGCCATGCCGAAGCTCGGATGATCGACGTAGGCATCGCCGGTGACGAGGATGATGTCGCATTCCTCCCAGCCGAGTTTGTCCATCTCGGCCCGCGACATCGGCAGGAACGGCGCCGTGCCGAAACGCGCCGCCCAGTGCTTGCGGTGGCTGAAAATGTCCTTCGGGCTGGCGGCGGGTGCTTGCATGGGGCGCATTATAAATCGCGCCCGCGCTCGGCCCCGAAACTCAGGCCTTGCGCCCCGGCAGCCACAGCTTCGGCGACGCGCGCTCGTACTGCGGCGGCCAGGCCACCCCGGCGCCCAACGCCCCGGCGGCATGCAACGGCCAGCGCGGATTGAACAGCATCGCCCGCGCCAGCGAAATGAAGTCGGCCTGCCCGCCGGCGATGATCGCCTCGGCCTGCCACGGATCGCTGATCAGGCCCACCGCGCCGGTGACGATGCCCGTTTCCTTTTTCACGCGTTCGGCAAACGGCACCTGATAGCCGGGACCGACCGGAATCTTCGCGTCGGGAACGACGCCACCGCCGGACACCGTGACGTAGGCGCAGCCCTCGGCCTTCAGCGCGCGCGCATAGGCCACCGCCTCGCCCGGCGTCCAGCCGCCGTCGACAAAATCGCTGCCCGAAATCTTGGCGCCGACGAAACGGTCAGCCGGGAACGCCGCCCGGATGGCCCGAAACACCTCCAGCGGATAACGCATGCGGTTCTCGAGGCTGCCGCCGTATTCGTCGCCGCGCCGGTTCGCCAGCGGCGACAGGAATTCCGACAGCAGGTAGCCGTGGGTCGAGTGCAGCTCGACGAAATCGAGGCCGATGCGTGAAGCACGCCTCGCCGCCGCGGCGAAAGCCGCCGTCAGCCGATGCATTTCAGCCCGGCTCATTGCATGCGGCGCCGGCCAGCCTGCGGCAAGCGGCAACGCGGACGGCGCCAGCGTCCGCCAGGCGCCCTCTTCGGCCTCCAGCGGACCGTGTCCCTGCCACGGCCGGTGACTCGACGCCTTGCGCCCGGCATGCGCGAGCTGCACGCCGAGCGCGACCGGCGAGATGCCGCGCACGAAATCGGCGACGCGTTTCATCGCGGACTCGTTGGCGTCCGAATAAAGACCCGGGCAATGCGGCGTGATGCGCCCTTCCGGCGTCACGCCGGTGGCCTCCATCACCAGCATCGAGGCGCCGGAAACCGCCAGCGCACCGAGATGCATGATGTGCCAGTCGCCCATCGAGCCGGCGGCGGCGCTGTACTGGCACATCGGCGCCACGGTGACCCGGTTCGGCAGTTCGATCCCGCCAATCCGCAGCGGCGTGAACAGTTGCGATGCCATGTTCGTGCTCCCCGGCCGGCGCCCGGCCCAGCTGCCGCTCAGCTCAGTTGTCGCTCAATTGCCAAAGTAGCCGATCACCCGCCACCACAGGTAATGCAGCGGAATCAGCACGAAAACGCTGATCAGCGCCAGCGGCACCGTCAGCCGCAGCGCGTCGCGCAGCCTCAGGTTCGCCATCTGCATGCCGACGACCACCGGCGGAGCCTGGTAGGGCAGCAGCAGCGTGGAGAATCCGACGGCCATGGTCATCAGTGCCGCCTGCAGCGGCCAGCCGGTGGCCTGGGCGAAATCCCCGGCCAGCGGCGACAGCAGCGCCGGCTGCGCGGGGTTGGTCACGATCATCGAAACCACCGTCGACAGCACGCTCAGGATGATGAAGTTCACGGCGTCCGCGCCGGATTCCAGCCGCACGACGCCGAGCAGCGTGTCGCCGATCACCTTGCTCAGGCCGGCGTCGAACATCACCGCGCCCAGCCCCAGCACCGCGGCGATGTAAAAAAAGCTGCCGAACTTGATCCGCTCCTGGAACATCGTCGCCGGCACCGCGCCCACGCGCGGCAGCATGGCCATCACCGCCGCGGCAAGCGCGACCCAGCCCGGACGAATGCCGTGCAGGAAGTCGGTGGCCCACAGGGCCAGCGACACCAGCACGATGGCCGCCAGGCGTTTCTCGTCGCCGCTCATCGGCCGCAGCTCGGCCGCCGCGCCCGACATGCGGGTCTGCGCCGGAAATATCCGGCAGACGATGGCGACGATCAGCGCGCCCTTGATGATGCCCATCACCGGAAACTGCGCCCACAGGTATTCGGCGTAGATCAGCTGCACGCCGTAGAGCGTCTCCGCGGCGCCGGCCAGCACCAGGTTCGGCGCGTTGGCCGGCAGGATCGCGGTGCCGCACTGGAAGGAGGCCACGATGGTCGCAAACAGCACGCCGGCGTAGCCGGGCGTGCCCGGCGCCAGGCCATGGCGCTCCGCGACCACGGCGAGTATCGGCACCAGCAGCAGGATGCGTCCGACGGTGGCCGGCATCAGGAAGGCCAGCACCACCGAGACCAGCACGGCCGCCGTGACCAGTTGCGGATAGGTCCAGACGCGGGTGCCCAGCGCGGCGCGCGCGACGCGCTCGCCCAGCCCCGTCATCCGCACCGCCTCGGCAATCACCAGTCCGCCCAGCACCAGCCACAGGGTGCCCGAGGTGAAGCCCGAGAAAATGACTTCGGGTTTCGCCACTTCGAGCAGCACCGCCAGCGCGAAAAAGAGCAGCGCGGTCAGCGCCTCGGGCAGCACGCCGGTGGCCCACAGTCCCATCACCAGCACCAGCAGCCCGCCGGTATGCATCACGTTGACGGACACGCCGGCAGGCGGCGGCATGAAAAAGATCGCCGCCGCGACACCCGCAATCAGTGCCGCCAGCAACGCAGCGGACCTCGGCATCGCCATGGTTGCGCGGCGATTACGCCGGATTACTCATAAGTATTTGTTTTTATTGATATTTTTATGATTTCCTGAACTTCGCGGCCAGCGCCTCGCTGCCGCGCGCCAGCATCACCAGGTCCGAACCCACGGCGACGAACAGGTAACCCATGTCGAGACAGCGCTGGCCGTCGGCTTCACCGACGAGGATGCCCGGCGCCTTGCCGGCCCTGGTGATGCGCTTCGCGGCATCCTCCATCACCTTCCACACTTCCGGATGCTGCCAGTTGCCGAGGTGGCCCATGTCGGCGGCGAGGTCGTTGGGTCCGATGAACACGCCGTCGACTCCGTCGATTGCCCCGATGGCCTCGATGTGCTTCATCGCGCTCATGGTCTCGACCTGCACCAGCACGCACAGCTCGTCGTGCACGCGCTTGAAATAATCCTTCACCCGGCCGTAGCGGTTGGCGCGCGTGCAGCCCGAGACGCCGCGCACGCCCTGCGGCGGATAACGCGTCGCCGCCACCGCGCGTTTTGCCTCCTCGGCATTCTGCACGTAGGGGATCAGCAGCGTGCGCGCGCCGACGTCGAGGAAACGCTTGATCAGCACCGTGTCGTTCCAGGCCGGACGCACGATGCCCTCGGTGCTGCCGGCAAGCATCGCGTCGAGCTGGTTCTGCACGGCCGGCAGTTCGTTCGGCGAATGCTCGGTGTCGAGCAGCACCCAGTCGAAACCGGCGTCGGCCAGCACTTCCGCCGAAATCGCGCTGCACAGGCTCGACCAGATGCCGATCTGCGGCTTGCCGGCCTTGATGGCCTTCTTGAACGGGTTGACGGGCAAATCCATGTTCATGCTCCCTGTATTGTTGAATTCAATCACCTGGGACAACGACGGCCACTCGCCGGAACAGCGGCCGGTCAAACATTCGAACTTCCATCCATCAACGGTCAGTGCACCACTTCGGGATCCGGCGTCGGGTCCCCGCGATGCAGCACGTCGAGATCGCAGCCCTTGTCGGCCTGCGTGATGTGCTGCACGTAGATCGCGCCGTAGCCGCGGGTGTAATGCGGCGCCGGCTGCTTCCACTCGCGCCGTCGTTTCGCCAGATCCTCCGCGCTGACCTTCAGCTCCAGTTTCCGCGCCGCGACGTCGAGCTCGATCAGGTCGCCGTCGCGCACCAGCGCCAGCGGCCCGCCGATATGCGCCTCCGGCGCCACGTGCAGCACGCAGGCGCCGTACGACGTGCCGCTCATCCGCGCGTCCGAAATGCGCACCATGTCGCGCACGCCCTTCTGCAGCAGCTTTTTCGGGATCGGCAACTGCCCCCATTCCGGCATGCCCGGCCCGCCCTGCGGGCCCGCGTTCTGCAGCACCAGCACCGAGTTCTCGTCGACCTGCAGGTTCTCGTCGTCGACGCGGGCATACATGTCGTCGTAGTTCCTGAACACCACCGCGGGGCCGGTGTGTTTCAGCAGATGCGGCTCGGCCGCGGTCGGCTTGATCACCGCGCCGTCGGGGGCGAGGTTGCCGCGCAGCACCGCGAGGCCGCCGCTGGCCGACAGCGGATTGCCGCGGCGGCGGATCACGTCGTCGTTGTAGATCTTCGCGCCGTCGAGATTTCCGCCCAGCGTACGGCCGTTGACCGTCAGGCAGTCGAGGTTCAGCAGATCGCGGATTTCCGACATCATCGCGCGCAGCCCCCCGGCATAGTAGAAGTCCTCCATCAGGTACTTCTGCCCGGCGGGCCGGATGTTGGCGAGCACCGGCGTGCGCTGCGACAGTTCGTCGAAACGGTCGAGCTTGAGGTCGACGCCGGCGCGGCCGGCCATCGCCACCAGATGGATCAGCGCATTGGTCGAACCCGACAGCGCATGCACCACGGTGATCGCGTTGTCGAAGGCCTGCGGCGTCAGAATCTCCGCGGGCTTCAGGTCTTCCCACACCATCTCGACGATGCGGCGGCCGCTGGCGGTGGCCATGCGCGGGTGGTTCGCGTCCGGCGCGGGAATCGAGGCCGCGCCCGGCAGCGTCAGGCCCAGCGTCTCCGCGACCGAAGTCATGGTCGAGGCCGTGCCCATAGTCATGCAGTGGCCGTAGGAACGCGCGATGCCCGCCTCCACCTCGTCCCATTCGTTCTCGGTGATGTTGCCGGCACGCAGTTCCGCCCAGTATTTCCAGGAATCGCTGCCCGAGCCCAGGGGCTCGCCGTGCCAGTTGCCGCGCAGCATCGGGCCGGCGGGCACATAGATGAAGGGCAGGCCCATCGAGATCGCGCCCATGACCAGCGCCGGCGTCGTCTTGTCGCAGCCACCCATCAGCACCGCGCCGTCAACCGGGTAGCCGCGCAACAACTCCTCGGTCTCCATCGCCAGCATGTTGCGGTAGAGCATGGTCGACGGTTTCTGGAAAGGCTCGGCCAGCGCGATCGCCGGCATCTCGAGCGGAAAACCGCCGGCCTGCCACACGCCGCGCTTCACTTCCTCGGCGCGGGTGCGGAAATGGGCATGGCAGGGATTGATGTCGCTCCAGGTGTTGATGATCGCGATCACCGGCTTGCCGGCGAAATCCTCGATCGCGTAGCCCATCTGCAGCGCGCGCGAACGGTGCGTGAACGAGCGCAGCCCGCGGGTGCCGAACCAGCGGTGACTGCGCAACTCTTCGGGACGCTTTCTGGGGCGCGCCATCGGGACTCCTCCTGAGGTCGGATTCCGCCGTTGCCAGCATGGACAAGACGGAAATTCTGCCGTGTTTTTCTATTCTAACCGAGCCGCAACGGCGGTCATCGGGTAGACTTTTGCCCTCACCGCGGAGGAACACCACATCATGGACGGCAGCAAGCCCGGCACGCTCGCCCACAACGTCAAGCGCCTCGCCCACCTCGACCTGCCCGGCGCCGGCCAGGTCTACGTCGACGGCAATTACTGCTACATCGGCCACATCCCGAACAAACAGCAGCTCGGCACCACCATCCTCGACGTCGCCGATCCGAAAAACCCGAAGATCCTGTCGCAGATCCAGGTGCCGGATCCGGACTCGCATGCGCACAAGGCGCGCGTCGTCGGCGACCTGATGATCATCAACAGCGAACGCAACATGACCGCGATCGGCCGCAAGGCCGACGAACTGCCCAAGCTGCGCACCCGGCTGACCGCGGAACTCGGCCGCGCGCCGACCCACGCCGAACTCGCGGCCAAGCTGGGCGTCACGGTCGCCGACATCCCGGCCGTGGAGGAAGCCGAGCGCAAACCTTATGAACGCGGCGGCTTCAGCCTCTACGACGTGTCCGACAGGACGAAGCCGAAGCTGATCCATTTCCAGAAGACCTGGGGCCGCGGCGTGCACCGCTTCGACATGGACGCCGACTACGCCTACATCTCGACCGAGATGGAAGGCTTCATCGGCAACATTCTCGTCACCTACGACATCCGCAACCCGGCGAAGCCCGAGGAAGTCTCGCGCTGGTGGATGCCCGGCCAGCACCTCGCCGACGGCGAGAAGCCGACCTGGCCCGGCCGCCAGCACCGGCTGCACCACACGCTGCGCTTCGGCAACGAGCTGTGGGCCGGTTGCTGGCACGGCGGCGTGCGCGTGGTCGACGTCACCGACATCCGCAAGCCGAAAACCACCGGCGCCTACAACTACCACCCGCCGTATCCGGAACCCACCCACACCTTCATGCCGGTGCTGAAACCGCTCGACGGCAGGCGCATCGCGGTCGCCATCGACGAGGAGGACCACGCCCACGACGCCGCCGAAATGGCGCGCCGCCGCGGCCGCCCGCACGGCTGCCTGTGGGTGTTCGACGTCTCCAACCTGTCCAACATCAGGCCGCTGTCGCTGTTCGAAGTCAGCGAGCTCGACAGCCCCTGGAGCCGCACCGCGCCGGGCCGCTTCGGCGCCCACCAGTTCCAGGAGCACTGGAAGGGCGGCGACACGCTGCTCTACTGCGCCTGGTTCGCCGGCGGCCTGCGCATCGTCGACGTCGCCGATCCCTCGGCGCCGCAGGAAGTGGGCTGGTACGTGCCCGAACCCTGCGGCGGCAAGCCCTGCCCGCAGACCAACGACACCGAGGTCGACGACCGCGGGCTGATCCACATCGTCGACCGCTACTGCGGCTACGACATACTGGAGTTCTCAAAACACCAATAACCCGAACGGAGGAGACGCAAATGGACCGGAAACCCGGAAACAGCACCACGGCAGTCCTCGTTTTTTCGGCAATCGCATCCATCACAGGCATTGCCTGCGCGCAGGCACAGACGTATCCGACAAAACCGGTGCGCATGATCATCGCGCTCGCCCCCGGCGGCGGCGTCGACACCACCGGCCGCTACCTCGCCCAGAAAATGGGCGAAGCCTGGGGCCAGAACGTGGTCACCGACAACCGGCCCGGCGCCGGCGGTTCCATCGCCTCGGAACTGGTGGCCAAGGCCGCTCCCGACGGCTACACCATGCTGATGAACTCCTCGGGCATCACCATCACGCCAAGCATCATGAAGCTCGGCTACGACCCGCGCAAGGACCTGCTCCCGATCAGCCTGGCGGTGATTTCTCCGGGCGTGCTCGTGGTCCACCCGTCGCTGCCGGTGAAAAACGTCCAGGAACTGATCGCCTTCGCCAAATCCAAACCCGGCGACCTGCTGTTTTCCTCGTCCGGACAGGGCTCGGGCCAGCACCTGGCGATGGAAATGTTCGCGCAGATGGCGGGCCTCAAACTCACCCACGTGCCGTACAAGGGCACCGCGCCCAGCATCACCGACGTCGTTGCCGGCCGCATCTCGATGACCATCGCCAGCGTGATCTCGACACGGCCCTTCTTCACCAGCGGCAAGCTGCGCGCGCTGGCCGTGGTCGGCCCGAAACGCACGCCCGCGCTGCCGGAATATCCGACGATCGCCGAATCCGGCGTTCCGGGCTTCGGCTACAACAACTGGTACGCGGTGTTCATGCCCGGCGGCACCCCGAAGCCGATCGCACAGCGCGCGCAGCAGGAAATCACCAAGGCGGTCACGACGCCGGAGGCGCAGAAGCTGCTGATCGGCCAGGGCCTCGATCCCGTCGGCAACACCGTCGATGAATTCACGAAAATGTATCTCGAGGAAATCCCGCGCTGGGCCAAGGTCGTGGAAACGGTCGGCCTGAAGGTGCAGTGATTCCCGGATTCAATCCCATCGAATCGACAGGATGGGCGGGATCTGCGGGATAAAAACCGGCTTCTTCCCGTGACCGCCCCCTCCTGTCCGTTCTGCCTGTCCTGTAAACCTGTCCTGTAAACCATCATTTTCAAACGCACGCAAACGATGACCACCGCAAACACCGAATTCCGCGTCATGACCTCCGGCGCCTTCACCGCCGCCCACAAGACCCTGATCCCGCAGCTGGAGCGCCTCACCGGCAAGACCGTCGTCACCGTGACCACCTCCATCGGCACCGGCGACATTTCCATCCCCAATCGCCTGAAGCGCGGCGAGGTGGCGGACATCGTCATCGTCGCCGACGGCGTGCTGCGCCAGTTCATCGCCGACGGACTGGTGCTGGCGGAAGGCGCGACGGGCATCGCGCGTTCGATGATGGGTTTCGCGGTGCGCGCAGGCGCGCCCGACCCGCAGATCCGCACCGCCGACGACCTGAAGCGCGCGCTGCTGGCGGCGAAGGGCATCGGCTACTCGGCCAGCGAAAGCGGCAAGTACTACACCACCGAGATCGTGCAGCGCCTCGGCATCGCCGACCAGGTGCTGCCGAAAAGCCGGCTGGTCGGCGGCGGCGAACGCGTCGGCGCGGTGATCGCCCGCGGCGAACTCGATTTCGGCTTCCAGCAGATCAGCGAACTGCTGCCGGTGCCGGGCATCGCCCACATCACGCCGCTGCCGCCGGAACTGCAGAAGGCGTCGAACTTCACGGCCGGCGTCGGCGCGAACTCGCCGGACCGGGCGGCTGCGCGCAGGGTCATCGCCTTCCTCGCCTCGCCGGAAGCGCGCCAGGCCATTACGGACAGCGGGCTGGAGCCGGTCGCCGGCTGATCGCAACGCTGGCGCGACAGGCACAAAAAAACAAAGGCAGCCGGAGCTGCCTTTGTTTTTCATCGCGGCATTGCAGTCACAGGCCGTTGCCGATCAGCCCGCCAAGAATGGCGCCGATCACGGTCGTCATGCCGCGGGTTTCGTGATCGCCGACCTGGCTGCCGATCACGCCGCCAATCACCGCGCCGGCCACCGCACCCGCCGGATTGGAATCATCGTCGCGATAGGCCGCGCGCTGACCGTAATAAACGGGTGCCGGCGCATGGGCATAAGCCGGCTGGTGGCGATAAACCGGCGCGGGACGATGCACGACCACCCTGCGCTCCACCACGGCCGGGCGCTGTACGATCACCGGTTTCCTGACGACGACCTGCGGCCGCTGCTGCTGATACACCGGGCGCTGCACGACGACGCGCTGCGGCGGCGCATGGCGGGTGACGACGACACGTTCGCCATGCCGGAAGTCGCGATGGTCCCTGGCAAATGCCGGCATCGCGGCGACCAGCGCCGCCACTGCAAACGCCAGCGTTGAAACAGCAGTCATGGTTCTTTTCGCGTTCATGGCACACCTCCTTGTTGTGGATGCCTGCAGCCATTAACGCACCGCCGCCACGCGCTGTAAACGAAGGATGTGCAACAGTCCGTTGCGTCTGTAACCGGATGTAACAGCGCCCGCCGCAGCGGCGGACCCTCAGGAAATGCCGGTTTCCGCGAAAACCTTTTTCGCCTCGGGCGAGGCCAGCCGCTTCGCCAGTTCCACCGCGGCAGCCGGCGCGCCGGTGGTGGCCGCGGCATCGTAGTGGGTCATGTTCTGGATCTCGTCCGGCAGCGGCGCCGCCAGCCTGACCCCGCAGCCCTTGTCCATCATCACCATCAGTTCGGAAATCTGCGCGAGCCCCACCGCCTGCGCCGGATGGTCGGCGACGTATTCCATGATGCCGGAGCCGGTCTTCACGACCACGAGTTTCGACCCGAGTTTTCCGGTCAGCCCCAGCCTGTCCAGCAGCTTTTCCGAATAGATACCGCTGGACGCCTCGTTGCGCACGACATGGCTCGCCGCCAGCAGCAGCTTCGTGAACGAGGCGGTATCGGTGATCGCGGGCACCGGCGCGTCGGCATGGATGACCACGCCCATGCGCGAGCGCCCGATGAATCCGCGGCTCGACGGATCGATCCTGCCCTGCGCGGCGAACTCGTCGAGCGCCGCCGGGGTCGCCACCACCACGTCGGCGGCCTCTCCGGCGCCGATCCGCCGGCGCACTTCGGGCACCGGCGTGAACTCGATGGCGACCTTGTTGCCGGTCTCCTGCTCGAAGGCGGCGGCAACGCGGGCAACGCCGCGCTTGACGGCGCCGGCACTGAGAATCTTCAGGGTGGTCATGCGGATTTCCTGTCAGGATGAATCAGTCGATGCCCGTTGCCGCCATCGCGGCGCGGGCAGCCGGCGTGGCAAGCCAGGCCGTGAATTCCTTTGCCACAGCGGCATTGGCGCTCGCCGCCGCAACCGCCGCATCGTATGCGGTCACGCTTTGCAGATCGTCCGGCAGCGGCCCGGCGAGTTCGATCGCGACGCCCTTGTCGATCAGTTCGCGGATTTCCGGCAATTGTCCGGCACCGAGCAGCTTTTCCGCCGAGCCGGCGACCAGTTCCATCACCTTCACCGCATCGGGCTCGCGCCGGATCTTGTCCGCCGCAAAACCCTGCTGTTCCAGCAGCTTCGCCACGTAATTGCCGCTGTTCGCGAGATTGGCGACGACCGCATCGGCCTGTTCGACCGCGCGGCGGAGCGCTTCGGTACTGGAGAGATCCGGCGCCGCGGCGCCCTTGCGCATCGCCAGCCCCATGCGCGCATGGCCCAGCTTTGCGCGTGTCGCGGGCACGACACGGCCGGCGGCCGCGAATTCGTCCATGGTTGCCGCCGGCACCACGGCGACATCGATTGCCTCTCCGGCCAGTACGCGCTCGCGCACCGTCGGCGCACCGGTGAATTCCACCTTGATTTCGTGACCGCTGGCCCTGGCGAATTCCGCCGCGATCTGCGTGATGCCGCGCTTGACCGGGCCGGCGCCGAGGATTTTCAGTGTAGCCATGATTTTTCCGCTTTCTGCTGCTGCCTGTGGGTTAAACCGAAGCGATCAGGC
The DNA here is from genome assembly GCA_964533495.1 of uncultured Bordetella sp. Taxonomy (GTDB): domain Bacteria; phylum Pseudomonadota; class Gammaproteobacteria; order Burkholderiales; family SG8-41. Next base: position 43,200 of record CAZHJU010000019.1, on the reverse strand, counting down.
GACCAGCGGCACATCGCGCGTGATGCGCGAAACCGCCCAATCACCGAATCGCGCCTTCAATCAATCCGCCCTCGCGCCCGACTCCTTGATCACCTTCGCCCATTTCGGAACTTCGGCCTTGATGTGCGCGGCGAACTGCTCCGCCGTGCCGCCGCGGACGATCGCGCCCTGCCCGACGAGGAACTTGCTGACCTGCGGATCCTTCAGCACGGCGTTGACCTCGCTGTTGAGCCTGGCCTGCACCGCGCGCGGCGTGCCGGCAACGGCCACCATGCCGTGCCAGGTGGAGGCCTCGAACCCGGGAACGCCGGATTCGGCGATGGTTGGAATGCTTGGCATGGTGTCCATGCGCTCCAGCGTGGTCACGCCCAGCGGCCGCAGCTTGCCGGCGTCGAGGTGCGCCTTCACCGACAGCGCCGTCGCAAAAATCACCTGGCTGCGTCCGGCCAGCACGTCGGTGATCGCCGGCGCCGCGCCCTTGAACGGGATGTGCACCATGTCGGTCCCGGTCATGCTCTTGAACAGTTCGCCGGCCAGATGCGCGGCGGCGCCGCTGCCCGAGGACGCATAGTTGAACTTGCCCGGATTGGCCTTCAGGTGGGCGACCAGTTCCTTCACCGATTTCGCCGGCACCGAGGGGTGCACGACGAGGATATTCGGCTGCGAGGCCACCCACACCACCGGCACCAGGTCCTTCGCCGGATTGAAGGTCATCTTCCTGTACAGCGTCGCGTTGGCGGCGAGGATGCTGTTGTTGGCGATCATGATCGTGTAGCCGTCGGCCGGGCTGGTGGCGACGATCTCGCCGGCGACGTTGCCGCCGGCACCGGGCCGGTTGTCGAACACGACGGGCTGCCCCATGCGCTCGCCGAGCTTGCCGCCGACCAGCCGCGACAGGATGTCGCTGGGCCCGCCCGGCGTAAACGCGATGACCATGCGCACGGCCTTGTTCGGATAGTCCGCGGCGTGAACGGCCGCAACCGGCAGCACGGCGGCCGCGAACGCAGCCGCCATCAGCAATGTCCTCATCTGTCCCCTCCTCCCGTTATTCTGAAACGCGGCCGCGACGCGACCGGCCCGCAAGCTTAACAACAGCACCCCGCACTGACAACGCGACCGACAAGGGCCGCGGCCGGATGGTGGTCACGCTTTGGAGACCGGCGGGGCGGTGCTATCCTATGTCCCACGCTGGCGCGACGCGCCGGAGCATCCGCCGGACCGCACGGTTCCGGAATATTTTCCAGCGAGGAATTCAATCATGAGCAAGACGCAACGCATCAGGGGCGTGCTATCCCCCGTGGTCACCCCCTTCGACAAGGATTTCAACCCCGACACCCAGCGCTTCATCGCGCACTGCAAGTGGCTGGTGTCCCAGGGCTCGGGGCTCGCCTGCTTCGGCACCAACAGCGAAGCCAACTCGCTGTCGGTCAACGAGCGCCTGGCGCTGCTCGACGCGCTGCTCGCCGCCGGCGTCGATCCGCAGCGCATGATGCCCGGAACCGGCTGCTGCGCGCTGTCGGATTCGGTCAAGCTCACCGAGCACGCGGTCAAGGCCGGCTGCGCCGGCGTGCTGATGCTGCCGCCGTTCTATTACAAGGGCGTCAGCGACGAAGGCCTCTACCGCAACTTCTCCGAGATCATCCAGCGCGTCGGCGACAGCCGCCTGCGCATCTACCTGTACCACATCCCGCCGGTCGCGGTGGTCGGCATCACGCCGAAGCTGGTCGAACGCCTGCTGAAGCAGTACCCGAACACCGTCGCCGGCATGAAGGACAGCTCGGGCGACTGGAACAACACCAAGACTTTCCTCGATGCCTTCGCCAAAAACGGCTTCGACGTCTTCGCCGGCAGCGAATCCTTCCTGCTCGCGAACATGCGCAACGGCGGCGCCGGCTGCATCTCGGCCACCGCCAACGTCAACCCGGCGGCGATCGACAAGCTCTACCGCGAATGGAAAAACGCCGATGCCGACGACCAGCAGAAGGCGCTCGACGTCGTGCGCGGCACCTTCGGCAACAGCAAGTACGTGATGATCTCGGCGCTGAAGGCCGGCATCGCGCATTACAGCGGCGACGAACAGTGGTGCACCGTGCGCCCACCGCTGGTGGAACTGTCGAAGGAACAGCGCGCCAGCCTCGCCGCCGAGTGCAAGGCCATCGAATTCGAAATGCCTGGCCTCAAGGCGTGATTATAAAAAATATCAATATAATCAAATACTTATAAAATGTCCATCAATACGCCGACCACTGCCGCGCCGCTCTGCGCGGCACCGGACCTCAATCCCCATCCGCCGAAGTTCCGGATGCCGGCGAAGGCCTGCGACACCCACGCGCATGTGATGGGGCCGGCGGCGCGTTACGACTATTCCACCGCGCGCGTCTACACGCCGCCCGACTGCCTGCCGTCGCAGTACCGCCACATGCTCGACACCCTCGGCGTCGAACGCGCGGTGCTGATCCAGCCCAGCGTCTACGGCAGCGACAACACGGCGATGCTCGACGCGATGAAGGCCGATCCGCAGCGGCTGCGCGGCGTCGCGGTGGTCGATCCGGCGATCGGCGATGCGGAACTGAAAAAAATGGATACCGCCGGCATCCGCGGCGTCCGGGTGAACATCGTCGACGTCAAGGACCGCAAACCGGGCACGCTGCCGCTCGACGTGCTGCGCCCGCTGGCGGCGCGCATCCAGCCGATGGGCTGGCACATGGAATTCCTGATGCACGCCAACGAATTCCCGGACATGGACAAGACTTTCGCCGACTTCCCGGTGCCCATCGTGCTCGGCCACCTCGGCTACATGAAGGGCAACCCCGGCACCGGCGATCCCGGCTTCCAGGCGCTGCTGCGCCTGATGCAGGCGGGCAAGGCCTGGGTGAAACTCACCGGCCCCTACCGCATCTCGGCGCAGCCGCTGCCGCATGCCGACACCGTGCCGTACGCGCATGCACTGATGAAGGCCAATCCCGCGCAGGTGATCTGGGGCACCGACTGGCCGCACGTGATGCACAAGGGACAGATGCCCAACGACGGCGATATCGCCGATCTGCTGCTCGACTGGATGCCGGATGAAAAACAGCGCGAGCAGGTGCTGGTCGGCAATCCTGCGCGGCTGTACGGGTTCTAGATCACGGCCCGGAAAGCACGATTTTTTTACACTGAAAGCAATTTCCAGTGGTTAGAACAGCGCATCTGCTTCGTGTTTAAGCAGAAAATCGATATCTGAGACGAAGAAAAAGTAAATTCGGCGGGCTTCCCCGCCGGGCTGAATATCGGAATTACCTCTGTCGATTGAACTGTATTGGCGCCTAACCGGATCATCAATTTTGGCGCGCGCTGCTTCGACAAGGCGGAAACCGCCAAAGAGGGTGCGAATGTCCCAGAGATAATGCGTCATTAGGGTTAGAAGAAGTCGTCCAATAGCTAACCTCTGCATTTGGCCAAAATTCCTGACAAAGCCTTATTCAGCCAAGCACTACTGCGCATCGCTACGTCAGTTATATGCGCTCCACTCACTATTTACCTCGAAGCGACAGTTTCGAGCGTGAAATTCAAATCCAAGTTTCACTGCCAATTTGTGCTGCCCTATAGAGTGGGTTGCGGGTATCCGCACCATCTTTAACAGCGGCAGATAAGTAGTTCGCGGCATCCACTCAGCGAATGCCCATGGCTATAGATCCACAGTAATACCCCCCCCTTCGCTGCCAGCATTCCTCTCCGCCTGGATCGTAAGGCCCGCGCGCGTGGTTGCGATCTGATGATTGACAACCCCAAAAGCATTCTATACATTTTCCTATAATCAAAATTATATTCCGTTTAACGGAATTATTGAGGCGGAAATATGGCCAGCAATCCAGCCGACAAGTTCGGAATAGCCGGGAAAACAGCTCTGATAACCGGTGGCAGCAAAAATATTGGCAAAGAAATTGCGGCCCAATTCGCCAGTGTCGGGGTTATTCCTCTCATTCTTTATCGCGAAGATACAGAGGCCGCTGAAGCTTTGGCCAAAAAAATTCTTAAAACCGGGATTGAGTGCCGAGCCTATAAGGCCGATCTTGCAAGTGCATCCGGACTAAAGCGCATTTCAGAAAAGATTCTGAAAGACTACAACAGCGTAGATACCGCTTCACGAATATCAATGCAATTGACAGTCCGGCACTTAACTTACATACGAATTGGAAAAGAGTAAGCAGCTCGAGCCAATCGCCAACACATTACTTTTTGCGCTGATGAAAGATGTTCATTTTCGAATTGCGCCTAATTAACTAACCGCTATGTGTTGTGGAGAGGTCGAATTGAGCCAAGGCATGTGGTCCACCATTTATCGACAAAAATCGATACTCAGGTGGTCCTAGCCCACCTGAAGCAGTGGTTGATGTGCTGGCAGATTTGGCAATCGCGTAAAAACCATCTGAAATGCCGAGATATGCCAAACACGCATTAAGGAGGAAGCCCGAATGTTTCACTGCGCTCCGAGTACGCAGCATGAATGCCGAATATTGGGCTTTACTACGAAAAGTGAGATCTACCGCAAACCACAGAATTGCAGTTTCTAAACGTTTCACCGCACATCACTGCATTGCACAGAATATGTGGGGTCAATTGTGAAGTGTGTTGTTAAAATGACCTATTAATATTAATAAAATCAATGGGTTATTTTAATATCCTAGCGAAGAGAGAAACCACAACGGGCTCCCGGTCACGGGCGATACCCGCCACCGGGAACCCGGCGAACTACCGTGCACGCCAGCAGAAGCCGACTACTTGATCAGTCCGATCTCTTTCATGTACTGCAACACCCCCGGATGAATCATGTCCCGTGTCGGCGCAGCAGCCAGCGTGTTCTGCAGCGTCGATTCCTGCGCCTGATCGAGTTTCGCCGCGAGCGCGGCATGCCCCGTGTGCAGCGCCTTCGCCAGACGGTAAGCGACGTCGTCGGGCAGCGAAGCCCGCGCCAGCACGAAGGGCCATGAGCCGACCGAGTTCACCGGTCCGGTCTGCCCCGGGTAGCTGCCGGCCGGCATCGTGGTCTGCTTCAGGAACACGTGCTTGGCCTGGATGCGCTTGATCTCCTCGGCCGAAGGCGAGATGAAGCGCATGCCCTTCGGATTCTTCGCGATGTTCATGAACGGCGGCCAGCCGACGCCGCCGCCCCACATCGCCGCGGCCTCGCCGCCGTTGACCAGCGGCGGGCCGTCGCCGGCTTTCTCCAGCAGCCGCGCGTCGAAATCTTTCTTGATGTCGAGGCCGAGGCCGTCCATCACGTAACGCGCGAGCACGACGAAACCCGAGCTCGACGCGCCCCAGACCACGGTCTTGCCGACGAGGTCCGAAATGGACTGGTACGGGCTGTCGGCGCGCACCATGAACATGCCCGCCTGCGAGTAGGTGGCGTTGATGATGCGGATGTTCCTGCACGGCGCGCGGCCGATGCCGTTGACCGCCTCGTAGGTCACTTCGCCGGTGGCGAGCGCGATGTCCAGCGAGCCGTCGTCGATGCGGCCGACGTTCTCGCCGCTGCCCTTGGTGTTGATCGGCTCGATGTCGAGCGTCGGATCGGTGGCGTTGAGCACCTCCGCATAGGGCCAGCCGTAGGCGGGAAATCCGCCGCCGGGGGTCGCGGTGCCGAGCACGACTTTTGTTTTTTGCGCTGCCATTTTTTTGCCTCCTCCAAGGATCGAAAGCCGGAGTGTAATCGGTAATGGCGATTGCGCGTCAACCGCGGGCCGGGTGCTGGTGTACGATGTGGCCATGAATACGGCCCCGCCCTCGCCACATCCCGGACGCACCGCCGCGTTGGTCATCCTGGTGCTGGGTCCGCTGGCTTGGCTGATGTTCGGTCACGGCGAACCGATTCCGCAGGACCGCGGCTACCATGTCTTCGCCGACAGCCGCAGTTGCCTCGGCATTCCCAATTTCGGCAACGTCGCCTCCAACGGGCTGTTCCTGCTGGTCGGACTTGCCGGGGTCCGTCACTGCCGGCGCCAGCGGGACGGTGCATGGCGGTCATGGCTGGTGTTTTTTGCCGGCGTCGCGCTGGTGTTCCTGGGCTCGGCCTGGTACCACCGTGCGCCGAATGACGACACGCTGGTCTGGGACCGCCTGCCGATGACCATCGCCTTCATGGGCCTGTTCGCCGCGCTGGTCAGCGAACACCTCGGGTCACGGCTGGAGCTGCGTCTGCTCACCGGCGCACTGGTGGTCGGCGTGTTCAGCGTGTTCTGGTGGCGGCACAGCGGTGACCTGCGCATCTACATCTGGGTGCAGGGTGCGCCGCTGCTGGCGATCCCGTACGTGATCGCGGCGTTTCCGGGGCGCTACGACCGGCGCCATTACCTGCTCTACGGCGTGGGGTTCTACGCGCTGGCCAAGGTCGCCGAACTGCTGGACCACGAAATCTATACCGCGACGGCCAGCGCGATCAGCGGCCACTCGGCCAAGCACCTGATCGCCGCGCTGGCGGTGCTCTGCGTGCTGCGGATGCTGCAGAAGCGTCAGAGTCTGACGCCGGTCGCCTCTTCCCAGTAGCGCACGATCTCGGTCTGATCGACGGTGGCGCCGACCTTTCCGACCGCGTCGCTCCACAGCTCCGATACTTTTTCACCGAGCGGCGCCGCGGCGCCGATGGCATGCGCGACATCGACGGCGATCTTGACATCCTTGGCGATGAAACTCAGCGCCATGCCGGTGCCAAACTTGCGCGTCAGCACCTGCGGTATCACCTTTTTCTCGATCGGGTGGTTGCGCCCGGAACACATGGTCGCCAGCCCGTCGGCCATCATTTTCACGTCGAGGCCGAACTTCTTGCCGATGGTCAGCGCCTCGATGGCATTGATCAGCGCGCAGGCATTCACATAGTTGGCCAGCGCCTTCATCGCATGGGCCGAACCGGTGGCGCCGCAGTGGGTCACCGCGCGGCCCATCGCTTTCAGCGCTGGCGTGCAGCGCGCCACCAGATCCGCGCTGCCGCCGGCCATGATGTCCAGCGTCGCGTCCTTCGCGAACACCACGCCGCCCATCACCGGGGCATCGATCATGTGGATGCCCGATTTTTCCAGCGCGGCGGCGGTCTGCTGCGTGCCGGTCGGATCGCAGGTGCCCATGTCGATCAGCACCGCGCCCTTGTCCATCGCCGAAGCCGCGCCGCCGGCGTCGAGCATCACGGCGCGCACGATCCTGTCGTTGGGCAGCATGGTGATGACCGCATCCGCGCCGCGCGCGACCTCGGCCAGCGATGCCGCGGCCCTGCCGCCGTGCTGCGCGACGAAAGCCGCCGCCGTCTCCGGCCGCGCATCGAACACCGTGACCTCGAAACCGCCCTTCAGCAGATTCGCCGCCATCGGGTTGCCCATGTTGCCGACGCCGATGAAACCGATTTTCTTGATGGTTGCCATGCAAGCTCCTCCTACCAGACCGCTCCGCGCGCCGTGATCGGCCACAGCGCCTCGACCCTGCCGCCGCGCACGCAGACGTAATGGTCGTACAGGTTCACCGTCGGATCGCAGTGTCCGGGGATCAGCCTGATCTTGTCGCCCAGCGCAAAACCCGGCGTGCCGTTCATTTTGATGACGCCGTGTTCATCCGACGCCTTCTGGAATTCGGCCTGCGGAAAATCGGCGACCCGCGGCATGCCGGAATCGACGCTGGACGCCTTCAGGCCGGCATCGACGACGGCGATGTCGGGCCGCGCGCGGCTCATCACCGTGGTCCACACGAACAGGCTGTGCTCGAAGCGCGGAATGCCGCTCTCGGTCCAGTCGTTTTTCGCGTAGTCGGCATCCATGAAAATATACGAGCCGACCTGCAGCTCGTCGTAAACCGCGCTCGCCGCCTCGAACAGATAGGTGCCGGTGCCGGCGCCGGTGACCTTGCCGCGCGGCAGGCCGGCCTTTTCGGTCAGCGCCAGCGTTTTCCGCACGTTCTCGATCGCCGCATCGATCGCCGCGCGGCGTTCCTCGACCTTGCGCAGATGCTGGGCGCCGCCCTGGTAGGCCTGAAGCCCCGCGTAACGCAGATTCTTGCAGGCGGCGATGGCCTGCGCGATTTTCAGCGCCGGCTCGCCGGGATCGACGCCGCAGCGGTTGGCGCCAACGTTGACCTCGACCAGCACGTCGATGGTGACGCCGAATTCACGGGCCGCCGCGTCGATGTCCTTCACGTTGCCGGCGTCGTCGGCGCAGACGGTGATCTTCGCCTGCTTCGCCAGCGCGGCCAGACGCCGCAGCTTGGTCATGCCGACGACCTCGTTGGCGATCAGCACGTCGGGCACGCCGCCCTCGACCATGGCTTCGGCCTCGCTGACTTTCTGGCAGCAGACGCCGACGGCGCCCAGCGCGATCTGGCGCAGCGCAATCTGCGGGCACTTGTGGCTCTTCGCATGGGGCCGCAGCATGATCCTGCGGCCGGCGATCGATTCCCTGAGTTTCTGCAGATTACTCTCGAACGCGTCGAGGTCGAGAATCAGCGCCGGCGTGTCGACCTCAGCCAGGGCCATGCCCGGCTGCGCGGGAGGGATGCGCGGCATTACGCTGTCTTGGGGCCGGAGCCCGCATCGTAATAACCGCCGGCCATGGTGCCATCGGCGGCCTTGCCGATGATGCCGTGGGACATATCCTTCACCGCGAAGAACATCGCGTCCTCTTCCGGCATGGCGATCGTGTAATGCACGATGTTTGCCGGAAAATAGAGCAGCGTGCCAGGGCCGCAGACCTGCTCGGGACCGTCGCCGACCTTGACCCGCATCCTGCCCTTGACGATGTAGTTCCACTGCTCGTTGGGATGCAGATGCGGGCGCGAGCCGGTGCCCTTCTCCTTGGTCACCAGCGCGCACTGCATGCGTTCGCCCTCGACCACCGGCCCCATCGCCGTCGAATAGCCGGTGCCGGCCTCGATCTTGCCCATTTCGGTCAGCGGAAAAATGAATTGGCCGTTGCCGCCCTTGACGGCACCCTTGGTTTTGGTTTCCTCACCAATTGCCATGCTCCACTCCGTAATTTGGATATTGCCCGATACCCGTCAAAACCGATTCGTCACCCCGGCGAAAGCCGGGGTCCAGCACCGGTGCGTGAAAAAACCGCGACCCTTCTGGATTCCGGCTTGGGCCGGAATGACGATGTGAATCATGCCCTCCAGGCCCGGTTCCGTCTCAAATGACCGCCTTGAGGCCCGCCTGCTCCGCACCGTACGCGCAGCAGGCTTCGTCCTCGTCGCCGGTGCCGCCGCTGGCGCCCGCCGAACCGACGACATTGCCCGCGGCATCCTTGATCAGCACCGCGCCGGTCTGCGGCAGGAATTTGCCGTTGGCCGTCGCCGACAGCGTGATCATGAAATTGGGATTTTCCTTGGCGCGGCCGGCCAGCGCGCGGCTGGACATGCCCATCGCCACCGCGCCCCAGGCCTTGCCCAGCGCGACGTCGAAACGGAACATCGTCGCATCGTCCTGGCGCTGCGCGGCAACGATGTGGCCGGAGGCGTCGAGCACGACGACGGCCAGCGGCTTCACTTTCATTTCCTTCGCCTTGGCGAAGGCTTTTTCGATGAGGGTATTGGCCTGTTGCAGCGTGATCTTCGACATGTTTTCCTCCGTGGATGATGGGCGCAGGCACCGCCGGTCGCCCGGTCAGGGAAGCCGTGCTGCGGAGCCTGCGGAATGGGACGGACGACTATACCAAAGGCGGCGGCACCGGTGTCAACGGCGCCGCCGCGGCCTCAGGCCTTCGGCGCGATCAGACCTTCCTTTTCGAGCAGCTGGTAAACGCCGCCCGCCTGCACCAGCGCCATCAGCGACGGCGGCAGCGGCCTGCCGGCCAGTGACGTGCCGCGGCTCACGTTGCGCACCGATGCCGCCTCGAAATCCACTTCGGCGATCTCGCCTTCGGTGAACGCCGCATGCACGCCCGGGCACTCCAGCGCCGGGAACGCGAAGTTCACGCAGTTGCGCAGGAACAGGCCGTTCAGCGATTCCGCGATCAGGCAGGCCAGCCCGAGGTTCTTCAGCGAGCGCGCCGCGGCGCGGCTGGAACCCATGCCGAAATTGCCGCCGCCGATCAGGATGTCGCCCTTTTGCACCTGCTGCGCCCAGCCTGGCCGGTTGGCGTGGAACACGTACTGCGCCTGCTCCTCGTGCGTCAGGTAGAAGGCCTTGTTGGGCAGGATCAGGTCGGTGTTGATGTTGTCGCCGACGATCCAGACACGCGCCCTGAATGTCATCCTGTTGGCCGCATCGTTCATTGCAGGAACTCCCGCGGATCGGTGATGACGCCGGTCAGCGCCGAGGCGGCCACGGTGGCCGGCGAGCCCATCCACACCTGCGAACTGGGATCGCCCATGCGCCCCTTGAAGTTGCGGGTGCTGGAGGTGATGCAGACCTCCTCCGGTCCCAGCACACCCATGTGGCCGCCGCCGCAGGCGCCGCAGGTCGGCGGCGCGATCATCGCGCCGGCGTCGAGCAGCGTCTGGATCGCGCCGCTGGCCACGGTGTCGCGGTAAACCACCTGCGAAGCCGGCGTGACGATGAAGCGCACGCCGCCCGCCACGCGGTGGCCTTTGACCACTTTCGCCGCCAGCTCGATGTCGTCCTGGGTGCCGTTGGCGCAGGAGCCGATGAAGGCCTGGTCGATGCGTGTGCCGGCGGCCTGGCCCACCGGTTGCGAATTGTTGACCACGCTGTCGGGCAGCGCGACCAGCGGCTCCAGCACCGACAGGTCGACCCTGCGCACGGCATGGTATGCCGCGTCGGCGTCGGGCTTCACCGGCGACCACGGCGCCGGGTTGCGCGCGCGCAGCCATTCGGCCAGCGCGTCGTCGGCCTCGAAGGTCGCGAACTCGGCCGACAGTTCCGCAGACATCGCGGCCAGCGTCTTGCGCGCGTTGATCGACAGCGAAGCGACGCCGGGGCCGCCGTACTCGACGTTCATCGTCGCATGCGCGCCGTGCACGCCGGCGATCTGCAGGAAGGCGTCCTTCGCGGTGACCGCGGACGGCAGCTTCCCGGCCAGTTCGTAGCGCACGGTTTCGCCGCAGCGGAACCAGGTCTGGCCCTTGATCGCGGCATAGATGATGTCGGGACCGCCGACGCCGCGCGCGAGGCAGTTGAACACCCCGGCGCTGCAGGTGTGCGAGTCGCTGCACAGCAGCACCGAGCCCGGCAGCGCGTAGCCGTAGTCGGCGACGAGCTGGTGGCTGATGCCCTGATTGTGGCCGACGTCGTGGAAGCGCCCGATGCCGAATTTCTTCACGAAGGCGCGGCCGGTGACCTGCGCCGCGGCGGCCTGCTGCGTCGGCGCCGGCACGCGGTGGTCGAAGGTGACGACCAGCTTGCGCGGATCGGCGACTTTCAGGATGTCGCGCCAGTTGGTCGGCAGGAAATTGTTGTCGAACAGGATCACGGTGTCGACGTCCACCGTGACCACGTCGCCCGGCGCCACGGCCTTGCGGCCGCTTTTCGCGGCGAGAATCTTTTCCGCGATGGTCATGCCCATGTCTGCTCCCCGGAAAATCCCGTCACTCCGGCTTGCGCCGGAGCGGCGGCAATCGCTCAGCCGCCCTTGTATTTCTCTTCGAGTCCGTCGAGGAATTTCATGCCCATCAGGTCGTTCAGCTCCTCGAAGCCGACCTGCAGGTCGGTGCGCTCGACGACCTTGTTCTGCCCGACGATTTCGTTCCTGAACACGTCCAGCACGTTCATCATGCCGCGCAGCGCCGCGGTGGTCAGCAGCCGCGGATAGCTGACCCCGCCCACGCCGATGTCCTGCAGCTGTTTCGGGCTCATCAGCGGCGTGGTGTTGCGCGGCCGCAGGCCGAGGCCCATGTTGACGATCAGCGGCTTCGGCACGTTCTTGGCGACCTTGGCGATGTCCTCTTTCGACAGCAGCGCATCGGCGTACAGCACGTCGGCGCCGGCCTCGGCGTACAGGTTGAGACGGCGGATCGCCTCGTCGACGCCGTGCGGGCCGGCCGCATCGGTGCGCGAGACGATGACGAAGTCGTCGTCGCGGCGCGCGTCGACCGCGGCCTTGACCTTCTGCACCATCTCCTCCGCGGGAATGCAGGACTTGCCGGCCATGTGCCCGCAGCGCTTGGGCCAGACCTGGTCCTCGATCATCAGCGCCGCGACGCCGGCCTTCTCGAATGCGCGCACGACGAAGTGCACGGTCATCGCGTTGCCGTAGCCGGTGTCGGCATCGGCGCGCAGCAGCAGGTCGGAGCAGTCCGCCAGCCGCCGCGCGTTGTTCAGGTTCTCCTCGAAGGTCATCACGCCGCGGTCGGCCCAGCCCATGCGGCTTTCCGAGACGCCGGCGCCGGAAATCGAAGCCGTTTTGAAGCCCGCCTGCTCGACCAGCCGCACGCTGTAGCCGTCATACACGCCCGGCTGAATCAGGATCTCCTTGCTGTACATCAAATCCTTGAACTGCTTGCCCCTGCTCGCCATCGCCGCCTCCCGAGAAAAAGTCTTACCAGGCCACCGCGCCGCCATCGACCGGGATGATCGCGCCGGTCATGAAATTCGACGCGGCCGACGCCAGCACCACGACGATGCCCTTCAGATCGTCGGGGCCGCCGGTGCGGCCGAGCGGAATCTCGCGCTCGACGTTTTCCTTGTTCTTCACGTACATCTTCTCGTTGATCGGCGTCACGAAAAAGCCCGGACAGATGCAGTTGACCTGGATGTTGTGCTGCGCCCATTTCACCGCGAGGTCGCGGGTGAAATTGACCAGCGCGCCCTTGCTCGAACCGTAGGCGATCGAATTGTAGGCAGCCGGGTTGCGGCCGACGAGACCCGCGATCGACGCGATGTTGATGATCTTGCCGCGTTTCTGTTTGATGAATTCGCGGCCCAGCGCCTGCGCGCACAGGAAAGGCGCGGTGATGTTGAGGTCGAACACCTGCTGCCAGCGTTCCAGCGGCGTGTCCTCCGGCGGTGACACCCAGGCGCGTCCGGCATTGTTGACCAGCACATCGACACGCCCGAATTTTTTCAGCACTTCGTCCTTCATCGCCTCGACCTGTTCGATCTTGGTCACGTCACAGCCAATGGCCAGCGCCTTCACGCCGATTTTTTCAATCTGCGCCGCCGCTTCCTCGCAGACATTCAGGCGGCGTGAGCAGATCACGATGTTCGAGCCCGCTTCGGCCAGCCCTTTCGCCATCTGCAGGCCGATGCCGGTCGCGCCGCCGGTGACCACGCTGACCTGACCCTTGAGACTCACCAACTCCTGGATTGTTGCCATCTCAAGCCTCTGCAGATATATCAGTTAAAAATATTAATAAAATCAATCACTTACGATTATTTCGGCAGGCTTTGAAGTACAACCCTTACCTTAATACGAGCGCGCCGACCGATTCTTACGATCACCGAAACGAATCCGGCGCAAATACCCTGATTACGTTACACAACCAACAATTCTTCGTTTGGAAAATCCTTTGCATGCCAAATCGGTGCGCCATCCGTGATTTCGATGATGTCTTCCATGTGATAGCCAACCTTGCCTGCCCAACGCATTCGGGTTTCCACCGTCGTCAGCATGCCCACTTGGTAGGGAATCTGTTCCCCGGCATTAATGATCGGATGCTCATGCCCGGTAAGACCTATCGAATGGCCATTATGTGAGTAAGTAAACGTAAGTCCCAGTTTTTCCTGAGTGCGCTTGGCGAGCTCAAATAGTTCACGCCCGGTTTTACCTACGCGGCATTGATCAATCACGGTGTGATGGATTTCCCGCAATCGTTTCCAGATGGAAATATCCTCTTCTGTCGGTTTTCCAACCTTGGCGGTACGTCCGACATTGGACAGGTATTGCCGGAAGATGCCGCCAGAATCAGCCTTGACGATATCCCCAGGACGCACCCGGTAATCGGATGGCGCCATGTGCGGATAGCCCGTGTTTGCGCCCGCATTGCAGTTGTTCGCATTTACCAGCTCAGCGCCTTCGGCAAGAATCGCCGACCCCAGACGCACTGCAATGTCACGCTCCATCTCCCCCACCTTCACCTGCGAAAATGCCGCGAGGAATGCACGCTCTGTTGCCTGGAAGGCATGGATGATCTGCGCCTTCTCACGCGGGGTTTTAAACATCCGCACATGCGCGAACAGCGGTTCCGCCGCTTGAATGGACAACTTTGGGCACAATCGGGTCAGTTCCTGGTAATGGTTTGCAGCAAGGTACCCTGTTTCAATCGCGACTTTCCCAGTCTCGACTTTCATTTCCCGCAAAATCGCCACCAAGGCTGTTACTGGCGTTTCGACAAACTCGCGATAGCTGCGCACATCCTTGATCCAGGTATTCTCCTCAACGTATGCAGCCTCCATCTGACAAACCAGGAAAACAGGCGAACCGTGCTTCGGCCACACGATGAAAGCCATCCGGTCACGCAACCGGCGCTGTGTGTCGATATGTACATCCCCCGCATAGCGCACGTTCTCCGGTGAAACGGCAATCACGGCGTCGCAATCGGACATCGCAATCTCGCGCTCCAGCCGTTCCAAATCCCCCATCACTTCACTGCGACTGATTGTCATGGCTGCTGCTCCTTATTCAGGCTGTATACCGGCCAGTTGTGCGACCTTGCCCCACTTTTGTATCTCGTTGCGCACGAAAGCATCAAACTGCAACGCGGTCATCGGTGCCGGATCCGCGCCTTCGCCCTGAAAGCGATTAATGACATCCGGGAGTCGCAATACCCGCGCCACGTCAGCATTGATTTTGTCGATAATCTCTCGCGACGTGCGCGCGGGCGCACTCAAACCATTCCATGCGACCGCCTGAAAGCCCTTCAGCCCAGACTCGTTCAATGTTGGAATCTCGGGCATGGAAAAGGAACGCTCAAGACCGGTGACCGCTATGGATCGCACCTTGCCGGACTTGATCAGATTGATTGCGGAAGTCAGTGTTGTGACCGCAATATCAATATGACCGCCGACCAAATCAACCAAAACCGGCGGACTTCCCTTGTAAGGCACGTGAACAATTTTCACGCGCGCCATTGACTTGAACAGTTCTCCGGCAAAATGATTGGAACTGCCCGTGCCCGAGGTGCCAAAGTTCAGAACATCCGGTTTCGAACGCGCCAATGCGATCAGTTCCTTGACATTCTTGGCAGGCACTACTGGGTTGACCAAGAACACCAATGGCGCAGTGTTATAAAGCGCTATCCGCTCGAAATCCTTGAGTGGATCATATGGCAATCGTGATTTCAGGTTGGGCACGATGCTGAATGGCACGGGTGTAACCAGCAACGTGTACCCGTCCGGCAGCGCCTTGGCCACAAGATCAGTCCCCAACACCGTGGTGGCACCCGGCCGGTTATCCATGACCACTGGCTTCCCCCAAATTTCGCCAAGTTTCTGCCCGACGGTGCGCCCGATGAAATCGGTCCCACCGCCTGCGGGGAAAGGCACCACCATTCGCACGGCACGTTCGGGAAAGCCTTGGCCTGCCGCCACCATCGGCATCAGCGCAAACAGCATTGCAAAAACAGCAACGAAAGCCATTTCAGAATTCTTGTGCATGTTTGCCCCCTTCGGGAAACAGATGGAAAACCGCCATTGTCTGCGCACTTGGTGTGGGACACTCGTCGTTCAAAAGCGGACGGCACCAACGCGAAACATCATTCAGCATATTCTCGGCGCAGCTTCCGGGTCAACACGAGTTGCTCAGCCGTCTTTCAGCAGCAACCCCGCAATGATGTTGCGCTGGATCTCGGACGTGCCCTCGTAGATGCGCACGATGCGCGCGTCGCGGAACGTGGTTTCGATGCCGGCCTCGCGCATGTAACCCATGCCGCCGTGGATCTGCACCGCGGCATCGACGACACGGCCCAGCGCTTCGGTGGCAAACAGCTTGGCCGTCGAGGCTTCCATCGTGCCGCGCTCGCCGCGCATCAGCGTGTCGATCGCGCGCTGCGTCAGACCGCGCGCCGCGTCGCGCGCCACCGCCATGTCGGCGAGCATCCACTGCAGGCCCTGGTGGTCGGCGAGCTTCCTGCCGCCTTGGCTGCGCGTCTTCATGTAATCGGCGGTGCGCTCGATCAGCTTGTCCATCATGCCGCAGCAGCGCGCCGACACCGTCACCCGGCCCGCGGTCAGCGTCTTCAGCGCCTGCACGTAGCCCATGCCTTCCTCGCCGAGAAGATTCTCCGCCGGCACCTCGCAGTCGGTGAACGACAGTGGCGCGGTGGTGCAGCCGTGCATGCCCATCTTCAGCTCGTTCCTGCCGATGCCGAAACCCGGCATGCCGCGCTCGACGACGAAGGCCGAAATGCCCTTGACGCCCCTGCTCCTGTCGGTGATCGCCATCACCGTGAACACCTGCGCGACGCCGGCATTGGTGATGTAGATCTTCTCGCCGTTGAGCACGTAGCGGTCGCCCTTCTTCACCGCGGTGGTGCGCATGGCCGCCGGGTCGGAGCCGGCCTGGGGTTCGGTCAGCGCGAAGGCGCCGATCCATTCGCCGCCCGCCATCTTCGGCAGGAAGCGTTTTTTCTGCGCGTCGTTGCCCAGCGCATTGATGCCGGTGGTGCTGATGCCGGTGTGGTTGCCGATCAGCGTGGCGAAGCCGTAGTTGGTCCGGCCCATGACCTCCTCGATCGCGCACTTGCCGGCGAGGTCGAGGCCGCTGCCGCCGTATTCCTCGGGGATCGTCAGCCCGAACAGGCCCATCTCCCGCGCCAATTGCACAAGGTCTTCGGGAATCGCATCGCTCTCCTCGATTTCGCGCGAACGCGGATCGACTTCGTCGCGGACGAACCTGGCGACCTCGTCGCACAGCAGCCGGACTTCCGCGGACACGGTCATGATTCAGCCTTTCATGCGAATCAGCGCATCCGCCGCCTTCACGCCGCCGCCTTTCGGCATCACGACCAGCGGGTTGATGTCGAGCTCGGCGACCCGGTCCTTCAGGTCCACCGCCAGCGCCGACAGCTTCACCAGCGCGTCAGCCAGCGCGTCGACGTCGGCGGGCACCCTGCCGCGGGCGCCGGCGAGCACCGGGTAACCCTTGATCTCCGCGATCATCTCGCGCGCCATCGCCGGGGTTATGGGTGCCAGCCGGAACGACACGTCCTTCAGCACTTCGGCGAAGATGCCGCCCAGACCGAACATCACCGCGGGCCCGAACAGCGCGTCGTTGGTGACGCCGACGATGGCCTCGATGCCGCCGCCGACCATCTCCTGCACCAGCACGCCGTCGATGCGGGCACCGGATTTGTAGGCTTTCGCGTTCTTCAGGATCTCGTCGTAGGCCGCGGCCACGCCGTCAGCGTCCGCGACATTGAGCCTCACCGCCTTCGCCTCGGTCTTGTGCGAAATGTCGGCGGACTGCACCTTCATCGCCACCGGAAAGCCGATCTTCCGCGCGGCGGCCACCGCGGCGTCGCGGCTGGTCGCGAGCTGCTCCTGCGTCACCGCGATGCCATATTCGGCCAGCACCTGTTTCGCCGCGTATTCGGCGACGTCGCCCGTCCTTCCCTTCAGCATCGCCTGCGCGGCCGGGCGACTGATCGCCGGCGGCCTGTCGTTTTTCTGGGCCTCATTGCGGCGTTTTGCCTCGGCGTACCAGGACAGCGCGACCAGCGCACGGCCGCAGCGCACCGGCGACTTGTAGTGCGGGATGCGCGCGGCGTCGAGCGCGGCATAGGCCTCGGGCGCGACGGCATCGCGCGCGCTCCAGGAAATGAAGATCGGCTTGTCGGTCTGCGCCGCCGCCGAAACGATTTCCGCCGCCACCTTCTGCGCGATCTCGCCCTGCAGCGAGGCGTTGATCATCGCGATGCAGTCCACGCCCGGATCGTCGTTGATCGCCTGCAGCGTGCGGTTGATCAGCGAGAGGTCGTTGAAAATCGCCGCGGTGACGTCCACCGGGTTGCCCACCGAGCCGTAGGACGGCACGAACGCCTTCAGCTTGGCGACGGTCTCCGGCGCGAGCTGCGCCATCCGCATGCCGCCGGCGACGACCTCGTCGGTCATCAGGATGCCGGCGCCGCCGGAGATGGTGATGATCGCCACGCGGTTGCCGCACGGCAGGCGCTTCGCGCGCAGCGCATGGCCGTAGTCGACGAGGTCCTGGATGTCGTCGACCTGGATGATGCCCTTCTGCCGGAACGCGGCCTTGTACAGCGCCATCGCGCCGCCGAGGTTGGCGGTGTGCGAGGCCGCGGCCTTCTGCCCCTGCTCGGTGTTGCCGACCTTCCACATCAGGACCGGCTTGCCGGCGGCGAGCGCCTTGTCGCCGACATCGAGGATGCGCCGCGCATCCTTCACGCCCTCGATGTAGGTGCCGATGATCTCGGTCTGCGGATCGCGGATGAAATATTCCATGAAATCCAGCGTCGACACGCCGATCTCGTTGCCGGTGGTGACCATCTGCCGGAACGGCAGCCCGCCGTCGAGCGAGGACAGGTTCATCACCGAGAAGCCGAAGCCGCCGGACTGCGACACCATGCTGACGGCGCCCGCGGTGTAGTCGGCGTTGAACACCGAGCCGAAACCGGCGTAGACCCTGTCCGCCGGATTGATCATGCCCTGGCAGTTGGGGCCGATGACGCCGATGTCGTATTCCTTCGCGATGTCGGCGAGTTTCTGCTGCATCGCCACGCCCTGGCCGCCGGTTTCGGAGAAGCCCGAACTGAAGATGATGACGTAGGGAATGCCCTTTTTGCCGCAGGCGGTCAGCATGTCGGCGACGCGCGAGGCGTTGACCAGGATCAGCGCGAGTTCCGGCGCTTCCGGCAGCGACTCGATCGACGGCCAGCATTTGACGCCGGAAATCTCCTGGTATTTCGGATTGACCGGGTAGAGCTTTCCCTGATAGCCGTGGGACAGCAGGTGTTTCAGCGGCTGGCCGCTGATGGTGACGAGGTCCTGCGAGGCGCCGATGATGGCGATGGATTTGGGGCTGAAAAAACGCTCGATGTCGGTACGCATGAGGGACAGTGATCGGTGATTCCCGATTGGGTTTCGTTGCGGCGAAGAGGCGTCGATTATACGCCGCGCTGTGCGCGCACCATCGCATGCTAAGATGATCGCAACGCCGCACAAGACCATATTATGAGCACATCAGCAGCAACCGCATTGCCCGCCCGCCCCTTCCGCGACGTCTGGCTGATTTCCGCCGGTCACGCCCTCACCCACTGGTATCCGGCGACCTTCTACGTGCTGCTGCCGCTGATCGGCAAGGAGCTCGGTCTCTCCTATACGCAGATCGGGTTCCTGATGAGCATGCAGCACATCGCCGGCGCGCTCTCCAACCTGCCGGGCGGCATGATCGTCGACTCCATCGGCAAGAAGGGCTACCTGATGGCGGCCTCGCTGTTCTGGGTCGGTTTTCCGTACGCGCTGATGAGCCTGACCAACAGCATGTGGATGCTGATGGTGTGCCTGATGCTGGTCGGCATCGGCAACAACCTGTGGCATCCGGCGGCGATTCCGACGCTCGCCCACCAGTATCCGCAGCGCAAGGGCCTGGTGCTGTCATTCCACGGGATGGGCGGCAACATCGGCGAAGCGCTGGCGCCGATGGCCGCCGGCGCGCTGCTCGTCTGGTTCACCTGGCGCGAAGTGGTGGTGATCAACATCGTGCCGGGACTGGTGATGGCGACGCTGATCCTGATGATGGTCGGCGCGCTGGCCACCGTCCGCGATGGAGACAGGGCCAGGAAGGACGACGTCAACGCCGGCCGCGGCAACGGCTGGAACGCGCGCCAGTACCTACGGGACCTCGGCAGCCTGCTGCGCAACCGCACGCTGATGTTGATCTGCGTCAGCGGCGGCTTCCGCACCCTGACCCAGGTCGGGCTGATGGTGTTCCTGCCGGTGTACCTCGCGTACGAGCAGGGTTACTCGCCGATCGCCGTCGGCGTCTGCATGACCGTGCTGCAGGTCGCCGGGCTCATCGCCGGCCCGATCGCCGGGCACGTCTCCGACAAGGTCGGCCGCAAGCACGTCGTGCTGTCGAGCATGGTGCTGACCGGCGTGACCATCATCGGCATGATCTTCGCGGGACAGTCCTTCCTGTTCATCGTGTTCGTCGCGCTGGTCGGCTTCTTCCTGTACGCGATGCGCCCGGTGATGCAGGCCTGGGGCATCGAGAACACGCCGAAACGCCTCGCCGGCACCGGCGTTGGCCTGCAGTTCACCATCCTCGCCATCGGCGGCAGCATCGCGCCGGCGACCTTCGGCATCATCGCCGACACCTGGGGCATCTACACCGCCTTCTACTTCCTCGCCGGCACCATCATCGCCGCCAATCTGCTGGTCGTGTTCGTGCCCAAGGACAGCGAACGCACGGTGGCATGACCGCCGGCTGGCGCCCGCAGCGCGACATCGAACTGGTGGCCGGCACGCCCGCGGGCGGCGGCCAGGACCGTCCGGCGCGCGCGCTGCTGCAGGTGCTCGCGGCCGAGGGGCTGATCGACGTCCCGGCGCGGCTCGTCAACATTCCCGGCCGTGGCGGCGACAATGCCTGGGATCATCTCGCCCGGCATCGCGGCGACCCGCACGTGCTGGCGATCAGTTCGCCGACCCTCATCACCAACCGCCAGCTCGGCGTCAGCGGTTTCGACGACACCGCGCTGACGCCGCTGGCCACGCTCTACACCGAATACATCGCCTTCCTGGTGCGCGCGGACTCGGCGATTGCCGATGCCGCGGGACTGCTGGCGCGGCTGCGCGATCCGGCGGCCATCACCATCGCAATGGCCACCGCGCGCGGCAACACCAACCACATGGCGCTGGCGCAGCTCGTCCGGCATGCCGGCGCCGATCCGCGCGCGCTGGCGCTGCATGTCTTCGATTCCGCGCGGCATGCCGTCGCCGACCTGCTCGACGGGAAAGCCGAAGCCGCCGCGATCACCGCGGTCAGCGCCGCGCCGGAACTGGCCGTGGGCCGCCTGCGCGCGCTGGCGGTCTCCGCGCCGCAACGCCTCGGCGAGCTCTACGCCGGCGCGCCGGCCTGGCGCGAACTCGGCATCGATTGCGTGATCGGCACCTGGCGCGGCGTCATCGGCGCCGCCGGCCTCGACGCGGCGCCGATCGCCTGGTGGGAAGCCGCGCTCGGCCGGGCCGCCGCCAGCACGGCCTGGCGCGAAGAACTGCGCCGCCAGTACTGGGTCGATACCTGGACCGGCTCCGCGGCGACCCGCGATCTGCTCGAACGCGAACGCGGCACGCTCGGCGATCTACTGTCCGGACTCGGTCTGCACGCCTGAGGATTTGCGCGAATCATCATAAGTATTTGTTTTTATTGAATATTTTGTAATTCCCCGCTGTGGTATCCTTGTCGCCCCGCATCGCCACCGGCGGCGCCCCGCAGTCACCACACCGGAGTCGGCAACAATGAAGACCGAAGTACATGTCCACGGCAGCGTTTTCCTGTGCAAAGGCGTGCGCCTGGCGCAGATCGAACTCGCGCTGCGCCCCTGGCTGGATTACGTGGACGCCGACCACCTCGCCGACGCCAAGAGCCTCGAGCGCGACGAGCTGGGCATCGCCTACGACGCCGGCGAGCGCGTGGTCAGCATCTGCTGGACCGGCGACGTCGGCCGCAGCTTCCACAACAAGCTGACCGAGGCCTGCAACAACCTCGGGCCGCTGACCGAATACGCCTCGGAAGTGGAGATCACCTACTACCAGGACAACGGCGAGGACGAGTTCCACCAGTTCTTCGTCGGCCCCACGCCGGAAGCGATCCACGAGTTCCGCCGCCAGTGCGTGGTGGAAGACCTCAATCACATGCTGTCACGCCACCTCGGCAAGCAGGAAGTCGAGGAAGTCACCACGCTGGTGACGCGGATGTTCGACAACCATGCCCCGCAGAAATCCCAGGGCGGCGCGCCGTCAGCCGCCGGCAGCTCGACCGTCATTCCGCTGCACCCGCGCAACCGACACCTGCATTGAAGGCAGCGCGGAACGCTGAGTGATGAGTGCGGAGCGGAAAACCAGCCGCACTCAATCCGGTTTTTGGAAATCGCCCAGCCTTAGCGCGGGCATGCGCAGGTTGAAGAAGATCGCGGCGAACCGGATCACCACGACCGCGGACATGCCGGCATAGCCGGCTGTCAGGCGCTCCGTCCCCGCAAACTGCAGCAGCAGGTAGACCACGATGCCGGCGATCGCCGCCGTCGCGTAAATCTCGCCGTCGCGCAGCAGCAGCGGAATCTCGGCCAGCAGCATGTCGCGGAACACGCCGCCGGCCACGCCGGTCATCGTGCCCAGGATCACCACGACGATGCCGCCGAAGCCGGCGGCTTCGGCGATGCGCGCGCCGCTGATCGCGAACAGCGCGAGCCCCAGCGCGTCGGCCGCCAGCAGCGCGCGCAGCGGAATGTCGCGGAAACGCACGACCAGCAGCGTCAGCAGCGTCGCCGCGAATATCGTCCACAGGTAGCCGGTGTCCGCCATCCAGAACACCGGATTGCGGTCGATCAGCAGGTCGCGCAGCGTGCCGCCGCCGATGGCGGTGACCGTGGCGATCACCAGCACGCCGAACCAGTCGAGGTGCTTGCGGCCGGCGGCGAGCACGCCGCTGACGGCGAACACCGCGACGCCGAGGTAATCCATCAGCTGCAGCGGTGTGATCGGGAGGTTCATCGACGGCAACCTGTCAGGATTCGGAAAGCGCCGGATGGGCGGGCCACGGCCCGTTCCATCCGGCGCGGGCCAACCCGGTCGCTTACGATCCGGGCTGGCGCTTCTTCAGCGCGTCCTTGCGGAAGCTGATGGTCGCCTCCGGATCGACCTTGACGTGGATGATCGCCGGCTTGCCCGCCTTCAGCGCATCGCGCAGCGCGTCCGCGGTCTCGCCCGGGGCGGTCGGATGGTAGCCGTTGCCGCCGGTCAGCTTCATGACTTCGTCGAAGCGCGGGCTGTGCACGTGCGCGCCGATGTAGCGCTCGTTGTAGAAATCGCGCTGGTAGGCGATTTCCGAACCCCAGGTGCCGTTGTCCATCACGATGCCGACGGCGGGAATGTGGCTCGCCACCGCCGTGGTCATCTCGCCCATGGTCATGCCGAAGCCACCGTCGCCCATCAGCGAAATCGCCCGGCGATGGGGCGCCGCAACCTGGGCGCCGAGCGCCGCAGAGTAAGAGAAACCGACCATGCCGCAGTCGAGCGGCGTCAGCAGCGCCGGCGCCTCGTAGCAGGGCAGCTGGTCCGTGGCCTGGAAGCCCGTCGTGCCAGCGTCCAGCGTGAAAATGGCATTGCGCGGCGCCGCTTTGCGCACCTCGGCGTAGATCACGTCGGGATGCATCGGCGTGCCGTCGCGCGCGCCGGAGGCCTCGCGTTCCGCCCACAGCGCCGCGCGCGCCTTGAAATACTGCTCGTTGCGCGCATGCCAGGGCGCCGCGCCGGGCACGACCGGCGCCATCAGCCCGAGCAGGCCGTCGATCACCGCGCCGGCATCGGCCGCCGCCGCCAGCGCCACCGGGAAATAACGTCCCAGCGCCAGCGGATCGATGTCGACCTGGATGATTTTCGCGGTCGGCGAAATGTCGGTGTGCTTGTAGAAGGTGGTGTTGAAGCCGAGCCGTGTGCCGAGCGCGATGATCAGGTCGGCCTCGCGCGTGAGCTGGCTCGCCACCGGGTTGCCGCGCGGGCCGACGCCGGCAGCGTGGAACCGGAAATCCATCGGCAGGATGTCGGCGTGGCCGGCGGAACTGGTGACCGGGATCTGCAGCTTCTCGGCCAGCGCGGCGAGTTTCTCGCTGGCGCGCGACCACTTGATGCCGGCGCCGGCGTGGATCACCGGTTTCTTCGCGGCGAGGATCAGTTTCTGGATTTCAGCCAGCACCGCGGCATCGGCCGCCGGCGGCCGGATTTCCGGCAGGCTCTGCGGCAGGTCGACCTCGATGTCGTGATTGAAGATGTCGCGCGGGATGTTGACCACCACCGGCCCGCGGCGGCCCGCGTTGGCAATGCGGAAGGCTTCGAGGATGAATTCGGGGATGCGGTCGGGCCGCGGCACCGTCATCACGCGCTTGGTCACCGGCAGGAACAGCGTGTTCTGGTCGATTTCCTGGAAGGCATCGCGCCCGAGGTGTTCGGTCGCGGCCAGCCCGGTGATCGCCACCACCGGTGAATAGGCGAATTTCGCCTGTGCGAGACCGAGCACCATGTTCGCCGAGCCGGGGCCGGCCTGGCCGCAGATGAACACGCCCGGCGTCCGGGTGACGCGGCCGTAGGCGTCGGCCATGTGCGTGCCGCAGTTCTCGTGGCGCACACCGATGTATTCGATCTCGTCCTTGAGATCATACAGCGCGTCGTACATCTCCAGCGTGCTCGACCCCATCAGGCCGAACACCTTCTTCACGCCCGCGACGCGCAGCGCCTCCACCGCGGCGACGCCGCAGCGCATTTTCTTCATGGCCATGCCTGTTTCTCCTCTGTTGCGTTATTTCTTCAGCACTTCCGGGTTGGCGACGTTGACCGGCTGTCCGGCGACATAGGCCAGGATCTGCTCGACGGCCGCGCCGTAGTAGGCATCATAGGTGCGCTCCTCGACGTAGCCGAGGTGCGGCGTGCATACCACGTTGTCCATGCCGATCAGCGGATGCGCCGCGTTCAGGACCGGCTCGTCCTCGTAGACGTCAATCGCGGCGCGGCCGGGGCGTCCCGCCTTCAAGGCGTTGACCAGCGCGTCCTTCGCGATGATCGGCGCGCGGCTGGTGTTGACGATCAGCGCCGTCGTCTTCATGCGGCCGAGATCCTCCGCGGTGACGATGCCGCGGGTGCCGTCGTTCAGCGGCAGGTGCAGCGAGATGACGTCGGATTCGGCAAAGAATGCTTCGCGGTTCGGCGCCACCTCGTAGCCGGCCGCCTTCGCCTTGGCGGTCGAGCCCTCGCGCCCCCAGCACCAGACGCGCATGCCGAAGGCCTTCCCGACCTGCGCGACGAGGCTGCCGATGCGGCCGTAGGCATAGATGCCCAACGTCCTGCCGGACAGCCCGCTGCCCACCGACCCCTGCCACTGGCCGTCCTTCAGACGCTGTGCCTCCTGCGGAATGCGCCGCAGCGCAGCGAGGATCAGCCCCCAGGCCAGTTCGGCGGTCGGGTTCGGATTGCCGGCGCCGCCCGCCGAAACCACGATGCCCTTTTCGGTGCAGGCAGCGAGGTCGATATGGTTGGCATTGCGGCCGGTCTGGCTGATCAGCTTCAGCTTCGGCAGCTTTTCGATCACCGCGCGCGGCATTTTCGAGCGCTGCTGGGTCAGCACCAGGATCTCGGCATCCTGCAGCCGTGCCGCGAGCTTTGCCGGATCCTTCTCGGTGTCGGCGTACGCGACCAGTTCGTGGCCGGCGAGCTTTTTCGCGCAATCGAGCTTGCGAAAGGCATCCTGGTAGTCGTCGATGATGGCGATTTTCATGGTGGTCTCCTTTAAAAAATCGGGTATGTCTTTCAGCGCCGCCGGCTGAGCACGCCACCGGCTCCCAGCATGGCGGCATTGGCGAGGAATACCGGCGCCACTCCGAACGCGGTGCCGATGGCACCGAAGAACAGGGGCACGACGATATGGGTCAGGTTGTTGATGCTCATGCGCAGGCCCAGCGCCTCGCCGGAACGCCCTTCCGGCGCGCGCGCGTAGATCATCATCAGCGTCAGCGGCTGGCCGCAGCCGGTGCCGAGCCCGAGCAGGAAGGCGATCGCCGCGAGCAGCACGCCGCTCTCGACCAGCGGAAACAGCAGATAGGTGCCGGCGGCGATGAAAATGGAGGCCACCAGCACCGGCTCCTCGCCGAAGCGGGACACGATCTGCGGCAGGGCGATGCGCACGAGGAAGGCCGCCGCCGCGAACATCGCCAGCACCGCGCCGATCGCCGACGCCGACAGCCCGATCGCATGGCCGTAGATGGGCATGTAGAACTGGAAAAGATCGATGGCGGTCAGGATGATGCCGCTGGTGATCAGCGTGCGCCGCAGCGGCGCGTTGCCGAGCAGCCCCACCGCGTAACCGCCGGCCTCGTCGTTCTTCGACTTGCCGCCGCCCAGCGCCGCCAGCCTGCGGCCGTTGCCGAACAGGATCAGGGCCGAAACCGCCGGGAGCGCGGCGATGCACAGGTAGCCGGCGGCATAACCGAAGCTGTCGATGGCGAACCCGGCGATCAGCGGGCCGACGAAACCGCCGGAGGCGATCATCAGGCTCAGGTTGCTGAAGTTACGCGTGCGCGCCTCCACACTGCTCAGCATGCCGACCAGGTTCTGTATCGACACGTTGTAGAACACGAAGGAAAAACCGATCAGCAGCGCCGACAGGTAAAGCATGTGCAGCGACGGCAGCAGGCCCGGCAGCAGCAGCGACAGCGCGATGCCGAGGTTGCCCAGCGCCAGCAGCCAGCGCACGCCGAAGCGGTCGGACAGCCTGCCGGCATACAGCGCCAGCAGCATCGGGCACAGCGCGTAGAGCGCGACGATCACGCCCAGCATGATCTGCGGCGCGCCGAGCTCCAGCGCAAACAGCGACACCAGCACCTTGCTGCCGCGGAAGGCGCTCATGTTGACCAGCACCACCAGCAGGACCAGGGAAATCGGCATGCGGCGTCCCCCTTCAGCCCCGCCGCTTGCGGGAGTACCAGTTGCCCGCGGCGATCACGCCGGCGCTGACCCAGAACACCGGCGCGAGGCCGAAGGCCGAGCCCACCGCGCCGAACAGGGCCGGCACCGCGACGTGCATCGAATTGTTGATCGCGATGCGCAGGCCCAGCGATTCGCCGCCGCGTCCCGCCGGCGAATACTGGTAGCAGAGCATCACCGTCAGCGGCTGGCCCAGCCCCATGCCGAGGCCGAGCACGAAACAGATGAGGCCCAGCACGACCGCATCCGTGAAAAACGGGATCAGCGTGAACATCGCCGCCACCAGAAACAGCGAATACAGCAGCGTCGTTTCCTTGCCGTAATGGACGGCCAGCAGCGGCAGCAGCGCCCGGGACACGAAAGTCGCCGCGGCGGCGGCGCCGAGCACCATGCCGATCGCGGAAGCCGACAATCCGGCCTGGTGGCCGTAGAGCGGCATGTACAGCTGGAACAAATCGATGCCGGTCATCACCACCGCGCTGGCGATCAGCACGCGGCGCATTTCCACGTTGCGGAACAGGTCGAGCATGCTCTGTCCGGCCGGCCTCGGCGCCGGCTTGCGGTGACGCGGAATGCGCCGCGCCAGCGCCAGGATCACCACGATCGAGGATGCTCCCAGAAGTCCGAGCAGCAGAAAGGAAGGCACATGGCCGAAATGATCGATCGAGAAGCCGGCCAGCACCGGGCCGACGAAATCGGCCACCGCAACGATCAGCGCATAGTTGTTGAAATTACGGGTGCGCGCCTCGCCCTCGCCCAGCGTGCCGACCAGGGACTGGAAGGCGACCTGACCGAAGATGAAACCCAGGCCGGTGACGGCGGCGCTGGCAAAAAGCAGCGCGAGGCTGGGCGCGAACCACGGCAGCACCACGCCGGCCGTGCAGATCACCATGCCTGCGATCACCGGTATCCGCGAGCCGTAGCGGTCGGCAATGCGTCCGGCCGCCACGGCCAGCAGCAGCGGAAACACGCCGTAGGTTGCGAGCAGCAGGCCGATGTGCAGCGGCGTCGCGCCGAGTTCCAGCGCGTACAGCGTGTTGAGCACGCGGACTCCCTTGAAGGCGCCGTTCCACAGCACCACCACCGCCATGATCTGGTAGATGGTGATGAGTCGGTTCTGGGGCGCGGCGGCAGGGGCGGACATGGAAGAGTGCCATTTTACCGCAGCGCGGCACGGCGCCCGGCACCAAGTCCATCCAGTAGAATGCGTTCCTTTATCCGCAAGCCATGCCCCTGCCCGCCCTGCGCGCTCTGCGCCATCGCAACTTCCGGCTGTTCCTCGCGGGCCAGATCTTCGCCCTGATCGGTTACTGGATCCAGATGGTGGCCCAGAGCTGGCTGCTCTACCGGCTCACGGAATCGGCCACCCTGCTCGGCCTGCTGGCATTCGCGAGCAGCCTGCCGATCCTGCTGCTGTCGCCGGTCGCCGGCTGGTGGGCCGACCGCTGCAACCTGCACCGCACGATGTTCGCGACGCAGATCCTCGAACTGCTGCAGGCGGCGACGCTGGCCGGCCTCGCGCTCGCCGGCATCATCGCGCCCTGGCACATCATCACGCTGGCAATGCTGATGGGCATCCTGGTCGCGATCGAGCTGCCAATCCGCCACGCCTACCTGCTGGAGCTGGTCGACGGCAAGGAGGACCTGCCCAATGCCATCGCGCTGACCTCGCTGATGGCCAACAGCGGCCGCATGGTCGGACCGGCGCTCGCCGGCGTGCTGATCGGCGTGCTCTCGGAGGCGCACTGCTTCCTGATCAACGCGCTGACCTACATCGCCGTCGTCGCCTCCTTCCTGATGATCCGCGTGCACCCGCAGCCACGCGCGCCGTCGAAGCAGCCGCTGCTGGCCGGGCTGCGCGAGGGTTTCGCCTACGCCTGGAACCTGCTGCCGATCCGCGCGTTGCTGCTGACGCTGGCCGTGGTGGCGCTGCTCGCCACGCCCTATTCGACGCTGATGCCGGTGATGGTGCGCGAGGTGTTCCGCGGCGATGCCGACCTGATGGGATTCCTGATGAGCGCCTCCGGCGGCGGCGCCATCTGCGGCACGCTCTACCTCGCCTCGCGCAGGAACGCGCGCGGCCTGATCCGGCTGATCATCGGCGCGGTGCTGGCCGCGGGCACGGCGCTGGCGCTGTTCGCCAACGCCCCCTCGGTGTGGTTCGCGCTGCCGCTGCTGGCGGTGGCCGGCTTCGGCATCCTGGTGACCTCGGTCTCGGTCAACACCATCCTGCAGACCATCGTCGACGACGACAAGCGCGGGCGGGTCATGAGCCTCTACACCGCGTCCTTCCTCGGCATCATGCCCTTCGGCGCGCTGCTCGCCGGCGCGGTGGCCGACGTGGCCGGACCGCGGCTGACGCTGACGTTGGGGGGATTGTGTTGCGTGGCGGCGGCGCTGGTACTGATGCGGCGCCGCCATGCGATCCGCGCCGGGGTGCGGCCGATTTACGAGAAGCTGGGGATCGCGCGGTAGTAGAGCACGGGGTCAAAATCAATGCTCACGGTGATCCTCATCTTCCGGCCGGCCACTCCTGATACGAGACCACATCATTGCCGTCTTGCAGCCAGGGCGCATCCTGGGAACGCCAGATATGCGCTGTTGGCCTTGCACCCGGGTCATCGTCGAGCGTAGCGACACGAAGAATGACATGCGGCTGATCATGGCGTTCCGCGACCAGATGCGAGCCGCAAACGGAGCAGAAATGCCTGAATTTTCCAGGCGATGACTCGAAAGAACCGAGGCGTTCTTTTCCCTTGACCCATCGGAAGTGCCCGCGCATAACGCCGGCGGTCGATGCGTAAGCTGCCGCATGCGCCTTTCGACATGTGCGGCAATGGCAGTGCCCGATCGGCATGTCGAGCTGATCAATTTCGTACTCCACAGCACCACACAGGCAACTGCCTTTCATAGGGTTCCTTCCCGCCAACCGGTGATTCGTGGCGCCCAGAATAGCCGAAATCCGTTCGAGTGATCCGTGTCGGCGCAAATCCACAGAGTCACCCCTTGTGAGTTGGCAAGCGACGCAGGGAATCCCGCAGGACCGGCGAATCGAGGCGGTTTTCTTGGCTACTTTCTTTTGGCCACGCTTCGGCGCGCTGCTCGCGGGCGCGGGACCGACATCGCCGGGCCGCGGCTGACCCTAGGGGGATTGTGCCTCAAACAACTCACCATCTGACCGCGACTGTTTTGGCTTCCAATTCGTTATAGGCAATCACCGTTGCGTGTCCGCCTGAGGTGCTAAAACTAAAAGATTGCAGGTGAAACTCATAACCCTCCCCGACTTGTGCTTTCGCCAATCGAATGGCGTTAATACCGGTCTCGCTGTAACGAAAGGTCATCATGACCCCCACAAGCAAGAGAGGAATCACCGGGCCGATGATGAAGGCCACTTTTGGACGAGCAACCGACTGGCCAACAGCCTTTCTGGCCTTCAACACAGACTCTGTCCGAAGTTGTCGATAGATCCAGTACATCAAACTGATTACAGTTACAACAAGTAGCAATGAGAATAGGCTCCTGATTGGATCTTGTCTAAACGTCAGTACTCGCAGGCCAAATGGCTCCATGAAGATAAAAAATATCACCGAGCCAACAAGGAATGTCGAGAAAAAGAACGCCGCAGCCGATGTTATGAGTCGAGCAGCACCAAGATGCCCAAACCAAAGGA
The DNA here is from genome assembly GCA_964533495.1 of uncultured Bordetella sp. Lineage (GTDB taxonomy): Bacteria > Pseudomonadota > Gammaproteobacteria > Burkholderiales > SG8-41. The sequence continues at coordinate 12,973 of CAZHJU010000019.1, read as the reverse complement.
ACAACCCGGCAATTATGGAAAAAACGTTAAAGCTTGATGAATAATTCAAATCATTCGTGATGCAATAGACCATGAACGCGACGTCGGCAAGTCCGATCGCGATCAGCACCGCTCCGACGCGGCGAAGCACAACACGATGAAATTCCATAGTTTCGGGCATTCCCCGCAGTTTTAATTCTGCCAAAAACCACGAAAAACATCGTTGGACAACAAAGCAACAGGATAGCCGAATTCTGTTAACAGTATCCCCGCCATCCACCAACCACAGAGCCCACCTTGTGAGCCGCCGAGCAGCGCAGTCACGCCGGGAGGGGTCGGCGAGGACTGTCTGAGCCCTCGCGCAGTTTGCGAGGGCGAGTTCCGCAGCCGCCCGGCGGGACGAGCAGCGCAGGGGAGCCCGCAGGGCCGGCGAACCAGGGCGCCCTTTTCTTTGATGATTTTCTTTTGGGCAAGCAAAAGAAAGTCACCAGCTGTCGGGCTGCCCCCGGCGAAGTTGAAGCACCAGCGCGCGGCAAAGAACCCCTGGATTCCGGCTTGCGCCGGAATGACGGGCATTGTTTTATTAACTTTGAAAACTTGATGGCCAAGAAAAACAAAACCCCGCTTCCGCGGGGTCTTGTTGGTTTTGTAATCGCCGGTGGTCAAGCCGTCAATCGGGTTTCGCCCCCGAAGCCTTCACCACCTTCGCCCATTTCTTGATTTCCGACTGGATGTAGGCGGTGAACTGTTCCGGCGTGCCGTAGGTGATCTCGAAGCCGACGCCGGCCAGGCGTTTGGCCACCGCCGGGTCCTGCAGCGACTTGTGGATGTCGGCGTTGAGGCGCGTGATGATCGGCTTCGGCGTGCCCGCCGGCGCCAGCACGCCGAACCAGGAGCTCGACTCGAAACCGGGGTAGGTTTCGGCGATGGTCGGAATGTCGGGCGTCGCCGGCGTGCGCTTCAGGCCGGTGGTGACGATGCCGACCAGCTTGCCTGAACGCACGTGCGGCAGCGTCGAGGCCATGCCGCTGATCATCGCCTTGATATGGCCGCCGACGAGGTCGGTGATCGCCTGGCCGCTGCCCTTGTACGGGATGTGCTGCATGTCGATGCCGGCCATCTCGTTCAGCAGCTCGCCGGTGAGGTGGCCGACGCTGGCAACGCCGGCGGAGGCGAAACTCACCTTTTTCGGGTTGGCCTTGGTGTAGGCGATGAACTCCTTGAAGTTTTTCGCCGGCAGCGAGGGATGGATCACGAAGATGTTCGAAGCGCCGGCGACCTGGGTGATCGACGCGAAGTCCTTGACCGGGTCGTAGGGCATCTTCTCGTAGAGGCTGGGCCCGATGCCGAGGTTGGCGATGTAGCCGAGCACGATGCTGTAGCCGTCGGCCGGCGCCCGGGCGACGATGGTCATGCCGATGTCGCCGTTGGCGCCGGGGCGGTTGTCGACCACCACCTGCTGGCCGAGCAGTTCCGACATTTTGTTGCCCATGGAGCGGGCCAGCGTGTCGGTGCTGCCGCCGGGCGCGTAGGGCACGACGAAACGTACCGGGCGCTGCGGGTAGTCCTGCGCGGCGGCCACGGCGGTCGCGCCCAGCAGTGCCGCGCCAAGGATCAGGTTGCGGGTCATGGTCATTTTCATTTCAGGGCCTCCGGGTCATTGCGCCAGCGCTCCCATGCGCGGCGCTGGTCTTCACGTATGGTGTCTTCTTCGAGCAGGCGGCGGATCAGCGCCGTCGCATCGGATTCGTATATGCCTTCACGCTTCCTGGGCTCCCACTGTTTCTGCTGCGGAAACACGGGGGAAGGCAGCGGCGACTGCAGGTCTTTCTGGTTGCTCATGGACTGGCCCGGTCGGTTGGGATGAAAAAACGTTCGGCACTCACTGCGACGCCTGCGCCGGCGGCGCCTCGGGACGCCAGCCGTAACACGAGCAGGTTTGCGAAATCGGCTCCCCGGACAGGCGTTCCGCCCGCGCCGCCGCGGGGGAGCGGAACCAGGCGCCGATTTCGTCGACCGCGCCGGCAATCAGCACGCCGAGCACCAGCACCGCCGATGTCCCGCGCGAGAAGCTGACCTGCCCGCCTGCGGCGTTCGCCGGCGGCGGCGCGCCGAAGGAGCCGCCGACACGCGCGTTGCCGATGCGGGCGCCGCCCTGCACGCTGCTGCCCGTCGTTGTCGCCGACTGGCCGCCGCCCGTCGTCTGCTGGCCATGCAGCGTCACCGCACAACCGTGCAGCAGGAACAGCAGGGCAATCAGGGCGAGGCGAAACATGTGTGCAGTATATAACGCTCGCCTTTTTACAAAATTATCAATAAAATCAAGTACTTATAATATCGCATCCGGAGAAGCCCGCCCGGTGCCCCGTTCCACCGCGCAGCAGCCGCGTCGCGCAAGCGCCGGACCTAACGGCCGAGCTGTTCGCGGCCGGCAAGCAGCGGCGCCAGTTGTTTGGCCGGCACCACGTAAGCCCACTGCGAACGCGCCTGCTCCAGCATGACCCTCGCTTCCAGCCGCTGCCGGTTCTCGGCGAATTCCTTGTCGAGCTTCTCCGCGTCCTCGGGTTTTTCCTTCGCCTCCGGCTTGCGTGTTTTCGGCGGCTCGCCGGATACCTTGAAGCGCAGCACGAAGTCGCCGTCGGCCTGCGGCGCGAAGCCGATGGTGTAGGTCAGGTTGTCGAAGGTTTCAGCAGTGACCGTCACTGCAGCCTTCGCGCCGGTCTGGTCGTCGGTGATCACGTCGCTGAACGACAGGCCGGCCAGCGCGTTGTTCGCGCTGACCGCTGCGCTGGGATCGAGCCGGCCGCCGCCCGCCGCGAATTTCCACTGGCCCCATTCCTCGTCGCGGGTGATTTTCCAGCTGCCGCGTTCGCCCGAAACCTGCAGCGCGCGGATGCGTTCGACCTTGAAGAAATCGCGCGCCACCCAGGCGCCGGGACGCGCCACCGCCTTTTCCAGCGGATCGGAGACGACGACCACGTTGTCGCCCCTGCCCGAAACCAGGATGTGCCGGCCCGCGGGCACGCCGTCGCGCGCATTGGGCAGCGGATTGAGCGGATCCTTCTTCAGCGACACCTTGCCGAGCACCAGACTCGCCAGCGTCTTGCCGGAGGCGTCGCCCAGCTCGACCAGCGTGCCCGAGCCTTCCTTGACGTCCTTGCCCGGCGCCAGCAGGTCGAGCCGCCCGTGCAGGCTCGCGCCCACGGCTTCGGACTGCACCACCTTGGCATCGAGCAGCTTCAGGATCAGGCCGCTGATTTCGGAGAAATCCGCCGGGTAGCCGCCGCGCTGCGCGACGCGCCAGACCTTGTCCTTCAGTTCCAGCGTCACTTCGTTCGACGCATCCTGCAGGCGCAGCTTCGTGACGTCGCTGACCTTCAGCCCCGGCAGCAGCGCCGCGCCGATGCTGGCGCCGCTGTCGCGGTACGCGGTGAGATCCTTCCAGAACATCGCGAGCCCGGCGCCGCCGAGCACCAGCACGGCGAGCATCAGCCAGAGGAACTGTCGACGGTTCATGACGCGCGCACTCTTGCGTTGGCCTTGCGGCGCTTGATGACCGCCAGCGCGATGCCGAGCGCCATCACCAGCAGCGGCACCAGGCCGATGTTGATGACCTTGGTCCACAGCTGCAGCGTTTCGGTCTCTTCGCGCAGGTTCCTGCGCACGTCCTTCAGCTCCCGGCGCGTATCGATCGTTTTCTTGCGGAAATTCTCCATTTCCGCCTGCTGCTCCGGCGTCAGGATCGCGCCGCCGGTCGCCGCGGCGGATTTGCCGCCGCGCTGCAGCGCCTGCAGCTTCTCGGTGGTCTGGTTCAGATCGTCCTCCAGCGCCTTGATCTTGCCGAGGTAGGTCTGCTGGGCACGCGCCTCCATCTGCTTGATCACCGTCAGCGGCCGGCTGAAGGCCGCCCGGCTGCGCAGGTTGATCAGCGCGCTGTCGCCGGCCATCTGTTCGACCAGCCCCTGGGCGAAAGCCAGATTGCCGTTGCGCGGCACCGCCACCCGCTGGCCGAAGATTTCCTGGATCTCGACCGCGGCGCCGTCGGTCAGCATGTCGACGTCGCCGACGATCACGACGGTGTTCTCGTCCGCCGCCTCGCGCAGGTGCGCCTTGCGGTCGGCCTCGAACTGCGCCGGGTCCACCGGCTTGCCGCGCGCGAACGGATCGGCGGGCTTGCCGTTGGGGAAGGCGGTCTTGAACTTGCCGCTCAGGCGGAACGCCAGCGGCTCTTCCTGGCCCGAAGGCTGGAAGCCGCGGGTCGAGGGCTCGCCGGACAGCGTCGCGACGATGAGATCGGTCAGCATCGAGTTTTTCGAGGTGTGCACCAGCGTGGTCTGTTTCAGGTGCTCCGGCAGTTTCAGCGCGAAGCTGCCGCCGAAGGGAATCAGCAGCGTGCCGACCTGGCTGGTCACCACGTCGTCCATGTTCAGCGCCTCGGTGTTCAGCGACAGCAGCGTCGGCAGCAGGCGCGGGCCTTCGCCACTGGCGAAGGTCAGGTCGGCGACGACCTTGCCGGCGCTGGGCTCGACGCCCCAGCCCTTGAACAGGTTGTACAGCGTCGACTGCCCCGCCGCGTTGCCGCCGAGCGGATTCTGCAGGTCGGGCTGCTGGTCGAAATAGGCGTAGGTGTCGACGAAGGCGATCAGCTTGCCGCCGCGCAGCACGAACTGGTCGAGCGCGTATTCCGTGGGCTCCAGGACGTCGCGCGGATGGATGACCAGCAGCACCTTGATGTCGTCGTCGATCTTCGTCGCCGTCAGCGGCACTTCACGCACGTCGAAAATGCGCTTCAGCTCCGAGGCCAGCACCCAGGGCTCCAGCGGCTGCTGTTTCTTCGACGGATCCAGCGGACGGCCGAGCACCGGCAGGCCGCTCATCACGCCGACCACGGGCTTCTTGGCCTGCGCCACCTGCGAGATCGAGCGCGTGATGTCGTACTCGAGCAGGCGCTCGCGGTCCGGCGTCAGCACCGGGATCGAGGACTTCTGGTCGAGGAAGGACACCGCGAGGCCGAGATAGAACTTCTCGCCGGTGTTGGTCATCTGGCCCTCGACGTTGTCGAGCGCCGCCGATTCCTCGGCGTCCGAATCCGGCTCGGGGTTGAATTTCTCGATGACGACCTTGCCGTTGGAGGCGGCCCGGTATTCGTTCAGCAGGTCCTCGACGCGGCTGGCGAAAGTTTTCAGGCCCGGCGGCACCGCGGTGCTGCCCTGGGTGTAGTAGAGGCGGATTTTCACCGGTGCCTCGAGCCGCGACAGGATCGAGCGCGTGCCGTCGGACAGCGTGTAGACGCGGCCGTCGGTGAGGTCGACGCGGGCGTTGAAGGCGCTGAAAATGAAGTTCGCCGCGATCAGGATCAGCGCCAGCGCGACGATGCCGCCGGCGGAATACATCAGGGTTTCGAGGTTCTTGTTTTTCATGTCCGTTCTATCCCGCGCGCTGGTTGCGGATGATCACGCCGGTGACGAACAGCATGAAGCCGATCACCGAGGCGAAGAACACCAGGTCGCGGGTGTCGAGCACGCCGCGCTGGAAACCCTCGAAATGCGTCATCACCGAGAACGCAGCGACGATGTCGACCACCAGCGGACTCGCGAAACGCGACAGCAGGTCGGTGACCGGCGTGTAGCCGGCGAGGATCAGGAACAGGCAGATCATCACCGACAGGATGAAGCTGATGACCTGGTTGCGGGTCATCGCCGAGGTCATGCAGCTCACCGCCAAGTACGATCCGGCGAGCATCAGGCTGCCGACGTAGCCGGCGAAGATCACGCCGTTGTCGGGGTCGCCGAAGTAGTTGACGGTGATCGCCACCGGGAAGGTCAGCGCCAGCGCCAGCGCGAGGAACAGCCAGGAGGCGAGGAACTTGCCGACGATGGCCTGCCAGTTGGTGACCGGCATCGTCAGCAGCAACTCCATCGTGCCCAGCCGCCGCTCCTCCGACCACAGCCGCATGCCGGCCGCGGGCACCAGGAACAGGTACAGCCACGGGTGCCAGGTGAAGAAGGACACCAGCGAGGCTTCGCCGCGCTCGAAGAAGTTGCCGATGGTAAAAGTAAAAAAGCCGGTCAGCAGCAGGAAAATCACCAGGAACACGTAGGCGATCGGCGAGGTGAAATAGCCCGCCAGCTCGCGTTTCATGATGGTGCGGATGTTGGCCCAGGCGTTCATGCGCGTACCTCGTGATGGGTCTCGTGCTTGACGGTGTCGGGCAGCGTGATCGCGCGGAACACCTCGTCGAGCTTGCCTTCCGGCGAGCGCGCCTTCAGTTCCGCCGGGGTGCCGCTGGCGACGATGCGGCCGCGGTCGATGATGATCACCCGCGAGCAGGCCGCCTCGACTTCCTCGAGGATGTGGGTCGAAAAAATGACCACCTTGTTCTCGCCGAGGCGCTTGATCAGGCCGCGCACCTCGTGCTTCTGGTTGGGATCGAGGCCGTCGGTCGGCTCGTCGAGGATCAGCACCTCGGGATCGTGGATCAACGACTGCGCGAGGCAGGTGCGGTGCTTGTAGCCCTTCGACAGCGTGTCGATCGACTGGTAGAGCACGTTCTCGAGGAAGCACAGCTCGACCGCCCGGTGCACCGCGCGCTTGCGCGCGTCGCCCTGCAGGCCGCGCAGCTCGGCGCAGAAGTTGAGGAAGCCGTGCACCGTCATGTCGGCGTAGCCGGGCGCGTTCTCGGGCAGGTAGCCGATCAGGCGCTTCGCCGCGATCGGATTCTCGACCATGTCATGGCCGCCGACGGTGATCCGGCCCGAGGTGGGCGGGTAATAGCCGGTAATCATGCGCATCGTGGTTGATTTGCCGGCGCCATTGGGGCCCAGGAACCCCAGCACTTCGCCGCGCTCGACGCTGAATGACACATCATTCACCGCCAGCTTCGGGCCGAAGGCCTTCACCAGGTGTTCGACGTTGATCAATGCCTCTCTCCGTTCCGGTGCGCGTCCGTCCCGCGGCCGCGCGTTTTTTGTGGCCTGTTAGATGGTGCGGGCGCGAAAAGATTCAAGCTTTCGCGCCGCAATGCCGCACCACACCCCCGTTGCCGGGAGATACATTGTAACTCATTGATTATATTGAATAATTTTACAACACCGCCCATTACCAAAAATCCTGTGCGCCGGCAGCGGCGGTGCCGACAGTCTGACTCGAACAGACGACCTACCGCTTACAAGGCGGTTGCTCTACCAACTGAGCTATGCCGGCGCGCGCCCGGATTATAACGCCTCGATGCCAGACCGGCCCCTATAATTGCCTGCTGTTTCATCACCGGACGCCATCGGCATGACCCCCGTCGGAATCATCGGCTGCGGCCTGATGGGCAGCGCCTGCGCGGCGCGCCTCAAAACGGCCGGCATCGCCATCACCGGATACGACATCGACCCGGCCAAAGCCGCCGCGCTGGGCGGCGCGCCCGCGGCGTCGATCGCCGACATCGCCCGCGGCTGCCGCACCGTCGTGCTCGCCGTGTTCGACACCGGGCAGGTGGAAAACACGGTCGACGCCCTGCTCGCGGCGCTGCCGGCGGAGGCCCCGCCGCTGACCGCGGTCTGCGTCAGCACCTGCGACCCGGACCGCATCGCCGCCCTGGCCGCGCGGCTGCCGGCGGCGCGCCTGCGCTTCGTCGAGATGCCGGTGTCCGGCACCAGCGACCAGACCGCCCGCGGCGACGCGCTGGGCCTGGTCGGCGGCGATCCGGCCGCCGCCGATGCGGTGAAAGACGTGCTCGACGCGATCTGCCCGCGCCGCCACCATCTCGGCGCCGCCGGCAACGGCGGCCGCGCCAAGCTGGCGATCAACCTGATCCTCGGCATCAACCGCGCCGCGCTGGCCGAGGGCCTGGTGTTCGCCGAACGCATGGGCCTCGACCCCGCAGCCTTTCTCGGGGTCGCGAAGGATTCCGCGGCCTATTCGCAGATCATGGACGTCAAGGGCCGGAAAATGGTCGACGGCGACTTCACCCCGCACGGCAAGATCGCGCAGACGCTGAAGGATTTCCGGCTGATGCTGGAGCAGGCGGAAAGGCTGCGGCAGGGGCTGCCGCTGGCCGCGACCTACACGGACATCGTCGAGGGCTGCATGACGGCCGGCGAGGCCGAACTCGACAACGCGGCGGTGATCCGCGAGATCCGCCGGCGAAAACAATCCACATGAATCGCAATGCGCCCTCAATAACCGACGCAGGCATAAAGCAATTCGACTTGGCTTTTCTGAAAACCAGTTAGCTAACCTCACCGCTGGTTTGATCTCCCCCTTGTGAGCCGCCGAGCAGCACAGCCAAGCCGGGGGAAGTCGGCGAGCACTGTCTGAGCCCTCGCTTGCGAGGGCGAGTTGCGCAGCCGCCCGGCTTGGCGAGCAGCGCAGGGAAGCCCGAAGGGCCGGCGAGCCGGGGCGGTTTTTCTTTGGTTACTTTCTTTTGTCCGCACAAAAGAAAGTAACCAGCCGCCGGGCTGCCCCCGGCGAAGTTGAAATTCAGGTTTCCTGCCAACGATGCACTGGATTCCGGCTTGCGCCGGAATGACGGTGTGGAGCGCGGACATCACCCAATCCGGCCAGCCAATAAAAAAACGGCGCGGCCGATGGCCGCGCCGTTCGTCACTGCCCTGCTGCGTCAGGCTTTCTTCGCGACGAAACCGTAGGCCATGTTGGTGCGCCCCGGCCCTTCCTGCTCGTAGGTTTCCTTGATCTGCGCAACCCGGTCGCCGACGATTTCCGCCCGCTGCTTCGGTGTCACGTTGTACAGGCGGGCGTTGTTGCTGCCGAAGATCGCGTTCTTGACCGGGCCGTCTGCGGCGCCGAGCGGCCTGTAGCCGTACTTCTTCTGCATGTCTTCCGGGATCTCCAGCCGGCGCAGCGCCTCGATCTGCCACTGCGGCGCGCCGGTCCACACCGCATCGGTGCCCCATACCACGTTGCTGGTGCCGAGGCCCTTGAGCAGCGTGCCCATCACCGCCGCGCCCAGCCGCGGGTTGGCGGTGGTGGTCCATGCGAACAACTGGCCGAGGTCGCCGTAGACGTTCTTGACGCCGTATTTTTCCGGGATTTCGGCGAGGTCGGTGACCCACTCGATGCGGCCGGTTTTCTCGAAATGCTCCCAGGCCGATTTCGGCGCATTGGGCCCGGTCCAGCGCCAGCCCGAGTGGTAGATCACGAAGTTGAGCTGCGGCCAGTCCTTCGCCGCCTTGCCGACGTCGCGCACGTCGGAGTACTCGAGCAGATGGGGGAATTTCTTCTCGATCGCCGGCGGAAACAGCCCCTTGTGGATGCAGACGTTCTTCAGGCTCGGGGTATCTTTGCTCCACTTCGCCAGTTTTTCGTAGAAGGGATACATCACCTTCTCGTCGTCAAGACGGAACGGCCACTTCGACAGGTGCTTGTTGGTGTTGTCGCCGATGGTGTAACCCTTCCACGAGTCGGGCTTGAGCCGCGCCTGCTCCTCCTCGACCTTGTCCAGCCAGCCGGGATGCCCCGGGGTGAAGATCGCATGGGAGTAACTGCGCCGGGTGCCGGCCTCCTTGTTGATCTTCTCGCGCGCGGCGTACTTCATGTCGTTGGTCAGGAAGGAGTAGATCGGATCGACCGAGTAGGAACCGCTGATGCAGCCGACCTTGGTGTCGCTGTCGAGGTAGATTTCCTTGAAGTAGTTGGGAAACTTCAGGTCGTCGATGGTCTGCTCTTTCTCATTGAGCGACAGGTTCCAGCCCAGCTTGCCCACCGTGGCGCGCTGTGCGACGAAGGTCTTGATCGGCGTGTCGTCGCGCAGGAAATGGGTGTGCATGTCCATGATGAACTGGCTCTTCAGCGCCTTCGCCCGCTCGTTCGCCATCTCCGGCGTGGCGGCCTCGGCGCGGCTCACCATGTACAGCGGGCCGTAGGTCTCGTTCATTGCGACGAAGGCCGCCGCCATGCCCGCGGCGGACTGGAAAAAGCGCCGGCGGCTCAGGCCCTGCCTGCGCGCGAGTTCTCCGCCGTACTGCCGGATGCGGGCCTCGAACTCGCGCTGCTGTTCGGTCTGCGGACAGGGCAGATACTCGTCGCTGGACACGCACTGCACGGGAATCGGGGACGGGAATATGGATTCTGCGGGGACAACCTGTTCAAGCTCTTCCGGGGTCAGCATGGGACTTCCTCCTGGGACCTGTGGATCGCTGAGCATGCGCCACGCGCGCCGTTCGGGGAGACGGTTTTTGTGCCGGCGGGGCGTCGCCGGAGTGTGCGACGCGGACCGGGCGGTGTCAAACCGCGCCGGCGGCGCGGACTATTTGACGACCTGCAGGCGGGGGCGCCCGCCGGGCGCGGGAGAATCCGGTTTCGGATCATCCGGCTTTTCGGGGGATTGCGGCATCGCCGGCGGGGCAGCCGACTGGACCTGCGATTCCTCGCCAAAAAACAGGCCCTGCCCGTTTTCGCGTGCAAAAATGCCCTGCACCGCGCCGACCGGAATCGAGCATTCGCGCGACACGCCGCCGAAACGGGCGGAAAACTGGATCAGATCCTGGCCGATGGTCAGTTTGTGCGTCGCGTCATGGCTGAGGTTGAGCACGATCTCGCCGTTCCTGACATGCTCCGCAGGCACCCGGGTGTGTTCATCGACCTTCACCGACAGGTACGGCGTGAACCCGCTGTCGCAAGCCCATTCGTGAATGGCGCGGATCAGGTAGGGCTTGGTGGAACGCTCAGCCACGGCAAAGCCAGCGATGAGTGATGAATGATGAGCGATGAGCGAATACCTGCGCGCGCCGGGGTTCGCTCTGCATTCTGCACTCCGCGTTCAGCACTGTTATTTCCTCATTACCTTCTCGGATGCCGTCAGCGCGTCGATGTAGGCCGGGCGGCTGAACAGGCGCTCGGCGTACTTCATCAGCGGCGCGGCCGGCTTGCCGAGCTGGATGCCGTAGTGGTCGAGGCGCCACAGCAGCGGCGCGATCGCCACGTCGAGCATCGAAAACTCCTCGCCCAGCATGTATTTCTGCTTGGCGAACACCGGGGCGATCTGGGTCAGCGCGTCGCGGATGGTCTGGCGCCCCTTGTCGGCCTGCTTCTGCGTGCCCTTCTCGATCGCGATCACGTGGGAGAACATCTCCTGCTCGAAGCGGAACAGGAACAGCCGCGCGCGGGCGCGCATCACCGGATCCGCCGGCATCAGCTGCGGGTGCGGGAAACGGTCGTCGATGTACTCGTTGATGATGTTCGACTCGTAGAGGATCAGGTCGCGCTCGACCAGCACCGGCACCTGGTTGTACGGGTTCATCACCGCGAGGTCTTCCGGCTTGTTGAACAGGTCGACGTCGATGATCTGGAAATCCATGCCCTTTTCGTAGAGCACGAAGCGGCAGCGCTGGCTGAAGGGGCAGGTGGTGCCCGAGTAGAGTGTCATCATGATGGTTTATCCGTAACGGAACAGCGTTTCATTTCAACAGGGTCGGCCCCGGAGGAACGAAGGGGCCGTGACGCGACCCGCGTGCACGGCCCCCGCGGCATGCCGCCAGTTCAGTGCACGTCCTTCCAGTATTCCTTCTTCAGCGCGTAGGCCACGACGAACAGCAGGCCCAGGGCCAGCAGCACGAACATGCCGATGGTCTTGCGGTCGTTGCGCACCGGCTCGCCCATGAACACCATGTAGTTCACGAGATCGGCGACCATCTGGTCGTATTCGACGGCGCTCAGCTTCCCGGGGCGGTCCAGTTTCAACGCCATCTCGGTCTTTTCGTAGCCGGGGCCCTGCACCTTGCGCTCGGCCAGCACCTGCTCGCCCTGCAATTCCCACAGCACGTGCGGCATGCCGACGTTGGGATAGACGGTGTTGTTCCAGCCGGTGGGACGCTCGGCATCGCGGTAGAAGCCGCGCAGGTAGCTGTAGAGCCAGTCCGCGCCGCTGCCGGCGTGGGACGCGCGCGAGCGCGCGATCACCGACAGGTCGGGCGGCGCGGCGCCGAACCATTCCTTCGCATCCTTCTGGTCCATCGCGACCCGCATCAGGTCGCCGACCTTGACGCCGGTGAACACCAGGTTGTCGAGGATCTGCTGGTCGGTCAGGCCGATGTCCTGCAGCCGGTTGTAGCGCATGTAGCTTGCGCTGTGGCAGTTCAGGCAGTAGTTGACGAAATGCCGGGCGCCGCGCTGCAGCGAGGCCTGGTCGGTTTCGTCGATCGGCGCGCGGTCCAGCCTGACATCGGCGCCGGCGGCCAGCGCGAGCGCCGGCGCGAACAGCAGTGCGGCAATGAGGGTCTTGAGTTTTTTCATGTTGTCGGCCATCACATGGTCACCCGGTCCGGCTCCGGCTTGGTCTTGTCCATCACCGAGTACCAGGGCATCAGCAGGAAAAACGCGAAATACAGCAGCGTGCCGATCTGCGAGATCATCGTGCCGACCGGGGTCACCGTCTGCACCCCGTAGTAGCCGAGGACGATGAAGGTGATCACGAAAACCGTCAGCGCGGCGCGGAACAGCGTGCCCTTGTAGCGGATCGACTTCACCGGGCTGCGGTCGAGCCAGGGCAGCAGGAAGAAGATCAGCGTCGCCGCCCCCATCATCGCCACGCCCCAGACCTTCGCGTCCAGCGCCAACGGGCCGCCCTTCATAAGCACGACCACGACCAGGCCGATCGCCGCCGCGGCGAACTTGATCCGGGTGTCGCGCGCCGTCAGCCAGATCAGCACGACGTAGGCCGCGACGCCGAGGGCGAGCACCAGCATGAACTCCTCGGTGATCGCGCGCAGGATCGAGTAGTACGGCGTGAAGTACCAGACCGGCGCGATGTGCGGCGGGGTCTTCAGCGGGTCCGCCGGGATGAAGTTGTTGAATTCCAGGAAGTAGCCGCCCATCTCCGGCATGAAGAACACCACCAAGAAGAACAGGAACAGGAACACGACGACGCCGACGATGTCCTTCACCGTGTAGTACGGGTGGAAGGGAATGCCGTCGAGGGGACGGCCCTGATCGTCCTTGTGCTTCTTGATCTCGACGCCGTCCGGGTTGTTCGAACCGACCTCGTGCA
>CAZHJU010000018.1:0-61550 GCA_964533495.1 uncultured Bordetella sp. | reverse complement strand
TCGCCAGCGCCGGGCACACCGCCTCGCACAGCTTGCAGGCGATGCAGCGCTCTTCGCCGTTCGGGTAACGGCGCAGCGCGTGCAGGCCGCGGAAACGCGGGCTCTGCGGGGTTTTCTCTTCCGGAAACTGCACGGTAATCTTGCGCGCGAAGAAATAGCGTCCGGTGAGCGCCATGCCCTTGACCAGCTCGAACAGCAGGAAGGTGCTGAAGAATTTGCGGATGGCCGTCATCACCGCCTCATTTCCACCATATCCACAGTGGCGTCTGCATCCACGCGCCGAGCACGACGATCCACACCAGCGTCACCGGGATGAACACCTTCCAGCCCAGGCGCATGATCTGGTCGTAGCGGTAGCGCGGGAAAGTCGCGCGGAACCACAGGAACGAGGACACCACGAAAAAGGCCTTCAGCAGCAGCCAGCCGAAGCCCGGCGCACCGAGCACGCCCCAGGACTCCGGAAACGGCGACAGCCAGCCGCCGAGGAACAGGATCGCGGTCAGCATCGAGATCAGGATCATGTTCGCGTATTCGGCGAGGAAGAACACCGCGAAGGTCATGCCCGAGTATTCGACGTGGAAGCCGGCGACGATTTCCGACTCGCCCTCGGCGACGTCGAAGGGCGCGCGGTTGGTCTCGGCGACGCCGGAAATCAGGTAGGTCAGGAACAGCGGGAACAGCGGCACCCAGAACCAGCTGAACAGGCCCGCTCCGCCCTGCTGCGCCCTGACGATCTCGCCGAGGTTCAGGCTCTGCGCCGCCATCAGCACGCCGACCAGCGCGAAGCCCATCGCGATCTCGTAGGACACGATCTGCGCCGCGGAGCGCATCGCGCCGAGGAAGGCGTATTTCGAGTTTGAGGCCCAGCCAGCGATGATCACGCCGTAGACGCCGAGCGAGGTCATCGCCAGCAGGTAGAGCAGGCTCGCGTCGATGTTCGACAGCACCAGTTCCGGCGAGAACGGCACCACCGCCCAGGCCGCCAGCGCCGGCATGATCGCCATGACCGGCGCCAGCACGAACAGGAAGCGGTTGGCGCCGGTCGGCACGATGATTTCCTTGACCAGCAGTTTCAGGCCGTCGGCGATCGGCTGCGCGAGGCCGCCGAGCCACGGGATGCCGAAGAAGGTGGTGCGGTTCGGACCGATGCGGATCTGCATGAAGCCGATCACCTTGCGCTCCCACAGCGTCAGGTAGGCCACGCACAGCATCAACGGCACGACGATCAGGAGAATTTTCACCAGCGTCCACACGACCAGCCAGACCGGGGGCCACAGCGGACCGAGCAGCGATTGCGGATAGGCGAGCAGCGAATCCAGCATCACGCGGTCGCCTTCTGAGTCTGCGCCACGCGTTCCAGCATCAACGCGGCATCCGCCGCGCCCAGCGCGGCAGTTTCCACGCACGCCAGCGCGACGCGCACGCAGTCCGCCGGCAGGCCGTCGTCGATCGCGTACGGCAGCAGCGCTTCGCCGCCGTCCTGCGCGACGCGGACGGCATCGCCGTCGCGCAGCCCGAGCCGGTCGGCCAGCGCGCGGTTCATCGCCGCCACCGGCGGTCGCGCATCGCGGGTCTTCTGCAGGCTGGGCGCACGGCGCACCAGGGCGTCGGCGGCGTAAATCGGCACCTCGGCGATGCGGGCAATGCCGCCGGCAGCATCCGGCAGCACGGCGACGATAAACTGTAAGTTATTGTTTTTATTGAAAATTTCCGTTTTCCCATGAAGCGCCTCGCGCTGCACATCGTCGGCGCCGTCATGCTCGAAGCCGGACAGGTCCAGCAGGTTGCCGAGCACGCGCAACACCTTCCACGCCGGCCGCGTCTCGCCCAGCGGCTTCACCACGCCGTTGAAGCTTTGCACGCGGCCCTCGGTGCTGACGAAGGTGCCGGCGGTCTCGGTGAAGGGCGCGACCGGTAGCATCACGTGCGCGTAGTCGGCGGCGCCATGCTGGAACGGGCTCAGCGCAACGACCAGTTCCGCCTGCTTCATCGCGGCCACGGCCTGGCGCGGGTTCGCCATGTCGAGTTCGGGTTCGGTGCCCAGCAGCAGATAGGCTTTCAGCGGCACTTCGATCATCTGTTTCGCGTTTTTGCCGGCCACCCTCATCCCTGCCCCTTCTCCCGGAGGGAGAGGGGAGGCAAATGTTTCCCTTCTCCCTCCGGGACCAGGGAACACTGGAAGCGGAGCAGAGGGGGCGGGGGTGAGGGAAGGCACGCAGCCGGCGACATGACCGCCGACGCTGTTCGTCGCCGCGCCGAGGAATCCGAAGGGGCAGCCGAGGATTTCGGCCAGCGCCTGCGCCAGCGCGTGCAGCGTGGCGGCCGCAGCATGCTGCTCGGCCAAGTTGCCGAGGAACACGCCGGCCTTTTCCCCCAAGGCCAGGCTACCGGCAATGCGTTTTGCGGCATCGCCGACGGTGACGCCGGCCACGGCGTCGCGCACCGCTTCCGGCACGGTAACGTTCTTCAGCTCAGCCGCGGCCTTCACCACCTGCGCCAGCGTCTGCGGCAGCAGCGCCGGGGCGACGATGGCCTTGTTGGCGACCCGCATCAGCAGATCGTCGTCCGCCGCGTGGATGATGTTGAGCTCGGTTTTCTTTTTGGTCGACTGGCGCAGCCGGTGCGCGAGCAACGGATGGTCCTTGCGCAGCGTCGAGCCGACTACCAGCACGCGGTCGAGTTGTGCGAAATCTGCGATGCTCATGCCCAGCCAGGGCACGCCGGCGAGCCTGCCGTCGGCCGAAAAATCGCTCCGGCGCAGGCGGAAATCGACGTTGCCGGAACCGAAGCCGCGCAGCAGCTTCTGCAGCAGGTGCAGTTCCTCCAGCGTCTGGTGCGGGGTCGCCAGCGCGCCGACGGCTTCGGCGCCGTGGGCGGCCTTGATGCGCTGCAGTTCGGAGGCCACGAATTCCAGCGCCACCGGCCATTCGACTTCCTGCCAGCGGCCGTCCTGTTTCAGCATCGGCTTCGCCAGCCGCCGCTCCGAATTGAGCGCCTCGTACGAGAAGCGGTCCTTGTCCGACAGCCAGCACTCGTTGACCGCCTCGTTTTCGCGCGGCAATGCGCGCATCACGCGGTTCTGCTTGACCTGCAGCGTCAGGTTGGAACCGAGGCCGCAGTGCGGGCTCACCGAGGGCTTGCGCGTCAGTTCCCAGGTGCGGGCGCTGTAGCGGAAGGGTTTCGAGGTCAGCGCGCCGACCGGGCAGAGGTCGATGACGTTGCCCGACAGCTCGGAATCGACGGTCTTGCCGACGAAGGTGATGATCTCCGAGTGCTCGCCGCGGCCGACCATGCCCAGTTCCATGATGCCGGCGATCTCCTGGCCGAAGCGGATGCAGCGCGTGCAGTGGATGCAGCGCGTCATGTCGGTCGAGATCAGCGGGCCGAGGTTCTTGTTGGCGACGACACGCTTGTCTTCCTGGTAGCGCGACTCGCTGGCGCCGTAACCCATGGCCAGGTCCTGCAGCTGGCATTCGCCGCCCTGGTCGCAGATCGGGCAGTCGAGCGGATGGTTGATCAGCAGGAACTCCATCACGCCCTTCTGCGCGGTCACCGCGGGGTCGGAATGGGTCCACACCTTCATGCCGTTGGTCACCGGCGTCGCGCAGGCGGGCAGCGGCTTGGGCGCCTTCTCGACCTGCACCAGGCACATGCGGCAGTTGGCGGCGATCGACAGCTTCCTGTGATAGCAGAAGTGCGGCACGAAGGTGCCCGCCTGATTGGCAGCATCCATGATCGTGCTGCCTTCGGGCACTTCCATCAGCTTGCCGTCGAGTTCGATTTCGAGCATGGCGTCGGCCTGAACCTAGATGTAGGGTGCGACCACGCACTTCTTGTGGTCGATGTGGTGCTGGAATTCGTCGCGGTAGTGCTTCAGGAAGGCGCGCACCGGCATCGCCGCCGCGTCGCCCAGTGCGCAGATCGTGCGCCCCTGGATGTTCTGCGCCACGCTGTCGAGCATGTCGAGGTCCTCGGGCCGGCCCCTGCCGTGCTCGATGCGGTCGACCATGCGGTAGAGCCAGCCGGTGCCCTCGCGGCAGGGCGTGCACTGGCCGCAGGACTCCTCGTAATAGAAATAGGACAGGCGCAGCAGCGACTTCACCATGCAGCGCGTCTCGTTCATGACGATCACCGCGCCGGAGCCGAGCATCGAGCCGGCCTTGGCGATCGAGTCGTAGTCCATGTCGGTGGCCATCATGATGTCCGCCGGCAGCACCGGCATCGACGAGCCGCCGGGGATCACCGCCTTCAGCTTGACGCCGTCGCGCATGCCGCCGGCCATTTCCAGCAGCTTCGCAAAGGGCGTGCCGAGCTTCACCTCGTAGTTGCCGGGACGCGCGACGTCGCCGGACACCGAGAAGATCTTGGTGCCGCCGTTGTTGGGCCTGCCGAGGTTCAGAAAGGCCTCGCCGCCGTTGTTGATGATCCACGGCACCGCGGCGAAGGTCTCGGTGTTGTTGATCGTCGTCGGCTTGCCGTAAAGGCCGAAGCTCGCCGGGAACGGCGGCTTGAAGCGCGGCTGGCCCTTCTTGCCCTCCAGCGACTCGAGCAGCGCGGTTTCCTCGCCGCAGATATAGGCGCCGTAGCCGTGATGGGCGTGCAGCTGGAACGAGAAATCCGAGCCGAGGATGTTGCCGCCGAGATAGCCGGCGGCGCGCGCCTCCTCCAGCGCCTCTTCGAAGCGTTCGTAGACTTCCCAGATCTCGCCGTGGATGTAGTTGTAGCCCACACTGATGCCCATCGCGTAGCCGCCGATGATCATGCCCTCGATCAGGATGTGCGGGTTGTAGCGCAGGATGTCGCGGTCCTTGAACGTGCCCGGCTCGCCCTCGTCCGAGTTGCAGACCAGGTATTTCTGCCCCGGGAACTGGCGTGGCATGAAGCTCCACTTCAGGCCCGTCGGAAAACCGGCGCCGCCGCGGCCGCGCAGCGAGGATTTCTTCAGCTCGTTGACAACGTTCTCGGGCGTGATGTTTTCCGCGAGGATCTTCTTCAGCGCGGTGTAGCCGCCGCGCGACTCGTAGTCCTTCAGGCGCCAGTTCGTGCCGTCGAGACCCTTCAGGATCACCGCGTCGGGGCCGAACACGTCGCCGGAGAACGGAGGGATTGGCAACCCGGAAGGCAGGCCCGTCATTCGAGATCCTTCAGCAGCTGGTCGATCTTTTCCGGCGTCATCGCGCACAGCATCCTGTGGTTGTTCTGCAGCATGACCGGCGCGTCGCCGCAGGCGCCCATGCACTCGCCCTCCTTCAGGGTGATGCGGCCGTCGGGCGTGGTCTCGTTGAAGCCGATGCCCAGCACCTTCTTCAGATGCTCCGCGGCATGGGTCGCGCCCTGCAGCGCGCAGGGCAGGTTCGTGCAGACCGTCAGCTTGTACTTGCCGACGGGCTTGAGATCGTACATCGTGTAGAAGGTCGCGACCTCGTAGACCGCGACCGGCGGCATGCCGAGGTACTGCGCGACGAAATCCATGGTCTCGGTCGACAGCCAGCCCTTCTCGGCCTGCGCGATGGCGAGCGCCGCCATCACCGCGGAATCCCGGCGATCCGGCGGATACTTGGCGACGGCCCTGTCGATCTTCGCCAGCGATTCGGGGGACAGGATCATCGGCGCGTTCATCGCTCGCTCACCTGTCAATCTCCCCGAACACGATATCCTGGGTGCCAATGATCGCCACCACGTCGGCGATCATGTGGCCACGCGCCATTTCGTCGAGCCCGGCGAGGTGGGCAAAGCCCGGCGCGCGGATTTTCAGCCGGTACGGCTTGTTCGCGCCGTCCGACACCAGGTAGATGCCGAATTCGCCCTTCGGATGCTCCACCGCCGCATAGGCTTCGCCCGGCGGCACGTGCATGCCCTCGGTGAACAGCTTGAAGTGATGGATCAGCTCTTCCATGTTGGTCTTCATCGCCACCCGCGACGGCGGCGCCACCTTGTGGCTGTCGGCCATCACCGGACCCGGGTTCCGGCGCAGCCACTCCACGCACTGGCGGACGATGCGGTTCGACTGGCGCATCTCCTCGATGCGCACCAGGTAGCGGTCATAGCAGTCGCCGTTGACGCCCACCGGCACGTCGAATTCCATCCGGTCGTAGACCTCGTAGGGCTGCTTCTTGCGCAGATCCCACTCGATGCCCGAGCCGCGCAGCATCGCGCCGGTGAAGCCCATCTGCAGGGCGCGCTCCGGCGACACCACGCCGATGCCGACCGTGCGCTGCTTCCAGATGCGGTTGTCGGTCAGCAGCGTTTCGTATTCGTCGACGTAGGCCGGGAACCGTTGCGTGAAATCCTCGATGAAATCGAGCAGCGAGCCCCGGCGGTTTTCGTTGAGCTCGCGGATCGCGGCCGCGTTGTGGATGCGGGACGCCGAGTACTGCGGCATCGCATCCGGCAGGTCGCGGTAGACGCCGCCGGGGCGGTAGTAGGCCGCGTGCATGCGCGCGCCGGACACCGCCTCGTACATGTCGAACAGGTCCTCGCGCTCGCGGAAGCAGTAGAGGAACACCGTCATCGCGCCGATGTCGAGGCCGTGGCAGCCCAGCCACAGCAGGTGATTCAGCAGCCGCGTGATCTCGTCGAACATCACGCGGATGTACTGCGCGCGCTCCGGCACCTCGACGCCCAGCAGCTTCTCGATCGCCATCACGTAGGCATGCTCGTTGGCCATCATCGACACGTAGTCGAGGCGGTCCATGTAAGGCACCGACTGGATGAAGGTCTTGTGCTCGGCGAGCTTCTCGGTCGCGCGGTGCAGCAGGCCGATGTGCGGGTCGGCGCGCTCAATGACCTCGCCGTCCAGCTCCAGCACCAGGCGCAGCACGCCGTGAGCCGCCGGGTGCTGGGGGCCGAAATTCATCGTGTAATTCTTGATTTCAGTCATGGATCAGCCCTTGCGGAATCCTTCGGAGTCCGCGTAGTTCTCCTCGCGCACGATGCGCGGCGTGATCACGCGTGGCTCGATGGTCACCGGCTGGTAGATGACCCGCTTCTGCCCGGGGTCGTAGCGCATCTCGACGTTGCCCGACAGCGGGAAATCCTTGCGGAACGGGTGCCCGACGAAACCGTAGTCGGTCAGCAGGCGGCGCAGGTCGGGATGCCCCGTGAACATGATCCCGTAGAGGTCGAAGGCTTCGCGCTCGTACCAGTTGGCGGACGCCCAGACCCCGATCACCGAATCCAGCACCGGGAAATCGTCGCCCGGCGCGAACACCCGCAGGCGCAGGCGCCGGTTCAGCGAGACGCTGAGCAGGTGATAGACGACGGCGAAGCGCCGCCCCTGCCATTCACCCTCGCGATAGTCGCTGTAGTCGACGCCGCAGAGATCGATCAGCTGCTCGAAGCGCAGGGCCGGATCGTCGCGCAGCGCGGCGCAGGCCGCCAGCAGGGCGTCGGCCCGGACCACGGCGGTGACCTCCCCGAGCGCCTCGTCGACGCTCGCAAGCTTGTCGCCGAGCGCGGCCTGCAGCGCGGCGATCAGGGATTCGTTGCGGGTGGTCATGGCGGTTGGCTGAATTCGGGCTGGCGGATCGGCTAGCGGGCGATCGTGTTGGTGCGCTTGATCTTGTTCTGCAGCTGGATGATGCCGTAGAGCAGCGCTTCCGCCGTCGGCGGACAGCCCGGCACGTAGATGTCGACGGGTACGATGCGGTCGCAGCCGCGCACCACCGAGTACGAGTAGTGGTAATAACCGCCGCCGTTGGCGCAGGAGCCCATGGAAATCACCCAGCGCGGCTCGGCCATCTGGTCGTAGACCTTGCGCAGCGCCGGCGCCATCTTGTTGCACAGCGTGCCGGCGACGATCATCACGTCGGACTGGCGCGGGCTCGGACGAAACACGATGCCGAAGCGGTCGAGGTCGTAACGCGCCGCGCCGGCGTGCATCATTTCCACCGCGCAGCACGCTAGGCCGAAAGTCATCGGCCACAGCGAGCCGGTGCGCGTCCAGTTGACCAGCGCGTCCACCGAGGTGGTGAAAAATCCGCGCTCGTTCAGGTCCTGATTGATGGCTTCAACCGCGCCCATATATCACTCCCACTCCAGCGCGCCCTTTTTCCATTCGTAGACGAAGCCCACGACCAGAATGGCAAGGAAGATCATCATGGAAACGAAACCGAAAAGGCCGATCTCCTGCAGCACGACGGCCCAGGGAAAAAGGAAGGCGATTTCGAGATCGAACAGGATGAAGAGGATGGCGACGAGGTAATAACGGATGTCGAAACGCATGCGCGCGTCCTCGAAAGCCTCGAAGCCGCACTCATAGGGTGAAAGTTTCTGCTGATCGGGCTTGTGGGAACCGACAACACGGCTGGCGATCCAGCCGGCAACAACCGGGGCCACGCCGAAGGCCAGGCCCACGGCGATGAACATCAGAATCGGAAAATAACCTTCCAGCATCTGCTGCCTTATGCGATTTTTCTGAAACCCCGCGCCCCGCTGCTCCCGGAACGCCTGCACTGCCACACCTGCCACTTTGCACTGCTTCTGCCTGGTGTCGACGGAGAGACTCGAACTCTCACGGCTTTCGCCACCGCCCCCTCAAGACGGCGTGTCTACCAATTCCACCACGTCGACCGCAACCTGCTGTCAAAACCTGCTGTAAAACCCTGCCTCTATTTCTGCGCATCCCCCTTGGATTCGCCGGCGGCGGCCGGCGCGGGCACCGGAACCGCCGACGCGGGAGCCGATGCCGGCGGTGCGGGAATCTGCGCCGGCAGCGAAGACGGCGAGGGAGCCGAATCCACCGGTCGCGCCATCACGCCCTTGTCGGTGCCGCCTTTGGACGAAAAGACCGTCAGGCTGAGGCTCGTCACGAAAAATATGGTCGCCAGTATCGCGGTGGTGCGGCTGAGAAAGTTGGCGGACCCGGAAGATCCAAACACGCTGCCCGCCGAACCGGTGCCGAATGCAGCCCCCATGTCGGCCCCCTTGCCGTGCTGCAGCAGCACCACACCGATGATCGCCAGCGCCGCGATGACGTGTACCGCCAGAATCAGGACTTCCATGACATTCCCGCCTTAATCAATGTTTCTGCGCCGCCGCCCGGCAGATCGCAGCAAATTCCCCGGCCACCAGCGCGGCGCCGCCGATCAGGCCGCCGTCGATGTCCGCCATCGCAAACAACTGCGCCGCATTGGCCGCCTTGACGCTGCCGCCGTACACGATGCGCATTTCCGCCGCCACCGCGCGATCCGCCCCGGCCACGCGGCCGCGGATGAACGCGTGCACCGCCTGCGCCTGCTCCGGCGTCGCGGTCTTGCCGGTGCCGATCGCCCATACCGGTTCGTAGGCCACCACCGCATCCCGCAGCGCCGCGGCGCCGCAGCGCTGCATCACCGCCTGCAACTGCTGGTCCACCACCTGCTCGGTCGCGCCGGACTCGCGTTCCGCCAGCGTCTCGCCGACGCACAACACGGGCAGCAATCCGGCTTCCCGCGCAACGGCGAACTTCTCCGCCACCAGCGCATCCGTCTCGCCGAACAGGGCCCGGCGCTCCGAATGCCCGACAATCACATGGCTGCAGCCGGCATCCTTCAGCATCGCCGCGGACACGCCGCCGGTATAGGCGCCATCACCGAACTGGCAGAGATCCTGCGCGCCCAGCGCGGTTTTTGCGCCGCCGATCAGCGACCGCACCTGTTGCAGATAGACAAACGGCGGGCAAATGACGCTTTCGATGCCGGAAACTCCAGCCAGCGCCGGCACCAGAGCCGCCAACAGGGTCTCGTTGGAGGCCCGATTGCCGTTCATTTTCCAGTTGCCCGCTACAAACTTGACCCGCATTTCCGACCCGGCCCGATTAAACCGCAAGATTTTACCGGGTGCGTGCTACCCGGTCAATTTGAACCAGCGGCTGTTGCACCGCGAAAACCGCATGAATTACAACGGATTTTCGGGTTTTTCTTACTGTTGGCTTACGGCGCAAATCCGCTGCACTGCTGCCGATTTGGGAACCTCCACGATCAGGTCTTCGTAGGCCAGCACCCGCGCATTCCCCACCACCTGCAGCAACTCGCCGTGCCGCAACAGAAAATCCGGGTTTGACGGACGGCCATAGACCTCGTTGCCCTGCGCAAAGGTTTCATAGATCAGCATTCCGGCGGGCGCCAGCGCGGCCATCAGCAGGGGAAACAGCGGGCGATGCAGGTAATTGGTGACCACCACGGCGTCAAAACTTCGACCGGCGTACGGCCAAGGCTCCGCCTCGATATCGACACACAGCGCCGTCACCGATCCGCGCGCCGCCAGCGCGGCGATCGCCTCCGGATCCCGGTCGACGGCATCCACCCGGTGTCCGCGGTCCGCAAAAAACAGCGCATGCCGCCCGCGGCCGCAGGCCAGGTCGAGCACCGTGCCGCCGGCCTTCACCATGGGCGCAAAGCGCCGCACCCATGCCGAAGGCGCGCCGATTGCGACATGGGAAGGCGGATGGGCGGTCGCCATGTCAGTCAGCGGCAGGACGCCGCCGCCTTCATGTCACGCGGATATTCTTGAACTGCCATGGATCCGACGCATCCAGATCCTCCTCGAAAGGATGGTTGCGCCCCTGCAGCGGCGTCCAGTTCGAATAGGCGCCGACCAGCTTGCCGAGATAGGGATTCGCGACCTCGAGCACGCGGCGGTAATCCATGTCGTCGGGATCAATGATGCCCGCCTGCGGGTTTTCCATCGCCCAGATCACGGCACCCAGAACGCCGGCGGCCACCTGCAGGCTGGTGGCATTGTTGTGGGGCGCCAGCCTGCGCGCCTCGTGGATCGACAGCTGCGAGCCGTACCAGTAGGCGCCCTTCCTGTGCCCGAGCAGCAGCGCGCCGAGTTCATCCACGCCTTCGGTGATCTCATCGCGGTACAGGCGCCTTTGCTCCTGCCCGATCCAGTTGCGGCCGGCGAGTTCGTGCACCGACAGCATGGTGTCGTCGCAGGGATGGTAGGCATAGTGGCAGGTCGGCCGGTAGATCACCCGGTCGCCCTCACGGACGGTCAGGTAATCGGAGATCGAAATCGCCTCGCCGTGGGTGATCAGGAAGCCGTGGAACGCGCCCTCGCCGGGCGTCCAGGTGCGCACCTTGACCGAGGCGCCGGGACGATTCAGGTAAATCGCCGCCTTGCAGCCGTAATCGTGCTGCCGCCCTTCCGGCGGAAAATGTTTCTCGTGCGTGCCCCAGCCCAGTTCGCAGGGCTGCGAGCCCTCGCCGATGAAGCCGTCGACCGACCAAGTATTGACGAACTCGCCGGGACGCTTGCGCGGCGTTGCGTACTGGGTATCGCGCTCCGAGCAATGGATGGACTTGATGCCCAGCTCCATCGCCAGTCGCGCCCATTCCGCCCTCGACCGCGGAATATCCTCGCGGCCGAGGATGTCGCGCGCCAGATTGACCAGCCCCTGCTTCACCCAGTGCGAAATCAGCCCGGGGTTCGCGCCGTGCGTCGGGATCACCGTCGGCCCGGCGGGGAATTTCTTCCGCAGTTCGAGCACTTCTTCGCGCTGGCCGTAATTCGAGCGGCGCGACGCGGACACCGACGGGTCGGTATAACCGCCCGCCCACGGCTCGATGCAGGAGTCCGTGTAGAGCACGCCCTTTTCGCAGCAGAACTCGATCAGCGCCGAGCTCGCCACGTCGACGGACAGGTTGATCAGGAGGTCGCCCCGTTCCAGCCTGGGGCCGAGGATCGCGCGGTAGTTCCCGCGCGTGAGGGGGTTTATTTCGTAACGGATGCCGAACGATTCAGCTTCGGCGCGCCCGCGGTCATGCCCGGTGATGATGGAAATGCGTTCCTTCGGAATGTCGATGTGGCGCAGCAACAGCGGCAAAACGCCCTGCGCGACCGAACCGAAACCGATGAAAACGATTTTCCCCGGAAATTTGAAATATTTCTGATCTGCCATTTCATAAACTGGTGTTGTCGTTTTTCGGGAACCCGGAGTCTAACAACATTTGTCCGGCGGGCACAGCAATGACAGCGGCGCTCAGGCGCGCGGCCGCTTGCCCGATGCCCGCGTCATCCGCAGCGCGCCGCACGGTGATCGCGGGCACTTTGCAGTGCATTGTTTTTATTGCGCATTCCATAGCACGCCGCAGCGGATGAGGCGCCCGCCCGGGCGCCAAATGAAAGCGTTTGCATTGCCGCGGTGCTTTCATCTACCCTTGTCGTTGCGCGTAAAGCGGCAGAACACACGATCGCGGACAAAAAAGACAGCGCGCGAAGCAGCCACAACACCAAAGGAGATCGCATGACAACCGCATTGATACAAAGGACCCTGCTCGCGGCCTGCATCACCGCGGCTGGCGCACTCACCACCGCAGCACCGGCATCCGCGCAGGAAAAATATCCGTCGCGCCCCATCGAATTCGTGGTGCCTTGGGGACCGGGCGGCGGCGCCGACCAGCTGGCGCGGAAAATCGCGCCCGGACTGGAAAAAGCGCTCGGCGTGTCGCTGCCGGTCATCAACGTCGCCGGCGCCACCGGCCAGACCGGCCTCACCAAGATGCTGACTTCCGCCAACGACGGCTACTCGGTCTCGGTGTTCATCGCCGACACGCTGGCGCTGCAGATGGAGCCCGCCACCAAGTGGAAACTCGCCGACTTCACCACGGCGGCGATCATGATCCAGCAACCCTCCGCCTTCCTGGTGGCGGAAAACAGCCCGCTGAAAACCTGGAAGGACGTCGAGGCCGAAGCCAAAAAGCGCCCGCTGAAGGTCGGCGTCACCGGCTTCGGCAGCGCCGACGACCTGCACGTGCTCTACTTCACCGGCAAGGGGCTGAAAATGCAGTCGGTGCCGTTCCCGAAACCGGCGGAGCGCTACACCTCGGTGCTGGGCGGCCACGCCGACCTCGTCTACGAGCAACTGGGCGACGTCAAGAGCTTCCTCGACGGCAAGCAGATGCGGCCGGTGGTGATCTTCGCCGACAAGCGCTTCCCGGACTTCAAGGACGTGCCCACCGGCAAGGAACTCGGCCACAACATCATCATCAACCAGTTCCGCGCCGTCATCATGAAGACCGGCACCGACCCGGCGCGGGTGAAGGCGGTATCGGATGCCCTCGCCAAGGTTGCCGCGACCGACGACTACAAGGCCTGGCTGAAGGAACAGTTCGCCGATGCGGGCAGCTTCGTGCCGGCCGCCGGCGCCGCCGCCTTCATGAAGGGCGAGCTCGACGCCATGCGCAAATACGCACCGAAAAAATAGACAGGATCGCCGGGGCGCAGCGGCAAACGCTGCGCCCCGGATCACGTCAGGCGCCCGGACACATGTTTTCCATCCACCGCATCCCCCTGCGCCGGCTTGCACCCTATGTGCTGGTCGGCTGCGCGGGGCTTTACCTGTTCCACGTCGCGACACAGTTCGAATTCCACCGCCGCGCGGAGACACTGGGCCCGGACTTCTGGCCCAAGCTGATACTCGCGCTGCTGCTCATCGTCTGCGCCGGCGAAATCCTGCGCATCATGTTCGCGAAAAACCCCGACGCCGAAATTGGCAGCGTGCTCGAGGACATCACCCGCGAAGCCGACGCGGATTCCGATGCCGAACCGGCAGAGCCCGCCGCCAGCCATCCCTGGCGCCTGCTCGCCGGCATGGCCGTCACGCTCGCCT
Organism: uncultured Bordetella sp.; assembly: GCA_964533495.1. Taxonomy (GTDB): domain Bacteria; phylum Pseudomonadota; class Gammaproteobacteria; order Burkholderiales; family SG8-41. Next base: position 47,956 of record CAZHJU010000018.1, on the reverse strand, counting down.
ATGTCGCCTTCGTCGGCAGCACCGGATTCGTGCTCACCACGGCAGCCTACCTCGCCGCATTCCTGCTCATCGGCGGTTACCGCAAGACAAAAGTCATCGTCATGATGAGCATCGGCGGCCCGCTGCTGCTGATGTTCGTGTTCATGAAACTGGTCTACATCTCGCTGCCGCTGGGCAGCGGCCCGTTCGCACAGTTCAGCATCCTGCTGATGGGCATCATGGGCATCCGCTGAATGGACAACACCCTCGTACTGCTGGCGCAGGGTTTCGTGCAGGTCATGCAGCCGGTGAACCTGCTGTTCCTGGTCATCGGCATCGTGCTCGGCCTGCTGGTCGCGGTGCTGCCGGGACTGACGCTGGTGATGGGCGTGGTGCTGGCGCTGCCCTTCACCTACAGCATGGCGGTGACGCCGGCGATCATCCTGCTCACGGCGATGTACGTCTCCGGCACCTATGCCGGCGCCTGGACCTCCATCCTGTTCCGCGTCCCCGGAGAACCCATCGACGTGCCAATGCTGTGGGACGGTTACCCGATGGCGCGCAAGGGGGAGGCGGCGCAGGCGCTGGGCTGGACGCTGATCGCGGCATTCTTCGGCGGCATGATCGCGGCAATCACGATGGTGCTGCTGTCGCAGCCGGTCGCGAAAGTCGCGCTGACGTTTTCCTCGCCGGAGTATTTCGCGATCATCTTTTTCGGCCTGGCCAGCGTGGTTTCACTGGGCGGCGGCTCGCTCGCCAACGCGCTGATCAGCCTGTGCGCCGGCATCTTGCTCGCCACCGTCGGCGTCGATGACACCTATGGCGCCCATCGCTTCACCTTCGACGTGCCGATACTCGCCGACGGCATCGATTACCTGGTGGTGATGGTCGGTGCCTACGGCCTCGGCGAGGTGTTCATGCGCATGGAACAGGGTTTCCGCTCGCCGCAGCTCGACAAGGCCGACGACATCCGCACCCGGCTGCCGCGGCTGCGCGAGGCACTGGCGATGAAAATCACGTTCATCCGCAGCAGCGTCGCCGGCATCCTGATCGGCATCGTGCCCGGCGCCGGCGCCACCGTGGCCTCTTTCCTGTCCTACGGCATCGAGGCGCAGTACGGCAAACGCGGCCCGAAAATGGGCACCGGCATCCCCGAGGGCATCGTCGCACCGCAGGCCGCCGCCACCGCCTCCGTCGGCGGCGCCATCATCCCGCTGGTGACCATGGGCATTCCCGGCAGCGGCGCCACCGCGATCATCCTCGGCGCCTTCCTGCTGCACGGCCTGCAGCCCGGACCGCAGGTGTTCCAGACCTCCAGCCACATCATCTATGCCATGTTCGCCTCGGTGTTCGTCGGCATCGTCGTGATGTGCGTGATCGGCTATTTCGCCACAAAATACATGGTCAAGGTGCTCGACCTGCCCGAAGTCATCGTGTCCGCCTATGTCGTGATCTGCTGCCTGCTCGGCGCCTTCGCCGCGCGCAACAGCCTGACCGACGTCTGGCTGATGGTGATCTTCGGCATCATCGGCTACCTGTTCGAACGCTTCCGCTTCCCGGTGACGCCGATGGTGCTGGGCGTGATCCTCGGCCCGCTCGCCGAAACCAATTTCATGACCACGATGATCAGCTTCGAGAACGACTGGACCGTGTTCTTCACCCGTCCGATCGCGAGCGCGATCATGTGCGTCGCTATAATCACCCTGATCTACCCGCTGTTCCGCCACCTGCGGCAACAGCAGTGCAAACCGCAATAGCCCGGAGAATCCGCATGTCCGCCGCCGTTTCACCCGCCGCCTCGCCTGCCGCGCAGGCCGTCGCCGCACTGGTCGCCCGCGCGCACGAAGCCCAGGCCGCCATCAACACCTGGTCACAGGCGCAGCTCGACGAGCTGGCCACAGCCGCCGGCTGGGCCATCATGGAGCCTTCGCGCAACCGCATGCTCGCCGAGATCGCCGTGCGCGACACCGGCCTCGGCACGGTCGAAGACAAGATCAACAAGAACCACCGAAAGACGCTGGGCCTGATGCGCGACCTGCAGGGCGCGGTGTCCACCGGCGTGCTGAGGGAACTGCCTGAACTGGGCATCACCGAAATCGCGCGCCCGGTCGGCGTCGTCGCCGCCGTCGTGCCCTCCACCAATCCCGGCGCGACCCCCGCCAACAACATCATCAACGCGCTGAAATGCGGCAACGCGGTGATCCTGTCGCCCTCGCCGAAGGGCTACTCGACCGCGGCCAAGCTCCTCGAATTCATCCACGCCGAGTTCGCGCGCATCGGCGCCCCGGCGGATCTCGTGCAGACGCTGCCGCACCCGGTAACCAAGGAACTCTCGCAGGAACTGATGAAGCAGTGCGATCTCGTCGTCGTCACCGGCTCGCAGGCCAACGTGCGCGCGGGTTACTCCAGCGGCACGCCGGCGCTGGGCGTCGGCGCCGGCAACGTCGCGGTGATCGTCGACGACTCGGCCGACCTCGACGACGCCGCGCAGAAAATCATGCGCTCGAAGGTTTTCGACAACGCGACCAGCTGCTCCTCCGAAAACAGCGTGATCATCCACGCCGCCGTCTACGACCGCATGCTCGCGGCGCTGGCGAAGGCCGGCGGCGTGCTGCTCAGCGCCGACGAAAAAACGGCCCTGCAGGCCGCAATGTTTCCCGGCGGCAAGCTCTCGCCCGCCGTCACCGCGCAATCCGTGAAACGCATCTGCGAAGTCGCGGGCCTGACGCGGCCCGAAGCGGTCGCCTCGAAATGCCTGATGGTCGAGGAATCCGGCTTCGGCAAATCCGCCCCCTTCTCCGGCGAGAAGCTCTCGCCGGTGATGGCCATCTACAAGGCGCGGGACTTCGACCACGCCTTCGACATCCTGAAATCGATCTACGCCTGGCAGGGCAACGGCCACTCCTGCGGCATCCACACCAAAAATAATCAACATATTCAAAGACTTGGAATGGAGATGACAGTCTGCCGCGTGATCGTCAACCAAGCCCACGCCATCGCCAACGGCGGCAACTTCGACAACGGCCTGCCGTTCTCGCTGACCATGGGCTGCGGCACCTGGGGCGGCAACAGCTTCTCCGAGAACCTGAACTACCGGCACTTCATGAACACCACCCGCATCGTGCGCACCATTCCGCCGCGTGAACCGCCGGTGGACGAGATTTTCGGCGACTACCGCAAAAAATACGGCGCCTGAGCGCACGGCAGCACCGGGACCCCATGCGCACAATCCGCCATTACGTCGACCGCCGCGCCGCCGAACAGCCGGACGCAAGCTGGCTGATCGCGCCCGAAACCGGCGCGACGATGACCTATGCCCGGCTGCAGCGCGACTCGCAGGATCTCACCCGATTTCTGCTCGGCAGGGGACTGCGCAAGGGCGACAAGGTCGCGCTGATGCTGCACAACGGCTACCAGGCCGCGCGCCTGCTGATCGGCGTGATGTACGGCGGCTTCATGGTCGCGCCGCTGAACCTGCTGGCCCAGCCCTCGCAGCTCGCCTACGTGCTCGATCACTCCGACACCCGGCTCGTGTTCACCAGCGAAGAATTCGCCGGGCGCTTGCAGGCGGCGCTCGCCGGCATCGGCCGGGAAATCGCCGTCGTCGCCATCGATCCCGACGCCACCGAAATCTTCGACCGTGCCGCGCTGCCCGATGCGCCGCTGCCCGGCGTCGCCGAAACCGACGACGCGCTGCTGATGTACACCTCCGGCACCACCGGCAAGCCGAAAGGCTGCGTGCTGTCCAACCGCAGCGTCTGCGCCGGCGGCGAATACACCAGCGCGGCGCACGAACTCGCCGCCCGCGACCGCGTGCTCTGCGCGATGCCGCTGTACCACATCAACGGCCAGATCGTGACCGCCGTCGCGCCGCTGGTGCACGGCGGCAGCGTGGTGATGCCGCATCGCTTCAGCGTCAGCAATTACTGGGATCTGGTCGCAAGATACCAATGCACCTGGATCAACGTGGTGCCGACCATCATCGCCTACCTGCTCAACGCGCCGGCGCCGCGCGAGCGCGGGCTGGATGTGTCGCGCGTCAAATTCTGCCGCTCGGCCTCGGCCCCGCTGCCGCCGGAACTGCACCGCGCCTTCGAGGACAGGTTCGGCATCGGCATCATCGAAACCTTCGGCATGACCGAAACCAACGCCCCCTGCTTCACCAATCCGTACGACCCGGAAAAGCGCAAGATCGGCAGCCCCGGCACCGCCTTCGGCAACGAAGCGAAGGTCATCGATCCGGCCACCGGCGAAGAACAGCCGCGCGGCACGCCCGGCGAGCTGATGGTGCGCGGCGACAACGTGATGACCGGCTACTACAAGGATCCGGAAAACACCGCGAAGACGCTGGAGCCGGACGGCTGGATGCACAGCGGCGACCTCGGCTACATGGACGCGGACGGCTTCGTCTTCGTCACCGGCCGCATCAAGGAACTGATCATCAAGGGCGGCGAGAACATCGCGCCGCGCGAGATCGACGAAGCCCTGCTCAAACACCCCGCCGTGCTCGAGGCCGCCGCGGTCGGCATCCCCGACCCCAATTACGGGCAGGAAATCATGGCCTGCGTGATTCTCAAGCCCGGCGCCGGCTGCACGGCCGAAGCTCTGGCCGCATTCTCGGCGCAGGAGCTCGGCAAGTACAAGACGCCGAAGATCATCAAATTCGTGGACGAACTGCCGAAGGGACCTTCGGGCAAGGTGCAGCGGCTGAAACTGCTCGAATCCTGAAGCCGGAAAATTCCGCGCCGCCCGCGGAAATCGCTCAGCGCAAGCCCGACACCGCAAACAGCGGCGCGCTCGACCCCATCAGCGCCGACACCTCCTCGGGGATCTGTTCGCTCGGCGTTTTCGCCGCGCGGCCGATGAAAAACCCCTGGGCGTTGTTGATGCCGAGGTCGCGCAGGATGCAGAAGTCGGCGGCGGTTTCGACGCCTTCGGCCACCAGCGAGGAGCCGCAGCCCTCCGCGATGTGCTGCAGCGAGCGCAGGAAGTGATGCTTGACCGAATCCTCGCTGACACCCTGCACGAAATGCATGTCGATCTTGACGAAATCCGGCTGCAGCTCGGACCACAGGCGCAGGCTCGAAAAACCCTCCCCGAGATCGTCCAGCGCCACGCGAAAACCCGCGCCGCGGAACAGCATCAGCGCCTCGCGGAAGATCGAACGGTCGGAGATGTACTGGTTTTCGGTGAGTTCGATGGTGACCTGCGCGATGTCGAGGCCGCAGTCGCGGATGAAGCGGGTGATGCGCTGCACGTCGTCCCTGACCTCGAGGACCGTCTGCGGCGTCACGTTGAGGAACAGTTGCCGGTTCAGCCCGAGCCGCGCGAACTGGCGCACCACCTTGCGCGCGCACAGCATGTTCAGTTCGGTCAGCAGCCCGGCATGGGTCGCGGCATCGAACAGCTTGGTGGGGGTGTGCAGCTGGCTGCTCTCCGGACCGCGGATCAGTCCTTCGTAGGCGAGGATCTCGCCGGTGCCGAAGGCGAGGATCGGCTGGAACACCGGCGTCACCGCGCGCTCTTCGAGTATGCGGATCAGTTCTTCCAGTTCGCGGAAACGCGCGTTGCCGCGCTGCCTTGGCGCGCTGCGCCCGAAAGCGGCGTCGGCATCCTGGTCCGGCAACTCCAGGCTGCCGGCAGGCCCTGCTCCATTGACCACCGAAGTCCCCAAGAAACCCTCCCGATACGGCCGATCCGGGGTTTGCCGCTGGCGCCATCCATCCCGGCCACCTCCCGCCGCCCCTTTTGGATCGAATCAGATTAAAGCATAACTTCAAGGGCTTGGCTTGATAATTTAAAGCCTCTTGTAGCTTCGGCGCACTGGCCGGCGCTGCCCGGAACAGGGACAATACCGGCCATGGATGACCGTTTCATGCCAACCGGCCGGCGCCGTACCCTGGCCCTGCCCACTGCCGGTGCCGGCCTGCCGGCACGGACCGAAGGACCCTTTTTCATCGATACTGGAAACCGCAGCGACACCGGCATGCGCCTGTAGGCGCGCGACCAGACACACAGCCCGTTGAAAAAAGAACAATCCACGACCGGCGACACCGACGGCATGCCCGACAAGCGCCCTCCCGGCACTCCCGCCCGGATACTCGGGCGGCGTTCAGGCGTGATCCTGATCGCCCTCTCCTGCCTGGCGCTGACGCTGTCCGGCTGGCATGTCGTCCGCGGCCTCGAACGGGTATCCGTCGCCGAGCGGTTCAACGCGCGGGTGTCGGAGGTCGAGTTGCGCATCCAGTCGCGGCTGGCCGATTACGAGCGGACGCTGCGCGCCGCGGCAGCATTCATGCATGCATCGAAAACCGTGTCGCGCGATGAATGGCGCGCCTACGCCCGCATGCTGCAGTTGAAGGAGCAGTTCCCGGGAATCCACGGCCTGGGTTACGCGCAGCGCCTGCAGCCCGCCGAGCTGCAGGCCCATATCGAGGCCATGCGCAGGGAAGGCTTCCCCGACTACCGGGTCTGGCCGCCCGGTCCGCGGGACGAATACACCGCGATCGTCTACCTCGAGCCGCTCAACGAGCGCACGCGGGGCGCGCTCGGCCACGACATGTTCGCCAATCCCTCGCGGCAGCCGGCAATGGCCGCGGCGAGGGACAGCGGCCAGGCGGTGATCTCGCGCAAGGTCGCGCTGTTTCGGGATACCGACGCCACGGCCCAGCCCGGGCTGCTAATGTACCTGCCGCATTACAGGAGCGGCATGCCGGCGGGCACGCCGGAGGCGCGGCGCCATGCACTCGCCGGTTACCTCTACTTCCCCATCCGGGTGCGGGACTTCGTCGCATCGACCCTGCAGGATCTGCAGGAATCCGGCGAGTTCGAACTGGAGATTTTCGACGGCGGGAACGCGACGGCGGATGCGCTGCTCTACCGCAGCCCGCCGTCCGGGACCGCGCAACGCGGAGAACGGCCGCTGTTCCAGCGCACGCTCACGGTCGGCCTCCACGGACAGACCTGGACATTGCGCGCCGCCTCGCTGCCGGGCATCGAACGGCAGGTCGACGCCCGCAGGCCGGCCGCCGTGCTCTGGGGAGGACTGCTGGTCACCCTGCTTGCCACCGTCGCGGCGCTGGCGTCGGCGATCAGCCGCGAACGCACGGCCGCGCTGGCCGCGGCGCGCCAGGAAACGCTGCGCATCCTCGAAAGCATGGACGACGCCTTTTTCACGCTCGACGGCGACTGGCGCTTCAGCCATCTCAATCCGCAGGCGGAAAAGCTGCTGCGCCGGCCCGGCGGCGAGCTGCTGGGAAAAAACCTGTGGGAGGAATTCCCGGAGGCGGCCGGCAGCGAATTCCACCGCCGGTACCAGCAGGCCCGCGCGCGCCAGGAATCGGTCAGCTTCGTCGAGTACTACCCGCCGCTGCAGACCTGGTTCGAGGTCAACGCCTATCCCCACGACGCGGGGCTGTCGGTGTTCTTCCGCAACGTCAACCGGCGCCGCGCCCGCGAAGAAGCCCTGCGGCTGCGCGAACGCGCGCTCGAGGCCAGCGCGAACGCCATCCTAATCACCGATCAGCTGCAGCCCGACCAGCCTATCATCTACGTCAATCCGGCGTTCGAACGCATCACCGGTTACGCGCCGGAGGAGGTCATCGGCCGCAACTGCCGTTTCCTGCAGGGCAGCGACCGCAACCAGGTGGATCTCGAAAAACTGCGCGTGCTGCTCAAGGACGGCGAGGAAGGCCGGGTCGTGCTGCGCAACTACCGCAAGAACGGCGACCTGTTCTGGAACGAGCTCCACCTCGCGCCGGTGCGGGACGAGAAAAACCGGATCACCCACTACGTCGGCGTGCTCAGCGACATCACCGACAGCAAGAAATACCAGCTGGAGCTGGAGCGCCGCGCCACCCACGACCTGCTGACCGGGCTCGCCAACCGCGGGCTGCTGATGGACCGCATCCAGCTCGCCGTGATGCAGGCGAAGCGGCGCACGCAGAAGATCGCGCTGCTGTTCATCGACCTCGACGGCTTCAAGATCATCAACGACGGCTTCGGCCACGCCACCGGCGACCAGGTGCTCAAGCTCACCGGCAACCGCCTCGCCGCCAACATCCGCCAGGGCGACACCGCGGCCCGGCTCGGGGGCGACGAGTTCGTGGTCGTGCTCAACGACCAGGAGCGCATCGAGCAGGTTTCCGACGCGGTGCAGCGCATCATGGACGCGGTGCTGCGGCCGATTCCGATCCAGCACCAGGAAATCGCCCTCACCTGCAGCATCGGCATCAGCGTCTGCCCCGACGACAGCGAGGACCCGGACGAGCTGCTCAAGTTCGCCGACATCGCGATGTACAAGGCCAAGGAGGAAGGGAAAAACACCTCGCGCTTCTACACCCGCGGCATGAACGACACCATCGTCCGCAAGGTCACCCTCACCAACAACCTGCGGCGCGCGCTGGAGCGCAACGAGTTCCTGCTGCACTACCAGCCGCAGGTGGACCTCGGTTCCGGCGCGCTGCTCGGCGTCGAGGCGCTGGTCCGCTGGCAGCATCCGCAGTACGGCCTCGTGTCGCCGGCGCAGTTCATCCCGCTGGCCGAGCAGTCCGGCCAGATCGTGCAGGTCGGGGAATGGGTGCTGCGCACGGCCTGCGAGCAGGCGATGGCCTTCACCGCCGCCGGGATGCCGCCGCTGGTGATGTCGGTCAACCTGTCGGCGCGCCAGATGCGGAACGAAAACCTGATCCGGATGATCCGCAACGCGCTGGAGCAGTCCGGGCTTCCCGCGGCGCTGCTGGAACTGGAAATCACCGAGAGCATGGTCATGAGCGACGTCGACCGGTCGGTCGACATTCTCGACGCGATCAAGGCGCTCGGCGTCCGCATCGCGATGGACGATTTCGGCACCGGCTATTCCAGCCTGTCCTACCTGAAGCGTTTCCCGATCGACCGCCTGAAGATCGACCAGTCCTTCGTCCGCGACGTCACCACCGACGCCAGCGACGCCGCGCTGACCCGGACGATCATCGCGCTGGCGCACAACCTCGGCATCCGGGTGCTCGCCGAAGGCGTCGAAACGCGCGCGCAGCAGGATTTTCTGGTCGACGCCGGCTGCGACGAGGCGCAGGGATACCTGTACGGGAAACCGGCCGCCGCCGCGGAATTCCTCGATCTGGCCCTGGCCGGCCGGCTGCCGGCGCCGCCCCGCTGAGCAGGCCCGGCGGCTACCGCCCCAGCGACAACATCAGCTGGTTCAGCCGCCTGACGAAACCGGCCGGATCCTCGAGCTGCCCGCCCTCGGCGAGCAGCGACTGCTCGAACAGCACCGCCGCGAGGTCGCCGAAGCGCGCCTCGTCGGTTTCCGCCTGCAGGCGCTGCAGCAGCGGATGACCGGCGTTGATTTCCAGGATCGGCTTCGACAGCGGCACCTGCTGCCCCGCCGCCTTCAGCATGCGCTGCAGGCTGGCGGTCATGTCGTGCTCGTCGGCCACCAAGCAGGCCGGGGATTCGGTCAGGCGCAGCGTCACGCGCACGTCCTTGACCCGCTCCTCCAGCGCCTTTTTGATGCGCTCGACCAGTTCCTTGTGCTCGCTTGCCGCCGCCTCCTGCGCCTTCTTCTCGGCCTCGTCTTCCAGCTTGCCGAGATCCAGCACGCCCTTGGCCACCGATTGCAGCTTCTTGCCCTCGAACTCGGTGAGGAAGGACATCATCCATTCGTCGACGCGCTCCGACAGCAGCAGCACTTCGACGCCCTTCCTGCGGAACACCTCGAGATGCGGGCTGGACCTGGCCCCGGCGAAGGATTCGGCGGTGACGTAATAGATTTTCTCCTGCTCGGGTTTCATCCGCGCCACGTACTCGGCCAGCGACACTTCCTCGTCCGGCGTGTCCTTGTGGGTGGACGCGAAGCGCAGCAGCTTCGCGATGCGCTCGCGGTTGGCGTGATCCTCGCCGACGCCCTCCTTGAACACGCGGCCGAATTCCTTCCAAAAGGTTGCGAATTTCTCCTGCCGGTTCTCCGCCAGGTCCTCGACCATCGACAGCACGCGCTTCACCGACGCCGCCCGGATGGTTTCGATGTCCTTCGATTCCTGCAGGATCTCGCGCGACACGTTCAGCGGCAAGTCGGCCGAATCGATCACGCCGCGCACGAAACGCAGGTAATGCGGCATCAGGTGCTCGGCATCGTCCATGATGAACACGCGACGGACGTAGAGCTTGATCCCGCGGCGGTGCTCGCGGTCCCACAGGTCGAAGGGCGCGCGCGCCGGCAGGTAGAGCAGCTGGGTGTATTCCTTGCGGCCTTCCACCCTGTTGTGCGACCAGGCCAGCGGCGCCTCGAAGTCGTGCGCGACGTGCTTGTAGAACTCGGTGTACTGGTCATCGCTGATCTCGCTTTTCGGCCGCGCCCACAGCGCGCTGGCCTGGTTGACGGTCTCGTCCTTGCCGGTGGTCCGGTATTTCCCGGAATCCTTGTCCCACTCCTCCTCCTGCATCAGGATCGGCAGCGTGATGTGGTCCGAATACTTGCGCAGGATGGTGCGCAGGCGCGTGCCGTCGGCGAACTCGTCCTCGCCCTCGCGCAGGTGCAGCGTCACCGTGGTGCCGCGCTCCGCCTTCTCGACGGCTTCCAGCGTGTATTCGCCGCTGCCGTCCGATTCCCAGCGCACGCCCTGCGCCGCGGGCAGCCCGGCGCGGCGGGTCGCCAGCGTCACCCGGTCGGCGACCACGAACGACGAATAGAAGCCGACGCCGAACTGGCCGATCAGGTTGGCGTCCTTCGCCGCGTCGCCGGTCAGCTTCGACAGGAACTCGCGGGTGCCGGAACGGGCGATGGTGCCGACATTGGCGACCACTTCCTCGCGCGACATGCCGATGCCGTTGTCGGACACCGTCACCGTGCGCGCCTTCGGATCGAAGGCGACGCGGATCTTCAGCTCGCCGTCGTTTTCCAGCAGCGCCTTGTCGGTCAGCGCCTCGAAGCGCAGCTTGTCGCAGGCATCCGAGGCGTTGGATACCAGCTCGCGCAGGAAAATCTCCTTGTTGCTGTACAGCGAGTGGACCATCAGCTGCAGCAGTTGCTTGACCTCGGCCTGAAAGCCCAGCGTCTCTTTTTGGGTGGTTTCGGACATGGCTTCTCCGGAAATGAACGTGAAAAACGGTGACGTAAACGGTGCGGACGAAATGAGGCCGGCCGCCGGCGATTTCAAGCCGGCCGCGGCAAGGGTACATGACCCCTGCCGTAGGGAAATATTCAACTAATTGATTTTATTGATTATTTTCTGGAGCGCGCGACAAGCAGCACGACCCCGCCGACCGCGAGCACGCCGAGCCCGACCAGCGCATGAGTGCGGTGATAGGTCAGGCTGGAATACAGCAGGTAGCCGCACATCAGCACGAACACCGCCGGCAGCACCGGGTACAGCGGCACCCGGAACGGTCGCGGCGCATCCGGCTCCTTCACGCGCAGCACGAACAGCGCCACGCCGGTGAGCAGGAAAAAGCCCCAGAACACCGGCAGCGAATATTCGACCAGTCCCTTGAAACCGGCGTTCTGGACCGCGCCGAGGCCGACCAGCGCCAGCGCGATCACGCCCTGCACCAGCATCGCGTTGCGCGGCGAACCGCTGGCTTCGTCCCAGCGTCCGAGGTAACCGAGCATCGGCCAGTCGCGGCCCAGCGCGTAGTTGGAGCGCGCGCCGACGATCATCGAGCCGTTGACCGAGGTCAGCGCCGCGATCGCGATCATCACCGCGATCAGCTTCTCGCCGGCCGTTCCCCACACCGCCTTCAGCAGGTCGGCGGCCACCGCGTTCGAGCGCACCATCGCGTCGTAACCGAGGCCCTTCAGGTAGGCGACGTTGACCAGCACGTAGAGCAGCGTCACCAGGCCGATGGCGATCAGCAGCGCGCGCGCCATGTTGCGCTCGCGGTCGCGCACCTCGGCGGAAATGTAGGCCGCGTCATTCCAGCCGCCGTAGGTGAACAGCACGAAGATCATCGCCGAGGCGATGCCCGCGCCCATGTACCAGGGCTGGCCGTCGCCGGACACCGGCGCCGCGGCGGCCGGCGGGCCGGCGAACACCAGCCCCGCCAGCACGATCAGCACGAGGCCGCCGACTTCCAGCACCGTGAACACGTTCTGCGTCGCCTTGCCTTCGCGGATGCCGCGATGGTTCACGTACGTCAGCACCACCACCACCAGCGCCGCCCAGATCGCGGAGGAATGCGCGCCAAAGCTGATCACCCGCGACATGTAGTCGCCGAAGAGATAGGCGAACACCGCGATCGAGCCGGCGACGATCACCGTCATCCGCGCCCAGCCGTAGAGGAAGGCCAGCGAGCGGCCGAAGGCGCGCTGGAGGAAATGGTACTCGCCGCCGGCCGACGGGAAGGCCGTCGCCAGCTCGGCGTAGCACAGCGCGCCGATGATCGAAAACACGCCGCCGGCGATCCACACCGCGTACAGCGTGGCCTCGCCGCCGACGGCGCCGGCGACGATCGACGGCGTGCCGAAGATGCCGGCGCCGACGATCAGGCCGACGATCATCGCGCAGGCGTCGGTCATCGACAGGGTCTGGCGCGGCGCGGCCGCGTTCTGGTTGCTCATGCTGGCTCCTCCGGATGCGGGCGTCCGGCGCCCGTTGTTGGTGGCGATGGCCCGGGATTACTGCTCGTCCGACGCGCGCTTCAGTTGGCCGCGCTGGACCTGCTTCGCGGTCCACGCCGCCTGCTGGCGCGATGCGCCCTCGCCGATGATCACGGTGCCGGTGATGCTGCCGTCGCCGATCTGCCCGGTGAATTCGTGGCGCGGCACGCCGCCGCGGCCGCCGGCGACGAGGCGGATGCGCTCGCCGAGGACGCGGCCGCGCAGGTCCGCGCCGCGGTCGCGGATCTCCACCCTGCCTTCGATTTCCTGGAATTCCTGCTGCAGGTTGAATTCCATCGGGGTCTCGCGCCCGCCGATGCTCACCAGCGACTGCCACTTGCCCGGCACCCGCGCCGGCACCACGTACGAAAACACGTAGCTGATGCCCGGCGTGCCCACCTTCTTCTCCGGCACCACCAGTTCGCGCTGCTCTTCCGGGTCCCATTCGCCGAGATGGTAGTCATGGGCGACGATGCGCGTGCCGGGCTTCAGTGACATCAGCTTCGGCCGCAGCTTGAGGTTCATTTCCGGCAGCAGGTAGCTGGTGATCACCGTCGCCCGCGACAGGTCGGTCGTGAACAAGTTTTCCTCGACAAAATGCACCTTGCCGGTGACCCCCGCCTTCTGCGCGTTCTGGTTGGCGAGTTTCAGCAGATAGGTGTCGAGGTCGACGCCGAAGCCGCTGGCGCCGAACCTGGTGGCGGCGGTGATGACGATGCGGCCGTCGCCCGAGCCGAGGTCGATCAGGTAGTCCTTCGGGCCGACCTTGGCCATTTCCAGCATGGTGTCGACCACGATCTGCGGCGTCGGCACGTACACCACGTCGCCGCGGCCCTCCTGCGCCGCCGCCGGCATGAACGCGCCGCCGATCACCATTGCGATACCGCCCATCACGCTTGCGAATTTCATCACTGCTCCTTGGGTAAACTGCCGGACACCGCGACCCGCATCCTGCCGCGGTCCGCGGCGCTGATATCCATTTTGCCTGTTTTGATCCGTGTTGCCTGCCAGGGCAGCGGACGCCCGCCCCCCGGCAACCGCACTTCGCCGCTGATCGCGTTGCCGCTGATGCGCCCGCTGTAACGCTGCGCGCCGGCGGCATCGCCCAGCGTGAAACTGACGGCATCGCCGCGGACCTTCGCGTCGGCCAGCAGCACCTGCCGGTCCTGCGCCGACGCGCGGCCGTAAAGCACCTGGAATTTCTGCGACAGCCGGGCTTCGTGCCGCACGTCCCCGCCGGCGCCGGGCAGCGTCCACTGCCAGACCCCTGAAAAATCCGCCGGGACCACCCACAGCATGATGTCGCTGCGCGGCGGCCCGTAGGCCTTGTCCGGTACGTCGATGGTGATCTTCTGGTCGGGCTGCCAGTCGCCGAAATGGAAATCGTGGGTCACGATGCGCGTGCCCGGTTTCAGCTGCTCGAACAGCTGCGGGCGCAGCCGCAGGTTCACCGAATTGAGCAGGTAGGCGGTGATCACCGTGGCGCGGCCGAGATCGGTGTCGAACAGGTTGCGCGCCTCGAACTTCACCTTGTCGCCGACGCCCTGCCTGGCGGCGGCGGCGCGCGCGATCCCCACCAGATTGTCGTCGAGATCGACGCCGAATCCGGAAACGCCGAAACGCGCGGCGGCGCGGATCGAGATGCGGCCGTCGCCGGAGCCGAGGTCGATCAGGTAGTCGCCGGAGCCGACGCCGCCAAGGCCCAGCATCGCGTCGACGACGTTCATCGGCGTCGGCACATAGGGCACGTCGGAGGCCTGCGCGGAGGCCGCCTGCCAGCAGAATGCCGCGGCCAGCAGCACGCGGACCAGGCGTCCGGCAGCGCGCAGGCTCATGGCGCCGTCACGCGCACCGCGCGCCAGGGATGCAGGGTCTGCGCATTGCCGGTGCCGCGGCGCAGCTGCCCTTCGATGACGTCGCCGCTGACCCGGCCCTCGAAATACAGGGCCGCCTCGTTGTCGCGGTCGCGGTCGTCGACCATCACGAAGCTCAGCCGGTCGCCGGACAGCCGCGGCTCCCAGATCTGCGAGTGGCGGTCGCTGAAGCGCCCATAACCGTCGACGGCCTGGTACTGCTGGCGCAGTTCCAGCATCACCGCATGCTCGCCGCCGGGCAGCGCGAGTTTCATCTGCCAGCGGCCCGCCACCTTCGCCGGCACGATCCACAGGAAGGTGTTCTTGCGGATCTGCGTGGTGACGTCGGGCTTCCAGTCACCGATCCGGAAATCGTGCGACACCAGCCGCGTGCCGGGCTTCAGTTCGAGCAGCCGCGGCTGCAGCCGCGCCATCACGCCGGGCAGCAGGTACATGGTGATCACGCTCGCCTGGCCGAGATCGGTCTTGAACAGATCCTGCTGCAGGAATTGCACGCGATCCGTGACGCCGGCCGCCTGCGCCGCCTCGACGCTCTCCGCGATCAGTTCGCCGTCGAGGTCGACGCCGATGCCGCGGGCACCGAACTTCTGCGCGGCCGTGATCAGCACGCGGCCGTCACCGGAGCCGAGGTCCATCACAAAATCCTGCGGCGTGACCGCGGCCAGCCGCAGCATTTCCTCGATCACCACATGGGGCGTCGGCACGAAGGGCACATCGAACTGCCAGTGAGGCTGGGCGCGCACGGCCGACGTGGCCAGCAACGCCGGGAAAACTAAAAATACGTTTAAAAACAAATACTTAAGCATTATTGCGCATCCGTATTGAATTCCCGGATCACCGGCGGCGGCGCAATCACGTGGGCGGCATCACGGAGTTCCACGCGCACCGCGCTCCACGGCGCGGTTTTGCCGGCGGCATCACGCAGCGTGCCTTCGATCGCCTGGTTGATGCGCGTGCCGCCGAAGGTGACGCGGCCGCGCCCGGGCAGCGTCATGACCACCTCGACGTTGCGCCCGGTCAGCGTCGCGCGCTCCACCGGCAAGGCATTGCCGTCGAGTTTCGCGCTCGCCTCGAGCTTCTGGTAATTCTGCTTCAGCGACAGTTCCACCTGCCGCGGCTTGCCGCCGGCCTCCACCGTCCACTGCCAGCGCCCGGCCACCTGGTCGGGCACCACCCAGTAGAGCACCTTGCTGCGCTGCGAACGCCCCACCGACTTGCCCGGCGCATCCATCTCATACTCGACATCCGGCGGCCAGTCGCCGAAGCCGTAGTCGTGGGACACGATGCGCGTGCCCGGCGCCAGCGCCAGTATCCTGCTGCGCGCCATCAGGTTCACCTCGGGCAGCAGATAGATGGTGATCACCGTGGCCGGTGACAGGTCGGTGACGAAAAGGTCGCGGTCGTAGAATTTCGCGCGGTCGGCGACGCCGGCCTTGCGCGCATTGTCGTTGGCGAGCCTCACCAGGCGCCTGTCGAGATCGACGCCGAAACCGCGGGCGCCGCGCTTTTTCGCCGCGGTGATGACCATCCGGCCATCGCCGGAACCGAGGTCGATGACGTAATCCTTCGCCGTCACCTTCGCCGTCTCGAGCATCGAATCGACGACGTTTTGCGGCGTCTGCACATAGGGGGTATCGCCGAAATCCTGGGCCTGCACTGCGGCCGCCAGCGCCAGCAGCAGGGCGCCGGCCGTTGTCATGATCCGCATCAGCGCAAAGCCTCCGTCCGTTCCGCAATCCATTCCACGCGGGAAGCCAGCCGCCCGCCGGACAGCGCGGCCTCCCCGGCAATGCGGCCGCCGTCGACGCGGCCGCTGAATTCATGTTTGACCGGCGCGCCGTTGATGTCGGCGGTGAACGCAAACGACAGCCCGGCGCCGTTCAGCTTCGCGCCCTGGATCAGCGCCGGCTTGCCGTTGACGCGCACCGTGCCGCCGACGGACTGGTATTTCTGCTCGAGCTGGATCTCGTAGGTCTGCGGCTTGCCGCCCGCGTTCAACTGCGAACGCCAGGCACCGGCGACCTTCGCCGGCACGATCCACAGGTAGACATCGCTGTCGCCGCCGGCGCCGGAAAACTTGTCGTTGGCATCCATGCGCACGTACTCGTCGGCCTTCCAGTCGCCCATGTCGAAATCGTGCGACACCAGCCGCGTGCCCGGCTTCAGGTCGAGCAGTTTCGGCCGCAACTGCAGGTTGACGCGGGGCAGCAGGTACATCGTGATCACCGTCGCTTCCGAAAGATCGGTCTCGAACAGGTTGCGCCGGTAGAACGCCACCTTGTCGGTGACGCGGTTCCTGCGCGCGTTTTCATTGGCCTCGTCGATGCGCACCGGATTGAGATCGACGCCGAAGCCGCGCGCGCCGTATTTGCGCGCGGCGGTCACCACGATGCGGCCGTCGCCGGAACCGAGATCGATGAGATAGTCGCCGGCGGTGACCTTCGCCATCGTCAGCATGCGCTCGACCACCGCCTGCGGCGTCGGCACATAGGGCACGCTGGGCTGGTCGCCGGCGGCGCGCAGCGGGGAAGAGGACAGCAAGGCCGCGCAGGCCGCTGCCGGCAACACCTTTTTCAACACCTGCAATGCAAGCTGCATGATCGCCTCCGCAGACCGCCGGCCGGTTGGATTTGACACTGGAACCGCGCTACCGCCGGGTCAAATGGAGTTGACCATGCCTGTGGTAGATTGGCGGCGCATTATAACCGACACCCCACCCATGCCCTTCGCCCTGATCTTCATTTCCGGCGGCGCCATCCTCGCGCTCGAACTGCTCGCCTCGCGCATCATGACGCCCTATTTCGGCGTCAGCCTCTACATCTGGACCGGCATCCTGTCGATCACCCTGGTGTCCCTGGCGCTGGGGTACTGGTGGGGCGGCCGGCTGGCCGGCGGATCGTCCACCCCTTCCGACAGGAAAATCGGCTTCCTGTTCGGCATCATGCCGGCGCTCGCCGGCATCGCCATCGTCATCGCCTGCCTCGCCTATCCGCTGCTGTTCCACCCGCTGGCGCGCTGGAGCCTCAGCGGCGGCGCCTTCGCCGCCTGCCTGATCCTGCTGCTGCCGCCGCTGGTGGCGACTTCCGCCATGAACCCGCTGCTGGTCGCCCTGCTGCTGCGCCGTCAGGCCGGACACAAGGGCGACGCCGGCGCCGGACTGGTGTTTTTCGTCAGCACGCTGGGTTCCGTCGCCGGCGTGCTGGTCACGGCCTTCCTGCTGATCCCCAACATCAGCAACTACACCGCCACGCTGCTGGTCGCCGGCGTGCTCGGCCTGCTGTCGCTGGTCGCCGCGGCCTCATCCAGGCTGCCGATGTCCGGCCGCGGCAGCGTCACCGCCTGCGCCGTGGCGGCGCTGCTCGGCGCGGCGCTGCTGGCCTGGCAGGCGGACCGTTACACCGGACGCCAGGGGCCGGTCGCCTTCAGCGGCGCGCAGTGGCAGGTCGAGGGCACCCACAGCTCGCTGTTCGGCACGGTCAAGATCCTGCGCAGCAGCGCCGATGCCGACGGCAGGTTCCTGCGCATGTATTTCCACGACGGCCTGATCCAGAACACCGTCGATTCGAACCAGCAGTCGATTTCCTTCTACACCTGGGCGCTGGAAGCCCTCGCGCGCGCCTACCGGCCGCAGATGCAGGACGTGCTGATGCTCGGGCTCGGCGCCGGCATCGTGCCCTCGCGCCTGGCCAGCGGCGGCACGCGTGTCGAGGTGGTCGAAATCGATCCCTCCTCGCTGGAAGTCGCGCAAAAGTACTTCGGCTTCGATACCCGGCGCGTCACCGCGCACCAGGCCGATGCCCGCACCTTCGTCGCCGCCTGCGACGGCCGCCACGACGTGGTGCTGGTCGACCTCTTCCACGGCGACGGCACGCCCGACTACCTGATCACCCGGGAATTCTTCCGCGACCTCAAACGCTGCCTGAAGCCGGACGGCGTCGCGGTGTTCAACACCTTCGCCAACCTCGAGGATCCGCGCGCCTACGCCCACCTGCTGGCGACGCTGACGAGCGAACTGCCGCACGCCGCGCTCTACCGGCCGGACTGGCCCGGCGCGCGCTACACCAACAGCTTCCTGGTCGCCGCGCCGGCGCCCTTGCCGGCGACGCAGCGCGTGACCCTGAACGGCGTGCCGGAGCGCCATGCCGGCGCGTTGTGGGACATGCTGGCGAAGCCGCGCGCGGTCGGCGGCGACCTTCTCGCCGGCGGAAAAATCATCCGCGACGCCTGGAACGCGGCGGCGCTGGACATGGCCGGCAACCAGGCCGCGTTCCGCCGGGGCGTGCTCGAGAACGCGCCGCCGGCCCTGCTGATGAATTGAAGAAGCCGGGCCCGGAAGATCAGGCCCGGCCGCGCACCGCCTGCCAGCGCAGGGACTTGCCGTCGCTGAACACCGCCGTGCCTTCCATGCGGTCGCCGTCGACGCGTCCGGTAAAGCGCCCGCGGACATTGCCGTGCAGGATCACGAAGCTGATGTCGCTGCCGCTGACCCTGGGGTCGAGCAGACTGAGCCCGGTCTTGCGGCCGCGTCCGTCCACCGTGCCTTCGACGTTCTGGTAGTGCTGCTTCAGCGCCAGGCCGTAATCGCCGTCCCCCTCGACCTTCAGGTTCCAGCCGCCGGCCACCTTGGCCGGCACGATCCACAGGTACAGCGTCGCGCGCGGCACGCCGGAGATGAATTCCTTTTCCGGCACGTCGAAACTGATGTCGGCGTCGTGCTGCCACTGCTCGAAATGGTAGTCGTGCGACACGATGCGCGTGCCCGGGCGCAGCTCGTCGAACAGCTTGGGCCGCAGCCGCTGCATGAATTCCGGCAGCAGGTACAGCGTCACCACCGTCGCCGCGCTGACGTCGGTCTTGAAAATGTCCTTCGCCTCGAAGCGCACCCGGCCGTCGATGCCGAGGTTCTTCGCGCGCTCGTTGCTCTTGCGTATCAGTTCCTCGTCGATGTCGACGCCGTAGCCGCTGGCCTTCAGCCGCTGCCCCGCGGTCAGCACGATGACGCCGTCGCCGGAGCCGAGGTCGATCACGTGGTCCTTCTCGGTCACGTTCGCCATGCCCAGCATCTGGTCGACCACCACGTTGGGCGTGGGCACGTACGGCCCGCCCTCGCGCTCGTACTCGGGCGGAACCTTCGGCTGCTTCTGCGCGACCGCCACGCCCGTTGCCAGGAACATTCCCGCCATCAACACCGCTAGCCACTGCCTGCTCGGCTTCATCTGCATTTCCTCCCGCATTTCCTCCGCTACCGGCCCCTGCGGCCGGGTTTGCGCGCGACAATATAACGCATTCGAGCCGCTCAGCGGCGGGCACCGCCCTGGCCGGCGGCGCAGGTCTCGGCCAGTTCGTGAAGCGACACCTCGCCGGTGAAGGTCAGTTGCAGCGCGCGCCGGATCAGCGCCAGTTCGTCGGGACGGAAACGCTCGCGCAGCCCGCTTTTTTCGGTTTCGGCCAGCACCTGGCCAAGGCTCGCGCCCTGGTCGCGCAGCTTGATGCCGGCCTGTGCAGTGGCCACCAGTTGCTCGCAATTCAGCTGCGCCGCGGCCGGCAGCGCCGGCAGCAGGCACAGCAGCGCAAGCGCGGCGCGGGACAGGCCGGGCGTCATTCAGAAGGCCGCCGGGTCCAGCGCCAGCGTGCTCGCCGCGCCACCGGTGACGGTGCGGGACAATCCGTCGGCCTGCGGCAGCAGGTGTTCCAGATAGAAACAGGCCGTCGCCAGCTTGGCGTCCAGAAAAGCGCGGTCCGCGCCCGGGATGTCGCGGCGTTCCCGCGCGATCAGCGCCGCGCGC
Source organism: uncultured Bordetella sp. (assembly GCA_964533495.1). Lineage (GTDB taxonomy): Bacteria > Pseudomonadota > Gammaproteobacteria > Burkholderiales > SG8-41. The sequence continues at coordinate 27,725 of CAZHJU010000018.1, read as the reverse complement.
GCCATCAGCCAGCCCCCGGCCACCGTGCCGAACAGTTTCAGATAGGGTACGGCAACGGCGGCGGCGGCTTCCGGTTCGGCACGGTAATGGTCGACCAGCCAGCGCGTCGCCGCCTGCAGGCCGTCCACGGCCCGCAGGAACGATGCGCGCGCCGGCGCAAGCGGTGCGCCGGCGGCCGCCAGCGGCGCATCCAGCGCACGCATCTCGGCGATCAGCGCCAGCGCGGTCGCGCCCTGCTCCGCGCCGACCTTGCGCCCGATCAGGTCGTTGGCCTGGATGCCGGTGGTGCCTTCGTAGATGGTGGTGATGCGCGCGTCGCGCAGGTACTGCGCGGCGCCGGCTTCCTCGACGAAACCCATGCCACCGTGGATCTGCACGCCGAGCGAGGCGATTTCCACCGCCAGCTCGGTGCACCAGCCCTTGACCACCGGCGTCAGCAGGTCGAGCCGCGACTGGTGACGGGCGCGCGTCTCCGCGTCGGGATGGCGCTTCGCGCGGTCCAGCTCGCCGGCCGCGAGATAGCCCAGCGCGCGCATCGCCTCGATCTGCGCGCGCATGGTCATCAGCATGCGCCGCACGTCGGGATGGTGGATGATGGTCACACGGTCGCCGCTCTTCTGGCCGATCGCGCGCCCCTGCACCCGCGCCCGCGCGTATTCCAGCGCGTGCTGGCAGGCGCGCTCGGCGATCGCCACGCCTTCCATGCCGACGCCCAGCCGCGCGTGATTCATCATCGTGAACATGTATTCGAGGCCGCGGTTCGGCTCGCCCACCAGATAACCGGTCGCTCCGCCTTTATCCCCGTAGGCGAGCACGCAGGTCGGGCTGCCGTGGATGCCCAGCTTGTGTTCGATCGACACGCAGCGGATGTCGTTGCGCGCGCCGCGGCTGCCGTCGGCGTTGACGAGGAACTTCGGCACCACGAACATCGAGATGCCCTTCACCCCCTCCGGCGCGTCGGGCAACCGCGCCAGCACCAGGTGCACGATGTTCTCCGCCATGTCGTGCTCGCCCCAGGTGATGAAGATCTTGGTGCCCTGGATGCGGTAATGGTCGCCTTCCGGGATGGCGCGGGTGCGCACCGCCGACAGGTCGGAACCGGCCTGCGGCTCGGTCAGGTTCATCGTGCCGGTCCACTCGCCGGACACCAGCTTCGGCATGTAGGTGTCGAGCAGCGCCCGCGCACCGTGGTGGGTCAGCGCCTCCTGCACGCCGGTGGTCAGCATCGGGCACAGGCAGAACGCCATGTTGGCGCTGTTCCACATTTCCTGCAGCGGCAGCGCGATGCAGTGCGGCAGACCCTGGCCGCCGTAATCCGCCGAAGCCGCGAGCCCGTTCCAGCCGGCGGCGGTGAACTGCCGGTACGCTTCCGCAAAACCGTCGGGTGCGGTCACCGCGCCGTCGCGCCACTGCGCGCCCTGCCTGTCGCCGCTGCGGTTCAGCGGATCGAGCACGCCCTGCGCGAACCTGCCCGCTTCCGTCAGCACGGCCTCGACCAGTTCGGCGTTGACCTCGCCGCAGCCGGGCAGCGCGGCGATGCCGTCGAGCTCGGCGAACTCGGCGATCGCGAACTGCATGTCCTTCAGCGGTACGGTGTAGGTCGACACGAATCCTCCGTGAACGAAAAGGGCGCTCCCGCAGGAGCGCCCTTGATGTTACCGCAGGCGAAACAGGTTCACAGCGGATTCACAGCGCCTGGGTCAGCTCCGGCACCGCCTTGAACAAATCTTCCACCAGCCAGTAATCGGCCACCGCAAAAATCGGCGCCTCCGGATCCTTGTTGATGGCGATGATGACCTTGCTGTCCTTCATGCCGGCCAGGTGCTGGATCGCGCCGGAGATGCCGACGGCGATGTAGAGCTCGGGCGCGACGATCTTGCCGGTCTGGCCGACCTGGTAGTCGTTGGGGACGAAACCGGAATCCACCGCCGCGCGCGAGGCGCCGACCGCGGCGCCGAGCTTGTCGGCCAGCGCCTCGAGGATCTTGAAGTTTTCGCCGCTGCCCATGCCGCGGCCGCCGGAGACGATGATGCGCGCCGCGGTCAGTTCGGGCCGGTCGGACTTCGACAGTTCCTGGCCGTTGAACTTCGACAGACCGGCATCGGGACCGGCAGCGAGATTCTCGACGGCGGCGCTGCCGCCCTCGGCCGCGGCATCGAAGCCGGTGGCGCGTACGGTGACGACCTTGACCTTGTCCGCCGACTGCACGGTGGCCATCACGTTGCCGGCGTAGACTGGCCGCACGAAGGTGTCGGCGGAAACGACGGCACTGATGTCCGAAATCTGCTGTACGTCCAGCAGCGCGGCAATGCGCGGCATGAAGTTCTTGCCGAAGCCGGTGGCCGGCGCGAGGATGTGGGAATACTGGCCGGCAACGGTCAACACCAGCGCAGCCAGGTTTTCGGCGACCGCGCCGGCATACTGCGGCGCATCGGCGAGCAGCACCTTGCCAACGCCGGCGACCTTCGCCGCCGCCTGCGCCGCCTCGGCGCATTGGTGGCCGGCAACCAGCACGGTGATGTCGCCGCCGATTTTTGCCGCGGCGGTGACCGTGTTGGTCGTGCCGGGCTTCAGTTGTTTGCCGTCGTGTTCGGCGATTACGAGTACGGACATCAGATCACCCTGGCTTCGTTTTTGAGTTTTGCGACGAGTTCCTGCACGTCGGCCACCTTGACGCCGGCGCTGCGCTTCGGCGGCTCCTCGACCTTCAGCGTCTTCAGCCGCGGCGCGACGTCCACGCCCAGCGCCTCGGGCTTGATCACTTCCAGCGGCTTCTTCTTCGCCTTCATGATGTTGGGCAGCGTCACGTAGCGCGGCTCGTTCAGGCGCAGGTCGGTGGTCACCACCGCCGGCAGCTTGATCGTCAGCTTTTCCAGGCCGCCGTCGATTTCGCGGGTCACGTCGGCACTGTCGCCGTTGACGGCGATCGCCGAAGTGAAGGCCGACTGCGGCCAGCCCAGCAGCGCCGACACCATCTGCCCGCACTGGTTGGAATCGTCGTCGATCGCCTGCTTGCCCATGATCACCAGCTTCGGCTGCTCCTTGTCGATGACCGCCTTCAGCAGCTTGGCCACGCCCAGCGGCTGCACTTCCGCCGCGCTCTCCACCAGGATGCCGCGGTCGGCGCCCATCGCCATCGCCGTGCGCAGAGTTTCCTGGCACTGCTGGACGCCGATCGACACGGCGACGATCTCGGTCACGATGCCCGCTTCCTTCATGCGCACCGCCTGCTCGACGGCGATTTCGCAGAACGGGTTCATCGCCATCTTGACGTTGGCGGTCTCGACGCCCGTTCCATCGGACTTCACGCGCACCTTCACGTACGGGTCGATGACGCGTTTGACTGTCACTAGAACCTTCATGGATGCTCCGGAAAGAAAATGTCGGATCCCGCGCGTCACCGCTCGAAAATCCGGACGCGGGGAAGGGGGTATTTTAACGTATCGATGCCCCCGGCGAAACCGCGGCAGCCCACACCATGGGCGTATCGCAGACGCCGGTTATCCGCTGAAACCGCGTTGCGCCAGAAAATGCCGGACGATCGGCGCCCATATGTCGAACCCGCGCACGAACAGCCGATGACCATTGTCACCGAATGGCGGCAACAGCATGAATTCGCCGTTGCCGCCATTGGCGCGAAACGCCGCAAACCAGGCTTCGGCATGCCTGGGGCCGAAATACAGGTCGTTTTCAGTATAGATCCACAATGTCGGCACACGCGTGTTGCGTCCATAACCGCCGAAGGTCGCGGTGGATATCGATGCCGAACACGGGTCCCCGGGATGCGTTTCCGGATTGCCGCCGCCCCCTCCGGCAAAATTGATCGCGGCCACCACGCCGGGCAGATTGCGCGCCGCGGCTGCGATGCTCGTTGCGCCGCCATAGGACTGTCCGGCCAGCACGATGCGCCGCGCGTCGATGCGTGATTCACGGCGCGCATGATCGATCACCTGTTGCACCTGGTCGGCGGCGGTTCCGAACGAACGCGCAAAATTGCGGTTGCCGCAGGGCCCCGCGTATTCCGCATCGATTCCGGTTCCGCTGACGCCGTATCCGACGCGCGTCGGCACCCACACCGAAAAACCCAGTCCCGCAAAAAAACGCGCGGCCTGCGAATAACGTACCCGATTGAGACCGGCGCGGCCGGATGCCGGCGGCCGGCCATGGCTCAGCACCAGCAGCGGATAGGACGTGCGGCCGGGCTCCTCGAATACGGTGACCACGATGTCCTGCGCCAGCGCCTTGCCCGCTGCATCCTGGATTCGCACCGGCACGCGGACGATGCGTTCCTCCGTTTCGGCAGCGCAGACTGCGGTCACGACCCCCGACAGCAGCAGCGCCGCCACGATCCGGCACAAGCCGTCAGCGGCACGGATTCCGGAGCCCATCACGAAAATCAATATAAGTTATTGATTTTATTTATATTTTTAGAAACCGTCGCGGAAGTGCACGACCGCATCCTCGATGCGCCGCACCGCGATGACCTTGAGCCCGGCAATCGGCTGCCGCGGCTGGTTGGCCTGCGGCACCAGCGCATGGGTGAAACCGAGCTTGGCCGCTTCCTTCAGCCGCTCCTGGCCGCGCTGCACCGGCCGCACTTCGCCGGCCAAGCCGACCTCACCGAACACCACCAGCTTTTTCGGCAACGGTTTGTCCTTCAGCGAACTGACCACCGCCATCAGCACCGCGAGGTCAGCCGCCGGCTCGGTGATGCGCACGCCGCCCACCGCATTGACGAACACGTCCTGATCGAAGCAGGCGATGCCGGAATGGCGGTGCAGCACGGCCAGCAGCAGCGCGAGGCGGTTCTGCTCCAGGCCGACCGACAGCCGCCGCGGATTCGGCGCATGCGCCTCGTCGACCAGCGCCTGCACCTCGACCAGCAGCGGCCGCGTACCCTCCTGCGTCACCAGCACGCAGGAGCCCGCGACCTCCGTGTCGTGCTGCGACAGGAACAGCGCCGAGGGATTCGCCACGCCCTTCAGCCCCTTGTCGGTCATCGCGAACACGCCGAGTTCGTTGACTGCGCCGTAGCGGTTCTTGAAAGCACGGATCAGACGAAAACTCGAATGCGTGTCGCCCTCGAAATAAAGCACGGTATCGACCATGTGCTCGAGCACGCGCGGCCCCGCCAGCGTGCCCTCCTTGGTGACGTGACCGACAAAAACGATGGTCGTGCCGCCGGCCTTGGCCAGCCGCGTCAACTGCGCCGCGCATTCGCGCACCTGCGCCACCGAGCCCGGCGCCGAGGTCAGCGCGTCGGAATACAGCGTCTGGATCGAGTCGATGACCGCGATTTCCGGCTTTTCGGACTGGATCACCGCCTGGATCTTCGCGAGCCCCGTTTCGGGAAGGACCTGCACGTGTTCCGCCTCGACGCCAAGACGTTTCGCGCGCAGCGCGATCTGCTGCGGCGATTCCTCGCCCGACACGTAGATCACCTTGCGTGCGGCGCCGGCAGTTGCGCCAATCGTAGCGAGCGACTGCAGCAGCAGCGTCGACTTGCCGATACCCGGATCGCCGCCGATCAGGATCACCGCACCGGGCACCAGCCCGCCGCCGAGCACGCGGTCGAACTCGGCGATGCCGCTCGACACCCGCGCCTCCTCGCGCGCCTCGACCTCCGACAGTTTCTGCAGTTTTCCGGTCTCCGCGATCAGCGAGAAGCGGTTGGCCGACGGCGCCGCGGTGTCGGCCACCGATTCGACCAGCGTGTTCCAGGCCTGGCAGTGCGGGCACTGGCCCTGCCACTTCAGCGCCTGGCCGCCGCACTCGGTGCAGACGTAAACGGTTTTCGCTTTTGCCATATGTTGTTCCTCAGGACCGCTCGAGCACGGGCACCCGCGCCGCCAGCGCGCACAGCAATTCATAGCTGACGGTGCCCGCCGCCTGCGCCACGTCGTCCACCGGATTGCCCTCGCCCCACAGCACCACCGGCGTGCCGATGCCGGCCGCCGGCAGGCCGCTGATGTCGATGCAGAGCTTGTCCATCGACACCCGGCCGACGGTGCCGGTCATCGCATTGCCCACGCGGACCGGCGTGCCGTTGGGCGCATGGCGCGGATAACCGTCGGCATAGCCGCAGGCGACGATGCCGATGCGCATCGGCCGTTCGGCGCGGAACATGCCGCCGTAGCCGACGCTGTCGCCGGGCTTCAGCTCGCAGGTGCCGATGATCGCCGAACGCAGCGTCATCGCCGGCTTCAGGCCGAGCGCGGCCGCGGACACTTCGGCGAAGGGCGACGAGCCGTAGAGCATGATGCCCGGACGCACCCAGTCGAAATGGGTTTCCGGATAACGCAGCGTCGCCGCGGAATTGGCCAGGCTGCGCGGAGCCGCGATGCCGGCGGCGGCGCGCGCGAAATTGTCCATCTGCCAGGCCACGCCGCGGGCATCGTCGGCATTCGCGAAATGGGTCATCAGCGTGACCTTGCCGGTGCCGGGACAGTCCTGCAGCGCGGCGTAGGCCGTGCCGGCCTCCTCCGGCGCGAAGCCGAGCCGGTTCATGCCGCTGTTGATCTTCAGCAGCGCATCCAGCCGCGAACCCGCGGGCAGTCCGCCCAGCAGCGCGAGCTGTTCCGGCTGATGCACCACTGCGGCGATCTTCTTGGCCGCGCCCTCGGCCGCCTCGCGTTCGTCGAAAAAACCCTCCAGCAGCAGGATGCGCTGCGCAAAACCCGCCTCGCGCAGGCGCAGCGCGGCATCGAACTCGACCACCGCGAAGCCGTCCGCCGCGCGCAGCGCCTGCGCCGCGCGCATCAGGCCGTGGCCGTAGGCATTGGCCTTGATCACGGCGAACACCTTCGCATGCGGCGCGTGCGCGCGCGCCACGCCCAGGTTGTGCGCCAGCGCGGACAGGTCGATGGTTGCGGCAATCGGTCTCGGCATCTTGTTCCGGTCTTGTTCCGGCTCAGGCAACCCGGCCTGCGCTCCGGGATTCGCGGTAATGGCGCTCGAACACCAGTTCCAGCTCGTCGATGACCTCGGCCGCGGCGCGGCCCTGCAGCGCGTGCTGCGCCAGCAGCGCCGAAGCCGGGCCCATCAGCCGGCGCCGCTCGAGCATCGGGTAACTGCGGGTCAGGCGGCGTATCGCCAGTGCCACCGATTCTTCGGCCGGCCGCGGTTCCCGGCGCGGCTCCGCGGCCGGCGCAGCCAGCGCCCGCGCGCATTCCAGCAGTTCATCCCGCCGCCGCGCGTCGAGCGCCCGGTAGAGGTCCAGCAGTGCAGTTTCCCCGTCCGCGGCCATGCTCACTGCCCCCCGGACACCGCCTGGATGCGGAACACCGGCGGCTTGCGCCGCTCCTGCATCAGGTCCAGTTCCGACACCAGCGCCGCGATCACGCGGTCGGTGGTGTCGCGGGATTCCGGCCACAGCTCCCGGGCACGCGCCAGCACGTCTCCGACGTCATCGGGCAGCGGACGCCCCTCCTCCATGATGGTGTCCTCGATCATGCCCGGCGTCATCTCGGGCCGGAACAGCAGCCCGTACGCCTCGCCGTGGCGCAGCAGTATCCAGCGGCCATCGTCATCCGTCGCCAGCGGCGCGACACCTCCGGGCAGCTTCACGCGGCCGCTGGCGGCCACCAGCACCCGGCGGCCGTCGATCGCCTGCGCCACGGGGTCGGCGGCGCCGGCGGCCGTCGCATGCGCCGTCGTCCAGTAGGCATAGGGACCGTCATCCGGCTGCGGCTCGCCGCCCGCGGCCTGCGCCAGCAGCAGCGCGCCGAAACCCAGGCCGACCGCCGGGCGCCGCGCCGCCGCGAATGCGCGCAGCAGGCGCAGCTCCTCGTCGAGCCAGGGCACATGGGCGCGGTCCGCCGGGGCATGGGCGCCGCCGAGCAGCCACAAGGCGTCGAACTGCAGCGCACTCGCCGGCAGCGCCTGGCCGGTGAACGGGCGGAAATAGGTGAAGCCGATGCCGCGGTTCTCCAGCTGTTTCTCGACGCTGCCGAGAAACTCGGAATGACTGTGCTGTACCGCGACGAAACGCTTCATTGCGCCGCGGCCATGTCCTTCATGCGCGCCTTCGCGAACTCGACGAAAGTGGCGAGCAGGCGCGAGCGGAAGCGGTCCTTCGGCGTGACCACCGACAGTCCGCGGACCAGCGGCGGGTCCAGCGGCACCGCCACCAGCACGCCGAGCTTCAGTTCCTTGGCCACCGTCGCGCGCGACAGGATGGACACGCCGAGACCGGTTTCGACCACGCCCTTGATCGCTTCGGGGCTGCCCAGCTCCATCACCACGTTGATGGCATCCGGCGACACCCCGTTCTGCTGGAAATACTGGTCGGCCACCTCGCGGGTGCCGGACCCGGGTTCGCGGCTGATGAAGGGCTCCGAGGACACTTCGGCGGGGGAAACCTTCCCCGCCTTCGCCAGCTTGTAGCGGGGACTGCAGATCATCACCATCACGTCGTCGCAGCACACTTCCGTCTGCACGCCATGCAGCTGCGACGGCGATTCGATCAGGCCGAGGTCGAGCGCATGCTCGGCGACGCGGGTGACGATGGTCTCGGAATTGCCGACGGTCATGCGCGCGCGCACCAGCGGATGCCTGGCCTTGAACTCGCCGAGGATCTGCGGCAGGAAGAACTCGGCGACCGTGGTGCTCGCCCCCAGCAGCAGCGGCCCGCTGATTTCCCCGGTCAGCTCGCTGACGCGGGTTTCCAGTTCCTCCGACAGCGTCAGGATTTTTTCGGCGTAACCGAGCACCAGTTCCCCGGCGGGGGTCAGCGCGATGCGGCCGTGGCTGCGCTCGAACAGGCGCGTATTGAGGTGCTCTTCCAGCTGCTTGATCTGGAACGTCACCGCGGGCTGGGTCATGAACAACTGCTCCGCGGCCTTCGTGAACGAAAGCTGGCGGGCAACGGCATGGAATACCTGGAGGCGGCGGTCGGCCATGAATGGGGTGAACGCGGTCGGCAGTCGGAAAAGGCGATACTACCCGTTCACGCCACCGCGACAAAGCGGCGACCGGCGGCGGTTTGCCGCATGGTATCGTTGCCGGCACCCGCAAAGGCATGGCAAAGACACGTCATAAACCCGGCATGAACCCGAAATGGCGGAAACTCGATCTGGAGGGCGGCGGGCTGCAGGCGATGAACCTGCGCCTGGCGCGCAGGCTGCGCCGCCGCGGCACCGCCTGGTGCCTGCTGCCGCTGTTCCCGCTCGGCGCGCACCGCTGGTACCTGCATGAAACCGGCGGGGCCGTCGCCTACCTGCTGCTGACGCTGGCCGCTGCCGCCGGCTGGTTTGGCGGATGGTCTTGGCTGCTGCTGTCCCTGCCGGCGCTGCTCCTGCTGCTGATCGCCGACATCGCCGGCCTCGACAATCGCATTGCAGCATTCAACAAGCGCCAGCGGATGGCGGCCTATCTGTCGCCCGGAGCCGGCGCGCCCGCGGATTTCCGCGGCAGGATTCCCGGAGAAGCCGGACAGCAAACGCCAGCCCGGGTGCCAAGCTTCGCCGAACAGGAAAAACTGCTGCGCGCGCTGGCGGAAAAAACCGCAGCGCCCGGCGGCGGAAACCGCAATACCCCCCAATAACCCCCAATAACCCCTGAAGAACTATGGTATAAAGCCGCGGTTCCAACTGCAGCCGCCCTCATCCGCGGCCACCGGCCTTCCGCTTCGTTTCACCGCGCACGCATCGGCGCTCTCACCGAATGACAGCCGCAACACCCCGCCATCCCTGGACGCAGCACGCCAAGAGAATGCTCTGGCTGCTGTGCGTCGGCGCGGTCGTGCTCTGGTCGCTGTGGCTGCTGTATTCGAAGCTGCTGGCCGAAGTTTCCACCGATCCCGCGGCCAGGACGATGATCGAAGCCGGCAGCCTGTGGACCAACCTCACGGTCATCGCCGACATGATCGCCGACAGCATCGCGGAAGTATCGGCGCGGGCCTATGCCCTCGCCGGCCTGTCCGCGCTCACCGCCTATGCCGCGCTGGCCTGGTACGACCGCATCGCACTGATCCACCTGGGCCGCCACCGCAGCATCTCCTGGCCGTACATCGCCACCTGCTCCTTCGTGACCTACGCGCTGGGCCACAACCTCGGCGCCTCGGTGCTCTCCGGCGGCCTGGTCCGGCTGCGCGCCTACTGCGCGAAAGGCCTCGGCCCCGGCGAAGTGGCGGTGCTGGTCGCCCTGTGCTCGTTCACCTTCGGTTACGGCACGATCCTCCTGATGGGCATCGTCTTCGTGATCGAGCCGCAGATCGTGCAATCCCTGGTCGACGTGACTCCGCTGTTCAACCTGCCGGCGCCGCTGGTGCAACTGATCGGCGCCGGCATGCTGGCCTTGTGCGCCCTCTATGTCGTCGGCTCCTGGCGCGGCTTCAGCCCGCTGCGCATCCGCTCGCTGTACGTGTTCTATCCGAAGCTGCCGATCGTCGCGCGCCAGCTGATCGCCGCACCGCTCGAGATCATCGCCGCCGCGGGCATCATCTACTTCGCCCTGCCCGAAGCCGGCAATCCCGGATTCATGATCGTGCTCGGCGCCTTCCTGCTGTCCTTCTCCGCCGGGCTGCTGTCGCAGACCCCCGGCGGCATCGGCGTGATGGAGGCGGTGTTCCTCGCGATCGTCCACACCATGCCGCCCTCCGACGTCATCGCCGCGCTGCTGGTCTGGCGCCTGATGTACCTGCTGATCCCGCTGGCCATCTCGCTGCCCGTCGTGGTCGCCTTCGAGCGCGCGCAGCTGCGCCTGCCGCGCAACTGACCCTGCGCCGCCCGGGTGCGGCGCGTTTCCGGAACTCGGGTCCCTGCCACGTGTCGCAAAGGACATGGCGGCACGAAACCGTGCACAGCCATGCCCTCCCTGCAATCCACCCGGACCCGAGACCGATGCTCCGCAATTTCCATGCCGCAATCCTTGCTTTCCTGATTCCTGCTTTCTTCATTGCCCTTCCCGCCGCCGCCGATGTCGTGACCTTCCACAACGGCGACCGCCTGTCCGGCCGCATCGTGCACAAGCACGGCGACATGCTGGTCTTCGAGTCAGCGCATGCCGGCACCGTGCACATCGCCTGGGCGGATGTCGCCGCCGTCGAGACCGCGGAATCCGTCGAGGTCATGCTGCGCGACGGCACCGCCGTTTTCAGCGACCGGCTGCAGCCGGCGGCACACGGCGTGCAGTTGCCGGACACGGGCCGGACGGTCGCGCTCGGCGACATCGCGCACGTGAACCCGGGTCCCGAACAGTCGGGCATCGGCGTCGCCTACAGCGGCCGCATCAACCTCTCGGCCGCCGACGTGCGCGGCAACAGTTCCGGCCAGCGCTTCTATGCCGAGGGGGAGATGACCGCGCGCGCGAAGGATTACCGCTATACCCTCGCCGGCAAGGCCGAGCGCCAGCGCGATGCCGGCATCGAAACCGCGTCGAACTGGCGCGCCGACGGCAACTACGACTGGTTCATCCATCCGCGGTTGTTCCGCTACCTGCGCGGCTCCTTCGAGCATGACCGGCCGAAAGACGTGGACCTGCGCAGCACCTTCGGCGGCGGCTACGGCCTGCAGATCGTCGAAAGCGAACGCAGCAACCTGTCCCTGCGCGGCGGCATCGACTACATCACCGTCGAGCGCATCGCCGGCGGCAACGAAGACCACCCCGCCTTCGGCTGGGGCCTGCGCGCCGCCCACCGCCTCGGGGACTCGGAAATCGAACTGTTCCACGACCAGGACGGTTTTCTGCAGCTGACCGGCGACAGCGGCATCATCCTGCGTTCGCGCACGGGGCTGCGCGCGCCGGTGGCAGGCAAGATCAACGCCTCGCTGCAACTGAACGTCGACTGGGAGGAACACCCGGCGCCGGGGCGCAAATCGACGGACTCCCGGCTGCTCGTCGGCCTCGGCTACGCCTGGTAGCGGCGCGCCGCAAACAAAAAAGCGGCCCGCGGGCCGCTTTTCTGCGGGATGAAGCGGTCAGACCGGCTCGTACTTGAAGCGCTTGACCTTGGACATGTTGGTGCCCTCGATGCGGATCAGGCTCGTCGGCCCCTCGCGCTTCGGCGAATGCAGGTCGCCCTCGTTGTAGACGTGCGCGATGCCCGGCGTCAGCTTGTAGGAACGCGTCTCCTTCACCTTGCCCGGCTTGTCGGCGCTCGCCGGCTCCAGCAGTTGGTAATCGCGCATGTGGGTCTCGCCGCGCGCCTGGCCGTAGATCGCCCAGGAATGGGCGTGGTCATGCGGCGCGCTGGTCTTGGCATCCTTGTAGTCGTGGGCGAGGATGCAGAAACCGAACTCCGGATCCTCGTACAGGATCTTGCGTTCGCCGACATTGGCGTCGACATGCCTGTCGATGAAGTCCTTGTCCTTCAGCACTTCCTGCAGCAGCGAGGCGACTTTCCTGCGGCCGGCCGGGCCGGGCTCGGCCTTGATGTAATCGTGGCACTGCGCGGCGAACTGTTCCAGCGTGTGTCCCATCGGGATCTCCTCTCGAATGATGAAGCAACAACGGCATTCTGCCGCAACCGCCGGCGGCATGGAAAGCGGCGGCCTTGATCTCCGTCAACCCGGATACGGATTGCCGTCTCGCATCGCGGACTCCGCTGCACGATCCGCGCCTCAGTCCGCATCGCCGGCACGGCGGTAGAAACCGAGATAGGCTTCGCGCGCCAGCGGCGGGCGGGCCGCGACGGCCAGCAGGTCGTCCAGGTGTTCCGGCGCGCTGATCCCGGCCAGGCTCGTGCCGAGGCCCGGCGTCGACCGGTTGAACTGCAGGGCGCGCTGCGCATCGTTGGCAAAATCCGGCATCGCCCCGCGCACCGCATCCGCGCATTGCACGGCCAGCGCACCCTTGGCGAGGCCGTGGCTGCCCATCACGAAAATCTTCAGCTGATGCGCCGCCTGCAGGGTCGAAGCAACGTTGCCCTGCCCGGTCGCCTGGCTGAAACGCGTGAAGCCTTCGTTCATCGCCTGGTTGAAGGGCAACTGGATGACCCGGAAATGGTGACGCGCCCGGTCGTCGCGCTGCACCAGGGCCGCCGCGCGTTCCGCGAGGCCGAGCAGCGCCGGCAGCGACTGGAACAGCGCATGGTCCGTTTCCACCCGCAGCGCGTCGAAAGTCGAAAGGCCGTAACTGACGATCTTGTTCTGGCGTACCGCCTGCTCGCAGACGGCAAAGACGGTCTGCAGCCGGCGGTTCAATTCCTCCTTGCCCAGCCGCGGAACGTGCACCTCGGGCTGATCGATCAGGAAGGCGTCCAGCGTCGCCAGCCCCGTCGCTTCGCGCAGTTCGTCGATCTGGGCGGCGATGTAGCCGGGCGCCAGGCAGTGCACGCCGCCCAGATCCCCGCGCGTGCCCAGCCCCTTGCGCGCGACCCGCGCCTCGAACCAGGCATCGAGATCGTCCGGCGGACCCTCGTCGAACCGCAGGAAGCCCCCCTTGGCGACGACATACACCTGTTCGCGCGCGATGCCCGCGGCGAAGGCGCGGCGCAGTCCTTCACCGACCGCGCGCGCCGAACGCCCGTAACGGTAATGCGCCGCGGTGTCGATGACATTGATGCCGGCGCCCAGCGCGCGCGCGACGACATCCGCGTACGCCGCGTCCACCGCGTCCGTCGCCACGCCGGGAAAGGTGCCGATGCCCAGCGACGACAGCTGCAGGTGCCGGTTGAGGAAATCGCTGTAGTGGCCCGGCGCGCAGGCGGCGGCGCGTGCCAGCGCTTCGGTGCCGGCCCGCGTGGCGCTGCCCGAAATCACCGGACCGCTCAGCGCCGCAGCCGCAGGTAGATTTCCGGCAGCTTGTTGGGCAGGCTGTTGATGTGGTCCAGCACGAGATAGTGCCCGGGCCCGAAGATCTGCGGCAGGTACTGGTTGGCCATGGTGTCCACGGTCACGCAGAAGGGATGGATGCCCTTGGCCACCGCCTCCTTCACCGCCATCCGCGTGTCCTCGTGCAGATAGCGCCGGTCGCCGCCGTCGTCGTAATCCTCGGGCCGGCCGTCGGACAGCAGCAGCAGCAGCCGGCGCCGGCTCTCGATGCCGTCGAAGGACGCCGTGGCATGGCGGATCGCCGCGCCCATGCGCGTCGCGAGCCGCCCCGACATGCCGCCGATCTGCGCGCGCACGTCGTCGGTCAGGATCTCGTCGAAACCCTTCAGCGTATAGTAGCTGACGTTGTCGCGGTACTTGGAGCAGAAGCCGGCGATCGAATAGGCGTCGCCGACTTCTTCCATGCTTTCCGCGAACAGCAGCACGCCCGCGCGGATGCGGTCGACCAGCCGCCCGCCGCCTTCCGGCAGGTGCTGCATGATCGAGGTCGACATGTCGGCGAGCAGCGTCACCGCGACTTCGCGCTGGCGGATCTCGCGGCGCTTGTAGATCGCCGGCCGCGGCGACTGCCCGGCGCGTTTCTCGGCGACGAAGCTCACCACCGCGTTGAGATCCATGTCGTCGCCGTCGAGCTGCCGGGTCAGCGGCGCCATGCGCGTCGGCTTCTGCGACTGGATCGCCTTCTTCAGGCGTTTCAGCGCGAGTTCGTACTGCTTCATCAGGCGCTGGGTTTCGCCCATGTTCGACTCGGCCAGCCGCTTCTCCTGCACCCAGCTCCAGTTGCGCTTGTAGCGCGACTCGCGGTAATCCCACTCCGGATAGGGAATGCCCTTGTCGCTGCTGCCCTGGTTGTGGCCCTGTTTGTCGCTTTCGCTGGACGCGCGCGCCGACTGCCCGGAGGAATCGCCGTAACTGGGCATCTCCTTCTTTTCGCCGTCGTCGCGCTGGTCGCCGGACTCCGCGTTCTGCGGCGCCTCGGTTTCCTGCCCGCCCTCGTCCTGCTGCTCGCTCTGCTGCTCGGAACCGGCCTGGGTCTGCTGCGCAGGATCGTCGCTTTCCTGCGGATGCGCCATGCGCGCCGCATTCGGGCTGCGCCCCGGCAGGTAGGCGGCGAGGAAGGCCTCGAGGTCGGTCACCGGCGGCAGCGTCGATCCCGCATGGAGCTTCACGGCGGCGCGCCAGGCATCAGCCACCGTCGCCCCCGGCTGCAGCAGGGATGCAAACCGCGGATCGGCGACGGCGCCGTCGTGATGCGCGATCGCCGCCCCGATGCTCTCCAGAGCGAGGTCGTAATAAGCGGCGGTCTCCGGATGCCGCACGCCGATGCCCCGCGCGGCACGCTGCAGGCGCCGGAGGTAGTTCGGCACGCTGCGCTGCACGCCGCAATCCACGCGCAGGTCTTCGCAGATGTCGAACAGCAGCTGGAACTGCAGCGCGTCCTCGCCGAAGCGCAGGAACAGCGGCGCCCAGGACACCGCGCCGGTTTCCGGAAAATCGATCTTCGCTTCGGCGAACATTTCCCGCATCGCGCCGCGGTCGAAGGTGCGGCCGCGCAGGTGGCCGGCGGTGTGCAGCAGTGCGAGGATCGCCTCCTCGCGGTCGGCCATCACCGCCGGGAAATAGATGCTGCGGCCGTCGGTCTCGATGAACGGCCTGCCCTTTTCCGGCGACCAGGTGCTTTCCTTGAGGTCGAACTCGCCGCCGAACCAGACGTCGAGCAGCATGCCGAGCAGGCGGTTGCGGTCGGTCAGCCGGTATCCCGGCAGATGCTCCAGCAGCAGCGACAGGCTTTCCTCGGATTCCAGACGGAAATAGGCCTCGCCGCGGGTGCGCCCGGACTGCAGGATGTCGGCGCCGCGCGAGGCCCAGGGCAGGATCGCCTGTGCGCCGAGCAGGTTGCGCACGCGGATCGCGCCGGGCAGGTAGGTCGACAGCATCAGCTTGCGCGATTCGAACAACTCCTCGGCCGGCGCCGCGACCTGTTCGATCGCCGCGATGCCGCCGTGGCGGCCGGCCAGATCCAGCACCGGCGTCGAGAAATACGCGCTGCCGCTTTCGATCTGCCGCGTGCACCAGCCGAAGCCGATCTCCGCCCAGCGTTTCTCCCCGGCATGCCCGAGCGAGCCGTAGGCCCTCGCGACGTTGGCCATGAAGCCTTCCAGCGCGCGCCACGACGCGCGCCACTGCATGAAGGCCATCGCCTGCCCGGTCCAGGGCAGCACTTCCTCCGAAACCTTCTCCGCCTCGAGGCTGCCGCGGATGAAGGCCTTGCCGGCGTCGCGCTCGAAACTGAACAGGGCCGTGCAGGCGGCGAGCCACTGCAGCGCGACGGCGTCGCCGTGCCGCGCGATCGCCGGCAGCACCTGCTCCACCTCGCGGTGCGCGACGGCGCTGAGGTCCCGGATTTTGGCGAAGGCCTGGGCGACGGCGGGAGAGTATTTCATCGGGGTGTGTGCTGGTGATTCGTAACCGGTGACGCGTGTCAGAAGAAAGCCATTCAGAACCCAGCCGTCATTCCGGCGGAAGCCGGAATCCAGGAGGCGTCTTCAGAACCACTGGATTCCGGCTCGCGCTGTGCTTGGCCGGAATGACGGTGGCGCCCGATCAGGCAAAGTGCGCGTTGACGATCTCCATCAGCGCGTCCGCCAGCTCGGCGTCGTCGGTGATCGGATTGACCATCGCCACCTGGCAGGCCGTCACCGGATCGAGGCCGGCGGCGATCATGCTCGCCGCGTAGACCAGCGCGCGGGTGGAGGTCGATTCCTCGAGGCCGTGATCCTTCAGCAGGCGCGCCTTGCGGCCGATCGCGACCAGTTGCTGCGCGATCTCGGGCTTGGTGCCCGGCACTTCCCTGACCAGGATCTTGCGCTCGACCTCTTCCGGCGGGAAATCGAAGTTGATCGCGATGAAACGCTGCTTGGTCGAAGGCTTGAGGTCCTTCAGCACGGTCTGGTAGCCGGGGTTGTACGAGATGACCAGCATGAAATCCTCGTGCGCGTCGATCTCGACGCCCTTCTTTTCGATCGCCAGCTTGCGCCGGTGGTCGGTCAGCGAATGGATCACCACCGTCGAATCGGTGCGCGCCTCGACGATCTCGTCGAGGTAGCAGACCGCGCCGGCCTTCACCGCGCGGGTCAGCGGGCCGTCATGCCACACGGTCTCGGAACCTTCGAGCAGGAAACGGCCGACGAGATCGGAACTGGTCAGGTCCTCGTGGCAGGACACGGTGACCAGCGGGCGTTTCAGCTGGAACGCCATGTATTCGAGAAAACGCGTCTTGCCACAGCCGGTGGGCCCCTTCAGCATCACCGGCAGGCGGCGCTTGTAGGCCGCCTCGAAAATCGCCACCTCGTTGCCCTGCGGTTCGTAATACGGCGACACCTCGTCGACCTGCGGCGCCTGAACGATGTCGTGCTCCACGCCGCGCGCGCGGCTTGCTGCTGTCTTCATCAACGCTCCAGAGTCAGTTCAATTCCAAAAACAAAACGCGGCCACCGGCTAATCCGCCAAGCGTCCTTCACGGATGCAACGGGTCTTGATGTAGAGGTAAACATGCCGCGCCGTGCGCACGGCCATTTTCTCCGGGACTTTCGGCAGCGCGTCCCTGCGCCCCATATTAATACAGTTGCGGTAGTACACAAGTTCCCGGCAGTTGTCGCGGATCGCGTTCCAGTCCGGCTCGCCCTTCGCCAGCACTTTGAAGGCCTCGAGGATGCCGGCCTCCGCAGCGGGCGACGCCTTGATGCCGGCGGCGGCGACATAGGCGGCAACCAGACGCTGCGTCAGCGCGATCGCGGCATCCACGGTTTCGGTCAATGGCAGCGCCTCGCCGCGCGCGATCGCCGCTTCGCGGACGGACAAGGCATCGTCCGCCTCGGCGAAGACCTGGGCGAGCGGCAGTCCGGCGGCCGGAGCATCCATGATCTGTTCCATAAAAATATCAATAAAATCAAATACTTATAAAATATCTGCCATTGCCGATCCGATCATGCCATCGCGCCATGCCTGTCGGCCCTGCCGGATCGTCACGCAAACCGCCCGGCCTTGCACACACCATGCGGACATGCCCGCGGCCGGCTGAACGACACCCTAGCAGCCGCGCCGCTTCAGCTCCGACAGCGCGGTCGCGTGCAGCACCTCGCCGCCGGTCGAGCCCGCCCGCGCCATCTGCCTGCAACTCGCGCGCGGCGAGCGCAGCACCGCCAGCGCGAGGAAATATTCCGGCGCCTCGCGCGCCGCCAGGCGGTCGAAGACGTCCTGCGGCGTCGCCGGATTGCGCGCCAGCGCGGCCAGCACGTAGGTCTGGTACAGCTTGTATTCGACATCGGACTGGAAATCGCCTGCCCCCACATTCGCCAGCCGTTCCGCCATCGCCGGCGTGATGCGCGGATGGGTCGCCAGCCCGCTCATGCGTTCATAACCCAGGGGGCCTGCCGCGATCCGCTCCAGCACCGGCAACGGCGTGTTCGGATGCGCGCCGGCGAGCGACACCAGATAACCGTCGCGCCCGTCCTCCACCACCGCCGTCAGCAGCGCGGCCGGCGCCGCCGGATTCTTCACCAGCGCGATGTCGACGTTCCTGCGCCACAGCGGAATCCAGGAACGGCTGATTTCCGCCAGCATCTCCGGCGTCGCCCGCGGATCGGAAGCCACCGCCAGCGCATGCCGCTGCTGCAGCAGCGCGCTGCCGAACAGCGCCACGGCGGCCAGCAGCAGGCCGGAAAACAGCACCGGGGCGCTGTGCCATGTCCTGCGGCCGGCATGCGCATCAGCCAGCGCGAATCCGACATACGCCACCGCGCAGCCGAGGACCGCCCCGCCGAGGCCGTAGAAAGGCACGAAGATCAGGCCGATCGCGGCGGTGGAACTGGTCGAGGTGAACACGGCGTACAGGACCCAAGCGGCGGCGAGCAGGAAACCGGCGGCGGCCACCAAAGCGTAGATCCGTCTGCGGAAAGGCTGAGCAGCCGTCATCGCATACTCACCCCGCCGGCCGCGGCCCGCAAGAATGTTTCCGGAAACCCCAAGGCCCGGCCCTCTTCATTGTTCAGTGTTGCGACGGCGATGTCGGCCGGCAGCTCCGGTGCATGCCCGGTCTCCTGAAACCAATCGCCGTTGCATGATAACCGGAGGAACAGGCGACAACCATCGTCATGCCGGCGTTCGCCGGGGTGACGATTCCGCAAATCACGGTCATCGCGGATGACGGGCATGAAAAAACCGGGGACTCGCCCCGGCTTTTCAAATCGCGGCACTGGAAACGGTTATTTCTTTTTCACCGCCTTCTTCGCCGGCTTGGCCGTCTTTCTGGCGGCCAGTTTTCCGGCCGCGGCCTTTTTCACGGGCCGGCCCTTCGCCTTGCCCCCCGCCGCCTCCTTCGCCGCGCTGCGCCCCGCGATCCGCCCGAACACCGCGCCCGACATCAGCCCCGTGCCCAGCGGATAGTTGTAATGGAACAGGCCGCCGACCATCTCGCCGGCGGTGTAGAGACCGGGGATCGGCTTCCAGCCGGTGGAGATGACCTGCGCGTCCTTGTTGATCTTCAGGCCGCCGAAGGTGAAGGTGATGCCGCCGGTGACGGGCCAGGACACATAGGGCGGCGTGTCGAGTTTCTGCGCCCAGTTCGACTTCGGCGGATCAATGCCCTCGGTGTGCAGGCCGTCGAGCACGGCGGCGTTGAAGGGGCCGCCGCGGCCGCAGGCCTCGTTGTAGGCCTTCAGCGTTTTCATCGCTTCGGCATGATCGACGTTCAACTGCTTCACCAGCCCTTCCAGCGTGTCCGACCTGTAGGGCTCGCTGGTCGAGTAGCGCGGCTCCAGCAGATGCATCGTCTTGGCGTCGAAGATCTGGTAGACGAGGCTCTTCGGCTGCTTCAGGATCAGGCCGCCGTACTTGGCGTAGGTGAAGGCCTGGAAGTCGACAGCCTCGTCGATCCAGCGTTTGCCCTCGACGTTGATCATGACGCCGTACGGGTACGACAGGCGGTTGGTCTTGTCAGTCAGCTCCTTCTTGCCGTAATCCGGCGCGCTGGCGACGATCGGCGTCGCGTGGCAGCCGCCCCAGTGGCCCCAGGGCATCGCGCCGGCCTCGATCGCCATGCGCAGGCCGTCGCCGTAGTTGAAGTTGGAGCCGCGCACCTTGGCATGGCCCCATTCCTGGCCGAGGTAGTGCGTGCGCCAGGCCGGATTGGTCTCGAAGCCACCGCAGGCGAGGATCACCGCGCCGGCCTTGATCGTCTGCAGCCCCTTCTCGCCGCGCACCACCACGCCCTTCACCGCGCCTTGGCCGTTCATCGCGAGGTCGAGCACGTGCGCCTCGTAACGGATTTCGACGCCCATGGCCTCGCAGGTCTTGAACCACTGCGCCGACAGGCCGACGCCCTCGTGCACGGTGCGCACGATCGCGCCCTTGGGCCACTTGATCTTGTCGCCGACCTTGATGCCCATCACCGACTTCGCCAGCTCGAAATGGTGCCTGCCCGTGTCCTGCAGCCAGCAGGTCGTGTCATAGGATTCGTCGATCAGCAGTTCCGACAGTTCGGGATCGCTCCTGCCGTCGGTCACCCGCATCAGGTCTTCGGCGAAGGCCTCCTTCGGATACACCGGCACGCCGGCATGGAAGCCCGGGTATTCCTCTTCGACGTCCGGCACGAAGCGGTCGATCTCGTCGGCATGGTTGAACACGAAGCGGAAGATCGCGCCGCTGAAATGGGTGTTGCCGCCGCGCTGCGCCTTCGGCGCCTTCTCCAGCAGCAGCACTTTTTTCGCGCCGTTCTCGCGGGCCGATACGGCCGCGGCGCAGGCTGCGTTGCCGCCGCCGACGACGATGACGTCATAATCCATTGATTGGACTCCTGGTGATTGGGCGCGGATGCCCCGCCGCCGCCCGTTTTGCCCGGTAACCGCTTCCGGCAGGCCAATCGAGTATGGAGCGCCCGCAAAATCACTGTCAAGAAAGCCGGCGCCCGCCTTCCTCGATGTGGACTTGCGGATGCCGCGCCGGCGCGATCGCGTTAGGCTGGCCCACATCGCAAGCCGCCACAGAGAACACAGAGCAAAGAAGGAGAAATGGCCATGAACGACGACCGCCGCGCCGCGGGCGCACCGACCCGCGAACTCGCCGCCTGGATCAGCGACCTGAAGTACGAAGACGTCCCCGCGCGCACCCGCGAAGTCGCGCGCATCGCCATCCTCGACACGCTGGGCTGCGGCCTCTACGGCTGGAGTACGCCCTGGGCCGACATGGTGCTGCGCTGGGCGCGCACCGGCAGCGGCGGCAAGGGCGAGGCCACGGTCTGGGGCGACAAAGCCGCCTCGCTGCGCGTCGCCGACGCGGCGCTGGTCAACGGCGTCGCCGCGCACGCCTTCGAACTCGACGACTACCACAACGCCAAGCTGCACGCCGGCGCGGTCGCGGTGCCGGCGGCGCTGGCGATGGCGGAAAAACTCGGCAGCGACGGCAAAGCCGCGGTCACCGCCATCGCCGCCGGCTACGAAACGATGATTCGCTCGAGCCTCGCCTCGAACCCGGCGGCGACGCGGCTGCGCGGCTGGCACATCACCGGCATCTACGGCCCCTTCGCCGCCGCCGCGGCCTGCGCCTCGCTGCTGAAACTGGACCCGGAGCGGACCGGCTGGGCGCTGGGCCTCGCCGGCACCCAGGGCGCCGGCACCTGGGCCTTCAACGCCGACGGCACCATGAGCAAGCGGCTCCACGCCGGCAAGGCCGCGCATTCCGGCGTGCTCGCCGCCGAGCTGGCGGCGCTCGGCTTCAGCGGCCCGACACAGATCTACGAATACGGGGACGGCGGCGTGCTGAAGGCGCATTCCGACGATGCCGATGCGTCCCTGCTCACGCGCGACCTCGGCCGCGTCTGGCACGCCGACAGGAATTCGATCAAGCCCTATTCCTGCTGCGGCAGCGCGCACGCCTACATCGATGCCGCGCTCGCGGTGCGCAAAAAAATCGGCGCGCCGTGGGATGCGAAGCGCCGGGTCAGGGTCGGCCTGTCCAACGTCGTCGACGTGCAATGCGGCTTCGACTACGCGCCAGGCAGCGCGCTCAACGCGCAGATGAGCGTGCGTTATGTCGTCGCCGCGGCGCTGCTCGACGGCCAGGTGCTGCCGCCGCAGTTCACGGAAGAGCGCATGCGCGACCCGGCGATCGTCGAACTCGCCGCACGGCTCGAATGCGAGCACGACCCGAAGCTCGACGCGCTGTATCCCGCGCATTTCGCCGGCTGGGTCGCCGCGGAGCACGGCGGGGAATGGGTGCGCGAGGACATCCTCAACCCCACCGGCTCGGTCGACAATCCGGTGGATGCGAAAGGCGTCACCGAAAAATTCCGCGGCATCAACCCGCGGCTGCCGGTGGACGACATCGCCCGTGCCGCGCTCGACATCGAGAACCATTCGGTGCGCGAACTGCTGGACCTGGCGGCGCGCAGGCAATGACCGCAGCCGTCGTTCCGGCCCGCGCCGCGCGCGGCCGGAGCGATGGCGGGAAAATCCACCACATTCCTTAAATAGCAGGCGGGCCAACCCATGAAAACCAAGAGAATCGCAGTCCTCGGCGCCGGCGCCATCGGCAGCAGCATCGGCGCCGACCTCACCCATGCCGGCCTCGACGTCACGCTGATCGACCAGTGGCCGGGGCACGTGCGGGCGATGAAAAACAACGGCCTGCAGGTCCAGTTCAAGGACTCCCAGTTCCAGGTGCCGGTCAAGGCGCTGCACCTGTGCGCGATGTCCTCCGCGCGGCTCGAATTCGACATCGTGTTCCTGGCCTGCAAGTCCAACGACACGCGCTGGATGGCCGAATTCATCAAGCCCTGGCTCGGCGAAAAGGGCGTCATCGTCGGCGCGCAGAACGGCATGAACGACGACGCCATCGCCTCCATCGTCGGCCGCGAGCGGGTGATCGGCTGCGTCGTCGAGCTGCAGGCCGAACTGTTCACGCCGGGACAGATCCAGCGCAACACCACGCGCAAGGGCAGCTGGTTCACCGTCGGCGAGCTCGACGGCGGCCTGACGCCGCGGGTGAAGGAGATTGCCGCGATCATGGGCAAGGTCGGCCGCTGCGACGTGACCAACAACATCCACGGCGCGAAGTGGACCAAGCTGATCGCCAACACGATGACCATGGGGCCGTTCAGCCTGCTCGGGCTGCGCAACTTCGAGGCCTGCGCGCTGCCCGGCATGTTCGACATCTCGGTGCAGCTCGGCCGGGAATCGCTGGCCGTGGGCACGGCGCTGGGCTACCGCATGGAGCCGGTGTTCGGGCTGCGCGCGGACGAGTTCGCCGGCTCCAGCGACGAGAACCTGGTCACCACGATGAAAACGCTGATGTCGCACGTCGGCGGCGGGCGCACCGCGCCGATCCACGATCACCTGAAAGGCCGCACCAGCGAGATCGAATTCATCAGCGGGCTGGTCTCGCGCAAGGGCCGCGAACTGGGCATCCCGACGCCGGCCAACGACGCGGTGACCGCGCTCGACCGCCGCATCAACCGCGGCGAAATCCCGATGGAAGCCGCCAATTACGCGCTGCTGCAGGCCGGCATTGGCACGGCCGGCGCCTGAGGCCCATAATGGGCGCGGCGTGCCCGGCACGCCCGGGCGATCCGCAAAGGCCATCGCGCAAAGGCAATCACAAAAACCAGGGAGGAGCAGCATGAACAGCAACAATCGCCTTGCCGCTTTGGCCGCGCTCGCGGCCTGCCTGACGGCCGCACCGGCCGCCGGCGCGGGTTTCCCCGAACGCCCGGTGCGCATGGTCGCGGCCTCGGCCGCCGGCGGCGGCACCGACATCATCGCGCGGCTGCTCGCGCACAAGCTCACCGAGCTCTGGGGCCAGCAGGTCATCGTCGACAACCGCCCGGGCGGTGGCGGCGTCATCGCCACCGACATCACCGCGAAGGCGGTGCCCGACGGCTACACCCTGCTGCTGCAGAGCGTGGGCATTTCCTACGCGCCGGCGCTCTACAAAAAACTGCCCTTCGACGTGCGGCGCGACATCAGCGCGGTGACCATCGTCGGCACCCAGCCCTTCGTGCTCGCCGTGCATCCCTCCCTGCCGGCGAAATCGGTGGCCGAGCTGGTGCAGCTCGCGAAATCGAAGCCGGGCGACATCCGCTTCGCCTCGGGCGGCGTCAGCGGCGCCTCGCACCTCGGCTCGGAACTGTTCCGCGTCACCGCGGGCGTGAACATGGTGCACGTGCCGTACAAGGGCACCGGCCCCGGCACCACGGCGCTGCTCACCGGCGAAGTGCAGATGGCCATCGCCGGCGTCGGCACCCTGCTCCCCCATGCGAAATCGGGCAAGGTGCGCGCGCTGGCGGTCACCGGCGCGAAACGCAGCCCCGCCGCGCCGGACCTGCCGACGGTCGCCGAGAACGGCCTGCCGGGTTACGCCTTCGACGTCTGGTACGGCGTCTTCGCCTCGTCGAAGACGCCGCGCGCAACGCTCGACAGGATCAATGCGGGCACCAGCGCCGCGCTGCGCGATGCCGAAACCGCCAGGCGTTTCGCCGGCTCCGGCATCGATCTGATCGGCGGCAACGTCGAGGAATCGAACCGGTATCTGCGCGCGGAAATGGCCAAGTGGACCAGGGTCATCCGCGAAGCGGGCATCTCGGCAGACTGAAAACGGCACCTGAACGCAACCCGACGGAGGAGACCATCGCATGAAAAGGAAACTCGCCACCCTGCTCGCCGCGACAGTCGCGGGCGCCCTGCCCTGCGCGGCGGCCGCAGCGGATGCCTATCCGAACAAATCGATCCGCATGCTGGTGCCGTTCGCGCCCGGCGGCGGCACCGACATCATGGCCCGGCTGATCGCCGCGAACATGTCGGCGGCGCTCGGCCAGCAGGTCATCGTCGACAACCGGGCCGGCGGCGGCGGCACGATCGGCGCGGAGACCGCGGTGCGCGCCGCGCCCGACGGCTACACGGTCATCATGGTCTCCGGCAGCTACGGCACCAATGCCGCACTCTACAAGCTGCCCTACGATCCGGTGAAGGACATCCAGACCATCGTCATGATCGGCGACACTGGCTTCGTGCTGGCGCTGCATCCCACGGTGCCGGCGAAAACCGTGCCGGAGCTGATCGCGTACGCCAAGGCCAATCCGGGCAAGCTCAACTACGCCTCGACCGGCACCGGCGGCATCACCCACCTGACCTCGGAACTGTTCGACCTGATGGCCGGCACGAAAATGACCCACATCCCCTACAAGGGCACCGGCCCCGCGCTGTCCGACCTGCTCGGCGGACAGGTGCAGTTGATCTTCGGCTCGATGCCGGCGACGATCCCGCACGCCAAATCGGGCAAGCTGCGCGGCATCGGCGTCACCACCGCCAAACGCGCCGGGCCGCTGCCCGACGTGCCGGCCATCGGGGAGTTCGTCAAGGATTACGAAGCCCTGCTGTGGTACGGCCTGTGGGGCCCGAAGGGGCTGCCGAAACCGATCATCGCCCGCTGGAACGAAGGCGTGGCGCGCATCCTGAAAACGCCCGAGATGCAGAAGCGCCTCGCCGGCGACGGCCTCGAGCCCGCGGGCGGCCCGCCGGAACAGTTCCAGAAAGCCATCGCCCGCGACGTCGAAAAGTGGAAAAAGGTGGTCAAGGCTGCCAACATCAAGGTCTCGAGCTGATTGTGGTACAAACGCGGGGGCGGGGCCGGCAGGGGCCGCCCCCCGCGTTTTTTAAAAACATCAATAAAATCAAATAGTTATAGAGTATCGCCGGATTCCGGCACTTTTTGTCTTGATGCGGCAGCACAGCCGTCTTACTGGAGAACGCAGCAATCATGAAATTCCGCAGAATCGTCACCGACACCAACAAGGAAGGCAAGGCCTACGTCAAATCGGACAGCATCATCGAACCGATCCCGATGCGCCCCGGCTTCCACAACATCCCGATGTGGGCGACCAAAAAACTGCCGGCGGAAATGACCAGCGAGGATCCGAACACCTGGGAACTGGGCACCAGCCTCGCCGGCGGCTCGGTGTTCCGGCTGGCCAAGTACGACCCGGGCGTCGCCAAGCGCTGGCACGTCACCGACTCCGTCGATTACGCGATCTGCCTGGCCGGCGAACTGTGGATGCAGCTCGACGGCGGCGAGGAAGTGCACCTGACGCCGGGCACTGTCATCATCCAGCGCCAGACCATGCACAACTGGGAAAACCGCGGCAAGGAGCCCTGCATCATGGCCTACGTGCTGCTCGCCACCGAAGGCGCGAAGACCACCGGCTGGGACCACTGATTTCAACAGTCATTCCGGACGCGCAAAGCGTGATCCGGAATCCGGGACGGCTTGCGAGGACACCGGACTCCGGCTTTCGCCGGAGCGACGGCAGCGGAATGGACGCAGTTTCGGAAAAACGGATGCCGCGATAACCCATGGCCTACATCGACGAATCCCTCTCCGCCGGCGAGGAAATCTCGGCGCTGTTCCGGCTGCACTGGGTCACGCGCATCCCGATGGCGTTCTGGCTGCTGCTCGCCATCCCCTCCTTCGGCATCACGCTGGCGCTGGCGGTTTACGAGCACTTGCGGCTGCGCCACACCGAGCAGGGCGTCACCAACAAGCGCGTGATTTTCAAGACCGGCATCATCAGCCGCAAATCCGAGGAAATGAAGCTCGGCTCGATCGAGACCGTCGAGATCGACCAGGGCATCTTCGGCCGCATTCTCGGATTCGGCGACATCAGGGTCACCGGGCGCGGCACCAGCGACGTGCTGTTCCGCAGCGTCGCCGACCCGATGGCGGTCAAGCGCGCGATCGAAAGCGTCAGCCACCCCGCGACATGAACACTCACAAGAAGAGACTTCCATGAACGACGACCTCGGCAAACTGATCCTGCGCCTGACGCTGGGCATTTTCATGCTGCTGCACGGCATCGCCAAGATGCGCTACGGCGTCAGCGGCATCGAGAACATGCTGGAAAGCCACAGCCTGCCCTGGTTCTTCGCCTACGGCGTGTTCGTCGGCGAGGTGTTCGCGCCGCTGCTGGTGATCCTCGGCTTCTACGCGCGCATCGGCGGCGTGATCATGGCCTTCAACATGGTGGTGGCCATCGCGCTGGCCCACGGCTCGCAGCTCTTCGACCTCGGCAAGACCGGCGGCTGGGCGCTGGAGCTGCAGGGATTTTTCCTGCTCACCGCGATCGTCGTCGCGCTGATCGGCCCCGGCAAGTTCGCGATCAACCGCAAGTAGATCGTAAAATCCCTGCGCCTGCCTGCCGCCGGAACGGCACCGTGCGGCAGGCGCCGCGGCCGTCCGCCGGCCGCAGTCCGTTTTGCATATATCCAGGAGAACCCGTCATGCCCTTGCCTGCAATGCTTCTGGCCTTCCTGCTGCTGCCGGCACTCGCGATCGGAACCGCGCAGGCGCAGTACACCGGCCCCGGCGCCTCGCCCGTGCCGGGCAGCGTCGCCGAAGTGCTGAAGGACCCCGTCGATGACCGGAAAGTGCGGCTGCGCGGCAAGCTGCTGAAAAAGGTTTCCGGCGACAAGTACCTGTTCAGCGACGGCACCGGTGAAATTCGCGTCGAGATCGACGACGACCTGCTCCGCGGCGTCAAGGTTTCCGAAACGAGCGTGATCGAGATTTACGGCGAAATCGAAAAGAGTTTCATGCGCGCCCCGGAAATCGACGTCGAGCGGATCACGGTCATCCAGCCCTGAGCTTCAGTTCTTCATCGGCTCGATGCCGGCTGCCCGGATCACCTCTCCCCACCTGGCGATTTCGGCGCGCACGCGGTCGCCCAACTCGCCGGGCGTCGACGGCGCAATCTCGGCACCCTGCCCGAGAAAGCGCTCGCGGATGTCGCGCCGGCCGAGCATGGCCACGGTCTCGGAATTCAGCTTGTTGATGACCGTGCCGGAGGTCCGCGCCGGCGCGAACAGCGCGAACCAGGAAAGCGCCTCGTAATCCGCGATCCCCGCCTCC
>CAZHJU010000017.1:0-61737 GCA_964533495.1 uncultured Bordetella sp. | reverse complement strand
GTGGTGGATCCGCCAGGCGATCACGCGCTCGATTGCCGATCAGGCGCGTACGATCCGTATCCCGGTGCACATGATCGAGACCATCAACAAGATGAACCGCATTTCGCGGCAGATCCTGCAGGAGACCGGCTCCGAGCCGGATCCGGCGACGCTGGCCGAGAAGATGGAAATGCCCGAGGAGAAGATCCGCAAGATCCTCAAGATTTCCAAGGAACCGATTTCGATGGAGACGCCGATCGGCGACGACGACGACTCGCATCTGGGCGATTTCATCGAGGACCAGTCGACGATGGCGCCGAGCGATGCCGCAGTTTACGGCAGCCTGCGCGACGTCACCGGCGACGTGCTGGACACGCTGACGCCGCGCGAGGCCAAGGTGCTGCGCATGCGTTTCGGCATCGAAATGAACACCGATCACACGCTCGAGGAAGTGGGCAAGCAGTTCGACGTCACGCGCGAGCGCATCCGCCAGATCGAGGCCAAGGCGCTGCGCAAGCTGCGCCATCCGTCGCGCTCCGAGCGGCTGCGCAGCTTCCTCGACAACGAGAGCTGAGGTTGCGCCCGGTGCGTGCCGGGTGAACGCCGGAACGCGGGTCGTTAGCTCAGTCGGTTAGAGCAGGGGACTCATAATCCCCTAGAAGCGGCTTTGAGTGTTAATAAAATAACAATAAATCAATAAGTTATAGTTTGTATCGGCCTGCTGTTGACGGATTTGGCACACGGATGGCACACTCTCAGCCAATCCTAGCCAACACAACAGCACGCCGTGGCCAATATCCAAGCCCGCAAAGCTAAAGACGGCAGCACCTCGTTCCGGGTGCAGGTGCGTTTGCGTGGTCATCCGCCGATCTCCCGTTCGTTTGAGCGCAGGACAGACGCTCGCCTGTGGGCGCAGCAGATGGAGGCCTCCATCCGCAAGGGCGATGCCCTGCCCACCAACGAGGCCCGCAAACATACGCTGGGCGCATTGGTAGACCGCTACCTTGAGGCGGTCGAGCGGCGTAATCCTGAATCCCTGAAGAAGCAGAAACAGATTCTGGGCTGGTGGAAGGCCGAGCTGGGGCCTTACTCCCTCAACAACGTGACGCCTGCCCTGATTGCCGAGAAGCGGGATCGTCAAATCCAACAACGGCTTCAAGATGCTTGATTTGAATCCAGTCCCGATATCGTTGGATGACGCCATTGAAAACGACATCTTGCACAACGCGCTCGATAGTCGCGCGAAAGAAATCATACTGATGCGTCATCTTGTCATTCTCAGCTTGACCAGGATAAGGCGGCCATGATTTGGCGAGCGCTTTTTGGGCCTTCTCAAGACTGTCAATCCTCTCTTTGTAACTCTTGTGACCCCAAGGCAAGCCGGGGTTCACGTAGCCCGGTCTGCTGTCGCGCCACTCCAGATGATGCAGTTCATGTGCTATTCCCAGTTGTTCAATAGCATCACGAAGCTCGCCGAGGAAGCTGGTGTCGTGGGTGAGAACAATGACTTGGCGTTGCTTCGCCTCCGCCGCCAGTCTTTTGGCTACATCACGACGTCGCCAATGATCTAATGAAGAGACTGGATCATCAAAAATAATTCCACCTAAATGGTCGGCGATTCGCAGTTCCGCAAGGAAAGCCCCGATTGCTATCGCCCGTTGTTCGCCTTCGCTTAATACATCTTCCAGCTTGTTGGTGTTGGCGGGCAAGTCCAACAGCAAGCGATACTTCATTTTGCCTTTGTCATTGCGATCACCGAGTTTGGTGCGAATATGCCCTATACCTAGGGCTATAAATTCTTGATCCAATGCCTTTCTGAGTGCTTCTGTTACAGCGCTACTCGCAAATTCTTTCGACTTGTCCGAAATCGCCTTAGTTCTCAAATCGGCTTTGCATGCCTCCAATGCGCTTTTAACGCGCATCCGCTCGACAAGTTCGACAACAGACTTGGAGACGATACTTAGCGCTTTTCTCGCCTTCAGTTCGTCACGCTCCGTCTTCAGCGCGCGGACTTTAGCCTCGTCACTAGCGCGCGTCATCGTCCGTGACAAACGGAGTTGTTTGGCGGCGAGATTGCGAATCTGTTTCCTCGGGCTCTCGGATAATCCAGGGAGGTCGTCCCACGTCCTGGTCTTGGCTGATTTAAGCAAGGCGTCGCTGGGCCGATAACCTCAAGTCCTGTGCCTTCGCTTTAGGATCTGTTTCTTGAAGTGCTTTATCCAGTTCACCCAAGCGATCTTGTTCAGCTTGGGACAGCGTAGCTAGCTTCACAACGGTAGCTGTGTCCGTTTTCGGTGTGAGGGCTGCAATTAGCTTACCGACAGCCGTATCGCCGGCTAAAGACTGAAAAGGTTGTGTGTCGGTGTTCAGGGTGGCGATTTCTTTATTGAGTCGTATGGTCAGTTCCGGCAATACCTTATTGGCAAGGTTCTCAACGATATCTAGGCCATAAGGTAGGTATGCAACTTCGCCTTCGGACAAATACGAGCGTGCGCAGTGCGCATCGAAGACCGCGAATGTCGCCAAGTCGGCCGGCGGCACTGTGCCTTGTGACCATTTGACGGATTTATCGGTAGAGGAAATTTCTATGTCGAAAAGAGCTGTCGGCACACTGTGTTGCACCTTGGGGTCATGCACGTCGGGAATAACCCTTTTCTAAACTGGAATAACCTGCGTGCCGCATCGCGTTGCCATGGAGGCAAAGACTTTTCAGTCCAAGCAAGAATTTCATCAACCAGAGCCATGGATTCCTCCCCCAGCTAATACGATCAACAAGCATATTTACCGGAAGGCTGGCCTGTAATAGCCAGAAATTCCGTACTATTTTTTGCAATTATTTCAAGATACGCAGCTTGTAGAACGGGATCAAGGGAATCTGCTAACAAGACTCCGGTGCATTAAGCTGAGTTTTCAGACAGTTCAACCAGCTGTAATTAGCGTTGCATCGTCATCACGCGGATGCTTGTCGTTCCTGACGGGTTGGGCTACCGCAAAGCTATCGGGTGCGGGTTGTAGCAATTCCTTGAGGTGTTTGGCGTCCTGCAGGGTCGGGTCAAGCCAGGTGTCGTAGTCCTTGGGCTGGATGATGATGGGCATTCGGTCATGGACTGACCGCAAGCGCTCGTTGGCATCACCGACGATGATGGTGCAGGAGTCGATGATATGGCCGTCACGCTCCCATCTGTCCCACAAGCCGGCGAAGGAGAATGCCCCGCCGTCCGCCGGGTGCATCCACCATTTTTCCTTCCGGCCGCGCTCGATCTCTTTCCACTCATACCAGCCGCTGGCCGGTATGAGGCAGCGGCGCTTTCGGAAGGGCGTCCGGTAGGCCGGCTTTGAATCCACCGTTTCCGCCCTGGCGTTGATGGTGCTGTAGACCAGCTTGGGTTCCTTTGACCAGTGGGGCAGCAGGCCCCACTTCACGTTTGCCAGCTCTAAACCACTTTCGGCTGTCTGGCGCAGCGCCACGACATCCGTGCCCGGTCGCACGTCGTAGCGGTCGCGCAGCAGCGCCCAGCTTTGCGCCAGTTGCTTTTCGTAAGGGCTGTACAGCGCCTTGGTTTTGCTGGCAGAGGTGGTGAAACGACCGCACATGCTCAGTTCGCCTCGATGATGGGGTAGGCGAGGCGGGAAGGGCGCACCTTGCCCCGGATAATGACCGAGGACGCCATCATGGCGGAATTCTTGCCGTACTTCTTGTTGATCGCGTCCATGGTTTCCATCAGCCGCCCCTGTCTCTGGTCTTTGCTCATGAGGCCGAACAAATCCGGCGTTGCCGTGACGGCCGAGCAAATGTCGCTGGCCACCACGCCGCAGCCCCAATAGGACTGCCCCGGCCGGTACAGCTTACCAAGAGCCTGCCGGGATGCCTCGACCATGGTGAAATAGCCCGAAACCGGGAACTGGAAGCGAATCTCCACGCCTTCCGTGTCGAAGGTCTTGCTCAGTTGCAGGTAGAACAGCACACGGGAAGTCAGCAGGCGCTTGGTGACCAGATCCGTCGCCAGCCGCGACACATGCCGGGACAGGTGCGCGGCGATTTTCTCGCGGTCGCCGGTGTGCTCACCCATGGCGGACGTGCGGGCCACGCTTTTGGGCAGCTTTGGTTCCAACTCCAGCGGGAAAACACTCGTGCCCCGCAGCTCGTTCCACAAATCGAGGCCGAGCTTGCCCATGAGGCGGCGGATGGTCGCCGGCTTGGCGTTGGCGAATTCCAGCGCCGTCTTGATGCCGAACTGACCGAGCAGCGCCGTGCGGCTGCCACCAATGCCGGGAATATCCCGCACGGGGATATTTTCGAGAAACGGTTCAATCCGCTTGCCCGGCACAATGGCCGTGCCATCCGGCTTGTTCGACTCCGAGGCCATCTTGGCCAGCGTTCGCGTAACGGCAACGCCGATGGATACAGTAATGCCCGCCTCGCGTTTGACCGTTTCGCGAATATCGTCGGCAATGTCCTGATAGCTTTTGCGCCAGAGGCTCCGCAGGCCATGCATGCCCATGAAGCCCTCGTCGATGGAATACACCTCCACTTCCGGCGAATAGCGCCGCAGGATGGAGAAGACCTGATCGGACATTTGCCCGTAATAGGCAAAGTCGGGCGTGAGATACACCGCCTTGGGCGCCAGTTTCTTGGCGTCCCAGACACTCATGCCCGTGGTGATGCCCAGCCTTTTGGCGTCGTAGGTTTTAGCGATGACGAACGCGGACTGGTTGGACAACACGCAAACGGGCACGGCTCTCAGTTTGGGCTGTCGGGCACGCTCACATGACGCATAGAAGGCGTCGCAATCGACGTGCGCGAAGGCACGCGGCCAGTTGTGGAGCAGCATGGATCATCGGTACTTGCGGTAACTGCCGACGATTACGCCGAAAATCTCAAGCTCCTTGGGCCTGATGATGGGGTAGGCCTTGTTCTCCGGCTTGAGGACAAAGCGCCCCCGTTCCTTCACCAGCCGCTTGATGGTGAACTCACCTTCCACGATCGCCACGACAATTTCACCGTCGCCGGCCGTGTTGCGGCGTTCAACCACCGCCACGTCACCGGGCAGGATGCCGGCGTCCACCATGGAGTCGCCCTTGACCGTCACCAGAACCGTCCGCGAGGGAAAGCGCACGATGTCCTGGTCAATGGAAATGGTGTCTTTGAGGTCGTCGGTCGCCGGGCTGGGGAAACCCGCCGGCACAAGGCTCGCGGCCTGCGGGCGCTCGAAAAACCGCTTGCCGGGCGCCAGCCGCCCGTCCGGAAGCTGCGTCAGGTAACCGGCGTCCGTCAGTCGGCCTGCCAGTGCCGCTACCGCCCCCTTGGTGCGGAAGCCCAGCAGAGCACTGATGCTGGCGAACGAGGGCAGCGCCCGGCTCCGGGCGTAGTAGTCCTGGAGTTTGCGCAGGTGCTGGTCGTCGCGGTTGGGCCTAGCCATAGGCCCGGAATTATTGAACTATCGTTCAGTAATGTCAAACCGGCCCCTTCGGCGGCTCGAAGCCGGGCGGGGTATCGATGCCGAAGTCCTGCTTCTCAGGCAGTGGGGCGGATTTTGGTTCTGCGGGCGGTGAATTCTGCTGCCGGGCAGTCGCTCGGGTTACGTCGATAACGACGGCGGAGCCAGGATGCTCCAACAGGTTGGGAATGACGCCGCCGGCACCCTTGCCGCTGCGGGAAGGGGCGAAAGTCAGCACGTTGCCTTCGCGGTTGAAGCGCAACCAGCGCAGGCCTTGGCGACCGAGTATCAGGCCCTTGCCGCTGAAGAAGCTGCCGAGCGCCAGTTCATCGAGCGACGCAAAGCGGGCGGAGCCGTGGACGGTTGAGGGGCTGGAAAGCAGTTCGCCAAGCTGGCGGACGAATTTCTTGATCCACAACCCGATGAGCAGCCACAGCACGGCCTGAATAGCCATCAGCACACTGTCGTAGCTGAAGAACCACGCGGCGGCACCAGCTAAAACGAACGGCAGGGTGTGCCAGCACACAATGCCCAGAACCACGGGCAGCTTGAACCAACTGAAAACGGACACCAGTGGGGGACTACAACCCGGATTGGGCAATCAGCTTCAAGGAAGGATCGGTAAAGCACATCTATTTCGTCGCTGAAACCAAGGGTTCCTTGTCTACGATGGAGTTGCGCGAGATTGAGAAAACCAAGATCAAATGTGCCCGAAAGTTCTTCGACGAGATGAATCGTCGCTATGCTCCGGAGAACGTCAAGTATGACGTTGTGGATAGCTTTGGTAGGTTGATGGAAATAGTGAAATAATCAATCACAGCATAATATTGATGCTGGTAAAAGCTGGGCATTAACCAAATAAGAAAAAAGGCCCCACCTTTCGGCGGGGCCTTGTACCTTCAGGCGGCTTTCGTCGCCTTACTCGCGGGCTTTGGAGCTAACCGCTGCTCTTCCAGCCACCGATTGAACTCGACCAGGTCCACGTACAGGCGACCATCTATCTTGATTAGCGCGGTTTCAAGTCCATTCTTTTCAGCGTGGAATATCCACCAGCGCAATTTACCTTCAGTGACGAAAGGTGCTTCCGCCACTAGCTGCTTTATCGTGCGCAGCTGGCTGTAAACCAAGAGGTCTACTCCTCATCAGTTGTGCTACGGTTAAAAAGGACAAGGAGAATTTCATTTTAGATTCCGGGCCTGAATGGCTCAAGCCTGCGTGGAAAACCGCCGGATTCCGCCCTAAAAGGGTAAAATCGCCGGTTCGGGCCCTTAGCTCAGTCGGTTAGAGCAGGGGACTCATCGGGATGGTGACTTCCGCCGGAAACGACGGTCGAAAATCGGGTGAATTCAGGGAAACCTACGTCGCAGGACACGGTAACCCTGAGCCAAGCCGGGGATGCATCCCCGGAAGGTGCAGAGACTAGCGGAGAGGTTGAGCCCTCTTAATGACCGCCAAGAGCGCCCGACGCCTTACCGGGTTATGCCGGAGGTGATGAGATAGTCCAGGGAGCGGGGAAACTCGCACAAACCGGAATCCCTTGGTCGTTGGTTCGAATCCAACAGGGCCCACCAGTTTTGAAGGAAGCGGGAATTTCGGAAGAGATACACAGAGATTTTTGTATCGCTGATATGTGACGTACGAGCAGGCGACTTTTTTTCCCTTGGACGGATGGAATCGTTGAGAAGAATCGTCAGAAAAAATTTCCGAAAAGTTTTTTGAAATGCTCGGAAAATTTTCGGGAAAAATCGTGGCACACGGATGGCACACTTGGTTTCAAAAAGGCACAATTGCGGGCAACTGATTCCAACACCGCATTGAAGCTAAGTGTTTGTTGGATAAAGAAGAATCGTGTTGGCGATTGTTGGGATTTATAGGGTAATTTCCCTCTCATAATCCCTTGGTCGTTGGTTCGAGTCCAACACGACCCACCAGCAATGCCGCGGCCGGCAAAACCCCCATGACAGGCGGGGGACGTCCGGCCCGGGGAAGCGGATTTGCAAGGAGAAACGCAGCATGGCCGGAGACATCAAGCCGGAAAACAGGGCGGAAAACCCCGTGAAAACGATGATGCGCGCCGGCAAGGTCGCGCTGGGGATGAATGTCCGGCTGGCGCGCTCCGGCGACATCGCGCGGATCGCCAAGTCGAGCGGCCACGATTTCATTTTCATCGACACCCAGCATTCGCTGTTCAACCTCGAGACCATCGGCCACATTGCCCAGGCCGCGCTCGGCTGCGGCATCGCGCCGCTGGTGCGGGTGCGCAGTTGCGACGATCCCGACACCTCGCTGCTGCTGGACAACGGCGTCACCGGCATCGTGTTCCCCGACATCGGCACCGCTGAAGAGGCGAAGCGCGCGGTCGACCGCGCGAAGTTCCCGCCGGTCGGCCGCCGCTCGGTGGTCGGCGGTTACGCCATTCTTGATTACCGGTCGGTGCCGGTGTCCGAGGCGGTGCCCGCGCTGCAGGAGAACACGCTGGTGGTCTGCATGATCGAATCCCCGGCCGGCGTCGAGAACATCGATGCGGTTGCGGCGGTCGAGGGGATCGACGTGATCCACATCGGCATCAACGACCTGCTCACCGCGATGGGCAAGCCCGGCCGGTTCGGGGATGCCGGGGCGGCCGCGGCCATCGACAGGGTGATCGCGACCACGCTGCGGCATGGGAAAATCGCCGGTGTCGGCGGCGATCGACACCTGCCGCGCCAGATGGAATACATTCGCCGCGGCGCGCGCTTCATCACCACCAACAGTGAAATCGCGTTCATCATGGCTGAAGCCTCGCGGGTCACCGGGGAGTTGCGGCAGGCGTTGCAACCCGATGCATCGGCCATTTCCAAGTAATTGTTTTAATTGATAAAAGAGGAGATCATCATGGCAAGAATCCTGAAGCCGGCGGCAGCCGGCATGATTGCGGCGGTGCTGGCACTGCCGGTTGTTGCGCAGGCCGCCGAGTGGAGGGCGACCAAACCGGTACGGGTGATCGTGCCCTTCCCGCCCGGAGGCAGCAACGACATCGTCGGCCGCCTGGTCGCCAATGACCTGGGTCCGCTGATCGGGCAGCAGGCGGTGATCGACAATCGCGGCGGCGCCGGCGGCATCATCGGCTCCGAAATCGCCGCCGGCGCGCAGCCGGACGGGCACACGCTGTTGATCGCCTCGGTGGCCTTCGCCTACAACCCGTCGATCTACAAGTCGAAGGTGCGTTTTGATCCGGAGAAATCCTTCGTGCCGATCGCGCTGATCGGCACCGGCCCCAGCGCGCTGACCGTGAATCCCAAGATGCCCGCGAAGTCGACCAAGGACCTGATCGACATGGCCAAGGCCAAACCGGGCACGCTGAACTACGCGACCGCCGGCATCGGCAGCTTCCAGCACCTGAGCACCGAGCTGCTGAAGCTGCAGGCGAAAATCGACATCACCCACATCCCGTTCAAGGGCGGCGGCCCGGCGATGGCCGACGTGATCGCCGGCAATACCCAGATCACGATGGGCTCCCTGTTGCAGCTGGTGCCGCATATCCAGGGCAACCGGCTCAGGCTGCTGGCCGTCGGCAGCGCCAAGCGCAACAGCGCCTTTCCCAACACGCCGGCCGTTGCCGAAACCGTGCCCGGTTACGAGGCGAACAACTGGTGGGGAATACTCGCGCCGGCCGGCATTGCCCCGGCTGCGGTGCGCGCGCTCGAGGCTGCGGTGAAGAAGGTGGTCGAGAATCCCGAGATGCAGAAGAAATTCGATTCCCAGGGGGCCGAGGTCGCCTACATGAATTCCGCCACCTACGGCAAATTCATCCGTGCCGAGACGGCCAAGTGGTCCAAGGTCGTGCGCGACGCGGGCATCAAGGCCGAATAAGCCGGCGGGGCGGCGCTGCCGCCCCGATTTTTGGGGGAGAACGGAAATGCCGCATGTCATTCGCATCCACCAGAACGGTGGTCCGGAACAGATGCAGTGGGAGGAAGCGGCCGTCGCCGAGCCGGGGCTTGGCGAGGTCCGCGTCCGCAACACCGCGGTGGGACTGAACTACATCGATACCTACCACCGTTCCGGTCTTTATCCGATGCCCTTGCCGCTGGTGCCCGGTTCGGAAGGCGCGGGCGTGGTGGAGGCGGTGGGGTCGAGGGTCAGGGAGTTCAAGGTCGGCGATCGCGTCGCCTACGCGCAGCCCATCGGCGCCTATGCCGAAGTGCTGATCCGTCCGGTCGCAAGACTGGTGAAGATTCCCGCCGGTATCAAGGACGAAACCGCCGCGGCGATGATGCTGAAGGGCATGACCGCCTGGTACCTGTGCCGCCGCACCTATCGCGTGAAGAAGGGCGACACCGTCGTTGTCCACGCCGCTGCCGGCGGCGTCGGCCAGATTCTGTGCCAGTGGGCCAAACATCTCGGCGCCACGGTGATCGGCACGGTCGGCAGCGACGAGAAGGTGGCGCTGGCGAAGAAGGTCGGCTGCCGGCACGTGGTGGTGATGTCTCGCGAGAAGCTGTCGGAGCGCGTGAAGGCGATCACCAGGGGCAAGGGCGTGCCGGTGGTGTACGACGGCGTGGGCAAGGATACCTTCATGGAGTCGCTGGACTGCCTCTCGCCGCTGGGGCTGATGGTCAGCTTCGGCAACGCTTCGGGCGCGGTGTCTCCGGTCAACATCGGTGTTCTCGCGCAGAAGGGTTCGCTGTTCCTGACGCGGCCGACGCTGGTGAATTACGTTTCGGCGCGCGAGGATCTGCTCACCGCGGCGCGCGAGCTGTTCGCGGTGGTGAAGAAGGGCGCGGTGAAGATCACCATCAACCAGCGTTACCCGCTGCGCGAGGCGGCACAGGCGCACCGCGACCTCGAGGCGCGCAGGACCACCGGTTCCACGGTGCTGCTGCCGTAATCCGCCTTTGCCGGCCGGTGGTTCGCGGGCCTGGCGCGGGAGGGGGATGAACGCCCGCCTGACATCGCGGTCCTACCCGCGTGCCGCGTCATGAATCCGCAGCAACCCACTGGCAGGATGCCCGCATGAAAACACGACCATGGATTTTTACAGGCCTGCTGCTGGCGGCGGGATTCACGCAGGCACAGGTTCCGGTCGAGGATCGCAGCAGCGCAATGCAGCAGGGGCAGCTGCGCGCGGGCATTGCCCATCGGGAGCTCAGCCAGGCGCGCCATGATGCAAAACTCGCGGAGCAGGACGTGCTGAATCTGCGCGATGCGCATGCGGCGGCACAGCAGCAGGCGGACCGGCACAAGCGGGAACTGGACGCGGCGCAGAAAGCGCTGGACGTGGCCCGCGCGCGCCTGTCGGCCGCGCAGCAGGCATACGACAGGGCGATCGGCGCGGTCGACGCGGTCCACCGCGGGAGCCCGCCCTCCGGGAAATGACCGGTCCGGCCGCCGCGGGCTCAGGCGCGGCGGCTGCTGGCGCCGCCGTCGACGGTGATGATGGTGCCCGTGGTGTAGCCCGACAGCGGCGAACACAGGAAAGCCACCAGCGCGCCGATTTCTTCCACCGTGGCCATGCGGCCGAACGGCGATTGGCTGACCAGTTCCTGCCAGCGCCCGGCATCGCCGAGTTCCTTCGCGGCGCGCTCGCGCAGCCGCTTCACGGCGCGGTCGGTGGCGGTGCCGCCGGGATTGATGCCGACGATCCGCACGCCGAATGCCGGGCTTTCGGCGCCGAGCGCGCGGGTGAACGCCATCAGCGCGGCATTGCCCATGCTGCCGGCAATGTAGCTGGCCACCGGGCGTTCGCCCGCGGCGCCGATCACGTTGACGATCACGCCGCTCTTGCGTTCGCGCATCCGCGCGTAGATTTCGCGGGTGATGTCGATGAAGCCGAAAACCTTGAGATCCCAGGCCCGTTTCCAGGTTTCGTCGTCGAGCATGTCCAGGGTGCCCTGGGGGATGGAGCCCGCGTTGTTGACCAGGAAATCGACGTCGCGGCAATCCCGGGCCAGCGCGACGGCATTGTCGGCCAGCGACAGGTCGACGGCGTGGCAGTGCACGTTGACGCGCTGTTCCGCGGTGATCTGCGCCCTGGCGGCCTCGAGGTCCGCGGCGCTGCGGGCGGCCAGGTGCAGGTCGCAGCCTTCCTGTGCCAGCAGCCTTGCGGCGCCAAGTCCGATGCCGCGGGAGCCGCCGGTGACCAGCGCGCTTTTTCCCTTCAGTCCCAGTTCCATGCTGTTCCCTCCGGTGTCGTGAGTTGGCGACGGCTGGCGATGTTAACACCGCCATCCGCCCGCGCAGTCAACCGCGCCCCTGGCGCCGCGTTACAGGCATACGACCCGAAGTGTTCGGGTTTGCATCGCGATCAAGCGAACCGAAGTTCAGAATACATGGAGAAATCATGACCAGACTGCTGACCACCCTGCTTGCGGCCGGTTTTGCCGCAGTGACCTTCAACGCGACTGCCCAGACTGCGCCGGCACCGGCCGCGCCAGCCAAAGCGGATGCCGCGAAAGCGGCGCCCGCTGCTCCGGCGGCGCCTTCGGCCGAAGCCAAGGCCGACAAACCGAAAAAGGCCAGGAAGACATCCAGCAAGAAAAAGACCAAAGCCAAAAGCAAGACAAAGCAAACCGGCTGAGATCCGGTCGCGCAGCGCTCCTCCACCAGTGGGCGCGCTACAATCGGGAAGGCAGGCGCCATGCGCCTGCCTTCTTTTTTGGGCGTGGCCGGCTGAGAATCACAATTAAAATATTCAATTAAATCAATGAATTATATAGATTCCTCGAACGATGCTCATTATCCGGTGCATGTCGCGCGCTGGTGCGGCGACTCCGGTGCCCACCTGAATCTCGCGGCGGGCAAGGGAATGACCCGCGATGCGATCAATCAGGATCTGCATTCGGTATGGCGGTATGCGCAGGCCATCGATGTCGATGCCGGCGGCGCGGTATCGCTGGGCGAGGGCGGCACCCCGTTGCTCGGGCGCGCCTGGAACGGCGTGCCGGTGCGGTTCAAACTGGAATTCATGATGCCGACCGGTTCTTTCAAGGACCGCGGCATGACGGTGATGGTCAGTTACCTGAAGAGCCGCGGCATCGATCACGTGCTCGAGGATTCTTCCGGCAATGCCGGGGCTTCCCTGTCCGCCTATACGGCGGCGGCCGGCATGCGCTGCCGCATCCTGGTGCCGGAGACGGCGTCGTATCCGAAAATCGCGCAAATCGCCGCCTGCGGCGCGGACGTCGTGACCGTGCGCGGCTCGAGGCAGGACGTCGCGGATGCGGCTTTGCGCATGAGCGGCGAGATTTTCTATGCCAGCCACAACTGGCAGCCGTTTTTTGTCGAAGGCACCAAGACGCTGGCCTACGAGCTGTGGGAGCAGTTGGGCTTCCGCGCCCCTGACAATGTGATCACGCCCCTGGGTTACGGCAGCAACGTGCTGGGTCTCGACCGCGGCTTTGACGAACTGCTGCGCAACGGCGAGATCAAGAAACGGCCGCGCATCTTCGGCGTGCAGGCGGCGAACTGCGCGCCCTGTCATGCCGCCTGGAAATCGGGCGGCGAGCGGCCGGTTCCCGTGACGGTGACGCCGACGGTTGCCGAAGGCATTGCCTCCTCCCGGCCGACGCGGTTGCGCGAGGTGGTGCAGGCCGTGCGCCGCAGCGATGGCGCGATTGCCGCGGTGAGCGAGGCGGAAATTGTCGGCGCACTCTCGGCATTGGCGCGCATGGGACTGTACGTGGAGCCGACCAGTGCCGCCGCCGCCGCCGGCCTTTCGCAGTGGCTGGACACCGGCGCGATACGCCGCGACGAGGTGACCATCGTGGTGCTGACGGGCAGCGGGCTCAAGAGCTCGGAGCGCATCGGCCAGTTGCTGGGACTCGGCGCGCGCACGCTTTGAGCTTGTCGCCGGTGCTTCGGAGCGCGACCGTATGCTGGACGGCATCTGCATTTCTTGACAGGCCTTGCGCGCGCGCCCTAGATTCTCCCCCTTTGCAGGCGACTGCGGTCGCGTAAACAGAAGGAGTTCGCATCATGAAAATCACGGCCGTCAAAGCCTATGCCGTGCACCCGGGCTGGCGCAAGAACCTCATCTTCGTGAAGGTCGAGACCGATGCCGGCATCCACGGCTGGGGCGAGGCTTATTCGCAGTACGACCGCGACACCGCCGTGATGGCGCAGCTCAATGCGCTGGGCCCCTACATGACCGGCCGCAGCCCTTTCGACATCAAGCATTTCACGCAGTTTGCCTTTGACGATTACGCGGCGCGCCGCGGGTCGGTGGAGCTGTTCTGCGCCATCAGCGGCATCGAGCAGGCGATGTGGGACATCGTCGGCAAGGCGACGCAGCAACCGGTCTACAACCTGCTCGGCGGCAAGTACCGCGAAAAGATCCGCGTGTATGCCAACGGCTGGAGCTACGGCATGAAGGAGCCGGACGACTATGCCCGCGCCGCGGAAAAAGTGGTGAAGATGGGGTTCACCGCGATGAAGTTCGATCCGCTGCCGTCGCCGTGGCGGACTTACATTCCGAAGGAGCACGAAAAGCGCGCGATCCGCATCGTCAAGGCGATCCGCGATGCCGTCGGCCCCGATGTCGACCTGCTGCTGGAGCAGCATCGCCGCCTCGCGCCCATGCATGCCATCCGCCTGGACAGGCAACTGGCCGAATTCGACCTCTACTGGATGGAGGAGTCCTGCCAGGCTGAATATCCCGACGAGCTTGCGCAGATCCGCCGCGAGATCGGCATCCCGATGGTGATCGGCGAGGCGACCTACACCAAGACCGGGTTCCGCCCGCTGCTTGAAAAGCGCTCGGCCGACATTCTCAATCCCGATGTCGCCTGCGTCGGCGGCATTCTGGAGCTGAAGGAGATTGCGGCGATGGCGGAGCCGTTTCTGGTGGCCATGTCGCCGCACAACTACAACTCGACGCTGGTGGCCCTGGCCTCGACGGTGCATGCCTCGGCATCGATGCCCAACTTCATCATCACCGAATACTTTCTGCCCTTCGTCGAGTTCTGCGACAGGATTTCGCCGAACCAGCTGAAGCCGAAGAATGGCTACATTGACCTGCCGACGGTGCCGGGGCTGGGTATCGACGTGCTGGAGGAGGAGCTGAAAAAGCATCCGGCCAAGGTGTACCCCGCGCGCAAGCTGCGCCATCCCGGAGACGAACCGGGCGGCATCTGACCGGATCAATCCCCGGCGCGGAACACCACCGCGTTGCCGCGAATTTCGAGGCGGGTGTTGAATGGGGCGCTGCGCTTGCGCAGCGCCTCCAGCCCCGCCTGCTCTCCGCCGATGTCGCAGATCACCGTTTCGTTGCGGTCATTGTGGCGCACGAACTCGAATCCGGCTTCGACCGGCCCGCCGCCGTCCACGGTTACCCGCGCGATCATGCCCAGCCAGTCGCCGTGTTTGCGGCCGCCGTGCCCGGTGTGGAACGAGAAGCTGCCCAGCCCGTAGTACACCGGCTTGCCCCTGTAGATCTCGACCGGCAGCGCGTAATGCGGGCCGTGACCGATGACGATGTCGGCGCCGGCGTCGATCGCCGCATGGGCGATTTCCGTCATGTATTCCAGCACGTCCTCCTTGAAGCCCCAGTGCTGCGAGGCCACCAGCACGTCGACTTCCTTGCGCAGCGCGCCGATTTCGGCGACGTATTCGGCCAAATATTCCGGGTCGGCCCAGGTCACGACCACCGGCGGGACGCCGGGACGGTTGGCCGGCGGGATGTCCGGGCTGATCCGGTGCAGCGGCAGCTGGTAGGCGGTGTGGCCGCGCAGCGCCGCAATGCCGGGGCTCGTTGCGCCGGCTTCGTGGTTGGTCGGCCAGTACACGGAGGTGCGCTGGAGGAAACCGTAACGCAGGCCGTCGCGCTCGATGATGACCGGCAGACGGGCCTGTTTCCGGTTGAGCCCCGCGCCGGTTGACGGGATGCCGAGTTTCTCGAGCTCGGCCAGGGAGGAGCGGATGGCTTCCGCGCCGTAATTGACGTTGTTGGCATTGCCGACGACATCGAAACTGGCGATCCGCAGGGCAAGGCCTGCAGCCGGCGCCGCATAGAAGCCTTCGTCGGCCGCGGAGCGGGCTGTGTGCGGTTCGTAAAGACAGCATTCCAGATTGCCGAATCGCAAATCGGCATCGCGCAGTGCATCGACGACCTGCCTGAAGGGCAGTTGTGGATCGGCGACATGCATCAGATTGATGTCGCCGGCAAAGAGCAGCTTGCGGGTCAAGGCGGAACTCCTGCGCCCGGGGCGCGACGGTGGACAAGCGCGTCATTCTTCATGACCTGCAGTGTTTCGTCGCCACCTGAATCCGCGTTGTGGAGCCGGTGAGCGTGATGCATGTCACGGATGGCAGATCGGCTCATGATTCAGTTAAGTATTTCTCATCGTTTCGGCAACAAAATATATATTGCGAAGCAGCAAGAATGCTTGACTTGGCTGGATGTGCTGGCATAATCGGAACCGTGTTGGGTGTCTTCTACAGGCATCGGCACATATCCTCCAAAACCTCCTCCTTTGGTGGAACTTCAGCGC
This sequence comes from uncultured Bordetella sp., assembly GCA_964533495.1. GTDB lineage: Bacteria > Pseudomonadota > Gammaproteobacteria > Burkholderiales > SG8-41. The sequence goes on along the minus strand of CAZHJU010000017.1, from coordinate 45,851 downwards.
AACCCTCCGGGTTGCGCTTTTTTTTCCCCTGCCCGTGCTGCACAACAGCATAACAGCAGTCGGGGTTCCCGGCTGCCTGTTTTTCAGTCAATCGAATAGGGGCTTTCATCCGGGGGCGTCTGCCCGGGCGGGGGCCCAGGTTTTGTCGCCTTCGGGAGCGGGCCATGGTGCCCGGCGCGGCCGGATCCGCAAAACCCGTTTGATATACTCACGCGCAGTAACTTCTGGCGGTTCGCCACGGCCTGCAGTGCCCGTTGCCCAAACGGGACCTGTGCGACGCAAATCCCGGTTTTTGCCTGATGCCCCGGCGGCCGGAATCGCGTTTTACCCAATCGTGCGTTTATTGACTGCGGTCAAGGCTGCTGCCGAGTTCACTGTAATAGATTGGCGTCCCTGCAGAATCCGGTGACGCTGCCCATTCATCACGCGGAACTACACATGAAAATCCACGAATATCAGGCAAAAGAAATCCTGCGCAAATATGGCGTCACCACGCCGCGCGGCATCCCGTGTTTCACGGTGGATGAAGCGGTCGGCGCAGCGGCCAAACTGGGCGGCAGCGTCTGGGTGGTCAAGGCACAGATCCATGCCGGCGGCCGCGGCAAGGGCGGCGGCGTGAAGGTCGCGAAGTCGCCCGCCGAAGTGAAGACCCATGCGTCCTCGATCCTGGGCATGCAGCTGAAGACACACCAGACCGGTCCCGAGGGCCAGAAGGTGCGCAGGCTGTTGATCGAGGAGGGCGCCGACATCAAGAAAGAGCTATATGTCGGCCTGGTGATCGACCGCGGCAGCCAGCGCGCGGTGCTGATGGCTTCCAGCGAAGGCGGCATGGACATCGAGGAGGTGGCCGCAAAGACGCCCGAGAAGATCCACAAGGTCGTGATCGACCCGGTATCGGGCCTGGCCGCGGCCGATGCCGACGACGTGGCGCGCAAGATCGGCGTGCCCGAAGCCTCGGTGCCGCAGGCGCGCGCGATCCTGCAGGCCCTCTACAAGGCTTTCGACGACACCGACGCGTCGCTGGCCGAGATCAATCCGATGATCCTGACCGGCGATGGCAAGGTCGTCGCGCTGGATGCCAAGATCGATTTCGACAACAACGCGCTGTTCCGCCATCCCGACATCGTCGCGCTGCGCGACCTCGACGAGGAGGATCCGGCGGAGGTCGAGGCTTCGAAGCACGACCTCAACTACATCCAGCTCGACGGCAATATCGGTTGCCTGGTCAACGGCGCCGGCCTGGCGATGGCGTCGATGGACATCATCAAGCTCTACGGCGGCCAGCCCGCCAACTTCCTCGACGTCGGCGGCAGCGCCACCGCGGAAAAGGTCACCGAGGCGTTCAAGATCATGCTGCGCAATCCGCAGCTGAAGGCGATCTTGGTCAACATCTTCGGCGGCATCATGAAATGCGACGTGATCGCGCAGGGCGTGGTCGCCGCGGCGCGCCAGGTCAGCCTGGGCGTGCCGCTGGTGGTGCGCCTCGAGGGCACCAACGTCGAACTCGGCAAGAAGATCCTCGCGGAATCGGGGCTGCCGATCATTTCCGGAAACAACATGGCTGACGCCGCGCAGAAGGTCGTGGCGGCAGCGAAGGGGAAGAACTGATGTCCATCCTGATCGACAAGAACACCCGCGTGATGACCCAGGGCATCACCGGCAAGACCGGCATGTTCCACACCAAGACCGGCAAGGAATACGCCAACGGCAAGAACTGCTACGTTGCCGGCGTGACGCCCAAAAAAGGCGGCCAGAGCTACGAAGGCATTCCCATTTTCAACTCGGTGCGCGAGGCGAAGGACGCCACCGGCGCCAACGTATCGGTGATCTACGTGCCGCCGCCCTTCGCCGCCGCGGCGATCGAGGAGGCCGTGGACGCCGATCTCGATCTGGTGATCTGCATCACCGAGGGCATTCCGGTGCGCGACATGGTCCGCCTGAAGGACAAGATGCAGAAAAATGGCAGCCGCACCATCCTGGTCGGCCCGAACTGCCCCGGCGTGATCACGCCCGACGAAATCAAGATCGGCATCATGCCCGGCCATATCCACAAGAAGGGTCCGATCGGCGTGGTGTCGCGTTCCGGCACGCTGACCTATGAGGCGGTCGGCCAGTTGATGGAGCTGGGGCTCGGCCAGTCGTCCTGCGTCGGCATCGGCGGCGATCCGGTCAACGGCCTCAAGCACATCGACGTCATGAAGATGTTCAACGACGATCCGCAGACCGAGGCCGTGATCATGGTCGGCGAGATCGGCGGCTCGAACGAGGAAGAGTGCGCGCGCTGGGTCAAGGCCAACATGAAAAAGCCGGTGGTCGGCTTCATCGCCGGCGTCACCGCGCCGCCGGGCAAGCGCATGGGCCATGCCGGCGCGATCATTTCCGGCGGCAAGGGCACGGCCGAGGAGAAACTGACGGTCATGGAAGAGTGCGGCATCCGTACCACGAAGAATCCGGCCGAGATGGGCAAGCTGCTCAAGTCGGTGCTGAAGTAAACCAGCCCGCCTCCGGATCCCAGGGTCCGGAGGCGGGTTGCCCGGGGAGGAGTCATTTTGGAAGGCGGCATCGTCAAGCGCGGCAAGCGTGCGATCGGCGCCAAGGGGGGGCGGCGTGATCACCGTCGAATCGCGGCGCGGTGTTCATTCCGTTTTGCTTTTATGAAGCCGTGGCAACCTGCTGACCAATGCCGCGCTCGATCCCTTTGGCAAGATTCCCGAGTTCAAGTACTGCGCGGTCAAGGTGATGAAGGGCGGCGAACTGATGCCGCGTTCCAGCTATGGCGGCGGACAGGTGCTGGCCGGGGTCGCAAAGGTTTAAGGTTTTAAGTCGATAACACGTCCCGCGGCAGCGAGCGGGCACCCATTCACGTTCAGGAGAGGAACAACATGGCACTGTCGGACATCGAAATCGCCCAGGCGGCAAAAATGGAGCGCATCGTCAAGGTTGCGCAGAAGCTGGGCATTCCCGAAGAGCACCTTGTGCCCTACGGGCACTACAAGGCGAAGGTTTCCCTCGATTATGTCGACAGCCTGAAGGACAAGAAGGACGGCAGGCTGATCCTGGTCACCGCGATCAGCCCGACGCCTGCCGGCGAAGGCAAGACCACGACCACGGTCGGCCTCGGCGATGCGCTGAACCACATCGGCAAGAAGGCGATGATCTGCCTGCGCGAGCCCTCGCTGGGCCCCGTGTTCGGCGTCAAGGGCGGCGCCGCCGGCGGCGGTTACGCCCAGGTGGTGCCGATGGAGGACATCAACCTGCACTTCACCGGCGACTTCGGCGCAATCGCGCTGGCGAACAACCTGCTGTCCGCGATGATCGACAACCACATCGCGCACGGCAACGAACTGGGCATCGATCCGCGCCGCATCACCTGGAAGCGCGTGATGGACATGAACGACCGCGCGCTGCGCGACATCGTCGTGTCGCTCGGCGGCACCGCCAACGGCTATCCGCGCGAGGACGGTTTCGACATCGTCGTTGCCTCCGAAGTCATGGCGATCTTCTGCCTGGCGACCTCGCTGAAGGACCTGAAGGAGCGCCTCGGCAACATCGTCTTCGGCTACACCCGGGACAACAGGCCGCTGCGCGCGCGCGACCTCAAGGCCCACGGCGCGATGACGGTGCTGCTGAAGGACCAACTGGCGCCGAACCTGGTGCAGACGCTGGAAAACAATGCCGCGTTCATCCACGGCGGCCCGTTCGCCAATATCGCCCATGGCTGCAATTCGGTGATCGCCACCAAGGCGGCGCTGAAGCTCGTCGACTACGTGGTCACCGAAGCCGGCTTCGGCGCCGACCTCGGCGCCGAGAAATTCCTCGACATCAAGTGCCGCAAGGCCGGGCTGAAACCCGCGGCGGCGGTGATCGTCGCCACCGTGCGCGCGCTGAAACACCACGGCGGCGTCGGCAAGGAGGATCTCAACAAGGAAAACCTGGCCGCGCTGGAAAAGGGCCTGGTCAACCTCGAGCGCCACGTCAACAACGTCAAGAACGTCTACGGCATTCCCTGCGTTGTTTCGGTGAACCGCTTCACGGCCGACACCAAGGCCGAGATGGATCTGCTGTCCGACCGCATCGCCAAGCTCGGCGCCAAGGTCGTCGTCGCCAACCACTGGGCCGAGGGCGGCAAGGGCGCCGCGGATCTGGCGAAGGCCGTCGTCGACATGTGCGAGCAGAAATCGAGCCCGACCTTCGTCTACGAAGACAGCGATCCGCTGTGGGAAAAGATGAAGAAGATCGCGACCAAGGTCTACGGCGCGGCCGACATCACCGCCGACACCAAGGTGCGCAACCGCATCAGGGACCTGCAGGAGGGCGGTTACGGCCACTATCCGGTGTGCGTGGCCAAGACCCAGTCGTCGTTTTCCACGGATGCGAGCGTGCGCGGCGCACCGAGCGGCCACGTCGTCAACATCCGGGAGGTGCGGCTTGCCGCCGGCGCGGAGTTCATCGTGATGATCTGCGGCGACATCATGACCATGCCGGGCCTGCCCAAGGTGCCGTCCTCGGAGCGCATCGATCTGACCGACGACGGCAAGGTGGTTGGCCTGTTCTGATTGTTTGTTATGATTGACCCGGCGCCGCTGCCCCGTTCAGGGCGGCGGCGTGCAGCGCGCGGTTCGGTTCGCCGGCCTGCCCGCCTGCATCCGGGGACAAGGCTGTGCCCCAAACACATTTTTAACTGGCACGGGTAGAGAAAAAACATGGACCTTGGCTCATCGGCATTCTGGGTTGCCGTTCTCCAGATCATTGCCATCGACATCGTTCTCGGCGGGGACAACGCAGTGGTTATCGCCCTCGCCTCGCGGCGCCTGCCGCTGAATCAGCGCGGGAAGGCGATTTTCTGGGGCGTGTTCGGCGCGATCGCGCTGCGCGTGGTCCTGATCTTTTTCGCGCTGCAATTGCTGCAGATTCCGTACCTGAAGATCGTCGGCGCCATCCTGCTGTTCTGGATCGGCCTCAAGCTGATGATGCCGCAGGACGAAGGCGGGCACGAGATCAATGCCAGCAGCAATCTGCTGGGCGCGATCAAGACCATCATCGTGGCCGACGCGGTGATGAGCCTGGACAACGTGATCGCGATTGCCGGGGCGGCCAAGGACAGTATCAGCCTTGTCGTGTTCGGCCTGGTGGTCAGCGTGCCCATCATCGTCTGGGGCAGCAAGCTCGTGCTGATGCTGATGGACCGTTTTCCGATCGTGATCGTCGGCGGCGCGGCGCTGCTCGGCTGGATCGGCGGCGACATGCTGGTGCACGACATCGTGGTCAAGGACTGGGTGATGGCCAATGCGGCCTGGCTCAAGTATGGCGGGCCGATCATGGGTGCGGCCTTCGTGGTGATCGTCGGAAAGATAATGGTTGCCCGCCGGAGTCCGGTGGCTGCGGCCGCCGCACCGATCGATCTGGCGGAATCCAAGCCGAAACAGGACTGAGAGGAAAGAAATGCCGAAGATACTGATAGCGGTTGATGGATCGGAAAACTCCGGCCGGGTGATCGATTTCCTGGCCCGGACAAGCGCCTGGTACAAGGAGCCGGTCGAGGTGGTGCTGCTCAACGTGCAGATGCCCATCGCCGGCGTCAACGTGAAGATGTTCATCAGCGCCGAGTCGCTGAACGAGTATTACCGCGAGGAGGGCGCCACGGCACTGAAGCAGGCCCGGGGAAAACTCGACGCGGTGGGCGTGGCTTATGCCCATCACATCGGGGTCGGGGATCCGGCTGGAGTGATCGTCGAATATGCGAAATCCAAGCACTGTGACCAGATCCTGATGGGCAGCCGGGGGCTGGGCTCGGTGTCCGGGCTGGTGCTGGGTTCCGTCGCGACCAAGGTGCTGCATCTGACCGATGTTCCGGTAACGCTCATCCGCTGATGGCGACCGCATCCTGCTGTCGGGCGGCAGGGCGCAGATATTCTATAAATCATTGTTTTATAAGAAGTTTTTAGGGTTGACGGCCTTGGTGTGATGCCGGGGCTGCCTTTCGGAGCGGAGTCGGTGCGTCCGGCGCGACCGCCTGCCGCCGGCAGGCCGGGCATCAGCGGCCCGCATTCATGACCCTGTTCCTGATGATGGATATGCCCGATTCTTGATTCCGGTCAATTCTTTTGCCGGGACAAGGCGGAAGAATGGACTGCCACGACGTTTCTAATAAAGTTGGGTTGCGGCCACAATCGCAGATATAACTCAGCACCCGTCGGTCAATTGATAAGGAGGAGTCACATGGGTATCCAACGCGTACTGTCCCGCGGCCTGCTGCCGCTCGTTGCGGCTTTCGGGCTGGTTGCCGCATCCGCGCCGGTTGCGGCATGGGAGCCGTCCAAGCCCGTCGAGTTCGTCATTCCCGCCGGCACCGGCGGCGGTGCCGACCAGATGGCCCGCCTGATACAGGGCATTGTCGCCAAGCACAACCTGATGAAGCAGCCGCTGATCCCCGTCAACAAATCGGGCGGCGCGGGCGCCGAAGGCTTCCTCGAAGTGAAGTCGGCCAAGGGCGACGCGCACAAGATCATCATCACGCTGTCGAACCTGTTCACGACGCCGATGGCGACCGGGGTGCCGTTCAACTGGAAGGACCTGACCCCGGTGGCGATGCTGTCGCTGGACAACTTCGTGCTGTGGGTCAATGCCGAGGATCCGTACAAGACGCCCAAGGAATACCTGGACGCAGTGAAGAAGGCGGGCGCCAACGTGTTCAAGATGGGCGGCACCGGCTCCAAGCAGGAGGACCAGATCATCACCGTGGCGATCGAGAAGGCGGCCGGCGTGAAGTTCACCTACATCCCGTTCAAGGGCGGCGGTGCGGTGGCGACGCAGCTGGTCGGCAAGCATGTCAACTCCACCGTCAACAACCCGATCGAGGCGGTGGCGCAATGGCGCGCGGGCAAGCTGCGCGCGCTGTGCGTGTTTGACGACGAGCGCATGCCGTACAAGGCCAAGGTGACGGACACCCAGTCCTGGAATGACATTCCGACCTGCAAGGAGGCCGGCATCCCGATGGATTACGTGATGCTGCGCGGCATCTTCATGCCGGCCGGCGTCGGGCCCGAGGTCGTGAACTTCTACGTCGACCTCTTCAACAAGGTTCGCGCCACTCCGGAATGGAAAAAATTCATGGAGGACGGCGCGTTCAACCAGACCTTCATGACCGGCAAGGCCTATGCCGACTGGGTGGCGAAAGCGGAATCGCTGCATCGCGACCTGATGAAGGAAGCGGGCTTCCTCGCCAAGCCCTGACCGGCATTGCCCCGGTTCCGCGCGCGACGCGGAGCCGGGGTCTGCAGTACGGGTTCGCGCCCGGCTTTCCGTTCCACCAAATCCCAGGCCAAGTCCATGGAAGAAAAAGACAGTTCCGCTGCCGCCGAACGCCCGTCGGGCATATCGTCGAGGGCGGCGGAAATAGCGATTGCCCTGTTCCTGATGCTGCTCGGCGGACTGGTTGTCTACGACAGCGTCCGTCTGGGGGTGCGCTGGCTTTCAGACGGCCCCCAGGCGGGTTATTTCCCGTTTTACATCGGGCTGTTCATCAGCGTTTCCAGCGCGGTGACGCTGGTGCAGGCGCTGCTCAACAAGGCGGCCGCGGACAAGATTTTTGTCGAGTGGGCGCAGCTGAAGCTGGTGTCGATGGTTCTGATTCCGGCAGTGTTTTTCGTGCTTGGCATCCAGCTGATCGGCATCTATGTGGCGTCAGCCGTTTACATTGCAGTGTTCATGATCTGGCTTGGCAAGTACGGCTGGATCAAGAGCATCCTCCTCGGCATCGCCGTCAGCGCGACGGTGTTCGTCGCATTCGAAATATGGTTCAAGGTCCTGCTGTACAAGGGGTTGTACAACCCCCTGGCCCTGATCGGTTACTGAGAACACACGAGCTCAAGGGGACTCCCAATTGGAAGAAATCAATGCTTTGATGCACGGGTTTTCCGTGGCATTGACGCCGTTCAACCTGATGCTGATGGCTGTCGGCATCATACTGGGCGTGCTGATCGGCGTGCTGCCCGGCCTGGGCGGCGCCAACGGCATCGCGATCCTGCTTCCGCTCACCTTCACGATGCCGCCAACCTCGGCGGTCATCATGCTGTCCTGCATCTACTGGGGGGCGCTGTTCGGCGGAGCGATCACCTCGATCCTGTTCAACATCCCGGGCGAGCCGTGGTCCGTGGCGACCACCTTCGACGGTTACCCGATGGCGCAGCAGGGCAAGGCGGGGGAGGCGCTGACCACGGCCTTCACGTCCTCCTTCGTCGGCGCCCTGTTCGCCGTGGTGATGATCACCTTTCTTGCGCCGCTGGTCGCGAAATTCGCGCTGCAGTTCGGTCCGCCTGAATTCTTCTCGGTGTTTTTCCTGACGTTCTGCAGCTTCATCGGCATGGGCAAGGAGCCGCCGTTCAAGATTCTTGCCGCGATGATGCTCGGTTTCGGCCTGGCCGCGGTCGGCATCGATACGGTGACCGGCCAGTTGCGCCTCATATTCGGCTGGCACGAGCTGATGCGCGGCTTTGATTTCCTGATCGCGGTGATCGGCCTGTTCGGCATCGGCGAAATACTGCTGTCGATGGAGGAGGGGCTGTCGTTCCAGGGGCGCAGCGCGAAGATCAATACGCGCATCGTGTTCGAGACCTGGAAAAAACTGCCCCGGTTCTGGCTGACCTCGCTGCGCAGCTGCGTCATCGGCTGCTGGATGGGCATCACGCCGGGAGGCGCGACGCCCGCCTCGTTCATGAGTTATGGCATTGCCAAGCGCATGTCGCCCGACGGACAGAAATTCGGCAATGGCGTGCAGGAGGGCATCATCGCGCCCGAGACCGCGGCGCATGCCGCCGGCACCGCGGCGCTGCTGCCGATGCTGTCGCTCGGCATCCCGGGCTCTCCCACGGCGGCGGTTCTTCTCGGCGGCCTGCTGATCTGGGGCCTGCAGCCGGGGCCGCTGCTGTTCGTCGAGCAGAAGGATTTCGTGTGGGGCCTGATCGCCAGCATGTATCTCGGCAACGTCGTCGGCCTGATCATCGTGCTGACCTGCGTTCCCCTGTTCGCGGCGATCCTGCGGATTCCCTTCTCCATCGTGGCGCCGGTGATCATCGTCATCTGCGCGATTGGCGCCTACACGGTGAACAACGCGATGCTCGACATCTGGTTCATGCTGCTGTTCGGCGTCCTCGGTTACGCCTTCAAGAAGCTATCCTATCCGCTGGCACCGCTGGTGCTTGCGCTGGTGCTGGGTGACCAGGCGGAAGATGCCTTCCGCCAGTCGATGCTGATTTCGCAGGGCGACCTGCGGATTTTCTTCTCCAACTGGCTGGTCGGCAGCATCATGGGACTGGGCCTGTTGATGCTGGTGTGGCCGCTCATCGGCAGGGGGATGGCAGCATTGCGCAGCCGCGCGGCCTGAGGGCCGGACTTCCGGAAAAGCCGCGGCCCGAACCGGCCGCGGCTTTTTTTCGTCAGGAGGTCAGGAGTCGTGACCGGTGGCCACCGGATGCGGCCTTGTTCCGCTGGTGAGCAAGTAAAACGGCCGTCCATGCAACACGCATGGACGGCCGCGGGTTGTCGCTCTGCGTCGGCTTATTTCTTGGCGCTTTTCGGATTCAGGCTGGTAATGCGGCCGCTTTCGGTGCCGGCGGTCTCGTCGATGACGGCGTTGATCAGCGTCGGCTTGCGCGAGCGCACGGCTTCTTCCATCGCCTTGCGCAGCTCGGCCGGGGTCGTCGCGTGCACGCCGGCGCCGCCGAAGGCTTCCATCAGCTTGTCATAACGCGCGCCCTTGACGAACACGGTGGGCGCGACGTCGGGGCCGCCCGCCGGGTTGACGTCGGTGCCCTTGTAGACGCCGTTGTTGTTGAACACCACCACGCAGACCGGCAGGTTGTAGCGGCAGATGGTTTCCACTTCCATGCCGGAGAAACCGAAGGCGCTGTCGCCTTCGACCGCGATCACCGGCAGGCCGGTTTCGACGGCGGCGGCGACCGCAAAGCCCATGCCGATGCCCATCACGCCCCAGGTGCCGACGTCGATGCGCTTGCGCGGCTTGTGCATGTCGACGATGCTGCGGGTGAAATCGAGCGCGTTGGCGCCTTCGTTGACCAGCATCGCGTCGGGGTTGGCCTTGACGATGTCGCGCACCACGTTCAGCGCGCTGTGGAAATTCATCGGCGTCGGGTTCTTGGCCAGCGTTTCGGCCATCTTGGCGATGTTCTTGCTCTTGCGGTCCGAAATGGCGCCGAGCCAGTCGGCCGAAGGCTGCGGCCAGCCCGAGCCGGCGGCGCCGATGCCCTCGAGCAATGCCGAGACGCAGGAGCCGATGTCGCCGACCACCGGGGCGTCGACCGGCACGTTGCTGTCGGCTTCCTGCGGGGAAATGTCGATCTGGATGAATTTCTGGCCGCCCCAGGCCTTGGCGCTCTTGCCGCCCCAGGTCTTGCCCTTGCCGTGCGACAGCAGCCAGTTCAGGCGCGCGCCGATCAGCATGACGACGTCCGCTTCCGGCAGCACGTAGGAGCGCGCCGCCGCCGCCGACTGTTCATGGGTGTCGGGCAGCAGGCCCTTGGCCATCGACATCGGCAGGTAGGGAATCCTGGTTTTCTCGATCAGCGTGCGGATTTCGGTGTCGGCCTGCGCATAGGCGGCACCCTTGCCGAGGACGATCAGCGGGCGCTTGGCGCCGGCGAGCAATTGCAGGGCGCGCTGCACGGCGTCCGGCGCCGGGATCTGGCGCGGCGCCGGATCGACGACCTTGATCAGCGACTGGCGGCCCGCCTCCGTGTCCATCGTCTGCGCGAACACTTTCGCCGGCAGATCGAGGTAGACGCCGCCCGGGCGTCCGGAGACCGCGGCGCGGATGGCGCGCGCGACGCCGACGCCGATGTCCTCGGCGTGCAGCACGCGGAACGCGGCCTTGCACAGCGGCCTGGCGATGGCGAGCTGGTCCATTTCCTCGTAGTCGCCCTGCTGCAGGTCGACGATCTCGCGCTCGCTCGAACCGCTGATCAGGATCATCGGGAAGCAGTTGGTTGTCGCATTGGCCAGTGCAGTCAGGCCGTTGAGGAAGCCGGGGGCCGACACCGTCAGGCAGACGCCCGGTTTCCGGGTCAGGAACCCGGCGATGGCCGCGGCGTTGCCGGCGTTCTGCTCGTGGCGGAAGGCGATCATGCGCAGGCCGGCGGCCTGCGCGCGGCGGGTCAGGTCGGTGATCGGGATGCCCGGCAGGCCGTAGAGGTTGGTGATGCCGTTGAGCTTGAGTGCGTCGATGAGCAGGTCGACACCGTCGCTCAGGGCCTGCGCTTGCGTTTCAGTCGTCATGTCTGGATGCCTCGTGTTCTTGCCGTCTGTGAGACAGGGGTTGGTGTCGGTTGAGCCTGCGCCGGCGCCGACAGGGACCGGAGTCCCGCGATCGCGGCGGATTCAAACGCACGAAAACGGCTGCCTGCGGGTGGCAAACATCATAGGGGGAGGGGCGCTTTTTTGCTCTTGACCCCGGTCAATTTTGCGGCAGTACGGTGATTCCGGGAGCCTTGATTCTCCGCGACGAGGCAGCGGGTGCTGCGTCGCATCAAAGAACCCTGTGCCGCTGCCGGCAGGCGTTCAGATTTTGCCGCGGCGTTTCAGCCGGCTCAGGGTTTCCGGCGACAGGTTGAGGTAGGACGCCAGTTCCTTTTTCGGCAGCCGGTTCCCGATCTCCGCGTGCTTGCGCATGAATCGCTGCACGCGGCCGGGCGCATCGAGCAGGTGCAGGGTGATGGTGTGCGCCATGACCTCGCTCATCAGGCGCATGACTTCCAGCTCGAATTCGGCCTTGATTTTCGGGTGCCGCTCGAGGAAGGCCGCCCATTGCAGCATCGACAGCTTGGCGGCGCGCACCCTGGTCACCGCCCGGATCGAGTACGGCATCGGCGTTTTCAGGCGCCACGCCGCGTAACTGGTGTCGATGTCACTTTCCGCCGCGAAGCGCAGGATCATTTCCTTGCCCTGCGAGGTCGACACCGTGCGCTTGAGGATGCCGTCGATGACGAAATACTGTTCCATCGAGTGCGTTCCCTGATGCTCGAGCGTTTCGCCCTTGGCGTAATCGGAAATTTCGAGCAGCGGCTCGAACTCGTTCCACTGCGCCGCGGTCAGGTTTTTCAGCACCAGATTCTGCCGCAGTTGCACGCGGATGATTCTGGCCTGGGTGTGGAGCGCGAGCTGGGTCATGGGCGCCGATTGTATTCCTTTTATAACCTTTTGTTTATTCAGAGATATTTCCGGGGCGTGGAATCTTGACTGCGGTCAAGGCCATGGCATGGCGCATTTCCTTATAGTGACGCCCTCCCGCCCGGAAGAGCGTACTTCAGACGAACGGCATCATGGCCGTGACTGCAGTGGCATAACTACGGCGGCATAAACTACGGCGGCATAATCAGCGGGCAGGCCTTGTTCATCCGCCGCGAAATGATTGGAGATCAGAATGGAAGCATTGAAGGGTGTCCGGATTCTCGACATGACCCATGTGCAGGCGGGGCCGACGTGCTCGCAGCTGCTGGCGTGGATGGGGGCCGACGTGATCAAGTTCGAGCCGCCGCAGGGCGATGCGACCCGCGGCCAGCTGCGCGACGTGCCGAACGCGGACAGCCTGTATTTCACGATGCTCAACTGCAACAAGCGTTCGATCACCGTGAACATGAAATCGCCCGAAGGCAAGACGGTGTTCGTCGACCTGCTGAAACAGTGCGACATCATGATGGAGAATTTCGGGCCCGGCGTGCTCGAGCGCCTGGGTTTCACCTGGGAGAAGATTCACGAAATCAATCCGAAGATCGTCGTCGGTTCCATCAAGGGGTTCGGCTCTTCCGGCCCCTATGCCGACTTCAAGGCCTATGAAAACGTCGCGCAGGCGATGGGCGGCGCGATGAGCACCACCGGCGTGCCCGACGGCCCGCCCTTCGTCACCGGCGCGCAGATCGGCGACTCCGGCACCGGCCTGCATCTGGCGATCGGCCTGCTGGCGGCGCTGCACCAGGCCAACCGCACCGGCGAGGGCCAGTACGTCGAGGTGGCGATGATGGACGGCGTGATGAACCTCTGCCGCGTGAAGTTCCGCGACCACCAGCGCCTGACCCGCGGCGGCCTGTCCGAGTACTCGGTGCCCACGCACCAGGGCATGGGGGCGACCCCGCGCGCCGGCAACGATTCCGGCGGCGGCCAGCTCGGCAACGCGATCCAGTGCAAGCCGGGCGGCCCCAACGACTGGCTCTACATCGTCGTGCAGGAAGCGGTCTGGGACGCGCTGGGCAAGCGCATCGGCCCCGACCTCGGCCAGCCCGGCCTGGCCACCGACCCGAAGTTCGCCACCATCGGCGAGCGCCGCAAGAACCAGAACGAGATGTGGGCGCTGATCACGAAGTTCGCGTCGAACCACACCAAGCGCGAGTTCATGGAAATCCTCAATCCGCTCAACGTGCCCTGCGGCCCGATCATGTCGACCGAGGATCTGGCCAACGACGAGCACGTGCGTGGCCGCGACATGTACGTCGAGATCGACCATCCGCAGCGCGGCAAGTGGTACAACGTCGGGATGCCGATCAAGCTGTCGGCCTCGCCGGCCGTGATCAGGCGTTCGCCGCTGCTGGGCGAGCACACCGACGAGGTGCTGAAGGAAGTGCTGGGCTATGACGCCGGGCAGATCGAGAAACTGAAAACCGCCGGCGCATTCAGCGCGCCGCCGAAAAAGAAATAATTCCGGCAGAGGACGCACATGAAAATCGCGATTATCGGACAGCAGGATTTCGGCAAATCGGTGCTCGAGGCTTTTCTCGAGCGCAAGGACGAAGTGGCGGGCGTGTTCTGCGCGCCGGAGAAGCCGGGCGCGAAACCCGATCCGCTGCGCACGGCGGCGGAAGAGCGCGGCCTGAAGGTGTTCCAGTTTCCCTCACTGCGCGTGCCCGAGGCGCATGACGCGCTGAAGGCGCTGAATGTCGACATCGGCGTGATGGCCTATGTCCTGCAGTTCGCGCCGGACAGCTTCGTGCACCTGCCCAGGCTGGGCACGATCCAGTATCACCCGTCGCTGCTGCCGAAATACCGCGGTCCTTCATCGATCAACTGGCCGATCATCCGCGGCGACACCCGGACCGGCCTGACCATTTTCCGCCCGAACGAAGGGCTCGACGAAGGTCCGGTCATCCTGCAGAAAACCTGCGACATCGGCCCCGACGAAACCATCGGCGAAGTCTATTTCAACAAGCTGTTCCCGATGGGCGTGAAGGCGATGCTGGAGGCCGCCGACCTGGTGTATGCCGGCAAGCACAGCGAGACGGTGCAGGACGAGTCGCAGGCGAGCTACGAAGGCTGGTGCCGCGCCGGCGAAGCGCACATCCAGTGGGCCAACCACGTCGATTTTGTTTACAACCTGATCCGGGGCACCAATCCCGCCCCGGGCGCGTGGACCACGCTCAACGGCAAGAAAGTGCAGATTTTCGATGCGCGCAAACACTTGTTCCGCAAGTTTGGCGACGTGGTCGGCAAGATTGGCGAGATTGCCGAAGTGACCGAAGGCAGTTTCAAGATCACGGCGCAGGGCGGATTCATCGAAGTGCTGCGCGCGCGCGGCGAGGACGGCAAAAAACTGTCGGGCGGCGATTTCGCGCGCGCCAACGGTCTGGCGAAGGGGGCCTTGCTCGGAAACTAGCGTCCATTGTCTGGGTCGGGAAAAAGCCACGCAGCCGCGTGGCTTTTTTTATAAGTATTTGTTTTTATTGATATTTTTATTTTTCGGCCGGGAGGGCTGCAAAATCACCGCTTTTCCCGGGGCCGGTGATACGCCGGTCGGCGACCGATGACCGACGGTCGGATGCTCCGGTTCAAGCCGTGACGTTTTGCACTAAGTCCTTAAAAAAAAGCAATTTTCCGGAATGGATATCGTAAAATCTGTGAAACACCGTCGTTAAGCCATTCTCTACAAACATAAAAACGGCACGGAACGGGTAAAAAGGGATGAAAAAGCTGGGTTTCTGGAAGGCGGATTGGTTTCTGGGGCTCGTCGTTGCCGTGGTGATGCTGGTCGCGGCACGCGGTGACCTGATTCAGAGTCTGGAGCGCAAGGCCTACGATCTGGGTGTCCAGGCGGCCACGCGCACGTCTTCCGATCGCATTGCCGTGATCGCCATCGACGATGCCAGCATCGCCAACATCGGGCGCTGGCCGTGGTCGCGGGACGTGCATGCCCGCATGATCGACCTGCTGGCCGGCGCGCAGGCCAAGGTGATCGCCAACACCACGTTTTTCTTCGAGCCGCAGCGCGATGCCGGGCTGGTGTACGTCGAGAAGCTGCTGAACCTGCAAAATGAACTGTCGGCGCAGACCGCGGCTGACCCCAAGGCGGTCGCGGCCACCGAAGGGCTGGCCCGGATCGGCGCGGTGCTGACCGAGGCGGAACAGGCACTCAACACCGACCGCAAGCTGGCCGGCAGCATGAAAGCCGCCGGCAACGTGGTGCTGCCGATGGTGTTCCAGCAGCTCGCCGAGCCGCAGGGCAATCCGGACAAGCCGCTGCCGACCTATGTGCTGGCCAGCGGCATGGCCGGGCCGAAAGGCGTGGAGGCCTTGCCGCCGCCGGGCGTGTTTCCGCTCTATCCGGTGGCCGAACTCGGGCCGGCGGTCGCGAGCATCGGCCACCTGAACGCGGATATCGATGTCGACGGCGCCGTCCGCGCCGAACCGCTGCTGGTGCGCTATTACGACCAGGTATTTCCGGCGCTGTCGGTGATGGTGGCGGCGCGCAGCCTCAACCTCGGCGTTGCCGACATCAAGCCGGTGTGGGGGGAGGCGCTGCAGCTCGGCAGGCTGCGCGTTGCCACCGATCCCGAGCTGCGCATGCACACGTTTTTCTATGCCGACCGCGACGGCCGCCCCGCCTTCCCGGTGGATTCGTTTTTCGACGTGATCAGCGGCAAGGTGCCGGTGGCGAAGTACCGCGACAGGATCGTGCTGATCGGTCCCACGGCCGCGGGGCTGGGCTCCGCGCAGGTGACGCCCGTGTCCCCGGCGATGGCTCCGGTGCTGACCTTGGCGCACACGGTGTCGAGCATCCTCGGCGAGCATTTTTTCGTGACGCCTGCCTGGGGCATCTGGGTGCAACTGAGCGTGTTCCTCGCCGTGGCGCTGTACCTGATCCTCGTCCTGCCCCGGCTCAGGGCCGGCGTCGCCGCGGTGATCAGCCTCGCCATCGGCGTCGCGCTGGTCGGCGCGCACTTCGGCCTGATGGTGGGGCAGTTGATGTGGATACAGTTCATGGGCTCGGCGGCGCTGCTCGCCGTCGGCTATGCCGCGCTGACCACCAAGCGTTTCCTGGTCACGGAGCGGGGCAAGGAGAAATCGGATGCCGAATCCGCGGAATCGAACCGGATGCTGGGCATCGCCTACCAGGCCCAGGGTCAGCTGGATCTGGCCTGGGACAAGTTCCGGCAGTGCCCGCTCAATGATCCGGTGATGGAAAACCTCTACAGCCTGGCGCTGGATTTCGAGCGCAAGCGCCAGTTCAACAAGGCCGAATCGGTGTTCCGCTACATGGCCGGGTTCAACCCCAAGTTCCGCGATCTGGAGCAGCGGCTGACGCGCGCCAAGGCGCTGTCGGAAACGGTCATTCTCGGCGGGGCGCAGGGGCATCCCGGCGGCACCGTGATGCTCGAAGGCGGCGGCATGGAAAAGCCGATGCTCGGCCGCTACCAGGTGGAGAAGGAACTCGGCAAGGGGGCGATGGGCGTCGTCTACCTCGGCAAGGATCCCAAGATCGGGCGCGTGGTGGCGATCAAGACGATGGCGCTGTCGCAGGAATTCGAGGGCGACGAACTGGTCGAGGTCAAGGAGCGTTTCTTCCGTGAGGCGGAAACGGCGGGCCGCCTGACCCATCCGAACATCGTCACCATCTACGATGCCGGCGAAGAGCACGACCTGGCCTACATCGCCATGGAGTTCCTGAAGGGGCGCGATCTCGCGCCGTACACCAAGCCCGATGCGCTGCTGCCCGTCCCGCAGGTGCTGTCGATTATCGCCCGCGTGGCCGAGGCCCTGGGTTATGCCCACCAGCAGAATGTCGTGCACCGTGACATCAAGCCCGCGAACATCATGTACGAGCCGGAAAGCGACACCCCGAAAGTGACGGACTTCGGCATTGCGCGGGTCACCGACTCCTCCAAGACCAAGACGGGCATGGTGCTGGGCACGCCGTCCTACATGTCGCCGGAGCAGTTGGCCGGCAAGAAGGTGGAGGGGCGTTCCGACCTGTTCTCGCTGGGGGTCACGCTCTACCAGATGCTCAGCGGCAAACTGCCTTTCCAGGGAGAGTCGATGGCGCAACTGATGTTCAAGATTGCCAACGAGCCGCACGCCGACATCCGCACGCTGAACCCGGCCCTGCCGGCCTGCGTGGCGGCGGTCACCAACAAGGCGCTGGCCAAGGATCCCGACCAGCGTTACCAGAACGGCGAGCAGATGGCCAAGGCGATCCGGCTTTGCCTGGGCACGCTGGCGGCCAAACCCGCCGCTGCCACGACGGCCTGAGGATCCGATGAACGATCTTTCCGGCATCGTCGAAATGGCCACGGCCACCCACCCGGGGATGGTGCGCTCGCACAACGAGGACAGCCTCGCCGCGGACGCGGCCGCCGGTCTTGCCGTGCTTGCCGACGGCATGGGCGGGTACAACGCCGGGGAAGTGGCGAGCGGCATCGCGGTGGCGATGATCAGCGCCGAGCTGAAGAAGGCGCTTGCCGTCCGCAACGAAGGTTTTGACGTCACGGCCGCCGAGCGGCTGGTCGGCGAGCACGCGGTCCGGGCCAACAACGCGATCTTCCAGGCCTCGCAGAATCAGGCGCAATATGCGGGCATGGGCACCACGCTGGTGGTCGCGCTGCTGCACGACAATAGGCTGGTGGTGGGGCACATCGGCGATTCGAGACTGTACCGCTTTCGCGACAGCAAGCTGGAACAGGTCACGCGCGATCACTCGCTGCTGCAGGAGCAGATCGACAGTGGCCTGATCACCAGGGAGCAGGCGCGCCATTCGCAGAACAAGAATCTGGTGACGCGGGCGGTCGGCATCGATCCGGAAGTCGAAGCCGAAGTCCACAGTTATCCGGCGCTGCCGGGCGACATCTACCTGCTGTGCTCCGACGGGCTCAACGACATGGTGACCGATGAGGACATGGAGTTGACGCTGGGCTCGCTGCAGGCCAATCTGCCGCTGGCGGCCGAGCAGCTGGTGCAGCAGGCGAACGACAATGGCGGTCGTGACAATGTTTCGGTTATTCTGGTGCGCGTGCTGAAGGGCTTTCCGGCGCGCGCGGGGTTGGTTGACCGGCTGAAGTCCTGGTTCAGATAAGCAACGGGGATACTACTATGGCGAAGTTGATACTTTCTCTCGAGGGCTCGATGATCCGCGAGGTTCCGCTGGACAAGGAGCGGATCATGATCGGCCGCAAACCTTCCAACGAGATCCAGATCGAGAACCTGGCCGTGAGCGGCGAGCACGCCTGCATCGTGACCATTCTCAACGACTCGTTCCTCGAGGATCTGGGATCCACCAACGGCACGCTGGTGAACGGCAATCCGATCAAGAAGCACATCCTGCAGAACAACGATGTGATCGAGATCGGCAAGTACAAGCTGAAGTACGTGGCGGAGGCGCCGGCAGCCGGCCATGCGGCGGGCGAGGACTTCGAGAAGACGATGATCCTGCGCGCGCCGCCGAAGCCGGCGCCTGCGGCGGCCAGGCCGGCCAACGAACCGGCGCCGCCGTCCAAGCCCTCGACGCCGCCGCCGACGCCGCGGCCGGTTCCTCCCCTGGCGAAGCCCGCCGTGCCGCCGGCCGCCGCGCCTGCCGCGGCGGGGCAGTCACAGCAGGCGCTCGCCGCGGTGCAGATCCTGACCGGGCCCAGCGCCGGCAAGGAGCTCGATCTCGTGAAAAACCTGACCACGCTGGGCAAGCCCGGCCTCCAGGTCGCGGTGATCACCCGCCGTCCCCAGGGATATTTCATCACGCACGTGGAGGGCGCCAAGTTTCCGGTCGTCAACGGCAAGATGATCGATGCCCAGGCCCAGCCCCTGCAGGATCACGACGTCATCGAGCTTGCGGGCGTGAAGATGGAATTTTTCGTAAAAAAATAAGCGCCCGCATGCCCGCGGCGCCGCCGGCGGGGCGCGCTGCGGCCGGCCAGCAGGCCCGCGGATTTTCGCGCACGGCATCGCCCCTGCAAAAACAGGGCTGCATTAGGACGACAGGGTGAGAAAAAATCTGACGCGCATTGTGGTCGGCATGGCGATCGTCGTCGCGTTTCTCGCGCATGCCGTGCATCTGCTGCGCGTGCCTTTCCTCGACAATCTCGAATCCATCGTCTACGACACCCGGCTGCGGCTGACGATGCCGAACACCGTGGATCCGCGGGTGGTGATTCTCGACATCGACGAAAAGAGCCTGCAGGAGAAGGAACAGGGCGGCGAGGGCCGCTGGCCGTGGCCGCGCGACCGGCTGGCGCTGCTGCTCGACAGGCTGTTCGACAAGTACGGCATTGCCGTGGTCGGTTTCGACGTGGTGTTTGCGGAGCGCGACGAGTCCTCGGGCATCCGCGTCCTCGAACGTCTCGGCCAGCGCGAGCTGAAGGGGGTGCCGCAATTCCAGTCGGTGCTCGACCAGGTGCGGCCGCAGCTCGAGTACGACGACATTTTCGCCCGCAAGATGAAGGGGCGGGCCGTGGTCCTGGGGCATGTGTTCCTCAGCGACGATCCGGCCAATGCCAGCAGGAAGGGCATGTTGCCGCCGCCGGTGCTGCCCGCGGGCGCTTTCGGCGACCGCAGGGTCGGCGTCACTTCCTGGACCGGCTATACCGCCAACCTCGACCGCCTGCAGCGCGCCGCAAGCAGCGCGGGCCACATCAACCCGCTGCCGGACCAGGACGGCATCACCCGGCGCGTGCCCATTCTGGTCGAACATGCCGGCGCCTATTACGAGCCCCTGTCGCTCGCCATGGTGCGCGCCGTCACCGGACAGCCGCCGGTGGTGCCGGTGGTCGGCGAAGACGGTTCCGCCGGTTACAGCGGACTGGAATGGGTCAAGGCGGGGCCTTTCGAGATTCCGGTCGATTTCCAGGCGGCGGCGCTGGTGCCGTACCGCGGCGGCAAGGGCAGTTACCGGTATTACTCGCTGGTCGATGTCCTCAACGAGCGGGTGCCCGTCGACGAACTGAAGGGCAAGATCGCGCTGGTCGGCACCACGGCGCCGGGCCTACTCGACCTGCGCGCGACGCCGGTGGATCCGGTGTTTCCGGGGGTGGAAATCCACGCCAACCTGATCGGCGGCATTCTCGACGGCAACATCAAGCAGCGTCCGCCGTACGTGGTCGGCGCCGAGTTCGCCCTGTTGCTGCTGTCCGGGGCGATGCTGGCCCTGCTGCTGCCGATGCTGACGCCGTTCAAGTCGATGCTGGTGACGGCGTTGTCGCTGCTGTTGGTGGTCGGGACCAACCTGGTGGTGTTCCATTCGGGGAATCTGGTGCTGCCGCTGGCGTCGGGCATCCTGCTGATCCTGGTGCTGTTCACCTTCAACATGGCTTACGGTTTCCTGGTCGAAGCCCGGGGCACGCGGCTGATCACGGGGCTGTTCGGGCAGTACGTGCCGCCGGAGCTGGTCGAGGAAATGGCGCGCAACCCGGAACAGTTCAACATGGCGCCGCGCGCGGAAGAACTCTCCGTGCTGTTTTCCGACGTGCGCGGTTTCACGACGATTTCCGAAAGCCTGACCCCGGAGGACCTGTCGGTCTACATCAACGATTACCTGACCACGATGAGCCTGGTGATCCGCGAGGGCCACCGCGGCACGCTCGACAAATACATCGGCGACGCGGTGATGGCCTTCTGGGGCGCGCCGGTGGCCGATCCCGACCATGCGCAGAATGCCGTGCTGGCGGCGCTGAACATGATGAAGCAGGCGAAGGTGCTCAACGAAAAATTCCATGCCAAAGGCTGGCCGCCCTTCGCGATCGGCATCGGCGTCAATTCGGGCGTGATGCGCGTCGGCGACATGGGATCGCAGATCCGCAAGGCGTACACCGTGATGGGCGATGCGGTGAATCTCGGTTCCCGGCTCGAGGGCATCACCAAGCAGTACGGCGCCGACATCATCATCGGCGAGGCGACCAAGGCGCGCATCACCGGCATCGTCGTGCGCGAGATCGACCTCGTCCAGGTCAAGGGCAAGGACGAGCCGGTGGCGATCTACGAGCCGCTGGGACTGGAGGGCGAAGTCGAGCAGAAGCGCCTGGACGAAATCAAGCTCTGGAACCAGGCGCTGCGCTTCTACCGGGCGCAGGACTGGGACAAGGCGGAGCTGCAGCTGATCAATCTCAGGAAGGTGGCGGAGAAAGCCTATCTCTACGACGTCTTCCTCGAGCGCGTCGCCGACTATCGCGCCCATCCGCCGGGACCGGAGTGGAACGGTGTCCACAAATTCGACACCAAATGACGGGGGCTGTCCGCCCTGAGCGGCAGCAGAATGGCCACAGTATAAAATATCAATAAAATCAATGATTTATGATACCAGAATTCCGGAGCAACCATGTCTGCCGCAGAGCGCGAACTTGCGGTAGTCTCCGGACAGCGGTATCCGGTTCCTGCGGCGGAGCAACCGGCCGTTCTGCGGCTGGATTAGCCGTTTGTGTGACACACTGCGAACTGCGGCAAACGGAACCCGTCATGGGGGCCATGTGCGCGGCCCCGATGGGCCGCGCCGCGTGAAAAGGTCCGGTCAGGGCCGGTTATTCGGATTCTGAGTTGTCCGGCGCGGGATTTACGGATCCGGCGGCGGCACGGGAAGCAGCGGAAAGAGCAGCGGAAAGAAAAAGAGGGGTGACCATGAGCACAGTACTCCAGCCCAAACCGGCGGCGGCAGCGGCAGACAATCTGGCCGAGAAGCTGAATTTCCAGCAGAAACTGCAGACCGTCACCAACAAGATCCACGCGACCAAGAACATCGACGAGATCATCCTCGAATTGTCGCAGGAGCTGTGCAACCTGTTCAATGCCGACCGCCTGACCATCTACCTGCTGAGCGAGGACAAGGGTTCGATCATTTCCAAGGTCAAGACCGGGCTGAATTCCTTCAAGGACATCAAGCTGCCGATCAACGAGCAGTCCGTGGCCGGTTATGTCGCGGCGAGCAAGCGCATCGTCAACATCCGCGACGTCTATGACGACGCCGAACTCAAATCCCACAGCGGCCAGCTCAACTTCCTGAAGGCCGTCGATGCCAAAACCGGGTATCGCACCAAGCAGATGCTGGTGGCTCCGGTGATCGAGGCGAAGTCCAGGGATCTCATCGGCGTCGTGCAGATCATCAACAACAAGTCCGGCACGCCGTTCCCGCCGATGATGGAGGAGGGGGTGCAGTCGCTGACCGAGACGCTGGCGATCGCCTTCCGCCAGCGCCAGGGTCCGATGATGCAGGTGCGCAGCAAGTACGACGGGCTGGTCACCAACGCGGTCATCTCCGGCGAGGAGCTGGAGCTCGCGCAGCGTTCGGCGCGGCGCAAGAACCTCGATGTCGAGGCGGTGCTGACCGGCGAGTTCCAGGTCAAGCTGCCGGCCCTGGGCGAAGCCCTGGGCAGTTATTTCGGCGTGCCTTACGAGCCCTTCAAGCAGGACCGCATCAAGCCGCCGGACCTGATGAAGAACATGAACCGCGAGTTCTGCCAGACCAACCAGTGGGTGCCGCTGGACGACACCAAGGACGGCATTGTCGTGATGACCACCGACCCCGAGCGGGTCAAGGCGTCGCGCATGGTCAATAATGTGTTTCCGAAGAGCAAGATCGTCTTCCGGGTGACGACCAACAGCGAGTTCGTCAGCACGCTGGACCAGATGTTCGGTGCCAGCAGCGGACTGGAGGATTCCGGCAACATCGAGGACATGCTCGGCACGCTCGACGATGAAACCGAGGGCGAGGGTGGCGGCGATGATGTGGCCTCCGCCGCGGCCGACAACGAACTGGTCAAGCTTGTCAACAAGATCATCATCGATGCCTACCAGATGGGGGCATCCGACATTCACATCGAACCCTATCCCGGCAAGTCGAAAACCGAAATCCGCTTCCGCCGCGACGGTTCCCTGCAGCCATACATCCAGGTGCCGGCGAGTTACCGCAGCGCGCTCGCCGCTCGCCTGAAGATCATGTGCGACCTCGACATTTCCGAGCGCCGGCGGCCGCAGGACGGCAAGATCAAGTTCAAGAAGTTCGGCCCGCTCGACATCGAGCTGCGGGTGGCGACCATCCCTTCGGCGGGCGGCGTCGAAGACATCGTCATGCGGATTCTCGCCGCCGGCGAGCCGATTCCGCTGGACAAGCTGGGGCTGACCAAGCGCAATCTCGAAACGCTGAAGGAAGTGGTTTCGAAACCCTACGGCCTGTTTTTCGTCTGCGGTCCGACCGGTTCCGGTAAAACCACGACGCTGCATTCGGTCCTCGGCTACCTGAACACGCCGGACACCAAGATCTGGACCGCGGAAGACCCGGTCGAGATCACGCAGAAAGGCCTGCGTCAGGTGCAGATGAATCCGAAGGCCGGCATGACCTTTGCGGTGGCGATGAAAGCCTTCCTGCGCGCCGACCCGGACATCATCATGGTCGGCGAGATGCGCGACAAGGAAACCACCGGCACCGGCATCGAAGCCTCGCTGACGGGCCACCTGGTATTCGCCACCCTGCACACCAACAGCGCGCCGGAGTCGATCATCCGCCTGCTCGACATGGGCATGGACCCCTTCAACTTCGCCGATGCGCTGCTCGGCATCCTGGCCCAGCGCCTGGCCAAGCGGCTGTGCGGCAAGTGCAAGAAGCCGCACGAGGCGACGCCGGAGGAAATCCAGGGGCTGATCACCGAGTTCTCGCTGGAGCTGAAGAACACGACGACCTGGAAGAAGGATCCGAAGGCCGCGGAGGAGAAGGTGCTGGAAGACTGGGTCAAGGAGTACGGCAACGAAAACGGCAAGCTGGTGATCCACGATCCGGTGGGCTGCGAGGTCTGTGGCGGCAGCGGCTACAAGGGGCGCGTCGGCCTGCACGAACTGCTGGTCGGCACCGATCCGCTGAAGAAAAACATCCAGGAGCACGCGCGGGTCGCGGAAATGGTGGCCACCGCGCTGGAAGACGGCATGCGCACCCTGAAGCAGGACGGCATCGAGAAGGTGCTGATGGGCATCACCGACATGAAGCAGGTGCGCGCGGTCTGCATCAAGTAAATCCGCAGTCGCCGCGGTCATGAATTCCGTCCAAGCCCCGCCGGCCCACGGCGACCTGTCGCACCGGCTGTCCGAACTGCTGCGCATCGGCGCCGCGCTGTCCAAGGAGCGCGACATCAACCGCCTGCTGGAGGCGATCCTGGTGGCGGCCAAGAACATCACCAATGCCGACGGCGGCACGCTGTACCGGATGACGGAAGACCAGCAGGCCCTGCGCTTCGAGATCATGCGCAACGATACGCTGGGCATCGCGATGGGCGGCACCAGCGGGGAAAACATCCCGTTTTACCCGGTGAACCTGTTCGACAAGGCAGGCAAGGCGATCCACAGCATGGTCGCCGCCTACGCGGTGCACCACGACTGCTCGGTGAACATCGCCGATGCCTACACCGAGGCCGGCTTCGATTTCTCGGGGACCAAGAACTTCGACAAGAAAACCGGCTACCGCTCGACCTCGTTCCTGACGGTGCCGATGAAAAACCACGAGGACGAGATCATCGGCGTCCTGCAGTTGATCAACGCCAAGCGCCGTCCGACCGGGGAGGTGGTGCCGTTTTCGGACGACGACCAGAAACTCGCCGAGTCGCTGGCCTCGCAGGCGGCGATCGCGCTGACCAACCGGCTGCTGATCAACCACCTGGAAAGCCTGTTCGAGTCGTTCATCCAGATGATCAACGCAGCGATCGACGACAAGTCGCCGTACACCGGCGGGCACTGCGAGCGCGTGCCAACGCTGACCATGCTGCTGGCGGAGGCGGTCAACAACTGCAGGGTGGGGCCGCTGCGCGATTTCTCGATGAGCGAGCGCGACCGTTACGAACTCAAGATCGCCGGCCTGCTGCACGATTGCGGCAAGGTGACGACGCCGGTGCACGTGGTCGACAAGGCGACCAAGCTGCAGACCATCTATGACCGGATCGGGTTGATCGATACCCGGTTCGAGGTGGTGCGGCGTGATGCCGAACTGGCGCAGTTGAGGGGGGAGGCCACGGCCGGGCAGATGGCCGCGCGGCTCAAGGCCATCGACGAGGACCGCGAGTTCCTGCGCCAGGCCAACATCGGCGGTGAGGCGATGACCGACGCCGACGTCGCGCGGATCGGGGAGATTGCGGAACGTTATTCCTGGCGGCGGCCCGACGGCAGTCCGGGGCCGTTCCTGACCGGGGACGAGATCGAGAACCTGACCATCCGCGCTGGGACGCTTACCGGAGCGGAGCGCCAGATCATCAACCACCATATCGAAGTCACGATCCGGATGCTCGAATCGCTTCCGTGGCCGCGGCACCTGCGGAACGTACCGGAGTATGCCGGCGGCCACCACGAACGCATGGATGGCCAGGGTTATCCCCGCGGACTGACCCGGGAGCAGATGTCGGTGCAGGCGCGCTGCATGGGCATCGCCGACATTTTCGAGGCGCTGACGGCGAAAGACCGGCCCTACAAGAAGGGAAAAACGCTGACGGAGTCGCTGACCATCCTCGGCAAGTTCAAGCTGAACGGCCACGTCGACCCGGACCTGTTCGACGTCTTCATGTGGGAAAAGGTCTACGAAAAATACGCCGCCGAGTTTCTCGATCCCGAGCAGATCGACGCCGTGGACGTGTCGCGGATCCCGGGCTACCGGCCGCCGCCGGCGCGGTAGCCGGTCAGTCCTTTTTCGACACCGCAACGACCAGTTTTTCGGTGATCATCTCGATGAAGGCGTCGTCGTAGCCGCTTTCCTTCATTTCCCAGCGGAAAGTATTGGCCAGGCGGGCTTTCTTGTAGAGACCCAGCTTGTGTTCCCTGCGAAAGGCGGTCGCGGTTTCGAACAGGGCGTCGACTTTGGGTTCTAGTGTTTTCAGGGAAACCCCGGGATTGCCGGGCATCGCTTTGCCTTTGGGCGGGCGCAACGCCATGACCTTGTCGACGAGTCCGCGTGCGAACTCATCCACCTGTTTCCCAGAAACCGATCCGAAAAGACCCATGACACCTTCCTTTGCGCGGGATAGAAGACCGCTTGTGTAGAATGCAAGAATACCAAGCCTGTTTCTGTAGGTGTAGTCCCTGGGATGTCAGGGGGCTTGCAGGATCTCCGTTCAAGACTAGAAATCCAGGACCATTCCGATGCGCATGTTGAAGAATCTGCTGATCGGCCTTTGGCAGGCACCAGCTGCTGCGGCACGCGCAGCGCGTGAACAGGAGGCGGTGTCCAGCCTCGGGCCGGCGATCGAGGCATTCAACGTGGGGCGGTACGAGGATGCGGTCCGGGCCTGCGAGGCGGTCATTGCCGGGCAGCCGGATAGCGCACAGGCCCGTCACCTGTGTGCCCGCGCGCTGATGGCGCTGAAGCGCCATGCTGAGGCCGAGCACCAGTTGCGAACTGCCCTGGAAATCGATCCCGAACTCGCCGACGCTTATGGGGATCTGGCGACGATCCGCTTCGAAGCCGGTGATCACGAGGCGGCTGAAAAGCATGCCCGTGACGCGGTGGCCGCGTATCCGGCCGAGGCCCGATTTCGGGAAGTGCTGGCGGACGTGCTGCAGGCGACGGGGCACGACCGCGAGGCGCTGGCAGAATTGTTTGCGGCGCTGGAATTTGCGCCGGAACGTCAGGATCTGTTGCTGCGGCTGTGTTCCGGACTGGACCGTGTCGGCCGGCATCGCGAGATGCTGCCGCTTGCCCAAAGGGCTGTTGCGGAGAATGGCGAGAATATCCAGACGCTGTGTTGTCTCGCGCTGGCGCAGTACGGCGTGGACGATCTCGAGGCTGCCGAGGTGACGGCGAGGAAGGCCTTGCGCCTGCGCAGTAACAGCTCGGCGCCCTATGCAGCTCTCGGCAACGCGCTGTTCGAACTGGGCCGGCCCGAGGAGGCGCTGGCGGCGCATCGCCGTGCTCTGAAACTCGAGCCCGGCTCCGTTTCGGCACGCTACAACATTGGCTTGGTCAACCTGATGCGCTGGCGCTTTCGTGAGGGCTGGGAGGATTTCGAGCAGCGCCTGAACATCAACCGGTTCAGGGCATGGCGATCCTGCGAACCGTGCTGGAACGGCAGGGCCCTGCAGGGTCGGACCATTCTGGTCATGCGCGAGCAGGGGCTGGGCGACGAGATCATGTACGCGTCCTGCTATCCGGATCTGCTGCGGCAATCGGCGCAATGCCATATCGAATGCGAGCCGCGCCTGGAGCGCCTATTCACCCGCTCGTTTCCGGAGGCGCGCTTCCATCCCCTGCAGGACATGCAGACCCGGGAGCGCACGGATCCCGGGGTGCCGGTGGACGTTTACAGCTACGCCGGCAGCCTGCCGCGTCATTTCCGCAACGGGCTGCAGGATTTTCCCGTGCACGGCGGCTATCTGAAGGCGGATCCCACCCGTGTGCAGTACTGGAAGCAGCAGCTTGCTGCTTTGGGGCCGGGCCTCAAGGTTGGCCTTTCTTGGCGCGGTGGCGTTGCGATTACCCGGCGGGCACGCCGTTCGCTGGATCTGGCGCAGCTATTGCCGTTGCTGTCCGTGCCGGGTGTGCACTGGATCAATCTGCAGTACGGAGATCGGGACACCGAAATCGCGGAGTTTGCTGCCGCGCAAAAAATTGCCATCACGGACTGGCCTGAGGCCATTGACGGCGACTATGACGAAACGGCAGCGCTGGTCAGCGCGCTGGATCTGGTGATTTCCGTGTGCACGTCGGTGGTCCACTTGGCCGGAGCGCTGGGCCGGCCGGCATGGGTGATGACACCGCGGATCCCGGAATGGCGTTATGGTCTGGAACGCGACACCATGCCTTGGTATCCCTCGGTGCGCCTATTTCGGCAATCTGAGCGTGGCACATGGCAACCGGTCATTGCCGAAATCAGTGATTGCTTGCAGGCCAAGATTGCTAACCGAGTTTAACAAATTTTGTCAGTTTGTGACGATATGGAGCTTGTGGCAAAAGATGCGGCTGACATATGGAATCTGCAGGGCTCTGAATAGCGGAGCCATCCGTGATAGAGATCACAGGATTTTCTGAATGATTCTGCAGATACAATAAAAATATCAATAAAATCATATATTTATAATGATAAAGTAGGTATTGCCGATACTCCTGAAGCATATGGTACAGGATTTGCTTTAAGACGCTGGCGGGCTTGGCCCGGCATTACCGTTGTTCAACTTTTTGGGAGCATCACATGAAAAACCTGCAAAAAGGCTTTACGCTGATCGAACTGATGATTGTCGTGGCGATCATCGGCATTCTGGCGGCGATTGCGATTCCGCAGTACCAGGATTACATCACCCGCGCCAAGTGGCAGGACAACCTGTCCCGCGTCCAGGCCTTCAAGACGGCGATCGCCGAATGTCTGCAGAACAATGCGGGCAACCCGGACGATTGCGATACGACGGACGAAGTGCGTAGCGCCACCGGTGCGCTGACTCTGCCGGCTGCTTCTGCCAATATCTCTGCGCTGTCGTACGACGCGAACGGCATCCTGATCACCGGCACATCGGGCGTTGGCAACTGCACCGTGCTGATCGCTCCGAACCTGACTGGGTCTGCCGTGGCTTGGAGCTACACCAACGGTGGCGGTTGCAACAAATCCAAGACCGGCGTGGGCACCTGATATACACTGGCTCTGAAAAAACCCGGGCGACCGGGTTTTTTTTTGTACAGGGCGCCCGGGCGTGGCTGTTCCGGAACTTCTTTTTTGAGACCTTGCTTGCATTATGCGAGGAGCCGATTGTAATACTCGTGGTATGCGCGGATTTTATTGAGAACGGATGAATAGTCCAGTAAATCGGTCGGCCTCCTCAATTGCATGGCGCAACGTACCGTGGATCGTACTGCTCCTCGCCGCTTACGTTTTTTTTGCGGCCAATGTGGACCTGGTTCCCCGGCTGCAGTGGCATGACGGCCAGCGGTTCGGACAACTGGCACTGCTTGCCATGCTGCTGGGCTTGATGCTGTGGCCGGCATACTGGCGCGGTACTGCCGATGTCTGGTCATGCCTCGAACCATGGAAGAGGTATGCCTGGTCGGCGGCATTTCTGATGGGGTTGGTATCAAGCATACTGGCTGCGCTGCCGCGCTGGGCATTGCTGGAATGGGGACTGCAGTGGCTGTTGCTGGTGGTGGTTTTTGCCGTGGCGGCCCAGCGTCGGTTGCATGGTGAAAAACTGGATGGCTGGTTGGTAGTGTTGTTTTTTGCGACGGCGACGGCCTACGCGGTATCCAGCGCAGTTATTTATTTGACCATGCTTCTGGCAGGGCCAGACTATAAACAGGGATTCAATACACTGGAGCTGTACCATGGATTCTCCAATGTCCGCTTTTTTGGCTATCTGCAGACCATACTGCTACCGTTTCTGCTGTTGCCCGCAATGTGGTGGGGTACGACCCCGGCGCGGCGCATGTTGTTATGGAGCGTGCCGGTTGCATGGTGGGTGCTGCTGATCGGCTCCGGTTCGCGCGGCGCCTGGGTGGCGCTGCTGGTTGGAGCGATTGCCGTGCTGCTGCTTGCCGGGCGCGCAGGGCGATATTGGGCACGGTGGCAGCTTTTTGCCTTGTGCTGCGGGGGATTTTGTTATGGGTTGTTCATCTGGCTGTTGCCCCAGTGGCTGGTTTTCCATCCGGAAGCACAGCCTGCGGCATACCTGCACCGCACCGGCGAGATCATGTCCCTGTCCTTGCGTGAGGTGTTGTGGTCCGAGGCGCTGCAATTCTCATGGCAGCAGCCATGGCTGGGAATCGGCCCGATGCACTACGCGCACGCCGGCGCCCGTGTTGCGGCGCATCCGCACAATGCCGTGCTGCAGTGGATGGCGGAATGGGGCATGCCCGCCGCGCTGCTGCTGACCGGACTCTGTGTCATGGCCGGGCTGGCCTTCGCTAGGCATGTGCGGCGGGTGGCGCGGGCAGACGGTGGCACCCGGGTGCCGGTGCAGGTCGCATTGCTGGCCGGGCTGGCCGGCGCCGCGGCGCAGTCGATGGTCGATGGCATCCTGGTGATGCCGGTCAGCCAGACCCTGCTGGCTTTGCTCTGCGGATGGGCCATGGGTTTGTATTTCGAAGAGCGCCGACGTATCGCGCATGGTGGTGTCATTGGCCGTGCGGTGATGGCGCTTGTTACGGTTACCGCTGCTGCCTTGGTGACTTGGGGTGTTGCACCGGAAATCGGCCGTCTCGCCGAGCGCGAGCAGGCTTACCTGAAAGCCTATCCGCCGGAAAATCCGGCCCTGCCGAATCTGATGCCGCGCTTCTGGACGCAGGGCCGGATCGAGTGAGCTGCGATTCAGCCCGGTTCAGACCGCCATGCCCGGATTCCCCTCCACCCCGATGACCCGCGGCCGGTTCAGCACCGGCGGCTTGATCACCTTCCGGCTGCGCAGGTAACGGGTCACAACGTCCCAGACCGGTTCCCCGGAAGCGCCTTCGGCGACCGGCGCCCAGCTCGCGAGCTTGTAGCTTTTGCCGGCCTCGATGGCCTTGCCGTTCAGCCGCATGTCGCTGATGCGGCTGCCGATTTTCTGCGTCGGATCGCAGGCGTACTGCAGGCCGCCGACGCGCACCATGTCACCGCCCTGCTGGTAGTACGGATCGGGGTTGAACAGGTTGTCGCAGATGTCTTCCAGCAGGTTTTTCAGGTTCCCGCCGGTGATGTTGCTGGTGGTCACGTACGGGTAGGTGATCGCCGTCATGCTCATGACGTCCTCGGTCGTGATCGGCTCGCCGGGCAGGATCGAGGTGCCCCAGCGGAAACCCGGCGAGAAGGCGATCTCCGTATCCTTCTCGGCCAGCAGCGCGTCCAGGATCAGCTGGTCGAAGCTGCCGTTGAAGTTGCCGCGGCGGTACAGCAGGCCTTCGCTGACGGCCAGTTTTTTGCCGAGCTTGGCCTCGTGGGGCGCGCGGTGCTTGCGGATGAGTTTGGTCATTTCGACGTCTGCGGGGAGCAGGTTCGCAAAGACCGGCAGCAGGCGGTAACGCGAGGATTTGACGCCGCCGCCACGCACGTCGAGTTCGAGCACGCCGAGGAATTTGCCGTTGGAACCGGCGTTGGTGACCAGCGTCGTGCCGCCGCGGTTCTTCACCGGAACCGGCTGCGGCACCGCGTCATGGGTGTGTCCGCCGAGGATGGCGTCGATGCCGGAGACCCGCGACGCCAGCTTGATGTCGGTGTCCATGCCGTTGTGCGACAGCAGCACCACTGCCTGCGCGCCTTTCTTTCGCGCTTCGTCGACGATGAGCTGCAGGCGCTCCTCCTGGATGCCGAAGGTCCAGTCGGCCACCAGGTGGCGCGGGTTGGCGATCGGCGTGTAGGGGAAAGCCTGGCCGATGATGGCCACCGGTGCCCCGTTGATCTCGCGCAATGTGTATGCCCGGAATACGGGGTCGTCGAAATCCGCGGTGCGGATGTTCTGGGCAAGGAATTCGATGCGGCCCTTGAAATCCTTGTTGACCACTTCCTCCACGCGCTTCGCGCCGTAGGTGAATTCCCAGTGTCCGGTCATGATGTCCACGCCCAGCAGCTTTGTGGCATCGACCATGTCCTGCCCCTTGCTCCACAGCGCCGTGGCGGAGCCTTGCCAGGTGTCGCCGCCGTCGAGGAGCAGGGCGCCGGGACGCTGGGCGCGGATCTGTTTCACCAGCGCGGCCAGATGGGCGAATCCGCCGACCTTGCCGTGGCTGCGCGCCGCTTCGACGTAGTCGAGGTGGGTATAGGCGTGGGCTTCTCGGGTGCCGGGCTTGAGGCCGTAATGTTTCAGCAGGGCTTCGCCGACGAGGTGGGGGGGGCGGCCCCGGGCGTCGCCGACGCCGATGTTGACGTCGGGTTCGCGGAAATGGACCGGCAGCAACTGCGCATGGCAATCCGTGATGTGCATCAGCGTGACATTGGCCGGGGATTTGCCCAGATCGTAGAGCGCGCCGCTGCCGGCAGCGGCAAACGCGGGACCGGCGGTCAGCGGCAGGCCCTGGGCGGCGGCTACTGCCATGATCTGCATGAATTCGCGGCGGGAGAGATGCATGGCGGAGGCTCCGAAAAAAAGAGGCTTGGTTGCCCAAGCCTCTGTTGCGTGTCGCGAAACCGGGGATTACTTGTTGATCGGGGACTGCGGATCGAGCAGGTAAGCCACCATGTGCGTGATCTGCTCCGGCGTCAGGTGTTTCGTTGCGCCTAGCCGCGGCATGTTGGAGCAGGGGAAATAGGTCCAAGCGTTGTAGATTTTCTCGTAGGTGTATTTCACGACGGCTTCCGAGTTGCCGCGCTGCTTGCCGTAGCCGGTCAGCGCCGGGCCGACGTTGCCGACGTTGATTTCCTCGGGCGCCAGCGCGTGGCAGTTCTGGCACAGGCCGCCGTTCTCCTTGCGGTTCTCCAGCTTGCCGTTGCGGATGCGGTCGCCCGCGCCGTTATGCGCCAGGCGGTCACCCATCTTCCAGTCGCCGTACAGCTTTCCGGAAGCCGGATACTGGATCGATGCGCGCGCGAGCTTGACGATTTCCGCCGCCTCGGCCTGTGTCAGCTTGGCGTCGCCGATCTTGCTGCAGATCTGCTGCGACCGATCCTGGTCGAGCCGGCCCTTGTGCGCCGGCGAGAAGGCGAAAGCGTCGTAAACCATTTTTTCCGCCATCTGGCGGGTCGTGGCCTCGTCCGGGTAGCTGGCGCAACCCGCAGCCATGGCGCCGGCCGCGGCAAGGGCAGTCCACTTGAACATGGTGGTCTTTTTCATGTGTCCTCCCCCTTGTCAGCGTTTGAAGCCGGGCACCTGGATTACGGCGTCGTTGCCCTGGCGGTTGAGGTAAGTGGTCAGCGCGATCGAGTAGTCCGTCGCATACTTGAGGTCCGGAAGCCGCATCTGCCATACGCAGTCGTTCAGCCGCCATTGCATGGTGCGCACGACGAAGTGGGAACCGCGGTAGGCGGGCCAGGTCGACGAGACTTCCTGCGCGCCGGCCTTGCTGGTCATGTGGATCAGGTCCTGCAGGCGGATGCGCTTGTCCGGCTCGCCGTGGCATTGCACGCAGCCGAAGTCGGTCTGCCCGCTGCGCCGGAAGAACAGGTACTCGCCCGCCTTGTACATGTCGTACTCTTTCTGGTGGCTGAGCGAGACGTTGACCTTCATGCCGTTCGAGCGGGACGTGATGTAGAGCGCCAGCGCCTCGATGTCGGAACCCTTGCTGGCCGGGCTGCTGATGGCCTGCTTGATCAGCCCGTTGCGGTCGAATCCCTGCAATCGCGTCATGCAGGTCAGCAGGCGGCTTTCCAGGTCTTCGACGCGATCGGTATCCGGAAAATATCTTGGCAGGCGGGCGGCGGCGCCTTCCAGCCTGCCGGGCCCGAGGCCGAAGTCGCATTGTTCGAGCGATGCGTTCTTCGGGCCGCGTTTCTGATGGAACAGGATCTTGCCCTGGTCCACCCACAGCTCTCCGGGATTGTCCTCGACCAGCATCTTGCGCCCGACCGACAGATCCCCCTGTGCCAGGGCCGACGCCGGCAGCGTCAGCGCGAAGCACAGCGAGGCGCATGCGGCCATGCGGATTCCGCGCACATTCACCATGATCTCCTCCTTTTATTCGTATTCTGGTATTGCGGGACGTCCGGTTTGTCAGGAGCCGGCCGAGACCGCCACTTCGTCAGTGCGTTTGTCGCCCTTGTTGTCAGTCCAGGTGACGGTGATCTTGTCGCCCGCCTTGGCGCCTTTCACGCGCAGTCCCAGGAAAGGATCCCGGGAAATGGCCTGGCTCCACTGCGCATCCAGCACGGTCTTGCCGTTGTGCTGCACGATGACGCTCTGGATGAAATGCAGGGGCACGACGCCGGATGCCGTCTTGCGCGTGCCGGTCTCCATCGGGTGCCGCATCAGGATGCGCACGTCCGCAGTGTCGCCCTGCAGTGTGGCGCGTATTTTCATGGGGTCAGCCATTGCCGTCTCCTCTGTTTGGCGTTGGGTCGGGATGCGTCAGCCGCAGCCGCCGACGGTGACTTTGACTTCCTTGACGGCGGTATAGAACTTGCCGTCGGCCTTGACGACCGCGCGCACGTCGGAGGTCTGCCCCATTTTCAGGCGTGTCGATACGTAACCCTCGCCGCCGCCGGAGAAATCGACGCTGGCGGCCAGCGGGAAAGGATTTTTTTCCGCGATGATGGCGATGCTCTGGGTGTTCGGGATGCGGCTGGTCACCGCGACCGGAACGATGGCGCCGTTTTCCGCGATATCCGGCGCGGTGATCGTGATGTCCTTGCTGTCGATCAGGTTGCCTGCCCCCAGATTCTTGATGGCATCGGCGGCGGCCTTGGATTCAAAGGCGTTTTTGTTCCAGGGATTTGCCCATGCGGAAAGCGGCTTGAGCAGGCCGGTGGCGGCGAGCGTGACAATCGCACCGGTTTCCCCCGCCAGTTTCAGAAAACCACGGCGTAGCTGTTTCATGACGATTTCCTCCTGTTTTTCGTGAATTCCCGTGCTGCGTTCATCGTTGCGGACGTTGCCGCCATCGGCGCATGCGGGTGCGTCGGTCCATGAATATTAGCCGACGCTTAAGTTTTTATCCTAGCCAACACGATAGGGGTTGTCCATCAATTAATTATCCCATATGACCAGTCGATCCGGCCATCGGCAGAGTTTATGAATTGCTGTCATGCGCGAGTGAGGGACGTTACTTCAGGGCCGATGACGCTTTCCAGCGTCCTGATTTTCCGCCGCTTTTCTCCTCGAGTCGCAGCATGTCGACGGATATGCCCCGATCCACCGCCTTGCACATATCGTAGATGGTGAGCAGGGCGATGCTGGCCGCTGTCAGGGCTTCCATTTCCACGCCGGTGCGTCCCACGGTTTCCGCAGTGGCAATGCAGTTCACGGCGTGTCGCCGGCGATCGATTTCGAATGCCACTTCGACGCGGGTCAGCGCCAGCGGATGACAGAGCGGGATCAGCGTGGACGTCTGTTTGGCGGCCTGTATGCCGGCGATCCTGGCAATGCCGAGCACATCGCCCTTTTTGGCATCGCCGGCGATGATCAGGCGCAAAGTGGCCGGCTGCATTACGATCCTTCCGCGGGCCTTGGCCACCCTTCGTGTCTCGGCTTTTTCCGCCACATCCACCATCCACGCCTGGCCGCGTGCATCGAAGTGGCTGAGGCCGCGTGTAACAGATTGTTTTTTCATTGGAACTCCGGCTGCGGCAAATTATCATAACGACATGTTTCCGAGACTGATTCTACTGCTGCTGCTGGGAGTCATGCCGCAGGTGCCGGCGCAGACCTTGCCGGAACTCGGGGATGTTTCGGCCACGGCCATTTCGTCCATCGACGAGTACCGGCTTGGCCAGAACATCATGCGCGAGATCCGCCGCGATCCCAGCTACCTCGACGATCCCGAGGTTGCCGATTATGCCAACAGCCTGGGCAGCAGGCTGGTTGCCCGCAGCGGCGCGTCCCGGCAGGAATTCGAGTTTTTCGTGGTGCGCGATCCGCAGATCAACGCATTTGCGCTGCCCGGCGGGTTCATCGGCATACACACCGGCCTGATACTGGCCGCGCAGAGCGAATCGGAAGTCGCCGGTGTCGTTGCGCACGAGGTGGCTCACGTGACCCAGCGTCACATTGCCCGCATGATCAACCAGCAGAACCAGAACCAGCTGATCTCGATGGCGGCCATGGCGGTGGCATTGCTGGCCGCACGCTCCAGTTCCCAAGTCGGCGAGGCGGCTGCGGTGATCGGACAGGCCGGCATCGTGCAGAGCCAACTCAATTTTTCGCGCGACAATGAACGCGAGGCGGATCGCGTGGGACTCCAGATGCTGGAAGGCGCCGGTTTCGATCCGCGGGGCATGGCCATTTTTTTC
The DNA here is from genome assembly GCA_964533495.1 of uncultured Bordetella sp. Lineage (GTDB taxonomy): Bacteria > Pseudomonadota > Gammaproteobacteria > Burkholderiales > SG8-41. Next base: position 9,807 of record CAZHJU010000017.1, on the reverse strand, counting down.
GAGCGGCTGCAGCGGGCAACCCGGATTTACGAAGGCGGCGCGCCGTCTTATCTGCGGACACATCCGCTGACCTTCGAACGGATTGCCGACATCCAGAACCGGATTGAACACCTGCCCTATCGCCAGGTGCCGGACAGCCTGGATTTCCAGTTGATCCGGGCGAAATTGCGCGCGGAGTCGGATACGCCCCGTGAAGCCGTGGCATTCTTCGAGTCGAGCCTTGCCGAGCGCAAGTTTCTCTCCGAAACGGCGGGCCGCTACGGGCTGGTGGCGAGTCTGATGCGCGCCCGCGAATTCGGCCGGGCGCAGAAGGAAATGGCGGTTCTGCGCAAGACGGCCAGCCCGATCATCGAGAACCTCGGCTGCCGGCTTGCCGATGCGGCCGGACAGGGTGCCCAGGCCCTCCAGTGCTACCGGGATGCCCGGCGGGCCTATCCCGGCAGCCGTGCGCTGTTTTACGGCCATGCCGAGCAGATGCTCAGGGCCGGGCAGACGGTTGAGGCCCTGCAGCTCGTGAACGCCCGGATTCAGCTGCAACCCGGGGATGCCCGGCTTTACAGGATCCAGGCGCAGGCCTACGCCGCCCAGGGCAACCATCTGATGCAGCACCGGTCGCAAGGCGAGGCCTATGCCCGCAGCGGGCAGATCGGGGCCGCGATCGAGCAGCTGCAGATCGCCCTGAAAACCGGGGGCGGTGATTTTTACCAGCTTTCCGCCACCGAGGCGCGCCTGCGCGAACTGAAAAAACAGCAGATGGAACAGGAGCGCAAGCGCTGATGCACGTCAGCCGCGCGAATTTGCGCAAGGCGGCGGCCGTTCGCGTTTAGTGATACTTTTCCGGGATGAGCACCGAGGCCGGCACGGAAACCGTTTCTCTCCCGCCCGAAACACGGCGGATCGGCAAGTACGAAATCATCCGTGAAATCGGCCGCGGGGCGACCAGTGTCGTTTACAAGGCCTACGATCCTTTTCAGGACCGCGAAGTCGCCGTCAAGGCGGTATTTCCCGAGGTTCTCGGGGACCAGGAGCACGGAAGGCGCTACCGGAAGCTGTTTGTCACCGAAGCATCGCTCGCGGGCAGGCTTTCCCACCCCCATATTGTCGCCATTTACGATGCGGCGGCCGACGACGATGCGAGCTACATCGTCATGGAGTACGTCGACGGGTCCACGCTGGAACAGTACGCCCGGGTGGATCACCTGCTGCCCCTGTTGCGGGTGCTCGAGATCATCTACAAGTGCGCGCGGGCCCTGGACTATGCGGCCCGCGAAGGTGTCATACACCGGGACATCAAGCCGGCCAACATCCTGCTTGCAGGTGAATCGGACATCAAGGTGTCGGACTTCGGCGCGGCCCTGAATGCGACCAGCGACTCGACGCAGATCACGGGCGTGGGGTCGCCGGCGTACATGTCGCCCGAGCAGGTCCGGGAACAGCAGTTGACCTACCAGACCGACATATTTTCCCTCGGCGTGGTGTTTTACCAGCTGCTGACCGGCCGCCTGCCGTTCCTGGGCACCAACAACTACAGCATCATCTACCAGATCATCAACGTCGATCCCGCACCCCCCAGCCGTTTCCGCAGCGAGGTTCCGGCGAGAATCGATGCCATCGTCCTGCGCATGCTGCAGAAGAACACGGCCGATCGTTACCAGACCTGGGGCGACCTTGCGGGTGATCTCGTCGATGTCCTGGGCGGTGTCCGCGCGAGCGCCAGGGAGGGCGTGCCCGAGGCGGAAAAATTCGACGCTTTGCGAAAACTCGAGTTTTTCCGCAAATTCAGCGACGTGGAATTGTGGGAGGTGCTGCGGCTCGCGAAATGGCGGCGCCTGGGGGCCGATGCCGTGCTGATTCAGGAGGGGGACATAGGGTCTTCGTTTTTCATTCTGGCCGGCGGGGAAGTGCAGGTCCGCAAACAGGGGCGGCTGCTGAACACACTGGGCACCGGCGAGTGCTTCGGGGAGATGGCCTATCTGGGCAAGCAGAAATTCCAGCGTTCCGCGAGCGTCGTGGCCACCACGGATGTCGTCGCCGTCGAAATCCGCGCGGAAACCCTGCCGCAGGCATCCGAACTATGTCGCCACCATTTCAACGGCGCATTCCTCGAGCTGCTGGTCGATCGGCTGGTGGCCGCCAATCTCAGGCTGTCCCAGCTGCTGACCGAACGGAATATCAGCGTTTTTTGATGAACCCGGACGAGCCGGCCCGGCGTGGAATCACGCCGGCGGTCCGGGCTGCGCGCCGCCCGATTCCGCGCCGGTTTGCCCGAGAATTTGCGCCTGTGCCGCGGTATTTTTTCAACGGGTTGTGCTACGATTCCGCGCACTGATCCCGGGTCCGGGACAGTCAGGGCAATCCACGGAATCCGCTGCTGCATAAATAATATAAGGAGTCGCAAATGAACTTCATCTCCAAGACGCCGGCACTCATCAGGCAACGCGGTCAGGGCATGACCGAATACATCATCATCGTTGCGCTGATTGCCATCGCCGCGATCGGTGTCTACAGTTTCTTCGGCCAGACCGTCCGCCAGCAGACCGCCGGCATGGCGCAGGAACTGTCGGGCAAGAAAGCCACCAACGAAATCAAAGGGGCCCAGGACGCATCCAAGGAAGCCTCCACCGATGCCGGCAAGAAGAAAGGCATGGGTGATTACGAGAATACGGTAAGCAAGTAAGCGCTTCCGGCAGTTCAGGCAGGTCAGGGCATGCGCAAACCTCGCCCCGGGAGGGGGCGATGTTTTCCATTGCTTTCGCGTCAGCGCGGCCAGGCGCTGGCGTTCATTGGCGTTACCACTGTCGTCGTGTTGCTGGGCCTGTTGCTGTTGTACAACGTGGCCCAGCTCACCACGCAGAAGATGAAGCTGCAGAATACGGCGGATGCCGCCGCATACAGCGGCGCCCTGACCGAGGCGCGGGACTACAACTTCACCGCCTATGCCAACCGGGCGATGATCGCCAACCAGGTGGCGGTTGCCCAGATCGTCGGTCTTCGTTCCTGGGCGCGCAATCTCGACAGCGTCTACAAGTCGGGCCCCTTCAACTGGGTGCCGCAGACTTTCGCCAGCCTCTCGGCGCTGAGCGCGATGTGGACCTCGGTCTGGAACGTGGTGAGGACGGCGGCGGGCGGCATCGAGTCGGTCATGAACGCGATCGCAGGGCCGCTGGTGACGGTTCTCGATCTGCTGATCGACGCGCTGTACTACGGATCGACCGCCTATCACATCGCGATGATCCTGACGGTGCCCGAAACCGTCGTCGAAGTCATTGAAAAGAACGATCCCGATGCCTCCCTCAGCACCTCCCTGACACAGATCGGCTTTGCCGCGAAGCATGCGCTGGATGTTTACGATTTCACCAGCGATTACGACCCGACCAAGAGCGGCAATGACGACAACAAGTCGGGCTCCAGCAAGGATCGCCAGGCCAATGTCATTTTCAATTCGCAGGACGGGTTCTACAACTTCCGCAGCTATCCCTGGCCCCTGCCGATACTGATCGACCCAACCAAGGCCATTCCCGGCAACTTCGGGACGATGTTCATGATCATGTACCACAGCGGCGGCACCGAGCTGAAGAACAAGAGCGGCACCTACATGAAAAGCTGGACCGGCGCCGATGCCACGGGCCTGTTCACGATCCTGATGGTGTGGATCTTCGTGCCGTTTCCGGTGCCGATTCCGATCCCGATTCCGACGCCGCAGGGCTATGGCGCGGCGCTGGCCGGCAAGTCCAACGACCTGCAGCCCGGTACCGGCAACTTCAACCATAATTTTGCGCAGGCCTACGGATCCACTTTCGTCAACCCGCTGACCATGGTTCCGGGATGGATCAACGTCGGCAAGGGGACCGGCGCGACCCTGGACAGCAACGGCGGGCTGAAGAAATACTGGGATGTCAGCAACCGCAACCAGGCTTCAGCCACCGCCAACCAGAACACCAGCGGCCCAGAACTGCTGATCGAAGTCGAGAAGCCGATGAGCACCATCGCGATCAGCAGCTCGCCCGGCATGAACATCGGCGGCGGCGACACCGGCCAGCTGTGGCTGGCCGACGGCACCCAGGACAACAAGATCAAGGCCCTGTCGAAGGCGCAGTCGTATTTCTCGCGGCCGCCGAAACTGTTCCCGCGTGGCGACGGCAAGACCGAATACGGCAGCCTTTACAGCCCGTACTGGCAGGCAAGGCTGATGCCCAACAACCTGCTCGAGCAGGGGGCGTCGATTCTCACCCAGAGTTTTCCGTGATGAACAGGCGCGCGGCAGTTTCCGTAAAACCGTGCTCGGGGCAGGCGCTCACGGAATTCGTGATTGGCGCCGTGCTGTTCCTGATCCCGCTGTTCCTGATCATTCCCCTGCTGGGCAAATATGCGGACATGAAGGCGTCGACGATCCAGGCCGCGCGTTACAACGCCTGGGAGCGCACCGTGTGGTACGGCCAGACGGCATCCAGCACCGGTGACTGGCAAGGCAACGACAAGAGCGAATCGACGATCAAGTCGGAAATGGACGGCAAGTTCCTGGCCAGCAACCTGTGGCACGATCGCACGGGCACCTCGATGCTGGGCGGTTCCGCCAATTCGGTTACCAACAACGACACGCCGGGCACGGCCAACACCATACTCGGCTTCGCAGTTTCGGTGGCCAATGCGATCGGGCCTTTCAATCTCGAGATGAAGGGGCTCTACGAAGGCACGGCGACGGTGAACGTGGCCAATACCACCTCGGTGATCAGCGAGGTGCTGGGCAGCGGCGCCGGCGCCGATCCCGCGAGAATGAACCTGTCGATTTCCGACAAGAACGTGATTCTGGCCAACGGCTGGGGCGCCAACGGCGCGGCACACGTGAAAACGCAGGTGCAGGGCCTGACGCCGACCTCGATCCTCAGCAATCCGGTGCTCGATGCGGTGCGCTGGATACTGGTGCCCTTCACCCCGGAACTGGTGCCGACCGTGCTCGAACTGGGCAAGATCGAGGTCGATGAAGTGCCACCGGACCGGTTGGGCAACTGATGGCCGCCGCGATGCAGGCTGCATGCAATGCCGTGGCGCGAACTGCCTGCGCGGCCCTGTTCGCCGTGTGCCCGGTGCCGCTGGCGGCGCAGGACAAGGCCATGCCGCCGTGCCCCGAATTCCCGGTGCCCCATGTCGGGCAACTGCAATGGGTTGCCGAGAACATCCGGATGAACGGCGTGCCGATGCAGATCAAGGAACTCACGACCGAGCAGACGCCGCAGCAGGTGATTGCCTTTTACAAGCGGCGGTGGGGGGATGTTCCCCCGTATTTTCACGAGTACGAGGTTGCGGGCATGCCCGTCATCGCGACGCTGCGCGGAGGATGTTTCTACACCGTGCAGGTGCAGGCCGACGGACGCGGGGCCAAGGCGCTGCTGGGTGTCACCACGAAACCCGGCCCCGGCGAGACAAAAGCCGCCGGGGCCGGGTTTCCCAACATGAATGGCAGCAAAATCCTCAACGACATCGACCATTTCGACACCGGGAAAACCGGGCGCACGATACTGCTGACCAACAGCTATTCGCCGGATGCCAACCTCAATTTTTACCGCCGCACGATGGCCGACGACGGCTGGACGGCGGTGATCGACCGTCCGGTCGAGGGCAGCAAGGGAATTTCGCACGTTCTGGTGATGAAACGGGGTTATCATGAGGCAAACCTCACGATCACGCCGGGCAGGGCCGGCACCAACGTGCTGGCGACATTCGTGGACAAACCATGATCATGACAAAAACAGGGAGCCGGAAACCCCGGCACGACCCCGGGAGACGGGCGAGGGGATTTGGCCAGGCCAGCGTGGAATACACCATTGTGGTGATGCTGGTCGTGGTGGTGCTGATCAGCTATGAAGATGATTCCGGCGCGGTGCACTCCGCGGTCGGAGATGTTGTGCAGGCCCTCAAGGATTTCTTCGGCGCCTATTCCTGGGCGATTTCCTTTTCCAATAACATAACTCCGCTGTAAACAGGTCCCCCAATGGCTCTCCGACTCGATCGCATCAATCGCACCTGGCTCATGCTGTTCGTCGCCGTGATCATGGCGCTGGCAGCGGCCTGGCTGACCAAACAATACCTGGATGTCAGGGAGAGGCGGATCCAGGAGGAGCTCGCCGCGAAAAACAAGGGCGGGCCCGTGGCGCGGGTGGTTGTCCCCGTGCGCAACCTGCCGGGCGGCAGCGTCATCAGCGGCGACATGGTGGCCGGGCGCAGCATTCCGGCCGACCTCGTCAGTTCGGACATGCTGACGCCCGACATGTTCGAGCAGTTCGACGGCGCCAAGCTGCTGCGCAATGTCGAACGCGGACATCCCCTGCGTTCGTCGGACATCGAGGAAAAAGGCAAGGATTTCTCGTCGCTGATCGAGGAGGGAAGCCGGGCCATCACGATCGACATCGACGAGCTCAACTCGATTTCGCAGATGGTCAGGCCCGGCAACCTGGTTGACCTGTTCCTGATCATGCCCGACCTCTCCGACCTTACCGGCAACAACCAGCAGATCACCCTGCTGATGCAGCGCGTGAAGGTCATCGCGACCGGGCAGACCGTGCGCAAGGCGGATGCATTCACCGCGCCGCAGCCCGGTGTGCCGCAGGGCGTGGTGCGTTATTCGAACCTGACCTTCGAGGTTTCGCCGGACCAGGCGGCGCGCATTGCGCTGGCGCAGCAGCTCGGACGCATACGCGCGGTCCTGCGCAAGGAGCCGGACGAGGAAATCGTCCGCATCGGCAAGATCAACACCAGGAACCTGCTGAAAAAGGGTTATGTCCTCGAGGGGCCGGAGGAAGTGGACGGCGGCTCGGTCGAGTACATCATCGGCGGCAAGGGCGGCGGTGGCGTCGGCAACACCATCACCGTGAATGTTCCGGGCATGGCACCGCCTGTGCAGGGGGCTCCCGGCGTTCCCGCCACGGCAGCGCCCGCCGCCGCTGCGGCGCCTGCCCTGCCGCCGGGGGTTCCCGCGGCAGCGCAGCCCTATCTCCAGCCGCCCGTGCAGAAGTAACCATGATCTCCAGGACCATGACCATGTTCACAAACAAAACCCTCTCTTTCCTGGCTGCGCTGTTTTTTGCGGCGCTTGCCCTTCCGCTTGCTGCCCAGGACAAACCGGCGGCCGATTCCGGGTCGCTGATTTCAATGTTCCATGGCGAGGTCAGAACCCTGCCGATGGGGAAGGTGCAGCGTGTTGCCGTCGGCAACGGGCGCCTGCTCACGACCAATGTGCTCGACAGCGAAATCGTGCTGCTGGCCGAGGCGGCGGGGGATACCAGCCTGTTTGTCTGGCTCAAGGACGGCAGCCTGAAAAAATATGCCGTGCGCATCGCGCCGGCCGACGTCGCCGAAACCGTGGCGCAGGTCCGGAAGGTGCTCGGCGCGATTCCCGGCATGCGGGTGGAGCGGGTGGGCAGTCATGCGGTTGTAAGCGGTGCCACGTCCAAGGCCAATCTCCAGCTGATCAGCAACGCCGTGGGCAAGTTTCCGCAGGTGCTGAACATGGCGCGCGAGGAAGACGTCACGATGCGCAAGATGGTCTACCTCAAGGTGCAGCTGATCGAGTTTCGCCGTTCCGCGTTCGAGAATCTGGGCATCCAGTGGCAGCAGTCGATCACCGGACCCACCGGCGGGTTCGCTTGGGATCTGGTGACGTCCAGCGGTTTTACCGCGCGCCAGTCCGACGCCGGCCTCGCGGCCGCCGTGCCGGGGCGCGTCACCCCCAACGGACTGCCGGGAACCACACCGCCCGTGCTGGCGGGATTGCCGCCCCGGGTGAGCCCGCCGGTCGGCTACCTTGGCATCGCGACCAGCATCACCTCCCGCATCAACCTCGCGGTGACCAACGGGGATGCCTACATCCTGGCGACGCCCGAACTGTCCACGCGCAGCGGCGGCGAGGCCAAGTTCCTGGCCGGCGGACAGATCCCCATCGTCATTCCGGCCTCGGGACTGAATCCGCCGTCGGTGACCTACAAGGACTACGGCATCAAGCTGACCATCAAGCCGGTGGCCGATGCCGACAGCAACATCGTCGCCACCATCCAGACGGAAGTGAGCTCGGTCGATCCGGCGACTTCGGTCCAGGGCAACCCCGGATTCCTGACCCGCCAGACCGACTCGGAGATCAACGTCAAGACCGGGCAGACCATCGTCATGTCGGGCCTGGTGAATGCCGATCTCTCGAACCAGGTGGACAAGCTGCCCTGGCTGGGCGATTTGCCGATCCTCGGGAACCTGTTCCGCTCCACCAATTTCCGCAACAACCGCAGCGACCTGGTGGTGTTCGTGACGCCGCAGGTGTTCGATCCCGGCACCACGCTCAATCGCGAGCGTGTCGAAAAGGGCAAGGACCTGCGCGAGCGGTACGAGGGGTTCATCGGCAAAAAAGGCATCGTTGACTGAAGGGGTGCGAGCAGGATGTTTTCGATCGAGGTTACGAGCCCCAAGGGGCAAAAAGAGAAGGTCGACTGTGCAATAGACTCCTGTTCCATCGGCAAGGGGGACGAAAACCTGATCGTCGTGCGCGGCTGGTCGGTCGCCAAGAAGCACGCGACCATCCGCCAGCGGCCGGACGGGTTTTACCTGGAGGATCACGGCGCGATCGGCGGCACCGAAGTCAACGGCAAGAACATCGACGGCACGTACGGACCGCTGAAGCCGGAGGACACGATTCTTATCGGAGGCTATCGCATCGCGGTACTGAACGGCGCTGCCGGCGGCGCCGCTCCGGCCGCGCCTGCAGCCGCATCGCCTGCAGCGGACAAGACCCCGGCGCCGGCGCCCGCCCCGGCCGAGGCGAAAGCGCCTGCGGCGGCGGAAGCAGCGCCTTCGCCGACGGTAAAGGCGATCCAGGAAATCAACGCCGCGCGCAACATGGTGCACATGAAGCTGATCCAGGCCATGGATCTGCGCCGGCTCGATGTGTCGCGGATGGCCGAGCAGGAACTGCGGGAAACCACCAAGGCAATGATCGACGAGATCATCGCCACCGACAAGGCCTTCCCCGCGCACCTGGACAAGGCGCGCATCGGCAAGGCGGTGCTCGACGAAGTGGTCGGCCTCGGGCCGCTGGAGGACCTGCTGGCCGATCCGGCGGTGACCGAGATCATGGTCAACCGTTTCGACCAGATCTACATCGAACGCGCCGGCAAGCTGACGCTGTCGGAAATCACTTTCTCCGGCGAAAAAGCCGTGGTCGGCGCCATCGAGCGCATCGTCGCCCCGCTGGGCCGCCGCATCGACGAATCCTCGCCGATGGTGGATGCGCGGCTGAAGGACGGTTCCCGCGTCAACGCGGTGATTCCGCCGCTGGCGCTGAAGGGTGCCAACATCACCATCCGCAAGTTTTCCAAGGAAAAGCTCAAGGACAAGGACCTGATCAATTTCGGGTCGATCACCGCTGACATGATGAAATTCATGGAGCAGGCGGTCTTGCACGCCTGCAACATCGTCATTTCCGGGGGCACCGGCTCGGGCAAGACGACGCTGCTGAACGTGCTGTCGAACTACATTCCCGAAGACGAGCGCATCATCACCGTGGAAGACGCGGCGGAACTGCAGTTGTCGCAGCCGCACGTGATTTCGCTGGAATCGCGCCCGCCCAACTCCGAAGGCAAGGGCGCGGTGCACATCCGCGACCTGGTCAAGAACTGCCTGCGCATGCGTCCCGACCGCATCGTCGTCGGCGAGTGCCGCGGTGGCGAGGCGCTGGACATGCTGCAGGCGATGAACACCGGCCACGACGGCTCGCTGACCACCGGCCACGCCAACTCGCCGCGCGACATGCTGCGCCGCCTGGAGGTG
>CAZHJU010000016.1:0-63068 GCA_964533495.1 uncultured Bordetella sp. | reverse complement strand
CCACTGTGTGCCAGATTACGACTCACAGTACAAGTCCATAACACGCTCTAGGCCTGCAGCAGCGCCACGGCCAGCGCGGCTCCCGACAGCAAAAGCGCGCCGATGCCGAGCAGCAGGAGCCGAAGCTGCCGCGCTTCCGCAACGGCCGCCGCCTGTTCCAGCGCTTTCACCGTCGCCTGCAACTGCGCTGCGAGTTCGCGGATGTTTTCCGCGTTCTGCGAGGCCGCGGCCTGCAGTTCCGCGATCTGCTGCTGCACGGTGGCCGGATTGTCGGCAGCGGCGCCCCTCATTTTGGTGAAGGCCGGCGCGGCGACCGAGACGATGGTGCCGACGTGGGGCAGCACGGCTTTCAGTGCGGGGATCAGCCAGGCGGGCATGGGAGGCTCCTTTTGAATGTTCGTGGCGGCGGCCATTTTATGGCAGCGGTGCCGCGTCTTGGTTCATCGGCGTCTCCGGGGCGCATTTCGGTGCATTGCCCGATTTGCGAACTTCGGCGCATGCCGGGCGTCTCAACAGGGATCATCGTCGCGGGCGGCGGTCCCGCCGGGGCGCCTTGAGGAGACCGAACATGAAGCTCACGAAATTCGCGGCAACATTTCTGATTACCAGCATGGCTTATCTGTCTCCGGCATCGGCCGACGGATTGGTCGAGGAAAAAATCCAGGGCGAGGTCCGGTACGCGACCGGCGGCATCGGCGCGGATGAAGCGGCGGCGTTCAAGGCGGCGGCGCCGAAGTATCCGCTGGAACTGCTGTTCGCGCAGAAAGCCAGCCCGAACGACGTCTACCTGACCGGCGTGCAGGTCATCGTGCGCGGGCCGTCCGGGCAGGTGCTGCTGGATACCGTGTCCAGCGGGCCTTTCCTGTTGCTGCGACTGCCCGCGGGAAAATACCGGATCGAGGCGAGCAGTGACGGCGCGGTGAAGCAGCAGACGGTCGAAGTCAGGACGGGGCAGCACCGGCGGGTGGTGTTTGTCTGGGACGCGCCGGGAGGTTGATTCTGCTGCTGCGTGGTTTGCCGTTCTGCCCGGCGGATCGTAAAGGGGATGGCATCGCGTAGGGCGGATGAGCCGCGCAGCGGCGTTATCCGCCGGTCCGCCGTTGTCTTGACGGCGTCGCGCGCCATGATCGGGGCTTGCATGCGGCGGAATGCGCTTCGCTTTTCCGCCCTACGGGCTACGCTTGTTTTGATGCAATCCGCCTGTTTCGGCACATGCGCGACCCCCACGCGGCACGACGTCCCGGTCAGCCGGCCGGCCTGCCGAATTCCCGGTCCAGCCAGTCGTCGATCAGCCGTTTTTCGTAACCCAGCGGATCGTCGCGATAATGCGGGAATGGCGTCAGGAGGCTGGAAAGCCTGCGCTCGCCTTCGCGCAGCGGTGTACCGTTGGCGCCGGTGAGCCGGAAGCGCAAGTGGATGCGCGACGGATAAATGTCCCGGACGATGCGCACGTCGGCGGCACGTGGCCGGAACGGCTCGAAGCTGCCGGCCATGTCGATGTCGGTGATGGCGACGGCCAGTTGCTGTCCGGCGGCCAGGCGCGATTGCGCGTGTTGCCGCAGGTGGCGGGTCAGCGGCTCCAGATAGGCGAGACGCACTTTCCGGTCGCCGGGCAGGCGGTTGCCGATATCGGTGAAATTTTCCGGATCCACGTATTCGACGCGGACGGCGGCGGGATCGGTTGACAGTGCAGGCGCCGCGCAGCCGGCAAAAAGCAGGGTGGCCAGCAGCACGGCAGCCGGTGCGATGCGGATCGACATGGCAGTCTCCTGTGCATGAATGATCGAAGCGGACGGGACTGGCTGGGGAGTGGCCTTGCTGCCCACTGGGCGCCACAGGGGTGAGCTTATGCGGTCAGACAGTTTCGGTGCGGAATTTATTCCACGATTTGTTTTGCCGGGCGGGCAGGAAGGGGAGATTTGACGGCTGAAGCGGGGCTTAAACCGTGGATTTGGAAAACGTGATCTGGCATTCCCGGGATTTAGTGGACATGGAAAATGATGCCTTCGATTCTTGGGAAGGAAACATCAAATGATCATCCCAAAGAATGGCGAATGGCGGAAACGTGTCCGTTAAATCCCGGAAATTCCGGTGTGCGGTTTTATTTGGCCACCTCATGATTCGCCATCCGCTCCAGCGCCTTCACCATCCCCGAGTGATCCCATTTCGCGCCACCATTGGCCGCGCATGAATTGAACAGTTCCTGTGCCGTTGCCGTATTCGGCAGCGACATGCCCATCGCACGGGCACCCTGCAGCGCGAGGTTCAGATCCTTCTGGTGCAGTTCGATCCGGAAGCCGGGGTCGAAGGTGCGCTTGATCATGCGTTCGCCGTGGACTTCGAGGATGCGCGAGGCGGCGAAGCCGCCCATCAGCGCCTGCCGCACCTTGGCCGGATCGGCGCCGGCTTTCGACGCGAACACCAGCGCTTCGCTGACGGCCTCGATGTTCAGCGCGACGATGATCTGGTTGCACACCTTGCAGGTCTGGCCGTCGCCGTTGCCGCCGACCAGCGTGATGTTCTTGCCCATCAGGTCGAACAGCGGCTTCACCCTGTCGAAGGCGGCCTGCGGCCCGCCGCACATGATGGTCAGCGCGGCGTTTTTCGCGCCGACCTCGCCGCCGGACACCGGGGCGTCGATGTAGTCGCATCCTAATTTATTGATTTTATTGGAAAATTCTTTCGTGGCGATGGGTGAGATCGAGCTCATGTCGACGACGGTCTTGCCTTTGCCCAGGCCCTCGGCGACGCCCCCGGCGCCGAACAGCACTTTCTCGACGTCGGGGGTGTCGGGAAGCATCGTGATGATCACGTCGGTTTTCTGCGCGACGGCCTTCGCGCTGGCGCAGGCGGTGCCGCCGGCTTCCGTCAGTTCCTTCGGCACGCCGCTGCGCGACTGCAGGAACAGCGCGTGGCCGCCCTTGATCAGGTTGAGGGCCATGGGCTTGCCCATGATGCCGAGTCCGATGAAGCCGATGTTCATTGTCTTTCCTCACTTGCGGTTGAATGGCGTGGCGGCCGCTTCTGGCTGCGGCCGCCGGAGTAAGCCGATTATAGGCGCCCCGCCGCGGCGCCGTCAGCGCGCCGCCTGTGTCGTCCGCCGGGGGTCATTGCGGCGGATCGCGATCTGGTTCAGCAGCACGACGGCGAGCGCGCCGAATCCGATCAGGTCGGTGATCAGGCCGGGTTTGATCAGCATGAAGGCGGCGACCAGCAGCAGGACGCGTTCCCAGCCCGGTGTCCAGCGGAACAGGTAACCGAACAATCCGCCGGCGAGGCAGATCACGCCGATGCTGGCGGTGATGAAGGATTGCAGGATGACGTGCCATTCGCCGATCATCAGCAGCGAGGGTTCGAACACGAACATGAAAGGCACGATGAAGCCGGCGGCGCCGATGCGCACCGCGGCCCAGCCCGACTGCCAGAGGTCGGCCTTGGCCAGGCTTGCCGCGGCGAATACCGCCAGCGCCACCGGCGGCGTGATCGCGGACAGGATCGCGAAGTAGAATGCGAACATGTGCGCGGCCGGGACCGGCGCGCCGAGCTTGATCAGCGCCGGCACCAGCAGCGAGACCATGACGATGTAGGCGGGCGTCGTCGGCATGCCCATGCCGAGGATGATGCCGGCGACGGCGGTCAGCAGCAGTGCCAGCGGCAGCAGGTTCTGCGCGAGGCCGACGACGATCTGGGTGAACACGATGCCGAGACCGGTGATGGTGACGCAACCGATGACGATGCCGGCGCAGGCGCAGGCCATGGCCACCGCCAGCGTGTTTTTGGCGCCTTCCTCCAGCGCCTCGAGCACGCTGCGCCAGGTGATGCCGCCGCGGGTGGATTTGCGCAGCAGCGCCATCGGCAGGCACATCAGCGCGCCGACCAGTGCGCACAGCGGCGCCGAGTAGCCGAGGGTCAGGCCGATGAAGATGGTGACGATGGGGATGAACAGGTGGCCGCGCGACAGCATCACGCGGCCGAAGGCCGGCAGTTCGTTGCGCGGCATGCCGTGCAGGCCGTGGCGCTTGGCCTCGAAGTGCACCGCGAAGAACACCGACATGTAGTACATCACCGCCGGGATCACCGCCCAGATCGCGACCTGCACGTAGGGCACGGCGAGGAACTCGGCCATCACGAAGGCGGCAGCGCCCATCACCGGCGGCATGATCTGGCCGCCGGTGGAGGCGGTGGCCTCGACCGCGGCGGCGAAAGGCGGGCGGAAGCCGGTGCGTTTCATCAGCGGGATGGTCATCGGGCCGTCGACCATCACGTTGGCGACCGCGGAGCCCGACACCGTGCCGAACAGGCTGGAGCTGACCACCGCGACCTTGCCGGGGCCGCCGGCGGTGTGGCCGGTGATCGACAGCGCAAAGTCCATGAACAGCTGGCCGGTGCCGCTTTTTTCCATGAAGGCGCCGAAGAGCACGAACAGCATCACGTACGAGGCAGACACGCCCAGCGTCGAGCCGAAGATGCCTTCGGTCGACAGGTAGAGCTGCTCCATCAACACCGAGGGCTGGACGTTGGTGAAGAAGAAGGCATAGACGAGGAACAGCAGCGCGGTCAGCGGCAGCGCCCAGCCGAGCACGCGGCGCGTGGCTTCGAGGATGATCAGCACCGCGATCCCGGTGTTGACCTTGTCGGCCAGCGTCAGGTCGTCGATGTAGATGATGCGATTGGTGATGTATTCGTAGTTCAGGAAGATGTGGAAAATGAAGGCCCAGGAGCCGAGCAGCAGCAGCGCGTCGGCGGCACGCCATTTCCAGTCGCCGCCGGGTTTCAGCGGGTAGAGCAGGAACACCAGCGTCAGCGCGAACAGCAGGTGGGTGCCGCGGAAAATCATCGCCTCGGGCGGGCCGAAGGCGACGATGTACATGTGGTAGAGCGACATCACGACCGCGATCACCGCGACGGTCGCCCTGAGCACCGCTGACTGCGGCGTGGCGGCGACCTTTTCGTCGAAGATGATGCGCGGGGCGGTTTCTTTTTCTGTGGCGGCCATGTCTTGCCCGTTCTGCCCGTATGGATGCAGGACGGGGCGGCAAGGCCGCCCCGTCATGTCTGCCCGACTGCTGTTACGGCCTTATTTCGCGCCGGCTTCCCTGTAGAACTTCAGCGCGCCCGGGTGGAAGGGCACGCCGATGTCGGCGGCCATGTCCTTCGGCGTGACGCCGGCCATCGCCTTGTTGACCGAGGCCATGTCGGCGATGTTGGCGGCGACCGCCTTGGTCATCGTGTAGACGGTCTGCTCGGGCAGGTCGCAGGAGACGACGAGGTGCGCCGAGTAGCCGATCATCGGCACGTCGGCCGTCTGCTTGGGATAGGTGCCGGCCTTGACGATCAGTTTCTGGTAGCCGGGGTTCTGCTTGCGCAGCGCGCCCATGGTCTTGTCGTCGACCGGCACCACCTTGATGTCGCGCGCGCTGGCGAGGTCCATCACCGAGGAGGCGGGGATCGTGGTGCCGAGCGTGAACACCTGGGCGTGGCCGTCCTTCATCATCGACACCGCGTCGGTGTACGACTGGTAGTTGATCTTCGACAGTGACTGGTAGTTGAGCCCGTTCAAGCCGAGCACGATGTTGGTCAGCAACTCGCCGGTGTTGCCCTTGGGCTGGGTCACCACCGACTTGCCCTTCATGTCGGCGAAGCCGTTGACCTTCGCGTCGGCCAGCGCGATGACCTGGAAATACTGCGGGTACAGGTTCGCCATCTGGCAGACCTTGGTCACTTTCTTCGGATACGGCGCGTTGCCGGCGAGCCCGTCGACCGTGGTGCTGGAGTTGCCGAAGCCGACCTGGGCCTTGCCTTCGTCGACGCCGCGGACGTTGGCGATGCCGGCGCCCGGCGTCGCGGTCACCGACAGGCCGGGGATGGCCTTTTCCCACATGCTTTTGAGCTGCCCGCCCAGCGGCACCCAGACGCCGCCCTGCGGGCCGGTCATCAGCGTGATCTGCTGCGCGCCGGCGGTGCCGGCACAGGTGGCGGCGACGGCGAGACCGAGCACGGACGCAATGCGTGATGCTTTCATGACTCCTCCCTTGGAGTTGGGTTGTGTCAGGCCGGGCTTTACGCCTCTTGTGGCCTGTCCGGGAGGCATTGTGTGGGGCGCCCGCTGCCGCCGTCAAGCGGCTGCCGGCGGGAGGGTTACAGCCGGGATTCGACCCAGCCCAGCCCGGCTTCCGTGGTCGTCGCCGGCTTATACTCGCAGCCGATCCAGCCGTCGTAGCCGAGGCGGTCGATGTGGCCGAACAGCCAGGGGTAGTTGATCTCGCCGCTGCCCGGTTCGTGGCGGCCGGGGTTGTCGGCGAGCTGCATGTGGGGAATCAGCTTCAGGCGGGTTTCGATGGTGCGCGCGAGGTCGCCTTCCATGATCTGCGCGTGGTAGATGTCGTACTGGATGAACAGGTTGTCCGAGCCGACGGCCTTGATGATGTCCGCCGCCTGCTGCGTGTAGTTCAGGAAGAAGCCGGGGATGTCGCGGGTGTTGATCGGTTCGATCAGCAGCCGGATGCCGGCGTCCGCGAATTTCGGCGCGGCGTGCTGCAGGTTGCGGATGAAGGTCTCGCGGGCGTCATTGGGGTCGACGTGCGCCGGGCGGATGCCGGCGAGGCAGTTGACCTGCCTGCAGCCGAGCGCGGTCGCGTAATCGATGGCGCGTTCGACGCCGTCGCGGAATTCGGCCGCGCGCTGCGGGTGGCAGGCGATGCCACGCTCGCCCGCGGCCCAGTTGCCGGCCGGCATGTTGTGCAGGACCTGGACGAGGCCGTGCCGTTTCAGCGCCGCCGCCAGCGCCGCCTTGTCGTAATCGTACGGAAACAGGTATTCGACGCCCTTGAAACCGGCTTTTGCCGCGGCTTCGAAACGGTCCATGAAGGGGACTTCGTTGAACAGCATCGTCAGGTTGGCGCAGAAACGGGGCATCGCGGGCACCTTGCCGGGGTTGTTGGGGGAGCGGGCCATTATAATCACCGCATGTCCGGCCCTGAGAAATCCCCTGTCGCCATTCTTCTTGCCGCCGGTGCCGGCAGGCGTTTCGGCGGTGGCAAGCTGCTCCATCCGCTGGAGGACGGCGTGGCGATGGCCGCGCATGCCGCGCGCAACCTGATGGCCGCCGGCCTGCCGGTGACGGCCGTCGTGCGCCCCGGCGATTCCGCGCTGGCGGCGCTGCTCGAGCGCGAGGGCTGCCGGGTGACGGTCTGTCCCGATGCCGGCCTGGGCATGGGAGCGAGCCTCGCCTGCGGCGTGGCCGCGTCGCGCGACGCGGGCGGCTGGGTCGTCGCGCTGGCCGACATGCCGCGCATCCGCCCGGAGACGATCGCCCGCGTGGCGCAGGCGCTGGCCGCGGGCGCCGACATCGCCGCGCCGGCGTACCGGGGCGACCGCGGCCATCCGGTGGCTTTCGGCCGGCGTTTTCTGGACGAGCTGCAGGCCCTGACCGGCGACAGCGGCGCGCGTGCCGTGGTCCAGCGTAACCAGGCGCTGTTGCGGCTGGTCGACACCGACGATTCCGGGGTGCTGTTCGATATCGACCGCCGCGACGATCTGTCGCGCTGCGCCTGATGCGGGCGCCGGAGATGAACACCGAGCCGACGGCTGAAGCGGGCGCGATGCAGGGCGCGGCGGCCCTGCGGCCCCGCGGCAGCCTGTATCGCGACGTGGCGGCCAATCTGCGCGCCGGCGCGTGGCTGGCCTTGCTGCGGCCGGTGACCCCGTCATGGTTCACCTCCTCCGCCGAGGTCTTTGCGCTGCTCGCCGGCCTGAACCTCGCGCTGCTGTTCGTGCTGGGCGTGGCCAGCATTGGTTTCGACGGCGAATTCAATGCCTACGAAGTGCCGCGCGCGCTGCTGTTCGTGCCGGCCACGCTGCTGTTCGCGCTGCTGGCCGCGCGCGCGGGCGGCAGGGCATCGCTGCTGCAGGTCGCGGTGGCACTGGTTTCCGCGGGTCTGCTGCTGTCGCTGCTGCTGGGCGCGGCCGGGGTGCTGTTTCTGCACCTGCCGCGCCGGCTCACCGGCGGCAACTGGTGGCCCTGGCTGTTCTACGGCGGCGTGTTGTGGTGGACGCTGGTGGTCATGACGGCCGTGGCGCGGCTGGTACATGCCGGCCCGGGCCGCGACCTGCTGCTGGCGATCGCGGGCTGCCTGCTGCTGGTGGCGCCGATGCTGTGGTATCCGCAGAACTACCTGTGGATGCCGGCGTACGACCGGGCGGCCGCGGCGGAGAGGGCGCCGCCCTTCGACGAGCGCCGGTTCTACACGCAGCAGGATCTGCTGCGCCGTTCGCTGGCCGCGGTGGAGGAAGGGCGTCCCGGCGTCGCCGATCTCTATCTGCTGGCCGCGGGCCTGTACGCGCGCGAAGACGTGTTCATGAAGGAAGTGCTGCAGATTGCCGACCTGTTCCGCAAGCGCTTCGACGCCGGCGGGCGCTCGGTGGTGCTGCTCAACAATCCGGAAACGCTGGACACCCATCCCGTGGCGAGCCTGACCAGCGTGGCCGCGGCGCTGAAACGGATCGGCGAGCGGATGAACCGCGAGGAGGACGTGCTGGTGATGTACCTGTCCTCGCACGGATCGGAGTCGCACCGGCTGGCGGTGGATTTCTGGCCGCTGCAGCTGGCGGCCATCGATCCGCCCGCGCTGAAGAAGGCGCTCGACGATTCCGGCATCCGCTGGCGGGTGATCGTGGTGTCGGCCTGTTATTCGGGGGGCTTCGTCGCGCCGCTGCAGGATGAACGTACAATGCTGATCACGGCCTCCGCCGCGACGCGCCAGTCCTTCGGCTGCGGCAGCGCGTCGGATGCGACTTATCTGGCGCAGGCCCTGTTCAACGAGGAACTGCGCAGGAGCTGGTCCTTCGAAACGGCCTTCGACCAGGCCCGAAAATCCATCGCCGAGCGCGAGCGCGCGCAGGGGTACGAGCCTTCCGAGCCGCAGTTTTTTGCCGGCGCGGAAATCCGCGGCAAGCTGACCGAAATCGAGGCGCGGCTGGCACGGCAGCAGGATGTTAACATAAGTAATTGATTTAAAAGGAAAAATTAATGTCACGCTTCACCGGTACCGAAAACTACGTCGCCACCGACGACCTGATGATGGCGGTCAACGCGGCGCTGGCGCTGGAGCGCCCGCTGCTGATCAAGGGCGAGCCGGGCACCGGCAAGACCATGCTCGCGCTGGAGGTGGCGCAGGCGCTGGGCCGGCCGCTCCACGAATGGCACATCAAGTCGACGACCAAGGCGCAGCACGGCCTCTACGAATACGACGCGGTGTCGCGGCTGCGCGATTCGCAGCTCGGCGATCCCAGGGTCAAGGACATCTCGAACTACATCGTGCAGGGCATGCTGTGGAAGGCCTTCGCGTCGGAAGAGCCGGCGGTGCTGCTGATCGACGAGGTGGACAAGGCGGACATCGAATTCCCGAACGACCTTCTGCGCGAGCTCGACCGCATGGAGTTCTGGGTCTACGAGACGCAGCAGCTGATCCGGGCGAAGCACCGGCCGCTGGTGATCATCACCAGCAACAACGAGAAGGAGCTGCCGGACGCCTTCCTGCGCCGCTGTTTCTTCCATTACATCCGCTTCCCCGACGCCGACACGATGGCGAAAATCGTCGAGGTGCATTTTCCCGGCATCAAGAAGCAGCTGCTGGCGCAGGCGCTCAATGCCTTCTTCGAGATCCGCGACGTGCCGGGGCTGAAGAAGAAGCCGACGACCTCGGAACTGCTCGACTGGCTGAAGCTGCTGATGGCCGAGGACATCCCGCCGGAGGCGCTGCACAGCCAGGACGCGCACAAGATCGTGCCGCCGCTGCACGGCGCGCTGATCAAGAACGAGCAGGACGTGCACCTGTTCGAACGCCTGGTGTTCGTGTCGCGGCGCAAGGGTGTCTAGGCTTTCCCGCGCCATGATGCCGTTTCGCCGCTGGTGCTGGCTGTTCTGCGTTGCCGTGCTGGCGGCGGTGCCGCTGCACGCGCAGGACATGCGACCCGCGGAGAAGGTGGTGCTGCAGCTGAAGTGGAAGCACCAGTTCCAGTTCGCCGGTTATTACGCGGCGCTGAAAAAGGGGTACTACCGCGACGCCGGCTTCGTCGTTGACATCCGCGAGGCGCAGGACGGCGTCGATCCGCTCGACAGCGTGCTGAAGGGCGAGGCGGAATACGGCATCGGCGCCTCCGAGCTCGCGCTGCAGCGCGCCCAGGGCAGGCCGGTGGTGGTGCTGGCGGTGATCCTGCAGCATTCGCCGCTGGCGCTGATCGCCCGCGGCGGCGGCGTGAAGTCGGTGCACGATCTCGACGGCAAGCGCATCATGCTGCTGCCGCAGGAGACCGAGCTTTACGCCTACCTCGAGCGCGAGAAGCTGCCGCGCAAGCGGATCGTCGAGGTGCCGCACAGCTTCTCCACCGACGACCTGGTCAAGGGGCGGGTGGATGCGCTGTCGGGTTATTCGACCGACGAGCCGTACGTGCTGAAGCGGCTGGGCGTGCCCTACAGCCTGTTCTCGCCGAGATCGAGCGGCATCGATTTCTACGGCGACGCCCTGTTCACCTCGGAGGAACTGGTCCGGCGCGATCCGCAGCGCGTCGCCGCCTTCCGCGAGGCGAGCCTGCGCGGCTGGCAGTACGCGATGGACAATCCCGGCGAGATCGCCGACCTGATCCTCGAGCGCTACGGCAGGCGCCACAGCCGCGAGCACCTGCTGTTCGAGGCCGAGGAGATGCGCCGGCTGATGCAGCCGCACCTGATCAGCGTCGGCCACATCAATCCCGGCCGCTGGCGCAGCATCGCCGAGGTCTACGCCGAGGCCGGCATGCTGCCGGCGACATACAGCCTCGACGGCTTCATTTTCGACGAGACGGCGCCGCGCGACCTGTCGCGGCTCTATCGCGGGCTGGCCGCGGCCATCCTGGTGATCGCCCTGGTCACGCTGTTCGCGTGGCGGCAGGCGGCGTTCAACCGCCGCCTGCGCGGCGAGGTGGCGCGGCGGCGCGAGGCCGAGGAAACCCTGCGCGATGCGAACGAGCGGCTGCAGCGCCAGCTCGCGGAGATTCAGGGGTTGCAGGAGCGGCTGCAGGAGCAGGCGCTGCGCGACAGCCTGACCGGGCTCTACAACCGCCGTTATTTCGACGACGTGCTGGAGCGCGAACTGGCGCTGGCGCGGCGCCAGCACTACCCGGTCAGCCTGGTGCTGATCGACATCGACCATTTCAAGCGGCTCAACGACAGCCACGGCCACCAGGCCGGCGATGCCGTGCTGCAGGAACTGGCGCGATACCTGACGAATAACAGCCGCGCTGGCGACCTGATCTGCCGCTGGGGCGGCGAGGAGTTCGTGGCGGTGATGCCGCACACGCCGCTGTCCGGGGCGATCCAGCGCGCCGAATCCTGGCGCAGAAGCTTTGCCGCGCATCCCTTCCGCTTCGGCGGGCTGGAGTTCGGCAACACGCTGTCGGCGGGCGTCGCGGTGTGGCCGGGCGACGGCGACACGCCGGAGGACCTGCTGCGCGCGGCCGACCGCGCCCTGTACCGCGCCAAGAGCGGCGGGCGCAACCGGGTGGAGTCGGCGGCGCAGGAGGGGCAGCCATGCTGATCGAGTTTTTTCTGAAGCTGCGCCAGGGCGGCGTGCCGGCCTCGATCAAGGAATTCCTGGTGCTGGTCGCGGCGCTGGAGAAGCAGCTCGCCTTCGGCAGCGTCGAGGAGTTCTACCATCTCGCGCGCACCTGCCTGGTCAAGGACGAGAAGTTCTTCGACCGCTACGACCTGGTGTTCGCCGCGTATTTCAAGGGCGTCGCGGGCATCGACGCGGCGACGGCGGTGATCCCGGAGGAATGGCTGCGGAAGCTGGTCGAAAAGAATCTCAGCGACGAGGAGAAGAAGCTGATCGAGTCGCTGGGCGGCTGGGACAAGCTGATGGAGACGCTGAAGAAGCGGCTGGAGGAGCAGAAGGGGCGCCACCAGGGCGGCAGCAAGTGGATCGGCACCGGCGGCACCAGTCCCTTCGGCGCCTACGGCTACAACCCGGAGGGCATCCGCATCGGCCAGCACGAATCGCGCAACCGGCGCGCGGTGAAGGTCTGGGACCAGCGCGAGTTCAGGAATCTCGACGACCAGGTCGAGCTCGGCACGCGCAACATCAAGGTCGCGCTGAGGAAGCTCAGGAAGTTCGCGCGCACCGGCGCGCCGGAAGAGCTGGACATGGAGGACACTATCCGCTCGACCGCGAAGAACGCCGGCTGGCTGGATCTGAAGATGGTGCCGGAGCGTCACAACGCGGTGAAGGTGCTGATCTTTTTCGACATCGGCGGCTCGATGGACGACCACGTCCGCGTCTGCGAGCAGTTGTTCTCGGCCGTGCGCACGGAGTTCAAGCATCTCGAATATTTCTACTTCCACAACTTCCTCTACGAGCGGGTGTGGAAGGACAACCGCCGCCGCGCCACCGAGCGCATCGCGACCTGGGACGTGCTGCACACCTATCCGCACGATTACAAGGTGATTTTCGTCGGCGACGCGACGATGAGCCCGTACGAGATCACCTATCCCGGCGGCAGCGTCGAGCACAGCAACGGGGAGCCGGGCGCGCTGTGGCTGCAGCGCGCGCTTTCCGTCTATTCGCAGGCGATCTGGCTCAATCCGCAGCCCGAGGCGGTGTGGAACTACCACGAGTCGATCGCGATCACCCGCGAGCTGATGGGCGGACGCATGTTTCCGCTGACGCTGGAGGGGCTGGAACAGGGCATGCGCCTGCTCAGCCGTACGCACTGAGGGGCCATGGATCTGCCGCCCTACGACACGCTGCTGCAGACGCTGGCCGACTATGCCGTCGCGCCGCTGCGGCCCTCGCCGCGCGCGCTCGACGCGGCGCAGACGAGCCTGGTCGATGCCCTCGGCTGCGCCTTCGGCGCG
This sequence comes from uncultured Bordetella sp., assembly GCA_964533495.1. Lineage (GTDB taxonomy): Bacteria > Pseudomonadota > Gammaproteobacteria > Burkholderiales > SG8-41. The sequence continues at coordinate 50,179 of CAZHJU010000016.1, read as the reverse complement.
CTGCAGGAAGCCGACTGCCTGCGCGTGCTCGACACGCTGGTCGCCGGCTGTCCGGCGCCATCGGGCATGCCGGTGCCCGGCACCGGCCTGCGCCTCGATCCGGTGCGCGCGGCGTTCGCGACCACGCAGCTGGTGCGCTGGCTCGACTTCAGCGACACGACATTCTGGGGCAGCCATCCTTCCGACAACCTCGGCGCCCTCATTGCGGCCGGGCTGCTGCGCGAGCGCCGCGGCACGCCGGCGACCGTGGGCGACCTGCTGCGCTGGCTGCTGCAGGCCTACGAAATCCACGGCGCGCTGGTCGAAGCCAACCGCTTCGACAGCGCGCAGCACGGCCTCGACAACGTGCTGTGCGCGAAGATCGCTTCCGCCGCCGTCGCCGCGGTAATCCTCGGCGGCGGGCGCGGGGCCGTGCTGTCGGCGCTGTCGCACGCGTGGATCGACGGCCAGAGCATGCCTGCCTACCGGCATGCGCCGAACACCGGGCCGCGCAAGGCCTGGGCCGCGGCCGACGCATCGGCGCGCGGACTCTGGTTCGCGCAACTGGCGTGCGGCGGGGAGCCGGGCTGTCCGACGGCCCTCAGCGCCGATCCCTGGGGATTCGCCGTGCAGGGCCTGCAGGGCGGCATGCCGCGCATCGCGCGCGAGCTCGGCGAGGGCATCGTCGCCGACAGCACGATCCTCAAGCTGGTGCCCGGGCAGCGCAACGGCACGACCGCGATCGAGGCGGCGATTGCGCTGCACGAGACGGTTGCGCCGCGGCTGGGCGAGGTTGCCGAGGTGCGGGTGTACACCCATGACGAGGCCATCCGTCGCATCGACAAGACAGGAGTGCTGCCCAATCCGGAGTCGCGCGATCATTGCCTGCAGTACATGGTCGGCGCGGCGCTGGTCTATGGCCGCATCGCCAACTGGCATTACTCCGACGAGGCGGCGCGGTACCCGGCGCTCGAGCCGCTGCGCGCGAAGGTGCGGGTCATCGAAGTGGCGGAATACAGCCGCGGCCACCACGATCCGCGGCTGCGCAGTTGTGCCAACGCGGTCGAGGTGCGGTTCGCCGATGGCGGCGCCACGCCGCGGGTGGAGCGCCTGTTTCCCGCGGGGGATCCGCGGCAGGGGGATGCCGGTGGCGCGCTGCTCGCGCAGAAATTCGCCGCGCTGGCCGTGCCGCGGCTGGGCGGGGCGCGTGTTGCCGCGCTGCAGACGCTGTTCGCCGACGCGCTGCGGCTGCGCGCGATGCCGCTGGGGGCGTTCATCGATTTGTCGATTTGTCCGGCCGCGACGTGATGACAGGGGCAGCGGGATTCAGGAACTCCGGAGCATGCGGTGCAGGGACAGGCTGACATCGTCGCGGTGACGGCATCCGGCGCGGAACTCGCCGCGGTGCGCGACCTGTTCCTCGAATACGCCGGATCGCTGAACTTCGACCTCTGTTTCCAGGATTTCGAAACCGAACTCGACGGATTGCCCGGCGCCTACGCGCCGCCGGCGGGTGTCCTGCTGCTGGCGCGTTCCGGGGCCGACGCCGCGGGCTGTGTCGGCGTGCGTCCGCTGGACGGCGGACGCTGCGAGATGAAGCGGCTCTACGTGCGGGAGCCGTACCGCGGCACGGGGCTTGGCCGCCGGCTCGCGGAAGGCGCGGTCGCGTTCGCGCGCGGCGCGGGATACCGCCGCGGCATGGTGCTCGACACGCTGCCGCAGATGACGGCGGCGGTGCGGCTCTACCGCGAACTCGGCTTTGCGCGCTGCGCGCCGTACTACGACAACAGGCCGATCAACAGCAGTTGCCTCGAACTGCGGTTCTAGCGCCGCGGTTCCGGTTCAGCGCAGGTAACGCGCCTCGAACCGGCCCAGCAGCCCGCCGCCGGCATCCCGGAGTTCCAGCACGTCGCCGCTGATCGCATGCGTGGCGGTGTTCTTCAGCACCGCGAAGAAGCGCTGTTCGAGGTCGCCGGTGGGCAGGCAGGCCATCATCGTCGACATGATGTTGGCGAAAGCGAGCTTGGGGCCGTCGAGGCGGTAGCCGCCGCCGAAGCCGTTGCAGCCCGAGAAGCCTCGCGCGCGGCTTTCTTTTTCATCGAAAATCAGGTGCGGCTCGCGCATGCCGCCGCGGACGGTCACCGGTTTGCCGCCCAGTTCCACCGGCCGCCAGTAGGTGTTGGCCAGTGTCGCCCGCGCCGGCGCGCCGGCGGCGCAGGTTTCGACGGGGCGCAGCGTCAGGTGGCGCTCGACGACGACGTGGTCGCGCGCGGCCATGCCTGGCTCCGGAGCCTGCTGCACGAAGCTGCCCTCGATCAGCGCGAGCATGGGCGCGCCGGGCGCGGCGCGCGCCGCGAGGTAAGCCCGTTCGAGCGCGGCATGGTCGCGGATCATCTGCACCGGGTAGCGCTTTCCGCTGCGGCATTCCTGGAAGGACGCGGCGTCCGCCATGTACCGGTACAGGCCGCGCAGCGGCATCGGGCCGGCGACCGGGTCGGGCTGCGGCAGGCGTTTCAGGTCGTGGTTGTGCGGCGAGCCGATGTCGCGGCCGTGAATGTCGAGCAGGCGCAGCATGTCGGTGCCGGTGATGCGCAGGTATTGCGGCGCGTCGTCGCCGCCCGCGAGACGCAGCCGGTTCGCGCCGTCGTCCTGCGCGCGCGCCCAGCGGCCCGTTTCGTGGAAGACCGCGTCGCGGCCGCCGTCGGCTTCACGGTAGATGCGCCGCAGGCGATAGGTGAAATCCGGGAACAGCGTGACGGTCAGCTGCTGACCGGGACAGTCGGCGCAGGGGATGTCGCCGCGGTAGCTGACGGTTTCGCGGCCGATGGGATCGCGTCCGGTGGACGGCGCGGCGGCGGGAGGCTGCTGGCAGGCGGCCAGCAGGACGAAAAGCATGGCGGTGACGCTAAGACGGCGGATGTTTTCCATGTTGTTGCCCAAGCAACGTTCGGGTCGGGAAAGACGGAATTTCCAGGGCAAGGATAAAACATGCCGGACCCATCAGGGGGCTGGCCTTGAATTGAATTATGTTGCCGGAAAATCGTTCCGGAATTGCGGCTGCCGTTCGGAAACGATGAGGCTATTGCCCTATCGGGCTTCGGTCGTCAGACAGCACCATTGCCGCACTTCCTGTAGGGTGGGCGCTGCGCCGAGTCCCGGACCGTCGGGCATCCGCATTTTCCCATCGTTGACCGAAGGATGAGGCTGGGCCAACAGCGCCCTGAGCGGATTCGGGTTGCAGTCGATTTCCAGTAGTCCGGAGCCCCGGGATGCGGACAGAAGCTGCGCCGATGCCATCAGGCCGATGCCCGCGCCGAGATAATGGGGGCAATACACTTGGTTCGCCCGTCTGATGGCGTCGACGGCAGGCAGACATCCGGAAAATCCGCCCCATTTGCAGATGTCAGGCTGGATCACGCGGAGCGCGCCGCTCGCGGCGGCTTTTTCGAACGCGGGGAGGCCGCGGATGTTTTCTCCGGCGGCCAGCGGAATGGCGGTGCGGCCGGCAAGCGCCTTCCATGTGGCCCATTCCGCGTCCGCCGGCAACGGCTCTTCGAGCCATGCCGGCTCGAAAGCCTCCAGCGCGATGGCGTTGCCGGGCGCGGTTTCCGCGTTCCAGGCCTGATTGGCGTCCAGCATCATCTGTTCGCCGGGCTGCAGGGCCTGCCGCAGCAGGCGGGCGGCGGCGATGTCTGTTTCGCGCCCGAAGCCGACTTTCAGCTTGAAAGCCCTGTGGCCTTCCGCTCTCGCGGCCGGCACGATCCTTTCGACGGCATCGGGGGGAATGCCGCTGGCGTAGACCGGAATCGAGTCGGACGCTTCGTCATGCAGCAGTTTCCGCAGGGGGACGCCGGCGCGGCGCGCCTTCAGGTCCCACAGCGCGATGTCCACGCCCGCCAGCGCCTGCGCGATCGGTCCGAATTCAGCGGTCTGAAGGCCGAGCACATGGAACTCTTTTTCCAGGCGGAAAAAAATTGCGGAAGGATCGCCGGGGTCCAGGCCGAGTATCCGGGGCGCGATCAGGCTGTCGACCAGCCTGGCGCGGTGCTCGGCGCCGCAGTGGGGGAAGTTGCACCAGATCTCCCCCCATCCGGAGGCGCCGTCCCGGTCTTCGATGCAGACGATCACGGCCGGCCGGTCCCGCATCGCGCCGAACGAGGTGACGACGGGCACGGTCAGCGGGTACCGATAGACGAAGGTCCGGATCCTGGCGACCGCGGGCATCATGCCGTTATTGGAACTGCGGTTTGTGCCCCGGCGCCGGGGTCGCGCCGAACCCGCCCTGCGTCACGACTTTCTCGCGGCCGCCGTGGCGGGCCAGCAGCGCGTTCTGGTCGGCCTTGGCCTGCCGGTCGACGGCGGCCGGATCGCAGATCGACGCCAGCCGGCGCCTGAAGTCGGCCACGATTCCCGCGCATTCGGCGCGCGGAGCGATATCCGTCATTTCTTCGGGATCGTTCTGCAGATCGAAGAGTTGCGGCGGCATGTCGACATAATGCACGTATTTGTACCGGCCGTCGCGAAGCATGAACGCCCCGGTGGCGGCCCCGGCCGCGTGGTATTCGGAAAACACGGTGCGGTGTGGGTCGTCCGGAGCCCAGGCCAGCCGCAGCAGCGAATCGCCCCGTGTTTCTTCGACGGGAGGCAGGCCGAACGCGTCCATCAGCGTCCGGTGCACGTCGACCAGGGAGGCCGGGGTTTGCACGACACGGTTGCCCGGAATAGTCTTTCCGGCAAGCATCATCGGCACGGCGGCTGATTCCTCGTACATCGTCGATTTTCCCCAGAATCCCCGCGTGCCGAGATTGTCGCCGTGATCACTGAGATAGATGACCAGCGTGTCGGACGACGCACCGGAGGATTCGAGCGCCTCCAGCACGCGGCCGACGTTGTGATCGAGGAAGGACACCAGGCCGTAGTAGGCCGCGATGGCGACGCGCCGGGTCTCGTCGGTGAAGAAGCGGTCGGTGATGAAGCATTCCCTGAAGGCGTCCAGCCAGGGGTGCCGCGGCCATTCTTCGGGGCGGCAGGCCTTGGGCAGCGGCAGCGCGGCCGGATCGTAGAGGTCGTAGAACGCCTGCGGCGCGATCAGGGGAAAATGCGGCGCGACCCAACTGACGAAAAGTGTCCAGCGCGAGGAGCGGCCGTTCGCGGCGAGCCAGTCGCAGGCCGCGTCGGTAATGCCCCGGTCGTAGCGGGTGTATGCGCTTTCGCCGGATCCGATTTCCGTGGCGATGGCGCGGCTTTTATGGCGCACCGGCAGCGGATCCCTCACGGCGCCCAGAAGGTCGCCGATTCCGTCCACCACGTGCATGGGCATGATCTGTTCGGTGAATCCGGTGTCGTCCTCCGCACTCCGGTAATGCAGCTTGCCGATCGAACAGGAACGGATGCCGTGCCCGCGCAGCGCGTGTCCCCATGAGCGCGGGGCGCCATGATAGGCCAGCGCGTTGTCCCAGCAGCCCGTCTCGAAGGTGTAGCGGCCGGTTGCCAGCGCGGCCCGGGCCGGAATGCAGATGGGGCTGTTGGTGTAGGCGTTGGCGAAGCGGGTGCCCCGGGACGCCAGCCGGTCGAGATTGGGGGTTTTGACCACCGGATGGCCGTGGCAGCCGAGCACCTTGTTCGAGTGTTCGTCCGACATGAGGATGAGCACGTTGCTGTAGGACATGATGCACCCGGTTCGGCAGTCAGTGGAAATTGAGCTTGGCGCGGCGGGCGACATCTTGCCACTTGGCAAGCTCGGAGCGATAGAACTTGGCGAAAACGGCCGCGTTGCTGCCGACCACTTCGCTGCCTTCGTTGTCCAGGCGTTTCCTGACTTCGGGATCCTGCAGTGCCGATGCGGCGGCCTGGAAAAGGATATCGGTCACGGTCGAAGGCGTTTTTGCCGGTGCAAACAGCCCGTGCCATTGCAGCGCCTCGAATCCGGGAACTCCCATTTCCGCGACCGTCGGCAGTTGCGGAAATACCGCCGAACGTTTGGATGTCGAGATCGCGAGCGCGCGCAGCCGCCCGGACTGGAGCTGGCTTTGCGCCACCGGAGGCACCAGAAAGGCGGTCTGTGCCTCTCCGGTCATCAGCGCGGTCAGCGCGGGGGCGGCGCCCTTGTAGGGCACGTGAGTCATGGCGGTGCCCGTGCTCAGCGCGAACAGTTCCATCACGAAATGTCCGCTGGAACCGGCCCCGCCGGAGCTGTACAGGATGTCTCCAGGGCGTTTCCGGGCGAGCGCGATGAACTGCTTCATGTCCGACACCGGCAGCGATTTCGTGACCACCAGCAGCAGCGGAATGGAAACGGTCATGGTCACGGGTTCGAGATCGCGCTCGGGGTCGAAGGCGAGCTTGGGGTAGGTGATCCGGCTCGATGCGATGGGCGAGGCGACGTAGAGCAGGGTGTAACCGTCGGGTGCCGCGCGCACCACCATCTCTGTGCCGATGTTGCCGCTGGCGCCGGAGCGGTTTTCCACGATGATCTGCCTGTACATCCGGGTGGCCATGCGCTGGCCGATCAGGCGCGCGAAAACGTCGGTGCCTCCGCCCGCGGGATAGGGAACGATCATCGTGATGTTGCGGGAAGGGTAGCTCTGGGCGGCGACCGTGTGCGCGCAGGCCGCCGCCAGGGCCGCGACGAGAAAATGCCCGATTTTGATCATGTGTCCTCCTTTGGGGTCTTAGGCCGGCATGCCCCGGTGCATGCATGAAATGCCACGGATGCAGTATAGGCGCGCGGGTTTATGCTGGATAATGCAAAATAGGCCTAGGTTCATGTGAAAAATGAATGAATTTGTAGGGAGGGGACATGGACATCAACCTCAAGGCGCTGATGGCATTGCGGGCGGTGATGGCCGAAGGGACGGTGACGGCGGCCGCGGACTACCTGCACCGTACGCAGCCGGTCGTGAGCCGCCTGATCGCGCAACTGGAGGCGTCGGCCGGATTCGCGATGTTCCGGCGCGACCGGCAGAGGCTGATCCCGACCGCGGAAGGCATCGCGTTCTACCGGGAGGCGGAGCGGGTGGTTGCAGCGCTTTCGGAAGTCGAGGCCAGCGCGGAGAATATCCGCGCGCGGCGTCCCCTGCCGTTGCGGATCATGGCGCAATCCCACGTGGCGCATTGCCTGCTGGACGAGGCGCTGGCCGGTTTTTGCGAAAAACACCCGGATTTCAGGTTTTCGCTCGAAATCCGCCAGCGCGAATACATCAGCCACTGGGTGGCGAACCGCCAGTTCGACGTCGGCTTTGCGCCGATGCCGATGGGGCATCCGCAGCTCGAGGCCATGCCGCTGATCAGGGCGCCGGTGTACGCGGTGCTGCCTTCCGGGCACAGGCTTTCCCGCAAGCGGCGGCTGAGCGTTGCGGATCTGGTTTCTGAATCGATCGTGGCCGCGAGGCCGGGCGTGCCGATGCGGACGCGCATGGACGGGTGGTTCGGCATCAGGAGCGGAGTCGCGAAAATCCGGGGCGAGACCGCATCGGTGCTGTCGGCCTGCCAGTTGACGGCCAGGGGAATGGGGCCGACGTTTGCCGATCCCTTCGCGGCTTCGCGCTTCATCTCGGAAGGCGCCGTCGTGATACGGCCGCTGTCTCCCGCGCTGTCCGTCGATTATGTCGTGTTGCGGCGCGAAGGCGAGCAGCCCGGCGCACTGGCGGACGAGTTCGTGAAGGCCGTGCGCTCGACCGCAAAAAAACTGGCGGCCCAGGCTGCCCGCGCGAGCGAAATGATGTGAACGAGGACGTGAACGTCGGGACGTGAGCGTCAGCGCGCCGGGCCGGAGGCACGATGCGGATGCGCGGCCTCGATCCCGAGCATCGCCGCCTTGCGGACGAGGCCCCAGCGATAGCCGGTGAACGCGCCGGAAGCGCGGATCACGCGATGGCAGGGAATCAGGTAGGCGATCGCGTTGGCGCCGGCCGCCGTGCCGACGGCGCGCGCGGCTCCGGGCCTGCCGAGCGCCGCCGCAAGGTCGCCGTAGGTCGTCAGCGCGCCCGGCGGCAGTGCCAGCAGCGCGCGCCAGACCTGCACCTGGAAGTTGCTGCCCTTGACCAGCACCGAGAGCGGTTGGCGCGGTTGACGCAGCAGTCCGAAGATGGCGCCGGCGGTGGGTGCGGTCGCGGCGTCGTCGCGCTCGAAGCGGGCATCCGGCCAGTTTTCGCGCAGCACCGCGGGGACGCTGGCGGGCATGTCGCCGTCGACGAAGTGCAGCGCGCAGACGCCGCGCGCGGTGACTCCGATCAGCGCCTGCCCGAAGGGCGTGTCGTGCAGGCCCCAGCGTATCGTCAGCCCGGCGCCGCCGGCGCGGGCTTCGCCGGGCGACATCGCTTCCAGCGTCACGAACAGGTCGTGCAGCCGTCCGCCGCCGGACAGGCCGACCTCGGCGGCGAGGTCCAGCGTGTTGCGCGTGGCGGCGAGCCGGCGCTTGGCGTCCTCGACGGTCAGGTGCTGGAGGAAGCGCTTGGGGCTGACGCCGGCCCATTGCGTGAACAGGCGCTGGAAATGGTGCTCGCCGAGCCCTGCAGCGGCGGCTGCGGCGGCGAGGTCGGGCTGGTCGGCGGCGTGCGCATGCAGGAATCCGATCGCGCGGGCGATGCGGTCGTAGTCGCGGGTGGTGCTGTCGGAAGCGTTCATGCGCGAAGGATAAGGCCGCGCGCCCGGCATGGCGACCCGATACTTGCGGCCGGCGGCGCTGCGGGGGTCAGCGCGCCTTGCGGCGGTCGCCGGAAGGGGGCGGCGCGACTTTCATGATTTCGTCGATGGTGGTCAGGCCGGCGGCGATTTTCATCGCGCCGCCGATGCGCAGCGGCTTCATGCCTTCCTTGGCCGCGGCGTCGCGCAGCGCGTCGAGGTCGGCATTGGCAACCACGCAGTCCTTCAGCGGCGGCGTCATCACCATCATTTCATAGATGCCGACGCGACCCATATAGCCGGTCATCCGGCATTCGAGGCAGCCCTTGTTGATGTAGGTCTGGCCTTTCGGGTTCGTGGCCTTCCACGGCGCAACCAGCGTCTCCCAGACCGCGTCGTCGTAGTCGTGCTTTTCCTTGCAGTGCGGGCACAGCGTGCGCACCAGGCGCTGCGCCATCACGCCGAGCAGCGTCGACTGCAGCAGGTACGGCGGCACGCCGAGGTCGAGCAGCCGGGTCACCGCCGCCGGAGCGTCGTTGGTGTGCAGGGTCGACAGCACCAGGTGGCCGGTCAGCGCGGCCTGGATCGCCATCTCGGCGGTTTCGAGGTCGCGGATCTCGCCGACCATGATGATGTCCGGGTCCTGGCGCATCAGCGTGCGGATGCCGGAGGCGAAGTCGACGCCGATCGCGGACTGCACCTGCATCTGGTTGAAACTCGGCTCGACCATCTCGATCGGGTCCTCGACGGTGCAGACGTTGACCTCGGGCGCGGCCAGCTGCTTCAGTGTCGAGTACAGCGTCGTCGTCTTGCCCGAGCCGGTGGGGCCGGTGACGAGGATGATGCCGTGCGGCTTGCCGGCGATCTGGTTCCACTTCTTCTGTTCTTCCTCGGAGAAGCCCAGTTCCTTGTAATCCTTGACCAGGTTCTCCGGATTGAAAATCCGCATCACCAGCTTTTCGCCGAAGGCGGTGGGCATTGTCGACAGCCGCAGCTCGACCTCGCCGCCGTCGGGCATCACGGTTTTCAGGCGGCCGTCCTGGGGCCGGCGCTTCTCGACCACGTCCATGCGGCCGAGCACCTTGATGCGCGAGGTCATCGCGGCCATCACCGGCGTCGGGATCTGGTAGACCTGATGCAGCACGCCGTCGATGCGGAAGCGCACGTTGCCGGCGTCGCGCCGCGGCTCGAGGTGGATGTCGCTGGCGCGCTGCTCGAAGGCGTAGTTGAACAGCCAGTCGCAGATGTGCACGACGTGCTGGTCGTTGGCGTCGAGCTGGCCGCTGCGGCCGAGCTGCACTAGCTGCTCGAAGTTGGCGATGCTGCTGGCCGCGCCGCCTTTCTCCTTGTCCTTGTCGGAGGCGCCCTGCACCGAGCGCGCGAGGTTGTAGAACTCGACGATGTAGCCCTGGATGTCGACCGGGTTGGCAATCACGCGCTTGATGTCGAGGCGCAGCACCTGCCTCAGCGAGGCCTCCCAGCCGCGCACCCAGGGCTCGGCGGTGGCGATGGTGGCTTCGCGGGTGTTCACGCTGACCGGCAGGATGCGGTAGCGCTGGGCGTAGGCGTTCGACATCACCTTGGTGACCGCGGTGAAGTCGATCTTGAAGGGGTCGATGTGCAGGTAGGGCAGGCCGGTCTTGTCGGCCAGCCATTGCGTCAGCGATTCGACGGTCAGCAGCTTGCGCGCGTTGCGCGGGTCCTTCCATTTCTGGTCGGCGACGATCACCAGCGGATGGACGTCGGCGCGGCTGAAGCGGCGGTTGGCGACGAGCTTTTCCGCTTCCTCTTTCGGCACCAGCTTGTCCGCGATCAGGTCGGCGACGACCTGGGCCAGCGTCAGCGGGCGGTCACCCTGGGGCTGTGCGGCGGGGATGGTGGACATGGCCGCAGAATATACGCACTTCCCCTTTGTGATTCAATGATTTACTGCCGGGAGAGCGCCGTCGCGGCGGGCGGCCGTGACGGCGCCGATCCGCCGGCGTCACCGGCCCGGAATCCTCCAGGTGTCTTCCTTCGGCGGCGGCCTGCAGGCGGCTCATGCTTTCAGAACGTCGCCGTGCCGCGCATGGCGTAGCAGCCGGCGGCGTTTGCCGTCCACAGTTCCGCCGAATTGCCGTCGGACGACGGCTGGCCGTTCACGGTGAACGTTTCCTGGTGGAACACCGGGTGCGTGGCGCGGTAGTCGAGGCGGCGCACCGGCCGCGGGTCGCTGCGGCGGCAGAGGTCCAGCAGCAGCGTGGTCTGCAGCGGGCCGTGCACGATCAATCCCGGATATCCCTCGGTGTCGCGGCAGTAGTCGATGTCGTAGTGGATGCGGTGGGCGTTGAAGATCAGTGCCGAGTAACGGAACAGCACGGCTTCGTTGGCCTGCAGTTCGCGCCGCCATGCCGCGGCCTGCGGTGCCGGCTTCCCCGCCGGCGGTTTTTCACCGGGTTTCGCCGCTTCGCGATAGACGATGTCGTGTTCCTCGACGATGGCGACGATGCCGCCGGCCTTGACCGTGTGGCGCACCGTCACGAACATCAGCTGGCCGCTGCTTCCGGACTTGGCTTCGACCGAGATGATTTCGGATTCGCGGCCGATGGCGTCGCCGATGCGGATCGGCGCGCGGAAGTCGATGCGGCCGCCGGCCCACATCCTGCGCGGCAGCGCCACCGGCGGCAGGAAGCCGCCGCGTTTTGGATGGCCGTCGTGTCCGAGTTCGGCGTTGGGCGCGGTTTCGAGAAAATAAAGCCAGTGCGCGCTGTGGGGGATGACGTCGCCGGCTTTCGGCGGCGGATCGCCGCGGTCGAGGGTGGCCGCGAGCGCCGCGACCGGGAAGGCCGTGGCGACGTCGTGGTGGGTTTCCTTCTTGCCGATCCAGTTGCGCAGGTGGTTCAGGTCAATTTTCATAACTTATTGTTTTAATTGATAATTTTTACAATGTCAGGGCACGGGCGAGGTCGCGCGCGCTGTGCCGGTCCATGTCGAGCACCGCCGCGCGAATGCGTTCGGCCTGCGGCTTCGAGACCACCAGCGTCGCGTTGTCGTAGAACTTCTCGGTGATGTCCTGCGCCGACAGCGCGCGTTCGCCGGCGCCGCGGTTGATTTTTTCCATGTGCGTGAACTCGCGGCCGTCCCTGGTGGTGACCACGACGCCGCCGGAGAAATACTTCGGGAAGGCCGAATCCGGGTCGGCTTCGTGGTGCACTTTCTGCGCCAGGGCGAGGATGGCGGGATCGTTGAGCGCCTCGGTTTCGAGTTCGGCGAAGCCGAACCTGCCGCGCACGAAGCAGGCGGCGAGCACGAACTGCACGCTGAACTTGGCCATGTAGTCGGAGACCGGGCGGCGGCGCATCTCCGGCGGCTCGGCGATGTAATGGAAGGTTTCGGGATGCAGCAGCGCGCGCACCCTGACGATGTCCTCCGGCCTCACCTTGTGTTTGCGGCGGATCGCCAGCGCGGAATCGGCGCAGGCATGCAGCAGGTGGCAAATGGGAAACGGCTTGACCGCCACCTCGTTGAGCAGCCATTCGTCGCCGAGATTGCGTGTCATCGCATCCATCTCGACCTCGTTGAAGCGCGTGCCGGTATGCGAGCGGAAAATGCCGTCGGCGCCCTCGTAGATCTTTTTCGTGCCGACGAAGCCGCCGCTGGCCAGCGCCGCGGCGGTGATGCCGCCGACGCCCGCCCAGGCCGGATGCAGGCGCTTGTTCCAGGCGCCGTCGGCGCGGTGTTCCGAAACCGCCGACGCGGTGCTGCCGGCGAAGCCCTGGGCGTACTGCAGCCGCTGCGGGCCAAGGTTGAACAGCTTGCCGGCGGCGACCGCGCAGCCGAAATGGCCGGCGATGCCGGTGGTGTGGAAGCCCTGGGTGTGCATCGCGCCTTTCGCGGCGACGCCGAGCCGGGTCGCGATTTCGACGCCGAGGATGTAGGCGGTGAGCAGGTCGGCGCCGGAGGCATCGCGGTGTTCGGCAAGCCCGAGCGCGCAGGGAAAGGCGCTGGCGGTGGGGTGCACGATGGCGCCGGGATGGGTGTCGTCGTAATCGAGGCCGTGGGCGAGAATGCCGTTCAGCAGCACCGCGTCGCGCAGCGGCAGCTTCACCCGCATGCCGATGACGCTGTTGTTGCCGCTTTCGGCGAGGTTGCTGATGCCGGCCAGCGCGTGCTGGGCGAAATCGAAGCGCGTGGCCGCAAGCGCGGTGCCGCAGACGTCGAGCACATGCAGCCTGGCGTTGTCCCGCACCTCCTGCGGCACGGCTTCAGGCGTCAGGTCCGCGGCAAAGGCGGCGATCTGCTGTGAAATCGACGGATGGTCCGGCAGTTCCGGTGCGGTGGCGGTTATCGGGTCGGGCATGGACATGGTGATGTCTCCGCGGGAGGGTGAATTGGAGGCCGTGCTCCGGCAGCCGGCCCGGGATTTCGTGGCGCGCATGCGTTCATCGCCGCGGCCGCCTATTGCCGGGACAGCGCGCCCAGCGCTTCCGCGCTGCCGAGCATGCGCCGCGCGCTGTGGCCGACATCCGGCACTTCGATCAGGCGCCAGCCGAAAACCCAGCCGCGCTCCTGCGCAAGCCGCTGCGCGGCGCGGAAGGCGTTGTGGCCGCGTTCCAGGCGGTTGTGTCCCTGGCGTTCCGCGCCTTCGCGGACGTTGAGATCGGCGCCGCGTTCGACGTCCGCGGTGCCCAGCAGCAGCGTCACCGGCTGGGCGAGGTAGCGCTGCAGCGCCGTGTCATTGGACATCGCCGCCGGCAGCCCGCCGTAGCCGTAGGGGAAGCGCTCGGTCAGGGACGGCCACAGGTAGGTCGACGGGTTGGCGATGACGATGTGCCGCGCGGCGTGCGGAACGAAGGCGGCGAAACGCGACAGCGCCTGACCGCCCGCCGAGTGGCCGATCAGCGAATAACCCAGGTCCGGCCTTGCTTCCGCGGCGCGCACTGCGTCGATGATCGCCAGGAAGGTGTTGCCCGTCCAGCGCGCCACCGGTTCGACCGCGAATTCGCCTTCGGCGCGCTGGTCGCGCACGATGCCGCCGGTCTGGTAGCGCCAGGTCGGGAAGCGCTTGCGGTCGAACAGCGGCGCGATGACGAGGAAGTCGAGCCTGTCCGCGAGCGGGATGGCGTGATCGCGGTAGCCGGACGCGTTGGTGCCGAGTCCGTGCAGCACCAGCAGGATCGGGCCGCCGGCATAGCCCGGCGGCTTGTAGGCGTGCAGGTCGATGCGCTCGCCGGCGATGTCGACGCTGTGCAGGCTCTTCCCTTCGGGATAGGGCTGCGCCTGCAATGCCGCGGACCAGCACAGCAGCAGGACGGCGGCGAGGCGCGCGGGATGCATCGCGGGCTCAGTGCGGCGTCGGGCCGGCCGGCGTGGCGCCGGTGAGCGGATGTCCGGCATGGTTCCTCCGTCGCCTGCCGCGCCTTTTTGCCTTGTTTTTTTGTCCTGCGCTCCGCGCGGCTCTCAGCCGAAGGCCGGGATGCCGGTCAGTGCGCGGCCCAGCACCAGGGCATGGATGTCGTGGGTGCCTTCGTAGGTGTTGACGGCCTCGAGGTTCATCACGTGGCGGATCACGTGGAACTCGTCGGAAATGCCGTTGCCGCCGTGCATGTCGCGGGCGACGCGGGCAATGTCGAGCGCCTTGCCGCAGGAGTTGCGCTTGAGCAGCGAGATCATCTCCGGCGTGTAGCGGTCCTCGTCGATCAGGCGGCCGAGACGCAGCACGGCGTGCAGTCCGAGCGTGATCTCGGTCTGCATGTTGACCAGCTTCAGCTGCACCAGCTGGTTGGCGGCGAGCGGACGGCCGAACTGCTTGCGGTCGAGCGTGTAGCGGCGCGCGGCGTCCCAGCAGAATTCGGCCGCGCCGAGCGCGCCCCAGGCGATGCCGTAGCGCGCCTTGTTGAGGCAGGAGAAGGGGCCTTTCAGGCCGGACACGTCCGGCAGCACGTTTTCCTCGGGCACGAACACGTTGTCCATGACGATCTCGCCGGTGACCGAGGACCGCAGGCTGAATTTGCCCTCGATCTTCGGCGTCGACAGGCCCTTCATGCCCTTTTCGAGGATGAAGCCGCGGATCACGCCGCCGTCGTTCTTGGCCCACACCAGCAGCACGTCGGCGAGCGGGGCGTTGGTGATCCACATTTTCGCGCCGCTGAGCAGGTAGCCGCCGTCGGTTTTCCTGCCGCGGGTGGCCATGCCCGCGGGGTCGGAGCCGGCATTGGGTTCGGTCAGGCCGAAGCAGCCGATCCATTCGCCGGTCGCCATCTTCGGCAGGTATTTCCGTTTCTGCGCCTCGCTGCCGAAGGCGGAGATCGGATACATCACCAGGCTCGACTGCACCGACAGCGCGGAGCGGTAGCCGCTGTCGACGCGCTCGACCTCGCGCGCGATCAGGCCGTAGCAGACGTGGTTGACGCCGGCGCAGCCGTAACCCTCGATGGTCGGTCCGAGAAAACCGAGTTCGCCGAACTCGTTCATGATCTCGCGGTGGAATTTCTCGTGGCGGTTGGCCTCGAGCACCCGCGGCATCAGCTTTTCCTGGCAGTAGGCGCGCGCGGTGTCGCGCACCATGCGCTCCTCGTCGGTCAGCAGGTCGTCGAGCAGCAGGGGGTCGTCCCATTGGAAACGGGTTTTGGCGGGGGATGATGCGGCGTTCATCGGGGTCTCCGGGTACAATGCAGGCTATTTTCCTGTCCCGATTCTAGATCATTTTGGCCAACGAAGACCTGACGCGCCTGCGCATCGACCGCGATGCGCAGCGCGCGGCGCCGCGAAGGCGCAAATACCGTTGGTGGCTGGCGGCGCTGGCCGCCGTTGCCGCCGTGTTCTGGGCGGTGGGCCGCAATGCCGCGATTCCGGTCGAAACGGGCGCGGTGTCGCAGGCCTATCCGTCGCAGGCCTACACCCTGCTCAATGCCACCGGTTATGTCGTGGCGCAGCGCAAGGCGGCGGTGGCGTCGAAGGCCACCGGCCGGCTGGAATGGCTCAACGTGCGCGAAGGCAGCCAGGTGAAGGCCGGCGAGGTGCTGGCGCGGCTGGAAAGCAGCGACGTCACGGCGCAGATGAAGCAGGCGGCGGCCGGGGTGGACGTGGCGCGCGCCAATCTCGAGCAGGGTGAAGCGGAATTGAAGGATGCGACGCGGGCGCTGGAGCGCTCGCGCGACCTGCTGGTGAAGAAGTTCGTGTCGCCGGCGGCGCATGACGCGGTGGTCGCGCGCCACGACAAGGCGAGGGCCGCCATCAGCGGGTTCAGGGCCTCGATCGCCGTCGCCCGGGCCAACCTGCGCGCGGCGCAGGTCGCCGTCGAGCAGACGCTGATCCGCGCGCCCTTCGACGGCGTGGTGCTGACCAAGAATGCCAACGTCGGCGACGTGATCACGCCCTTTTCGTCGGCGCTGGGTTCGCAGGCGGCGGTGGTGACCATGGCCGACATGTCGACGCTGGAAGTCGAGGCCGACGTGTCGGAGGGCAATCTGGCGAAGGTGGCTGTCGGTCAGCCCTGCGAAATCCAGCTCGATGCGCTGCCGGGGCAGCGTTTCCGCGGCATGGTCCACCGCACGGTGCCGACCGTCGACCGCGCGAAGGCGACGGTGCTGGTGAAGGTGCGTTTTGTCGACGCCGATCCGAAGATTCTGCCGGAGATGAGCGCCAAGGTGGCGTTCCTCGAAAAGGAAGTCCCGGAGGCGGAGCGGGCCGCGCGCACCGTGGTGCAGCCGGCGGCCGTCGTCGAGCGCGACGGCGCCAGCGTGCTGTTCACGGTGAAGGACGGCAGGGCGGTGCAGGTCGCGGTGAAGAAGGGCATGGCCATCGGCGAACTGCTGGAGGTCGGCGGGGTTGCCGCCGGCGACACCGTGGTGTTGCGGCCGCCGGAAAAACTGCGCGACGGCATGGCGGTCGCCGTCGCGGCGAAATAAGGCGCCGCGCCGGCCATGCCGCAGCCCGCGCCGGCGGTGGCCATCCGCCACCTCGTCAAGTCGTACCGCCGCGGCGGGCAGGTGGTGCCGGTGCTGTCGGACATCAACCTCGACATCGCCGCCGGCGAGTTCGTCGCCCTGATGGGGCCTTCGGGCTCGGGCAAGAGCACGCTGCTCAACCTGATCGCGGGCATCGACCGCCCGGACAGCGGCGAGCTGCGGGTCGGCGGCACCGACATCATGGCGCTGAACGAGGCCGAGCTGGCCGACTGGCGGGCGGGCAACGTCGGCTTCATTTTCCAGTTCTACAACCTGATGCCGGTGCTGACGGCCTTCGAAAACGTCGAACTGCCGCTGCTGCTGACCGGCCTCGGCGCGCGCGACCGCCGCCAACGGGTCGGCATCGCGCTGTCGATGGTGGGCCTTGCCGACCGCGTGGCGCACTATCCTTCGGAGCTCTCGGGCGGCCAGCAGCAGCGGGTGGCGATCGCGCGCGCGATCATCACCGACCCGGCGATCCTGGTGGCCGACGAGCCCACGGGTGACCTCGACCGCGTGTCGGCGGAAGACATCCTCACGCTGATGGAACGCATGAACCGCGAGCTGGGCAAGACCATCATCATGGTGACCCACGATCCGTCGGCGGCGCAGCGCGCCCGCACGCTGAAACACCTGGACAAGGGCACTCTGATTGATTAGATGCTTAAGTATTTGTTTTTATTGATATTTTTATGTATCTGCTGAAACTGATCCTGCGCAACGCGCTGCGCCACAGGCTGCGCACGCTGCTGACGGTGCTGGGCCTGCTGGTGGCGGTCCTCTCCTTCGGCCTGTTACAGACGGTGGTCGATGCCTGGTACTCGGGCGCGAACAACGCGGCGCCGGACCGGCTGGTGACCCGCAGTTCGGTGTCGCTGATGGTGCCGCTGCCGGTGCATTACCGCGACAAGATCCGCGCGATCGACGGCGTGCGCGGCGTCGCGGCGGCGAACTGGTTCGCCGGCGTCTACCAGGAGCCGAAGAATTTTTTCCCGCAGTTCGCGATCGACGCGATGCCGTACCTGGCGATGTATCCCGAATACCGGATTCCCGACGGCCAGTTGCGCGATTTCCTGCGCGACCGCAAGGGCGCGGTGGCCGGCCGCAAGCTGGCGGACACCTACGGTTTCCGGGTCGGCGACACGGTGACGCTGAAAGGCACGGTTTTTTCGGGCAACTGGGAGTTCGTCGTGCGCGCCATCTACGACGGCGCGACGCCGCGCACCGACACTTCGCAGTTCTTCTTCCACTGGGACTATCTCAACGAGAGCGCGCGGCAGCGCGCGCCGCAGAGCGCCAACCAGGTCGGCGTGTTCGTGGTGCAGGTCGCCGACGTCGCGCGCGCCGCGGAAATCAGCAAGGCGGTCGATGCCCAGTTCGCCAACTCCGCTGCGGAGACGCTGACCGAGACCGAGCAGGCCTTCCAGATCGGTTTCGTCAAGCAGACCGAGGCGATCGTCATCGCCATCCGGATCGTCTCGTTCGTGGTGATTTTCATCATCCTCGCCGTGATGGCGAACACGATGGCGATGACCGCGCGCGAGCGCATGGCCGAGTACGCGACGCTGAAGGCGCTGGGATTCGGTCCCGGATTCCTCGGCGGCCTGATTTTCGGCGAGTCGCTGGCGATTGCCGCGGCCGGCGCGGTGCTGGGCGTGGCGCTGACTTTCCCGGTGGCCGACTGGTTCGCGCGGCAGATGGGCACGCTGTTCCCGGTGTTCGAGGTCAGCGCCTCGACGGTGCGGCTGCAGATGGCCTGCGCCGCGGCGGTCGGCGTCGCCGCGGCGGTGCTGCCGGCGCTGCGCGCGACGCGGGTGCGCATCGTCGACGGCCTGCGGGCGGTCGGGTGAAAAAGATCCGCATGGTTTGCTTTTTCGTCCCTCACCCCCGACCCCTCTCCCGCGAGGAGAGGGGAGGTATTTGCTGCAAATGGTTTGATAACCATTTGCAGGATTCTTGATGATTCGGGCGATCCCGTTTTCCTATACGCTGCGCAACCTGTGGACGCGCAGGCTGACCACGGCGCTGACTGCGGGCGGCATGGCGCTGGTGGTGTTCGTGTTCGCGGCGGTGCAGATGCTGGATACGGGGCTGCGCCAGTCGCTGGTCGCCACCGGCCAGCCCGACAACGTGCACGTGACGCGCCGCGCCGCCGGCGCGGAAATTTCCAGCGTGATCGAGCGCGCGCAGGCGGCGATCGTCGAGACCCAGCCGGAAATCGCCATCGGGCCCGGCGGCTTGCGGCTGGTGTCGAAGGAGGTGGTGGTGCTGATCACGCTGCCCAAGCGCGATTCCGGCGTCGCCACCAACGTCACCACCCGCGGCGTCGGCGAGGCGGCCTTCGAACTGCGGCCGCAGCTGCGCATGATCGAGGGCCGCGCGTTCCGTCCCGGTTCCGCGGAGGTCATCGTCGGTTCCGGCATCGCCAAACGCTTCGAGGGCGCGGCCGTGGGCTCGTCGCTGCGTTTCGGCGGGCGCGAGTGGCGGGTGACCGGGCATTTCGAGGCCCGCGGCTCGGCCTACGATTCCGAGGTCTGGGCGGATGCCGGACAGCTGCAGCAGGCTTTCCGCCGCAATGCCTGGTCGGCGGTGGTGGGCCGGCTGGCCGATCCCGCGCAACTGCCGGCGCTGAAGGCGCGGCTGGAGGACGATCCGCGGCTGACGCTGGACGTGAAGCCGGAGCGCGAGTTTTTCGAGGAGCAGTCGAAGGCGCTGTCGAATTTCATCAGCTATCTCGGGCTGACCCTGTCGGTGATCTTTTCGGTGGGCGCGATGATCGGCGCGACCATCACCATGCATGCCGCGGTGGCCAGCCGCACCGGCGAGATCGGCACGCTGCGCGCGCTCGGTTTCCGCCGCTCCAGCATCCTGGCGGGCTTTCTGCTCGAGGCGATGCTGCTGGGCCTGGTCGGCGGCGTCTGCGGGGTGGCGCTGGCCTCGCTGATGCAGTTCATCCAGATCTCGACGCTGAACTGGCAGTCCTTCGCGGAGCTGGCCTTCACCTTCACGCTGACGCCGCGGATCGCGCTGGCCTCGCTGCTGTTCGCGGTGCTGATGGGACTGGTCGGTGGGTTCCTGCCGGCGGTGCGCGCGGCGCGGCTGGGCATCGTCGACGCATTGAGGGCGGCCTGAGCGCGCCACCGGATTGTGTTCAGCTTTTCGCCGGGGCGCGTTTGATGGTGCCGAGGTGGAAACGGTATTCGCCGGCCTTGCGGTCGGCGTAGTAGTGGGTCAGCGTGTTGCGCACCGTGGCGAAGGCAAGCTGCTCCCAGGGGACGTCGGATTCGTCGAACAGGCGGACTTCCAGGCTCTCGCTGCCGGCGCTGAAGTCGAGGTCGAGCAGGCGCGCGCGGAACAGGATGTAGACCTGGTTGATGTGCGGGATGTTGTACATCGCGTAGAGCGGGCCGATCTCGACCCGGGCATTGGCTTCCTCCAGCGTTTCGCGGGCGGCGCCCTGGGCGGTGGTTTCGCCGTTTTCCATGAACCCCGCGGGCACGGTCCACAGCCCGTGGCGCGGTTCGATCGCGCGGCGGCACAGCAGGATGCGGTGTTCCCACTCGGCAATGCAGCCGACGATCATCTTCGGATTCTGGTAATGGATGGTGCCGCAGCCGTCGCAGACGTGGCGCGGCAGCGTGTCGCCGGCGGGGATTTTGAGCGCGACGACGGCGCCGCAGTTGCTGCAGAACTTCATGGCGGTGTTCCGGTGGAGGTTGCGTAACTATACGGCAAGATGGCGGCTCCGGCGGCGCTAGACGGCCTTGAACGGGTTGCGCGCCGCCAGTTCCAGGTCATGCCGTTCCATCAGCTCGGTTTCGCGGCCGAGAAATTTTTCCACGGCCGAGGCGAACTCCGGATGGGCCAGCCAGTGCGCGGACTGCGTGGTCACCGGGAGCAGGCCGCGCGCCATCTTGTGCTCGCCCTGGGCGCCGCCCTCGAACACTTGCAGGCCGCGGGCGATGGCGTATTCGATGCCCTGGTAATAGCAGGCCTCGAAGTGCAGCAGCGGGTGGTGCTCGACGGCGCCCCAGTGGCGGCCGCAGACGCGGCGGTCGTCGCGCACCAGCAGCGCAGCCGCGATCGCGCGATTTTCCCGTTGCGCGACGATCATCACCAGGTTTTCCGGCATTGCTGCGCCGATGTGGTGGAAGAATTCGAGGTTCAGGTACGGCGACGAGTGGTGTTCGCGGTAGGTCTGGCGGTAACAGCGTGCGAAAAATCGCCAGTCGTCGTCGCCGATGGCATCACCTTCGAGCCAGCGGAACGTGATGCCGGCTTCCCGCACCTTGCGCCGTTCCTGGCGGATTTTCTTGCGCTTGTCGTGGCTCAGGCGGGCGAGGAAGGCGTCGAAATCGGCGTAGCCCTCGTTCCGCCAGTGGAATTGCCGGCCCTGGCGCAGCATGAAGCCGTGATGGCGCAGGCATTCGAGGTCGCCGCCGTCGGGAAACAGTACATGCAATGAACCCGTTTGCGTCTGCTTCGCCAGTTCCAGCGCGCCCGCGACCAGCAGGTCGCGGTGCTCCGGTTCATGCGCCAGCAGGCGCGCGCCGACGACCGGCGTGAACGGGATGGCGCATAGCAGCTTGGGGTAGTACTCGAGGCCGTGGCGGTGGTAGGCGTCGGCCCAGGCCCAGTCGAAGACGTATTCGCCGTAGGAATGGGCTTTCAGGTACAGCGGCATCGCGCCGGCCAGCGCATCGCCATCCTGCAGCAGCAGGTACTGCGGCGTCCAGCCGGTATCCGGGCAGGTGCAGCCGGTCTCGTGCAGTCCATGAAGGAAGGCGTGCTGCAGGAAAGGATCGTTGCCGGCGAGCCGGTTCCAGGCTGCCGGAGCCACGCCGGCCAGCGAGGAGGTCACCTGCAGCTTCACCGCGGTTTGGCGTTTCCGGGATGCCGTCCGGCCTGCATGGCGCAGGCCGCCGGCAAGTCCGGTGATGAATGCGGCCGGTGCGGCATGGGAAGTCGCCTGTGCGGGGTCTTGCGGCTCTTGTGCGGGATGGCGGACGCGTCAATGATGATGCGTGCCCGATGATATATTAGCGACATGAAAATAGCGATTGCGCAGTTGAACGTCACCGTCGGCGATCTCGACGGCAATGCGGCCCGGATCATCGACGCGGCATCGAAGGCGAAAGCGCAGGGCGCGGGCCTGCTGCTGACCACGGAGCTGGCGCTTTGCGGTTACCCGCCGGAGGATCTGCTGCTGCGCGACGATTTTTTCGCGGCCTGCGAGCGCACTTTCCACCGCATCGCTTCGGAAATCCGCGGCATCACCGTGGTGCTTGGTCATCCGCACCAGGCCGGCGGCCGGCGCTACAACGCGGCATCGGTGATCCGCGACGGGAAGGTGGTCGCGACCTATCTCAAGCGCACGCTTCCGAACTACACGGTGTTCGACGAGGAGCGTTATTTCGATTCCGGCGACGCGCCCTGCGTGTTCGAGCACGAGGGGCTGCGCATCGGCATCAACATCTGCGCCGACGTTTGGGAAGAGCCGGCGGCAAAGGCGGCGCGCGAGGCTGGCGCGCAACTGCTGCTGGTGCTGAACGCTTCGCCGTACCACGTCAACAAGCAATTGACGCGCCACGAGGTGGTGCGCGAGCGCGTCGGCAAGACCGGGATGCCGGTGATCTATGCCAACCAGGTCGGCGGCCAGGATGAGCTGGTGTTCGACGGCGCATCCTTTGCCGTGGACGACCGCGGCGACCTGACGCAGCAGCTGCCGGCTTTCCGCGAAGCGCTGGCGCTGGTCGAACTGGTCAATGGCGTGCCGGCCAGGGGCGAAATTGCCACTCCGGTTTCCCTGGAACAGAACGTCTACTCCGCGCTGACGCTGGGCGTGCGTGATTATCTCGGCAAGAACGGGTTTCCGGGCGCGCTGCTCGGGCTGTCGGGCGGCATCGATTCCGCGCTGACGCTGGCTGTGGCGGTCGACGCGCTGGGCGCCGACAAGGTGCACGCGGTGATGATGCCCTCACAGTACACTGCGGGCATGAGCTGCGAGGACGCGAAAGCGCAGGCGGAAGCGATGGGCGCGCGCTACTCGGAGATCGCGATCCGGCCGGTGTTCGACGCCTTCCGCGCGGCGCTGGCCGGCCAGTTCAGCGGGCTGAAGGAGGACGTCACCGAGGAGAACCTGCAGGCGCGCATCCGCGGCACGCTGCTGATGGCGATGTCGAACAAGACCGGCGCCATCGTGCTGACCACGGGCAACAAGAGCGAGATGGGCACCGGCTACGCGACGCTCTACGGCGACATGGCCGGCGGTTTCGCGGTGCTGAAGGATCTGAAGAAGACGCTGGTGTACCGCCTTGCGGAATACCGCAACACGGTGTCGCCGGTGATTCCGCGGCGAGTCATCGAGCGCGCGCCGTCGGCGGAACTCCGGCCCGACCAGAAGGACCAGGACAGCCTGCCGCCTTATGACGTCCTTGACGCGATCATGGAGGCTTATGTCGAGCAGTACCGCAGTCCGCAGGAAATCGTCGCCCAAGGTTACGCGCCGGCGGACGTCGACCGCGTGATCCGGCTGATCCGCATCAGCGAATACAAGCGCCGCCAGGCGCCGGTCGGCATCCGCATCACCAGCCGCGGATTCGGCAAGGACTGGCGTTATCCGATCACCAACAAGTTCAGGCACTGAGCCGGAGACCGCGGCGCGCCTTGTGATATTCTTTCTCCGGTCAACAGCGCAGCAGCCGGAGCCGACATGAAAAAAATCGAAGCGATATTCAAGCCGTTCAAGCTGGACGAGGTTCGCGAAGCGCTGTCGGAGATGGGTGTCAGCGGGCTGACGGTGACCGAGGTCAAGGGCTTTGGCCGGCAGAAGGGCCATACCGAACTTTATCGCGGTGCCGAATACGTCGTGGATTTCCTGCCCAAGGTCAAGGTCGAGGTGGTGGTCCCGGACAAGCTGCTCGACCAGGCGATCGACGCCGTGGTGAAGGCGGCGCGCACTGGCAAGATCGGTGACGGCAAGATATTCGTCAGCGACGTCGCGCAGGTGATCCGCATCCGCACCGGTGAAACCGACGAAGCCGCGGTTTAGCCGCTTTTCGCAGTACGCAGCAGGACCAGCACCGCGCCGCTGCCGCCGTCGGTCTGCGGTGCCTGGCAGTAGGCCAGCACTTCGTCCCGCTGCGCCAGCCATCCCGACAGTTTCTTCTTGAGCACCGGTTCGCGGTTGGGCGAACGCAGTCCCTTGCCGTGGACGATGCGCACGCAGCGCCAGCCGTCGCGCAGGCAGCGGGTGAGGAATTGCGCCGTCAGCAGGCGCGCCTCGGCCGCGGTGTGACCGTGGAGGTCAAGGTGGCCCTGGATCACCCAGTGGCCGCGGCGCAGTTTCTTGAGCTGCTGCCGTGAAATTCCATCGCGCAGGAACTGCAGCTCTTCGCCGCTTTCCAGTCCCTGTTCCCAGGCGGGGCTGTCGCTGAGCGTGTCGCGCAGGGCCGCGCGCTCATCGAGTTCGTGCTGCACGGCGACCGGCCGCGGTCGCGGGCGTGCCAGTTTTGCACGGTTGAGAGGGGCCAGCGGGGTGACGCCGGCCAGCGCCTCCAGCAGCGCGGAGTCTTCCGGCGCGGTTGAAACCGGAGTCGGAGTGGTGGGGCGCGCGCGGATGCGTTTCACGCTGCCCCGCTGCGGAGCCTCAGACGAGACCCTTGTCCTCGAGGTATTTCTGCGCGTCGAGCGCCGCCATGCAGCCGGTGCCGGCGCTGGTGACGGCCTGGCGGTAGACGTGGTCCTGCACGTCGCCGGCGGCGAACACGCCGGGCACGCTGGTCGCGGTGGCGTTGCCCTCGGTGCCGCTCCTGGTGACGATGTAGCCGTTTTTCATGTCGAGCTGGCCGGCGAAGATGTCGGTATTGGGCTTGTGCCCGATCGCGACGAAGACACCCTGCAGCGTCTTGTCGACGGTCGCGCCGGTCTTGACGTTCTTCACGCGCATGCCGGTGACGCCCGTGTTGTCGCCCAGCACCTCGTCGAGCACATGGTCCCACAGGACCGTGGCCTTGCCGGCGGCGACGCGTTCGTTGAGCTTGTCCACCATGATCGCCTCGGCGCGGAACCTGTCGCGGCGGTGGACGACGGTCACGTGTTTCGCGATGTTGGTCAGGTACAGCGCCTCCTCGACCGCGGTGTTGCCGCCGCCGATGACAGCGACGTCCTGGTTCTTGTAGAAAAATCCGTCGCAGGTGGCGCAGCCCGACACACCCTTGCCCATGAACTTCTCTTCGGAAGGCAGGCCGAGGTACATCGCCGAGGCGCCGGTGGCGATGATCAGCGCGTCGCAGGTGTAGGTCCCCTGGTCGCCGACCAGCGTGATCGGCGTTTCCTTCAGGCGCACGGTGTGGATGTGGTCGAACACGATCTCGGTGTTGAAGCGTTCGGCATGCTTCAGGAATCGGGCCATCAGGTCGGGACCCTGCACGCCGTCGGCGTCGGCCGGCCAGTTGTCGACTTCGGTGGTGGTCATCAATTGCCCGCCCTGGGCGAGCCCGGTGATCAGCACCGGCTTCAGGTTGGCGCGCGCGGCGTAAACGGCGGCGGAATATCCGGCAGGGCCGGAGCCGAGGATGAGGACCCGGCAATGTTTGGCAGTATCGGTCATGATGTGGAAAAAGATGTTGCGAATGGGAAAGGCGGGAATGTAGCAGTTTGCCGCCGGCCTTGCGACACGCGGATGGAATGCTGTGTCCGCGGCACCATAATCCGTAGTGCAGAAAAAGCGCGGGACCGATCCGCAGGAAGCCGATGTGCCCAAGGGGGGCGGGAGAGGCGGCGGCGCCTGCGGATGACGTGGGCATGACTATTGCCTGCCATTCTGGCAACATGCGGCAATTCAGGCCATTTCCGGCGGTCCAATAGAAGAACGACAGCGATCATTCCAATGCCCGCGCCCGTTGCCCTCAATCTGCAGATATTGAAATCGGTTCCCCTGTTTTCGTCCTTTTCCGACGAGCAGATCGCCACCGTGGCGTCCTGGGGGCAGCACCGCAGCTATTCCCGCGGATCCGCCATCCTGCGCGCCGGGGAGGAGACGGACGGGCTCTACATCATTCTGTCGGGCAGGGTGAAAGTGCTCATCCCGGACGAGGAGGGCCGTGAAGTGATCCTCAGCCTGATGGGAGCGCAGGAATTCGTGGGGGAAATGGGGCTGCTGGACGGTTTGCCCAGTTCCGCGACGGTGGAAGCGCTGGAGCCCTGCGAAATACTGCGCCTGCCGCGAACCGCCTTCCTGTCCTGCCTGCAGGGCAACGGGGAAGTGGCGATGCTGGTCCTGCGCAACCTGGTCAAGCGGCTGCGCGACGCCGACCGCAAGATCGAAAGCCTTGCGCTGATCGACGTCTACGGCCGCGTGGCGCGCCTGATCATCGACATGGCCGAAGAGATCGACGGGCAATGGGTGGTGCAACGGGCACCGGCCAAGCAGGAGATCGCGAGGATGATCGGCGCCTCGCGCGAGATGGTCAGCCGGGTGGTCAAGGACCTGCAGGAAAAGAACCTGATCCGCACCGAGAAGCGCAAGATTTTCGTGATGGACCGCCAGTCGATGGCCCATCGCGGCTCGGCTTGACGGGGATGCCCGTCACGGCGCCGGCGGCATGGCGGGATGCTTCCCCGGCGCACGTGATTTTTCTCACGTTTTCAGGGGCTTGACCGGCTTGCCGGGCGCTGCGATTCCTCGCAACGGGCGCACTTATGGTATAAAAATGAACTTGTCCGAACCGATGTTTCAATGCGTTGCCTGCGCAAGTCCAAATTGCGCCAAAGGGGGCTGATCATGATCTCGATCAAATGGTTGCTGCATACCGTGACAGGGGCGGCTTTGGTTCTTGCTGCGGCGGGCGCGTCGGCTGCCGGTGCCGGGGTTGTGACCCACCTGAGCGGAACGATGTCGGTGCAGCGCCCCGACGGTTCGGTGCGCATCCTGTCGCAGAAATCCGAGGTCCAGCCCGGGGACGTGCTGACCACCCAGCGTGACAGTTATGCGCAGATCAACTTCACCGACGGCAGCGCGGCGACGATGCGTCCGAACACCACGATGAAGCTCGAGGCTTATACCTTCAACAAGGAAGCGCCCCAGGGCGACGGGATGTTCATGCGGCTGCTGAAGGGCGGCCTGCGGACGGTGACGGGCCTCATCGGCAAGCGCGGCAACCAGGACGCGTACAAGATCGGCACTTCGACCGCCACCATCGGCATCCGCGGCTCTTCCGGGGACACCGTGGCCTGTTCCTCGGATTGCGGAAATCTCGAGCCCGGCACCTACCACACGACCTACACCGGCAGCTATATCATGCAGACGCAGGGCGGTACGCAACTGGTGAATGAGGGCCAGTTCGGTTTTGCGCAGGATCCGGGCAAGCCGCCGGTGCTGCTGCCCGGCGATCCCGGGCTGAACCTCGCCCAGTTGCCGTTCACGCTGGGCATCGGCGGCGGACCCATCGGCGGCGGCACCAGCCAGGAATGCATCGTGCGCTGAGCATCGCCTTGTCGGTGCAGATCACGGACCCCGCCCGACGGCGGGGTTTGTTTTTTTGCGGTGCCGCGGCATGCCGGGGTTTTTCGCATATCACTTATAATCCTGCGGATTCGGAGCCTTCCCTGCATGACTGACGACGACGCCTGATGCCGGCCAGCAACAAATCCACCGACACCCAAGCCGCGCGCAATCCGCTGCCGCCGAAACTGGCTGCGCTGCTGCGCGAGTCCTGGTGGCTGGCGTTCCTCGCCGGGGCGCTGTATCTGCTGCTGGTGCTGTTCACTTTCCACAAGGGCGACCCGGGCTGGTCGCACAGCGTCGCGACGGATCGCGTCGGCAATGCCGGCGGGCTGGTCGGAGCCTATATTGCCGACCTGATGCTGTTCATGTTCGGACTGTCCGCGTACTGGTGGATCGCGCTGTGCGGGGCACTGGTGCTGTGGAGTTTCCACCGCATCGAGACCGTGGCGGAAACGGACCGCCGCTCGCAGGCGGTGATGCTGGTCGGATTCTTGGTGCTGCTGGTGGCGAGCTGCGGCATCGAGTCGCTGCGCCTGCACAGCCTGGCCGCGGCGCTGCCCGGAGCTCCCGGTGGCGTTCTCGGAGATCTGGCCGGCAAGGGCCTTGCCACGATTGCCGGTTTCACCGGGGCCACCCTGTTGCTGCTGTTGCTGCTGGCGGCGGGGCTGAGCCTGTTCACGGGGATTTCCTGGCTGACCGTCATCGAGTGCATCGGCGACTGGTCCGAGCGTTTTTATGCTTTCGTCGTCGTCAGGCTCCAGGAACGTGCCGACCGCAAGGCCGGCGCGGAAGCGCTGGTCGCCCGCGAGGACAAGGTCGAGGACAGCAAGAGGAAGATCGAGGCCCGCGAGCCGGTGCGCATCGAGCCGCCGCCGCTCGAAATCCCGAAATCGGCGAGGGTCGAACGCGAGAAACAGGTGCCTTTGTTCGGCGACCTGCCCGACACGCTGCTGCCGCCGCTCGGCCTGCTCGACGAAGCCGACGCCAACATCGAGACGGTGTCCGCCGACACGCTGGAATTCACCTCGCGCCTGATCGAGAAGAAGCTGCTCGATTTCGGGGTCGAGGTGAAGGTGCTGACGGCCTACCCCGGCCCGGTGGTGACCCGTTTCGAAATCGAGCCCGCGGTCGGCGTCAAGGGCAGCCAGATCATCAACCTGGTGCGCGACCTGGCGCGCGCGCTGTCGGTGATGAGCATCCGTGTCGTCGAGACCATCCCCGGCAAGAGCTGCATGGGGCTGGAGATTCCCAATCCGAAGCGGCAGGTGGTGCGCCTCTCGGAAATCCTCAGCTCCCAGGTCTATGCCGACATGGGTTCGCCGCTGACGCTGGCACTGGGCAAGGACATCGCCGGCCACCCGGTGGTGGCCGACCTGGCGCGCATGCCGCACCTGCTGGTGGCCGGCACCACCGGCTCCGGAAAATCGGTGGCGATCAACGCGATGATCCTGTCGCTGCTCTACAAGGCGCCGCCGTCGCAGGTGCGGCTGATCCTGGTCGATCCGAAGATGCTCGAACTGTCGGTCTACGAAGGCATTCCGCACCTGCTGGCGCCGGTGGTCACCGATATGCGCCAGGCGGCCAACGCGCTGAACTGGTGCGTCGGAGAAATGGAGCGGCGCTACAAGCTGATGTCGGCGCTGGGCGTGCGCAACATGGCGGGCTTTAACCAGAAGGTGCGTGAGGCCGAAAAGAAAAAAACGCCGCTGATGAATCCGATCGCCTCGACCCCGGACAATCCGGTGCCGCTGGTGGAGATGGCGCTGATCGTGGTCGTGATCGACGAACTGGCCGACCTGATGATGGTGGTCGGCAAGAAGATCGAGGAATTAATCGCCAGGCTGGCGCAGAAGGCGCGCGCGGCCGGCGTGCACCTGATTCTCGCCACCCAGCGGCCGTCGGTGGACGTGATCACCGGCCTGATCAAGGCCAATATCCCGACGCGGATCGCCTTCCAAGTATCCGCGAAGGTGGATTCGCGCACCATCCTCGACCAGATGGGGGCCGAGGCGCTGCTCGGCCAGGGCGACATGCTGTATCTGCCGCCGGGGCAGGGCTACACCCAGCGGGTGCACGGCGCCTTTGTCGACGACCAGGAAGTGCACAAGGTGGTCGATCATCTGAAGAGCCTGGCCCAGCCGCAGTACATCGACGAGATCCTCGAAAGCCCCGAGCCCTCGGCGGAAGCCGGAGGCGAGGGCGGCGAGGGCGGCAACGGCGAGGCCGATCCGCTGTACGACCAGGCGGTCGCCGTCGTGCTGAAGACGCGGCGGCCGTCGATTTCCCTGGTTCAGCGGCATCTGCGCATCGGCTACAACCGGGCCGCGCGACTGATCGAGCAGATGGAGCGCTCCGGCCTGGTGTCGCCGATGCAGTCGAACGGCAACCGCGAAGTGCTGGCGCCGGCGTCGGCCTCGGATGCCGACTGAGCGCTGCCGGCGGCCCAAACTTTCTCCTCCATCCGCGGTCTGATGGCCATGTTGATCCGTGTATTGATTGCCGCCGCGGGACTGTGGTGCACCGTTGCCGTGGGGGCTGCCGAGCCGGAGCCGCGGGGCATGGCCTTCGACGTCTACATCCGCCTCGAGCACGGCATGACCGAAGGGGAACTGGTGCTGCGCGCCGGCAAACCCGATCATCATGCCGTCGACAACCTGCGCGAGGGTCTCAAGTCGTATTATTACTTTCCGACCGCGGCGAATCCGTTCCTGACCACGGTGTCGCTGCGCTCGGGCCGCATCGTCAACATCGAGCGCGTGCGCAAGAGCCCGTAAATGAAAAAAATCCTGTTCCTGTTGTGCCTGTTTCCAGGGCTTGCTTCCGCTTCCGGCACGGAGGCGCTGAAATCGTTTCTCGGCGGGACGCAGTCGGTGAAGGCGCGCTTTGCGCAGATGGTGCTCGACAAAAACCTGAAGCCGCTGCAGCAGGCGCAGGGCGTGATGCAGTTTTCCCGCCCCGGCAAGTTCCGCTGGGATTACGTCAAGCCCTATGAGCAGACCATCGTCGGCGACGGCGCGCGGCTGTGGATCTACGACAAGGATCTCAACCAGGTCACGGTGCGCAAGCTCGACCGCGCGCTGGGCGCCAGTCCGGCGGCGCTGCTTGCCGGCAGCAACGATCTCGAACGCGATTTCACGCTGTCCGACTCCGGCAGCA
Organism: uncultured Bordetella sp.; assembly: GCA_964533495.1. Classification (GTDB taxonomy): domain Bacteria; phylum Pseudomonadota; class Gammaproteobacteria; order Burkholderiales; family SG8-41. The sequence continues at coordinate 19,987 of CAZHJU010000016.1, read as the reverse complement.
AGGACGGCCTCGACTGGCTCGATGCGGTTCCGAAGAGCCGCGACACCGCTTTCGAGCGCGTGCGCATGGGCTTCGGCAAGTCGGGACTCGCGGCGATGGAGCTGCGCGACCAGTTCGGCCAGATCACGGTGATCACTTTTGCCGACATCGAGCGCAATCCACCGATCGCGGCGGAGGTGTTCCGCTTCACGCCGCCCAAGGGCGCCGACGTCATCAGCGAATGACGGCGGCCGGTCCGCAGTGAGCGATCTGCAGTGAGCGACCTGTTCGCCAAACGTGAACCCGAGGCGCCGCTGGCCGAGCGGATGCGGCCGCGCACGCTGGACGAGGTGGCCGGCCAGCAGCACCTGCTCGGCCCCGGCAAGCCGCTGCGGCTGGCCTTCGAGTCCGGCAAGCCGCATTCGATGATCCTGTGGGGCCCGCCGGGCGTCGGCAAGACCACGCTGGCGCGGTTGATGGCGCAGGCCTTCGATGCCGAGTTCATCGCGATTTCCGCGGTGCTGGCCGGCGTCAGGGAAATCCGCGAGGCCGTTGCGCGCGCCGAGACCGTGCTGCAGCAGAGCGGCCGGCGCACCATCCTGTTCGTCGACGAAGTGCACCGGTTCAACAAGTCGCAGCAGGACGCTTTTCTGCCGTTCGTCGAACAGGGGCTGGTCACCTTCATCGGCGCCACCACCGAGAATCCGTCGTTCGAGGTCAACAGTGCGCTGCTGTCGCGCGCCGCAGTGTATGTGCTGCAACCGCTGACCGATGCCGAGCTGGCCGGGCTGATTGACCGTGCAATCGGTAGGTCATTGTTTTTATTTAATTTATTGGATTCCGCCCGCAGCAGCCTGGTGGCTTGTGCCGATGGCGATGCACGCCGGCTGCTGAATCTGGTCGAGCAGGTGGCCACGGCTGCGGCGCAGGCCGGGCAGGCCGAGGTCGACGAAGCCTTCGTCAGGCAGACGCTGACGCAGAGCCTGCGCCGTTTCGACAAGGGCGGCGATGCCTTCTACGACCAGATCTCGGCACTGCACAAGTCGGTGCGCGGCTCGGCACCGGACGCCGCGCTGTACTGGCTGGTGCGGATGCTCGACGGCGGCGCCGATCCTCTCTATCTCGGCCGCCGGCTGATCCGCATGGCGGTGGAGGACATCGGCCTCGCCGATGCGCGCGCGCTGCGCATGGCGCTCGATGCCTGCGAAACCTATGAGCGCCTGGGTTCGCCGGAGGGCGAGCTGGCGCTTGCCGAGGCGACGCTGTACCTGGCGGTGGCGGCAAAGAGCAACGCGGCCTACGTCGCATACAACCGCGCGCGGGAACTGGTGCGCGGCGACAAGTCGCGGCCGGTGCCGGAGCATCTGCGCAACGCGCCGACGAAACTGATGAAGGATCTCGGTTATGGCCGCGAGTACCGCTACGCCCATGACGAGGATGGCGCCTATGCCGCCGGCGAGAATTATTTCCCCGACGGCCTGCCGCCGGAGCGTTTCTACGAACCGGTCGGGCGCGGCCTGGAGGCGAAAATCGGGGAGCGGCTGGAGGCTCTGCGGACACTCGACCGGGAGGCCGTCAGGAAGCGCCGCGGAGACGGCGATTCCTGAACCTCAGGCGGCGAAGCCGTGCCGGCTTTGCCAGTCCGGCGTGCTCAATTCCCATATTCCCGCCGGCGGCGCGTTGCGCCAGACCGTGACGTAACGGCGCCATGCCAGCCCGGCGGGTGCCCTGAACGGCGCCCGCGGCTGGTAGGTGAACTGGATCAGCCGCCGCTGCGGGTTTCCGTCCAGCAGGCGATGCAGCGCCGTGATGGTGGGGATCGCAATGTGCGCGGGCAGGGAGCGGAACGGCAGCGACGACACGAAGACCGCGCGTTCGGGCAGCTGTGCCAGCCGATCGGTGCGCCGGTGAAAACACTCGGCGATGATTTCCGCATGCGGAAAATGGCTGCGCAGGCGGCCCGCCAGCGCCGCACTCTGCTCGAACAGGAGCAGCGGCACGGCGGGATGCTGGCGCACCAGTTCGCCGGTGATCGTGCCGGTGCCTGCGCCCAGTTCGACCAGCGCATCGGCGCCGCCGGCGCGGCGCGCCATGGCCCTGGCGAGATGCCGCGAGGAGGGCAGGATCGCGCCGACCATCGCCGGTGTCTTGAGCCACTGCTGCAGCAGACCGGCGCCCATGACGTTCAGAACCCGTAGAGCCGCGCCGGGTTGTCGACCAGCACCCTGCGCCGCTGCGCCTCGTCCGGCACCCATTCCGCCAGCAGATCGGCCAGCACGTGATCTTCGGGCATCAGCGCACGCGCGCCGGGATGCGGCCAGTCGCTGCCCCAGACGACGCGGTTCGGCGCGGCGGCGACCAGCGCGCGGGCGAGCGGGGTCACTTCCGGATACAGCGGCGCATTCTCCGAGACAAAGTAGGGTCCCATGATCTTGGCCCAGCAGTGCTCCATGCCGACCAGCCGGCGCAGGGCGCGGAATGCGGGAGAGTCGACGCCTTCCGCAGCCTGGCAGCGCGCGAAGTGGTCGATCACGATGGTGACCGGCAGTTTCGCAAGGCGGGCCTCGGCCTCCGGCATTTTCGGCAGGTCGAGGTAGAACTGCAGGTGCCAGCCCAGTGCCTTCAGCCGCGGCGCGAGGCGTTCGCCGTCGGCCAGCGTCAGACCTTCCGTTTCGGAGGCGAGGTTGATGCGCACCCCGCGCACGCCGGCGGCATGCAGGTCTTCGAGCTCGCGGTCCGTGACGCCGGCTGCGACCACGGCAATGCCGCGCAGCGCCTGCGGTTCCGAGCGCAGGGCGTCGACCATGCAGCGGTTGTCGGTACCGTAGACGCTGGGCTGCACCAGCACGCCGCGGCCGCAGCCGTTGTTCTTCAGCATGCCCAGATAGTCGGCGGTCACCGCGTCGGGCGGGATGTATGCGGCATTGGCCAGGTAGGGGAAGCGTGCCTGCGGTCCGAAGACATGGGCATGGCAGTCGCAGGCGCCGGCGGGGAAATGCGTGCGGGGCTTGGCGGTTGCCGGAATGAAGCCCGGAATGCTGGGGATGCGTATCGTCGGCATGGCGTTGTTGGCGGGCAGCGGCGACTGTAGAAGGACGGTCGCCACACTGTCAAGGACTGGCTGCTGTGGATAATCTGGCTGATAATTGTAATTCTTTTCGGCATCCGGGCCTTTTTCGCCGGACCGGGCATGCATGCCCTGCATTGCCTGCTGAACAACCTTGATTTGAGACGGAAATGCTCGACATACAGACACTGAGGGCCGATGTGCAGGCGGTTGCCGCGCGGCTGGCCGACCGCGGTTTCGTTCTGGACACGGCGCAGTTCGCCGCGCTGGAGCAGGAGCGCAAGACCATACAGACCGAGACGCAGGACCTGCAGGCGAAGCGCAACGCGCTGTCGAAGCAGATCGGCCAGTTGAAGGCGAAGAAGGAGGATGCTTCCACCCTGATGGCCGAGGTCAATGCGCAGGCCGATCAGTTGAAGGCGCTGGAAACGAAGCTCGACGAGGTGCAGCACAGGCTCAACGATTTCCTGATGCAGGTGCCCAACGTGCCACATGCCAGCGTGCCGGCGGGCAGGGATGCGGACGCCAACGTCGAGGTGCGCCGTTTCGGCGAGCCGCGCAAGTTCGATTTCACGCCGAAGGACCACGTCGACATCGGTGAAGGGCTGGGCCTGTTCGATTTCGAGACGGCGACCAAGATTGCGCGCGCGCGTTTCGTGCTGATGAAAGGCGGGCTGTCGCGGCTGCACCGCGCGCTGGCGCAGTTCATGCTCGACGTGCACACGCAGGAGCACGGCTATACCGAGGTCTACGCGCCGTATCTGGTCAACGCCGACTCGATGCGCGGTACCGGCCAGTTTCCGAAATTCGAGGACGACCAGTTCGCGGTGACCGCCGACGGCCTCTACCTGATTCCGACCGCCGAAGTGCCGGTGACCAACATCGTGCGCGGAGAAATCCTTGCCGCCGCGCAATTGCCGATGAAGTTCGTCTGCCACACGCCCTGTTTCCGGCGCGAAGCCGGCTCCTACGGCAAGGACACCCGCGGCATGATCCGCCAGCACCAGTTCGACAAGGTCGAGCTGGTGCAGATTGTCCACCCGGAAAAATCCTGCGAAGGACTGGAGGAACTCACCGGGCACGCCGAAACGATCCTGAAGAAGCTCGGCCTGCCGTACCGCGTGATGACGCTGTGCACCGGTGACATGGGTTTCTCGGCGGCCAAGACCTACGACATCGAAGTCTGGCTGCCCGGACAGAACGCCTACCGCGAGATTTCCTCGTGCAGCAATTTCGAGGGATTCCAGGCGCGGCGCATGCAGGCACGGTTCCGCAACGACAGGAACAAGGCCGAACCGGTGCATACGCTCAACGGTTCCGGCCTCGCGGTTGGCCGCACGCTGGTCGCCGTGCTGGAAAATTGCCAGCGGGCTGACGGCGGGGTGGACATTCCGGCCGCGCTGCAGCCGTACATGGGTGGGCTGAAGGCGCTGGAGCCAGCCTCTTAGGACTGGTAGAATCGCGCCCCTCGGCGCTTTTGCATTGCCATCAGGTTTTGGAGAGGTGGCAGAGTGGTTGAATGTACCGGTCTCGAAAACCGGAGTACTCGCAAGGGTACCGTGGGTTCGAATCCCACCCTCTCCGCCAAGACACGATTTGAAGAGGTCCGAAGAAGTCTAGTAAGTCCGCGTTTTCCATAGGTAATTGCCTACCCTCCCGCCCAAGGGGTACACTTCAGTCCTGCCAAATCCGGGCCATTTTGGGGGCATTTCTGGGGGCACTTTTTTCCGCCCTGTTTCCGAGATGCCCCCAAATTCGGCCTTCCACGACTGGGAGGACACATGGCACTCACCGATACCGCGTGCAAACGCGCAAAGCCCGTTGATCGCGCGCGCCGCCTGTTCGACGCGCACGGGCTCTATCTGGAAGTCTCGCCCTCCGGGGGCAAATACTGGCGGCTGAAGTACCGCTTCAACGAAAAGGAGAAGCGGCTGGCGCTGGGCGTCTATCCCGACGTGTCGCTGCTTGCGGCGCGGAAACTGCGCGAGAGCGCGCGCGACCTGCTGCGCGCCGGCGCCGATCCGGGCATCGCCAAGCAGGAGCAAAAGGAACAGGCCAAGCTCAACAGCGCACAGACCTTCGAGGCCGTCGCGCGCGAGTGGCACGAACAGAAGAAAGGCGGCTGGGACCCCGGCACCGCCAAGGACAAGCTGCACCGGCTGGAAAAGGACGTGTTCCCGCACATGGGGAGCAAGCCCATCGCCAGCCTCACGCCGCCGCAGGTGCTCATGGTGCTGCGCAAGACCGAAAGCCGGGGCGCGCTGGAACTCACCCGGCGGCTCAAGCAGACCATCGGGCAGGTGTTCCGCTACGCCGTGGCCACCGGCCGCGCCGAGCGCGACCCGACCCCGGATCTGCGCGACGCCCTCAAACCGCAGCAGCACGGCCACTTCGCCGCCATCGACGCAAAGGAACTGCCCGCCTTCCTGCTCGCGCTGGAGCGCAACGAAGCGCGCCTGTACATGCAGACGCGGCTCGCGCTGCGGCTCATGATGCTCACCTTCGTGCGAACGTCCGAACTGATCGAGGCCGAATGGACGGAATTCGACCTAGACGAAGCGCTGTGGGAAATCCCCAAGGAGCGCATGAAGATGCGCCGCCCGCACCTGGTCCCGCTGTCCCGGCAGGCCGTCCAGGCCCTGCGCCAACTGAAAACCCTGAACGGCAACAGCAGCTACCTGTTCAGGAACCAGCGCGAACCCAGGAAGCCCATGAGCAACGGCGCCATCCTCATGGCGCTGCGACGGCTGGGCTACCAGGGCAAGATGACCGGCCACGGCTTCCGGGCGCTCGCCATGAGCACCATCAAGGAGAAGCTGCGCTACCGGCATGAAGTCATCGACATGCAGCTTGCCCATGCCAAGGCCAACAAGGTCGATGCCGCCTACGACCGCGCGCAGTTCATCGAGGAGCGCGTGCGCATGATGCAGCGCTGGGCGGACTATCTGGACAAGACGCGAAGCGAGGCCGAACTGATGCGCCTGGGCGGCAAGGCGGCCTAAGCGCATCGGCCCGCACCTCCGCGCGGGGAATCGCGCCGGAACGAAACGGGTTCGCACCGCGTACATGGCCATGCAAGGCGATGGCCGGCACATGCCCCATGACAATGGTCTAACAACGCAACGGCCTGGCTCGGCCTGACGCCGCGCCACACGTCTATCGCACCTACCCCCTTGATAAATGTCATTGGGCGGGGTGGGGCGGTTCTCTGAGAATGAGAATTGTTCCACTCGCTGATGGTGTTCGCCCCGGCGAGTGACTGACTCATTTCGGGGATCATGCGGATGCGGGTGCAGTTTGCCATTGGCGGCCTTGCGGTGCTCACCTACGCTGGCGGACGTGCAGCAAGCGGGTACGGTGTTGGCCTTACTGGTCGAATTTGAAAAATGTTATGTGGAGTATCCAAGCGATAGCGATATGAAAAACAGGGCCTTGCTCGAACGACTCCACATAAAAACTCACTTACCACAATACACATTATGTGTAGCTCACCATTTTCTGTATTGTGGCAAATGAGACGGGAGGGTTTCGCCGAGACGGCGGGGACGAGCGGGGTGTTAGCAGTGCTAACAGCCGGCCTCGCCGAGCCTGACCGTTTGCAGTGCAAACAGCTGTGCAGCATCAGAGCAGCGTTGTAGTTTTTTCCGCGGCAGCGAACGTCTGCGCATGTCCTGATAGTCTCGTGCGACTTGCTTTGACCGGATCGCCAGGTGGTTGGCGATGCCTGTCCCTTTCCGATTGTCGTCTGGGATATTTCTATCTGCTATGCCGCGCGCTGATCCCTGTTGTAGCCGTTTGGGCTCGCACCACATGCCAAATGCGTTTCGATGAATAATTTTTGAAATTCTGCGCATCCGTGGATAGGGATAGAATCTCATTTGAATCCCGGTCATCGGCTTGCTTATAAGGCTTCTTCATTCGCACTGTCATTAATAACGATACAACGGAATGAACAAAAAATATAATTTTGCAGGATCAATAGCTTGGAAGGGGGGGACTTCGTGAGCGTTAGTTTTCATAACCCTGATCAGTATATGGCGTCCTTGCGAACAATCATCGCCCAAGGGCGCAAGCGCGTTGGTTTGCTGGTTGGGGCTGGTGCACCTGCAGGCATGGAGCGCGATGATGGGACACGGCCTCTCATTCCAGCTGTGGCCGGGCTGACCGCCCAGATTTTGGCTGCTATCGAGCCCACATATAAAACCCAGATTGAAGGCTTGAAGAAGGATTCAACAAAGCAGGATATCGAGGCGCTCCTTTCCCGAATCCGCTCCCTATCCACTGTTATCGGCACAACTAAGGTCCATAGCCTAGATGGAAGCGGCTACAAAACGATGGCAGAAACGATCTGCGCAGAGATCGGCAAAATCGTAAAGGTAAGCTTGCAGTGCTCACGCGCATCGCTTTTGCCGATCTTCTATTGGATAAAGGAGCGCCGGTATCGCTGATCCTAGACGATCCGTTAGTCTATTCGGACGACAGCCGATTCGAAGTCATGACCGATATTCTAGCGGAGGCAGCACAACGCATGCAGGTCATTCTCCTAACCTGCCGCGCAAAGGCATTTCGTCATGTCGTCGCGCATCGCATAACCATCGGTGAGGACATTGATTGAGCGAAGACACCATCTAGCCACGGCGCGTGTGCCCACCGAATCGACGAACTTGACGTTCCAACACGGCGATCTGACAGTGGCCGATTTCTCCGAAATCCTTATTGACCGTCAAAGCACTTGGGGCCCGCGCCCTTTCTTCACGTCCTTGATTGGTCATCGTTGGGCGCCCCCATCCCAGTCTATCGATATGGCCGCTTTAGGGCTATTCTGTTAAAACGCTTCGAACCATCTGCGCAGCTTTTCGTGGAATCGAATGTTCTCAAAACCCGTTAGCTAAAAAGCTGGGGGCATTTTCGGGGGCATCAGCGAATTTCTAATACTAGAAAACTACGCCTCTACAAATACTTGGAGTATTTGTTAGAATCCCTCCCTCCAGTCAATAATTTCCTTTTAATTCAGATACTTGAGATTCTCCGGTATCTGCTGCCCGTATTTCTGCCTATCTAGGGGGAGCATCAACTTATTTCAGTGGTCATGTGGCTTCCTGGAAAGAGGAAGCGATACCTGTGGTACGCCCGGCGATGCGGAAGTGTACGGCGCGTTGTGTTCGATGTTCTTCCTGTATTGACAGGAACGGACATCGAATCATACGAAGGGCTTGTCCCAGTGGGGAATCCGGGGGATGCGCTCTTTCAGATAATCGATGAAGGCATGGACCCTGGGCGCCATGTGCTTGCGTTCGAGATAGACGATTGATACCGGGGGGCCGCTGGACGTGTAGTCCTTCAGGATCACCCGCAGCAGCCCTTTCTTGACCGCGTCGTGGGCGACATAGGTCGCGATGTTGGCAACGCCCGCGCCGGCAATGACCGTGTCGAGAACCGCCTGGGCGTCGTTGATGTTGATGACGCCGGCCGGCGTCCTGGAGAACGTCTTTCCCTTGTGCGAGAAGCGCCAGTCCCGGTAGCGGTGCAGGTGCGGCATGTAGAAAACCAGGCAGCGGTGCGAATCCAGTTCCTCGGGGGTTCGGGGTTCGCCATGCTGCTTGAGGTAGCGGGGCGATGCGACCGTGATGAACCGCAGGTTGCAGAGGTGCCTCGCGATGTATCTCGTGTCGCGCAGCTCGCCGATCCTGATGGCGAGGTCGAGCCCTTCGTTTGCCAGATCCGAGGATCGGTCGCTCAGTTCCGCGTCGATAGTCAGTTCGGGGTTTGCCGCCGCGAACCGGGTGATGCACGGAACGATGATGCGCTGGCCAAGGCCGATGGGCATTTGAATCCGCAATTTCCCCCGCAGCGTCGAGCGCCGGTTGCTGACCGCGTTTTCGGCGTCCTCCAGCGCGTCGAGTATCGCGCGGCAGGATTCGTAGAGCGTGGTTCCGTCGTGCGTGAGGTTGACGTTGCGTGTCGTCCGGTGCAGCAGGCGCACGCCGAGCCGGTCTTCCATCCGGGCGATGGCCTTGCTCACGCCGGATGGCGACAGGCCCAGAAGGCTGGCCGCCTCGGTGAAGCTTCTTTTTTCGGCGACCCGGACGAACATGACAACGCTTTGAAGGGAGTCGAGGATCATGCCAATTGATGAAAATATGTCATTAATGTTTTGATTATAAGGTGATTTATTGGATTTCCTGGAAATAATAGGATGACTTCGCGGAGAAAAGAGTGCCGGTCGGATCGGGCGCTGCTTGCCGGGCATCGATCTTGCGTCAGGGTGGTTCGCTGCTTGCAGAACGACCCTTAACCTTCAGGAGCGGAGTATCCACATGAAATTCCAATACATGCGCAATCTGGTTTTTGCCGGAAGTCTGTTGCTGGTCGTCGCTCCGGGTGTCGCGGCACAGTCGTATCCCGAGGGGCCGGTGCGGGTGATCGTGCCGTTTGCTCCCGGAGGCACCATGGATATCGTGGGGCGCATCATCAGCAATAAGCTGTCGGATCATTTCGGAAAGAACTTCGTCGTCGATAACCGGGCGGGCGCCGGAGGCGTCATCGGCACGGACATCGTCGCGAAAGCCACGCCTTCGGGCTACACCTTGCTGGCTTTTCATTCGGGGCTGGCCTACAACGCATCCCTTTACGAGAAGCTGCCGTTCGATACCCTGCGGGACATCGCGCCGGTATCGCAGGTGGGCGGCACGCCCAGTATCCTGTTGCTGAACCCTTCGTTCAAGGCCGGCAGCGTCAAGGAGGTGATCGCGCTTGCGAAAGCCTCGCCCGGCAGCATCAACTACAGCACGGCCGGCGTCGGTAGCACGACGCATCTGGCGATGGCCTTGCTTGAAAACATGGCCGGAATCCGGCTCCAGGCGATTCCCTACAAGGGCGGGGCGCTGGCCATGACCTCGGTGATCAGCGGCGAAACCCAGTTGATGGTCGGGACGATGCCGGGCGGACTGCCGCATATAAAATCCAAGAAGTTGAAGGCGCTGGCGATCACTTCGACCAGGAGATCGGATGTGCTTCCCGACATTCCCACCGTCGCGGAGTCCGGCGTGAGCGGGTACGATTACGTGACCTGGTACGGGGTTTTTGCGCCGGGCAGAACTCCCAAAAAGATCATCGACCAGCTCAACAGGGCAATCAACGATCTGCTGGCGCAGGACGACCTGAAGGAAGACATGCGCAGGCAGGGGATAGAGCCCGGCGGCAGCAGCGTGGAGGCATTTTCCAGGCATTTCCGTCTTGAAGTGGGGCGCTGGAGCAAGGTGATCAAAGAGGCGGGCATCCGGGCGCAATAGAGGCGGTTCCGGTTTCATTGGCAACCACGAGAACGTCGATCATGCAAATCAACCTTGTCGAAAATTTCCGTGCCCTGTTCTACGTGCCTTTTTACGCGACTTTCGCGCTCGGTGCCTATGAGGCCGAAGGCGTGGACGTCAGGATGAAGTCACAGGAAGAGTTCGGGAATTCCCTCAAGGCACTGGCTGCGGGCGGCGGCGAGGTGTCCTGGGGAGGGCCGATGCGCCTGATGGTCGCCAGGGACAAGGACCCCGGGGCGACAGGCATTGCATTCTGCGAGGTGGTGGGGCGCGATCCTTTCTATCTGGTCGGAAGGCGGCCGAACCCGGGTTTCAGGTTCGATGATCTCAAAAACCTGACCACCGGCACTGTCAGCGAGGTCCCGACGCCGTGGATATGCCTGCAGCACGATCTCGGGCTGGCGGGCATCGATCCAAAGGAAATCGGGCGCGTCGCGGACCGGACCATGGCGGACAATGTCCTCGCCCTGCGGAATGGCGAGGTCGACGTGATCCAGGTGTACCAGCCGATGGTGAGATCGCTTGTGGAAGAGGGCGTCGGGCATGTGTGGTATGCGGCAGCCAGCCGCGGGCCCGCCTGCTATACGACGCTGAACACCACGCGCGCGTTTCTTGACGCGCACCCGGACGTGATCCTGGCGATGATCCGCGCCACGTACCGCACCCAGAAATGGATCGCCGGAAACGACGCGAAAACGATAGCGGAACTGGTGGCTTCGTATCTGCCGGATGTTCCGGTTGCCACGCTGGCCGCCTGCTGCGACGAATACCGGAAAAACGGCGTGTGGAGCGCCAATCCCGTCGTGCAGAGGGCCGGACTGGAATGGAAGCGGGATGCGATGCTCTTTTCCGGTGCAATCCGCGGCCGGCTCGAGTTCGAGGATTACGCGGACATGCGATACGCGGAGCAGGTGCTGAAAGAGAATCCGCCATCGATGTGATTCCGGAAGGTGTGTTCCGGACGCAGAAACGATAAACCTGTCAATTTTGGATGGATCCCCATGAAATTTTCTCCGGACTGTCTTCCGTATTCGGCGCTTCCCAAACGCCCCCAATATTCATGGCCCGAGGGTAAAAGGCTGGCCCTTTACCTGACGGTCAATGTCGAGCACTTTCCCTATGGCGTGACTTCGGGGCCCGATCTGGATCGTCCCACCCAACCATGGAGCCAGCGCAGCTGGCTCTGGCGGGAGTACGGGAACCGCGTCGGTGCCTGGCGCCTGATGAATCTTTTCGACGAATTGAAGTTGCCGGTCGGGGTGATCGCGAATACGGTCATCTTCGATCACTGTCCCGAGGTGCTCGAGGCCCACGTCAGGCGCGGCGACGAGATTATTTCCCATGGCCGGTCGCAGGTCGAGCGGCAAATCGAGATGACCGCGGCGCAGGAGCGCGAAATGATCGACGAGGTGACTAGGACGATGACGCGAAGGAACGGTTCGCGCCCGGTCGGCTGGATGAGCCCCTATCTGACGCCCAGCGACAACACTGCCGACTTGCTCGCCGAGGCGGGGTATACGTACTGCATGGACTGGGGAATTTGCGATGAGCAGCCGTTTTGGATCAAAACTCCCTCCAGGCCGATCCTTGCAATGCCTTATCCCATCGAGTTGAACGATCAACCCGCCGTAGTGTACCGCAGGAACACGGCCGCCGAGTATGCCGACATGCTGGTCGACAATTTCGATGAAATGCTGATGCGGTCGGAAGAAGCTCCTCTGGTCTATGCCATTTCCATTCATACGTTCATCCTGGGGCAGCCGTACAGGCTCAACCGCTTCCGCAAGGCCCTGCAGCATATGCTGAAGGACCCGTCCAGGGTCTGGGTCGCCACGCCCCAGGACATCGCGGGTCATTATCTGACCCTGCCGGAATCCGCCCAGTTGAACCTCGGGTTCGCTCGTTGATGGTCCCGGGTTCACGGGATGACTGGAACGGGCATTCGCGGGCCATGAATCATGGGTGACGGAACGGAAAATCCGGTGACTGGCGCACTGTCCGGGTTCGTTTCCTCCTCGGACTGGCGGGATGTCCCGCATCCGGTCAGGCACGAGGCGAAACGCGCACTATTGAACTGGCTTGCCTGCGCGCACGGAGGCTCGCGCTCCGGTGTGGTCGATCTCGCGCTGTCCGCGGTGGAGGATTTTGCCGGGCGCGGCCAGGCCACCGTGATCAACCGCGGCGTGCGGCTGGATGTGGCGAACGCGGCATTCGTCAACGCCATCAGCTCGAATGTCCTGGATTTCGATGACACTCATCTGCGCACCGTCATTCACCCGACGGTCCCTGTCGCTTCCGCGATTCTGGCGCTGTCGGAGCATGTGCCTGTCGACGGCGCGGGCTTCATGCATGCTTTCATCCTGGGCGTCGAGGCGGAGTGCCGGGTGGGGAACGCCATGTCGCCGGAGCACTACCACGCGGGATGGCACATCACGTCCACGTGCGGCGTGATCGGTGCCGCCGCGGCCTGCGCGAAGCTCATGAAGCTGGGCCCCGCGGAGACCGCCTATGCCCTGGGCATGGCCGCCAGTTCTTCCGGCGGGCTGGCGGAGATGCTGGGGAGCATGACGCGCATGATCAACATGGGAAATGCGGCCCGCAACGGATTTCATGCGGCCTGGTACGCGGCGAAGGGCATCACCAGCTCCGGGCGCGCGTTCGAGGCGCCCAAGGGATTTGCCAATGCCTTTTCGTCTCGCTTCGATGGCAATGAACTCGTCAAGCCGGGCAATGATTCCTGGGAACTGAGTTTCAACGCATACAAGCCGTATCCCTGCGGGATCGTGGTGCATCCGATCATCGACGGCTGCATCAGCCTGAAAGCCCGCCATTCGGTGGATGCCGCCGGAATCAGGGAGATCCGACTCAAGGTGCATCCGCTGGTCGTGACCGTGACCGGAGGCAGCCCGGAGCCGGATGACGAATTGCGGGCAAAAGTCTCCGCGCACCATTGTGCGGCGGTCGCGCTGATTTTCGGTGCCGCGGGCGTGAGTGAATTCGGGCAGAACGTCGTCGACGACCCGATGGTCGTGCGGACGAGGCGGAAGGTCGTTCTGGAGCCCGACGAGGGCATGCCGAGGGATGCGGCGGAAGTGCTCGTCGTTCTCGAGAACGGGGATCGATTCCAGGAGCGGGTCAGGCATGCCAGGGGAAGCCTGGAGCTTCCGCTCATCGACTCCGAAATCGAGGACAAGCTCAGGGCGCTCGTGAAGTGGAGCGGGTCCGGCGCGGACACCGGGGCGTTGATCCGGACGGTCTGGAACCTGGATGCCGAAAACGATGCGGGAATCATCGCGAGACTGTGACGTCCGGTGAACGCGCGAACGGAGAGCCCGCATTGAATTGTGTTGCGGCAACACGCTCCGTTCTTGAGTCTGCGGGCAGGCGCAATCCGGATTCCAGGGCGTTCGTGAAAATCGATCCCCGGTACAGTCTGGGCCTTGCCGGTCGTATCGATGAACTTCGCGGGAACGGCCGGGATCCCGGTCCGCTGGCGGGGCTGGCTGTCGCGGTCAAGGATCTGATTGCGGTCGACGGGCTGGGTTGCGGGGCCGGAACCCGGATTGACATTGAAGATCTGCTTCCTCCCGAAGGCGCCTTCGTCAGGGGATTGAAGGAGGCGGGGGCGGTCATCGTGGGCAAGACCCGGACCACCGAGTTTGCGCTTGGCGGGCAGAATCTTTCGCACCCGACTCCGAAAAATCCGCTGGACGAAGAAATCGAACTGACCCCCGGAGGTTCCAGCAGCGGTTCCGCGGTCGCGGTCGGGGAGGGCACTGTCCCGCTTTCGGTCGGAACGGATACGGGCGGCTCCGTCAGGCTGCCTGCCGCGATGTGCGGCGTGGTCGGGTACAAGGCCAGCAAAGGCCTTTGGGGAAGTGACGGCATTTTTCCGCTGAGCCCGACATTCGACAGCCTCGGCCTGTTCGGCGGAAATGTCGGCATCATCGTGTCCGTTGTTGAGGCCTGTTCGGATTTCAGGATCGGGAATGTGCGCGGCGTGCGCGACATCAGGGTGGGGGTGCCCAGGGAATATTTTCTTGACGGGCTTGACGACGCGGTGGCCCTGGGATTCGAGCATGTCCTCGGCCGTTTGCGTGCCGCCGGAGTGCCGCTGGTTCCCTTTGAGCTTCCGGAGGCGTCCGAGTGCGGGGAATATTTCAGCAGGCTGGTGCCGTGGGAGCTGACGCAGTTTCTCGGTTCGGAAAGGCTTGCAGGGGCTTGGAATCTGATCGATCCGGTCGCAAGGGCGCGCATTCAGGGGGCGGGCGGGCTGACCGCCTCGGAGGCGGAAAGGATGCTGGCGCATCGGGACGGGTTGATCGATTCGGCGCGGCAGCGGATGCAAGGCGTCGATTGCTGGATTTCCCCGACCGCGCCGTGCCTGCCGCAGCCCGTTTCGTCGCTTTCGACGGTTTCCGGGGTGGCCGGCTGGAACGCCGCGACGACCAGAAACACGCGTCCGGTGAATTTGCTGGATCAGTGCGCCCTGTCGCTGCCCGTCAGGCTGCCCGGTTCGCGATTGCACATGGGGCTTCAGATCGTGTCGGACGGGATGCGCGACGACAGGCTGCTGTCCATTTCGCTTTTGATGGAAGGCTTGTTGGATCCGGGGACGGCTCGCGGATAGGTTGCCGGACGGATGGCGGCATGGCGCGATTCTCCGCGCCCGAAGGGTGGCTTGATAAGATGGCTCCGGACCGCATTGAAAGGAATCCATCATGGCGCGGCATCTTCCGCATGACGTCACCACGGCCACCGGGGAAAAAATCGCCTTCGAGTTCCCGCTGCACGCCGAAACCCAGTCGGCGATGCGCGTGTCGCAGCTGCTCGGCTCGGTGCTGGGCCTAGTCGACCGCGAACTGAAGGTGCTGGGCCACACCGCCAACGGCGACGTGATGCAGGCGCTGGCGATGGCTCTGGCGGTGCGCACGGCGATGCTGCATGCGCCCCATGCCGTCGGGGGACGGCTGGCCGCGGAGCTTGTGGATGCCGCGCTGGCGGCGGCCGGAAATTGCGAGCGTGACGCGGGAGGCGCCGGCCACGGCTGAGCGGGCGGCGTTGTCGCTGTCCCGGTTTGCGGCGGGCGATCAGACGCCGGTTGCGGGAGGCCAGATGACCGAGCGGTCGATGGACGCCAGGGTCCGGCAGCCCGTCAGGACCATCGCGACTTCGAGTTCGGAACGCAGGATGTGCATCACGTGCGCCACGCCCACCGCGCCGGCGGTGGCAAGGCCGTGGATATAGGGGCGGCCGACGAGCACGGCGGCGGCACCCAGCGCCAGCGCCTTGAGCACGTCGGTGCCGCGGCGCACGCCGCCGTCCAGCAGCAGGGGAATCCGGTTGTCGAGCGCCCGCGCGATCGGTGGCAGCGCGTCGATGGTGGCCGGCTGGGTGTCCAGGGTGCGGCCGCCGTGGTTGGAGACAATGACGCCGGCTGCGCCGAGATCGGCGGCGCGGAGGGCATCCTGCGGCGTCATGATGCCTTTCACCAGCACGGGTAGCCGGGTGAGCGAGATCAGCCAGCCGAGATCCTTCCAGGTCGGCGCATCGGCGAGCAGCCGGCCGCCGAACAATGCGCTTTCGCCGGCGCGGGCCGTGTGCGAGGGCGGGTTGCGCATGCCGCGCAGGTTGACGGCCTCCACGTCCGGCGGCAGGGAGAAGCCGGCGCGCTGTTCGCGGTTGCGGACGCCGCTGACGGGGGCGTCGACGGTCACGACCAGCGCGCGGTATCCGGCGGCCTCGGCGCGGCGCACCAGCCCGCGCGTGAAATCGCGGTCGGGCTGCATGTAGAGCTGGAACCACAGCGGCGTCTGCGCGGCTTGGGCGATGTCCTCCAGCGCCACGCTGGATTGCGTGCTGACGACCATGCCGGCCTTCATGGCCGAGGCACCGAGCACGGTCGCCAGTTCGCCGTCCGGGTGCGCGAGTTTCTGGTACGCCACCGGGGCCAGCAGGATGGGGTAATCGAAGGTGCTGCCGCAGAGCGTGACTTTCGTATTGCCGTCGGCCAGTTCCGACAGCACGCGGCCCTGCAGGCGCAGCCTCCGGAAGGCGTCGCAATTGTCCCGCAGCGTCTGTTCATCCGCGGCGCCGCCACTGAGGTAGGCCCAGGCCTGCGCGCTCATGCGCGCCTGCGCGAAGGCTTCGTAGTCGGTCGTCGCGACGATGGACGGCGGGATCTTCGCCAGTTTGGGAAGGGGTTCGGTCATGCCGGTGCGCGGATCAGGTGTCGGACCATTGCCGCAGCAGGTTGTGATAGACCCCCATCAGCCGGACCAGGGACGGGTGTTCCGGATCGGTCTGCCCGAGCTGCTGGATGGACTGGTCGAGTTCGAACAGCAGGCTGCGCCGGCTGTCCTCGCGCACCAGGCTCTGTATCCAGAAGAAGGAGGCGAGCCGCGCGCCGCGCGTGACCGGGGTGACGCGATGCAGGCTGCTGCCCGGGTAGAGCACCATGTGTCCGGCCGGCAATTTCACGCTGCGCGGTCCGTAGGTGTCCTCGATGACCAGTTCGCCGCCGTCGTATTCGCCGGGTTCGCTGAAAAACACGGTGGCCGACAGGTCGCTGCGTATCCGGTGCGGGCTGTCCGGAACGGAGAACACGGCGCTGTCCACGTGGTTTCCGTAGTCCCCGCCGTCCTGATAGCGGTTGAATTGCGGCGGCAGCACTTTCAGGGGCAGCGCCGCCGACATGAACAGCGGATGACTGCCCAGCGTTTTCAGGATGAATTCGCCGAGCTGGACGGCCAGCGGACTGGCGGGGGGAAGCTGCTGGTTGTGCTTTGCCCTGGCGGCGGCGTGGCCCGCCGTCTGCCGCCCGTCCGTCCATTCGGCCTGCATCAGGGCCTGCCGGCATTGTTGCAGCTGTTCCGGCGTCAGCAGGTCGGGAATGTCGACGATCATGAACGGATAAATGTAACAAAATGTATTTGAAAAGAATAATGATAATCGATATCATTCCGGGGGTTATGCAATTCTTACGTCATTCTTAACGTAACGATTGTGTAAGTTGATTGCGTAAGTTCTGCAAGAAAAAGTTGTTTGTCGTCGCCGCAAGCTCAACGATAAATCATTGTTTATAAATGGATTTATAGGGGAGACAGCGACGATGTCCGCTCAACCGAACAAGCGTTTCTTTCAGATCAAACCGATTGCGGCGGCCATGCTTTGCGCCGGCTGCGGCAGCTTGGTCCTGCCGGTGCATGCGCAGCAGCCGGCCGCAGGCGGCGAGGTCACCCTGCCCAGCGTCAAGGTGCAGGCGTCGCCGGTCGTCAACCAGTCTTCGTCGCCGAAGGCGACCGCGCCGCTGCTGGACACGCCGCAGACCGTTAATGTCATTCCGCAGGAGGTGTTCCGGGCGCAGGGCGCCAACAGCCTGACCGAAGTGCTGCGGAACACGCCGGGCATCAGCTTCAACGGCGGCGAGAACGGCTTTTCGACCAACTCGAACAATTTCAGCCTGCGCGGCTTCGACAGCAGCGGCAACATTTTCATCGACGGTGTCCGCGATTCGGGCAATTACCGGCGCGACGTGTTCAATATCGAGCAGGTCGAGGTCATCAAGGGGCCCGCGGCCGACAACGGGCGCGGCGGCGCGGGGGGCTACATCAACCTCGTGACCAAAAGCCCGAAGCAGGAGAATTTCATCACCGGCAGCGTCGGCTACGGCTGGGACCGTCATGATTCCGGCGCCCGCAAGCGCGCCAGCGTCGACATCAACAGGCAACTCGATCTGGAAGGCGCTGCGTTCCGCCTGAACCTGATGCTCGAGGACGGCGGCATCGCCGGGCGCCAGCATGCCGAGCAGGGCACCCGGGGATTCGCGCCGTCGCTGGCCTTCGGCCTGGGGACACCGACCAGCGTCGTGTTTTCCTACCAGCACATCAGGCAGGACGACCGCCCGGACTGGGGTGTGCCCGCACACATGATCGGCGGCATGATGCGTTTCGACGCCAGGGCCAGCACCGCGTCCCGCAGCAACTACTACGGCCTGTTTTCGGATTTCGACGACGTGACCTCCGACTCGTTCCTGGCCAGGATCGAGCACAAGCTGTCGCCGTCGATGAAGATCAGCAACCAGACCCGCTGGTCGAAAACCGACCGCTCCGCGCTGTATACCGTGCCGACCGGCTACGCGCCCGCGACATCGCTGGTGACCACGCAGCGCCAGGCGTACAGCCGGGAAAACAGCACGCTGTCGAACCAGACCAACCTCAGCGCCGCCTTCGATGCGATGGGCGTCCGGCACACGCTGGCGACCGGCCTGGAGCTTTCCCGCGAGACGTCGGATGCCGGCCGCTATCCGACGAACGGCATTCTGGGGAACCCCGGCACGACGAACATTTTCAATCCGCTGCCCGGGCGCAATGCGGCCGGCTTCACCGGCATGGTGCCGACGCAGACCGCCAGCGTCGAAATCGACACCGTCGCGCTGTACGCGTACGACACGATCGAGTTCAGCAGGCAGTGGCAGGCCACCGGCGGCATCCGGCTGGAACGCTACAGCGCCAGCATCGAGAGCCGCACGGCGGCCGGCGCGCCGCAGGGGCCCAACGGCTATGACCGTTCCGAAACCAGCGTGAACGGCAAGGTGGGGGTGGTCTACAAGCCGCGCGACAACGGCAGCTTCTACGTTTCCTACGGCACCTCCACGCTGCCGCCCGGTGCCTTCCTGTCGAATCCGGACATTTCACGCGAGGGCGACAACGCGTTCCCGGGCTGGCAGGGTCAGAACCACAGGGGGTCCAAGGAACAGCGGCTGGTCAACTACGAGCTTGGCACGAAGTGGGATCTCAGCGAGAACCGGCTGTCCGTGGCGGCCGCCGCGTTCCGCACCGAAAGAAAGAACGTGGCGATGGGGCCCGCAGCCGTGGCGCCGGTCGGTTACGGCGAGCAGAGCGTGCAGGGGATCGAGCTGGGCGTCTCGGGCGCCATCACCAGGGCGTGGTCGGTGTTCGGCGGCCTGGTCCTGCTGGACAGCAAGAGAAAGCACAACGCGGCCGTCGATGCCGCGCTGAGCGGCGATTACACCAACGGCGCCACGACCACCAGCGGGGACGAGCTCGCCTTCACGCCGAGAAAAACCGCGAATCTCTGGACCACCTACAGGCTGCCTTTCGGCCTGACCCTCGGCGGCGGCCTGCAGTACGTCGACAGTTCCTACGTCGGTCGTCCCGACACGGCCGACCGGGTGATTCCCAACGGCCAGGTCGGGAAGCTGCCCGGCTACACGGTGTTCAACCTGATGGCGGCCTACGAGGTCAACCGCAACCTGACGCTGCGCCTGAACCTCGACAACGTGACCGACAAGCTGTACGCGGTGTCGACCAACTGGGCTGCCCAGCGGGTGCAGCTGGGGGCGCCGCGCACGCTGCTGCTCAGCGCCGACATGAAGTTCTGAGCGGACTTTCCGGCATCGCGGCCCGCCCGCCATGCGGGTGGGCCGCTTGCCGCGCCGGTTACTGCGCCAGTTCGCGCATGACTTGGATCAGGTCGGACTTGCCTTCGAAGCCGATGCCCGGCAGTTCGGGCATGGTGATGATGCTGTTCTCCACGCGCACGCCGTCCGGGAATCCGCCGTAGGGCTGGAACAGGTCGGGGTAGCTCTCGTTGCCGCCGAGGCCGA
>CAZHJU010000015.1:0-67169 GCA_964533495.1 uncultured Bordetella sp. | reverse complement strand
TCCCCGACCTGGGCTCGAACCAGGGACCTGCGGATTAACAGTCCGTCGCTCTACCGACTGAGCTATCGGGGAATTGTGCTGGGAAAACCGGTTGTTACCGGCTCAGCGAGGGGCGTATTCTATCCGTGCTTCGAAAGTGGGTCAACGCGGAAAAACGATGAAAATGAAGTGGCTCAGGCGCCTCGTTCTGCTGTTCGTACTGCTGGTGGCGATCCTTGCGGTCCTTCCCTTGTTCATTTCCGTCGACGATTACCGGCCGCAGGTCGAAAAGCTGCTGGCGGAAAAACTTCGGGAACCCGTGTCGATCAAGCGGCTGCGGCTGGCAGGCCTGCCGCTGCCGCACGCGATCGTTGATGGCCTGGAAATCGGCAAGTCGGACATCAAGGTGGGGCGCATCGCGGTGACGCCCGACCTGCTGTCCATGCTTTCGGACACCAAGGTCATCCGCAGCATCGACATCGACGGGCTGGTGCTGAACCAGCGCGCGCTGGACCGCATCCCGCTGTGGACAAAGCCCGATCCCAGGGCCAAGCCAGCCGCTTTCACGGTGCAGGTGCGCGCGATCAGGTTCGACGGCGCGCTGCTGCAGCTGCAGAAGGCGACTTTCGGTCCCTTTGATGCGCGCATCAGCCTTTCGGCCGGTGGGTTTCCCGAGTGGGCCGACATCAGCGCGCGGGACGGCAAGTTCAGGGCGAAGGTCATTCCGTCGGGCGGAAAGTTCGGTATCGAGGTCGATGCGAAGGGCTGGCGCCCGCCGGCCGGTCCGCCGATCCTGTTCGACGAACTGCAGATCAAGGGGGTGGCAAGCACCGGTGACGCCAATCTGTCGGACATCCGGGCGAGGCTTTACGGCGGCATCATCACCGGCGCAACAACCATTGGCTGGCAAAAGGGCGTGCAACTGAAAGGTTCTTACCAGATCAACGGCCTCGAGCTGCGCGATCTGGTGCCGCTGTTCTCGCCGCAGACGAAACTCAGCGGGCGCCTGACGGCGAAACCGGTGTTCTCCAGCAGCGCGCCCGCGGCCGGCCAGCTGCAGAACGCCCTCAGGCTGGAAACGCCCTTCGACATCCGCGACGGCGTGCTGCAGGGCATCGACATCCAGAAGGCGGCGTCCAGCCTGCTCGGCAAGGACAGCAGCGGGCAGACCCGTTTCGACACGCTGTCCGGCCACTATGCGCTGGAGCGCGGCACGCAGCGCATCACCGGCCTCAAGGTCGCGTCGGGCTCTCTGGCCGCCGACGGCAACGTCACCATCGCGCCTGACAAGACGCTGTCGGGTCGCATCAATGCGCGGGTCGGCAGTGGCAAGCTGGCTTCGGCGACGGTCCCGCTGAATGTCAGCGGAACCCTGGATTCGCCGATGGCGCTGCCGACGGGCGCTTCGGTCACGGGGGCCGCGCTGGGCACCGCGGTGCTCGGTCCCGGTATCGGCACCTCGGTGGGTGCCAAGGTCGGCAACTGGGCCGAGGGACTGTTCGGCGGCAACAAAAAGAAATAGCCGGCGCGCAGGCCGGCTATTCGTTTGCCCGCAGCGGCTTCAGGCTTCGACCAGGACTTTGGCGATGGCGTCGGCGACGTAGTCGACGTTTTTCGTGTTCAGCGCCGCGACGCAGATGCGGCCGCTGTCGATGGCGTAGATCGAATACTGCTCGCGCAGTTTCTGCACCTGCGCCTTGGTCAGGCCGGAGTAGGAAAACATGCCGCGCTGCTGGACGATGAAGTCCAGGTTGAAATCGGCGCGGCGCTCGCGGATCTTGTCCACCAGCTGCTTGCGCATGACCTTGATGCGATCGCGCATCTGGCCGAGTTCCTGGTCCCATTGCGCGCGCAGTTCCGGCGTGGTCAGCACCAGCGACACCGCCTGGCCGCCCAGCGTCGGCGGGCTCGAATAGTTGGTACGGATGACGCGCTTCAACTGGCTCAGCGTGCGCGCTGCTTCTTCCTTGCCGGCGGTGACGATGCTCAGCGCGCCGACGCGCTCGCCGTACAGCGACAGCGATTTCGAGAACGAGCTCGACACGAACACGACGGGGCATTCCGCGGTAAAGCGGCGGACCGTCTGCGCATCCGCTTCCAGGCTGTCGGCAAAACCCTGGTAGGCGAGGTCAAGGAAAGGCACCAGGCCGCGCTTGTTGACCACGGTGATGACTTTTTCCCATTGCGCGGCGGTGAGATCCACGCCGGTCGGGTTGTGGCAGCAGGCGTGCAGCAGCACGATGTCGCCCGCAGGCAGCTGCTCGAGCCCCGCGATCATCGCGTCGAACTTCAGGCCGTGGGTTTCCGCGTCGTAGTACGGATAGGTTTTCACCGTGAACCCGGCGTATTCATAGATCGCCCGGTGGTTTTCCCAGCTCGGATCGCTGATGTGCATCGCCGCGCCGGGATTCAGCCGGCGCAGGAAATCGCCGCCGACCTTGAGCGCGCCGGTGCCGCCCAGCGTCTGCACGGTGACGATGCGACCGGCCTTGAGTGCCGCGCTGTCGGCGCCGAACAGTGTTTCCTGCACCGCGCGGTCATAGGCGGCGAGGCCGTCGATCGGCAGGTAGTTGCGCGGCAGGGGCTTTTCCGCGAGCTGCTGCTCGGCGCGGCGCACGCACTGCAGCACCGGCACCTTGCCGTCGTCGTCGGTGTAAACGCCGACGCCGAGGTTTACTTTCTTCGGGTTGGTGTCGGCCACATAGGCTTCGGTCACGCCCAGGATCGGATCCTTGGGCGCCATTTCGATTTTTTCGAGTACGGAGGAGGTCATTGGAAGAAAGGAGGCGGAAAAGTCGTCGGAAAGTCATGGAAAACTGCTGCAAGGCGTCATTTTATCCGTGTTTTTGCGGTGCACCCAAACGGAATCGCGGATTGCCGCGCCGGGCACCCCGACGCGGCGGCACGGTGAAACCGGTAACATCGGCGTTTTTGCCCGGATTCGCATGGAAATCATCACCTTCCCCGACAGCCCGTACCGGCTGCACCAGACCTTCGCGCCGGCGGGCGACCAGCCCGAAGCCATCGCGAAGCTGGAGGAGGGCGTGCGCGCCGGGCTGGTCAGCCAGACCCTGCTCGGGGTCACCGGCTCGGGCAAGACCTACACGATGGCGCACGTGATCGCCCGTCTCGGCGTGCCCGCGCTGGTGATGGCGCCGAACAAGACGCTGGCGGCGCAGCTCTACGCCGAGATGCGGGAGTTCTTCCCGGAAAACGCGATCGAGTATTTCGTGTCGTATTACGACTACTACCAGCCCGAGGCCTACGTGCCGTCGAAGGACCTGTTCATCGAAAAGGACTCGAGCATCAACGAGCACATCGAGCAGATGCGGCTGTCGGCGACGAAAGCTCTGCTGGAAAGGCGCGACACCATCATCGTCGCCACGGTGTCGGCGATCTACGGCATCGGCGACCCGGTCGACTATCACGGCATGATCCTGCACCTGCGCGAGAACGAGAAGCTCGCTCAGCGCGAAGCCATCGAACGGCTGACGGCAATGCAGTACGAGCGCAACGACATCGAGTTCAAGCGCGGCGTGTTCCGCGTCCGCGGCGACGTGCTCGACATCTTCCCGGCGGAAAACTCGGAAACCGCGGTGCGCGTTTCGCTGTTCGACGACGAGGTCGAAAGCATCCATATCTTCGACCCGCTGACCGGCCACATCCTGCAGCGGATGTCGCGCTTCACGGTCTATCCGTCGAGCCATTACGTGACGCCGCGGGCGACCACGCTGCGCGCGATCGAGGCGATCAAGGCCGAGTTGCGCGAAAGGCTGGAATTCTTCCAGCAAAACCAGAAGCTGGTCGAGGCGCAGCGGTTGGAACAGCGCACGCGTTTCGATCTCGAAATGCTCAACGAGATGGGCTTTTGCAAGGGCATCGAGAACTACTCGCGCCACCTGTCGGGCCGCGCGCCCGGCGAGCCGCCGCCGACGCTGATCGACTACATGCCGCCGGACTCGCTGATGTTCCTCGATGAAAGCCACGTCACCATCCCGCAGATCGGCGGCATGTACCGCGGCGACCGCGCGCGCAAGGAAAATCTCGTCGAATACGGCTTCCGCCTGCCGTCGGCGCTGGACAACCGGCCGCTGCGCTTCGATGAATTCGAGAAATTCATGCGCCGCGTGGTGTTCGTGTCGGCGACGCCGTCGGAGTACGAACGCGAGCACCAGGGGCAGGTGGTGGAGCAGGTGGTGCGGCCGACCGGCCTGGTCGATCCGCAACTGGAGGTACGCCCGGCCGGCACCCAGGTCGACGATCTGCTGTCCGAGGCCAATGCCCGTGTCGCCGCCGGCGAGCGGGTGCTGGTGACCACGCTGACCAAGCGCATGGCCGAGGACCTGACGGACTATCTGGCGGAACACGGCGTCAGGGTGCGCTACCTGCATTCCGACATCGACACCGTCGAGCGCGTCGAGATCATCCGCGACCTGCGGCTGGGCGAATTCGACGTGCTGGTCGGCATCAACCTGCTGCGCGAGGGCCTCGACTTGCCGGAGGTGTCGCTGGTCGCCATTCTCGACGCTGACAAGGAAGGCTTCCTGCGCTCGGAACGCTCGCTGATCCAGACCATCGGCCGCGCTGCGCGCCACCTCAACGGCAAGGCCATCCTTTACGCCGACCGCATCACCGATTCGATGCGCCGGGCCATCGGCGAGACCGAACGCCGCCGCGCCAAGCAGCTGGCGCACAACAAGAGGGAAGGCATCACGCCGGTCGGCGTCACCAAGCGCATCAAGGACATCATCGACGGCGTCTACAACCAGGATTCGGCGCGCCAGGAGCTGAAAGCGGCGCAGAACGAGGCGCGTTACGCCGAAATGGGCGACAAGGAAATGACCCGCGAGATCAAGCGCGTCGAGAAGGACATGCTGGCGGCGGCCCGCAATCTCGAATTCGAAAAGGCGGCGCAGTTGCGGGATGAGCTGCAGTCGCTGAAAAAGCGGCTGTTCATCGACGCCGCATGAATGCCATGACCGGAGTGTTGTTCGTCTGCATGGGCAGCAATGCCAAGTAATTGTTTTTAAATGCAATTGACTTAACTGGATACCCTTTGGGATACACCCAGATTAAGGGGAGGGCGGCAATCCGATCTCTTGACGGACCCGCGCAATGCCGAATTCGCTCATACGACTCAGCGCCACTGGCAACGGCTCTCCGGCTGAAAGTGCACCGCGCAGAAACCCGGTGCATTCCGCCCACAGAATCACGGCAGTACCTTGAGAGCGGCCAGTTCCCCATCCTGCAGCCATCAATGTGCTGCAGAATCCATCAATCGTCGACTGCCTGATCTGCTTCATAACCTCTTCAGACTTGTCCCGCTTGGGGAAATCAACTATCTCAGCCATTTGCTGCCTCCCTTATCCTGCGTTGTTCAGCCAATACTTGCTGTAACACGTCAACCAGTTCCTGCGTCTGTTTTTTAATTGCGCCGATCTGGTCCTGCGAGGTCTGGATGATCGTCACGTCGATACTCTGCAGGATCTCCTGCTGAATGGACTGCTGCTTCGCCAGCAGCTCATTGAGCTGGCGGTTGCCTTCCATGAACAGCGACTGGAAGGCCGGACCCGAGGCGCCGACTTCTCGGCCCACACCCAGCGCCTGCTGCAGCAGGCTGCCGAAGCTGTTGACGGCCGTGAGGTCGCCACCCATGCCGCGCTGGTAGGTCTGGTCGAGCAGGCTGCGCGCGGCGTTGAGGCGATCGAGCGGCGACTGGTATTCGGACATGGCCAGCGCGTCGCGCGTGCCTTCGAGGCTGGTGATGCCGAGCTGCCCCGGCAGGCCGCGCACGGCCCCGGCGAGCTGGTTGCGGGCCTGTTCTTCCTGCTGCCGCAGCTGCTCCTGAACCTGAACCAGGCGCATCAGGGTCTGGGTCGCGGTTTCGTTGGCCTGGGCGAAGTCGCGCAGGTTCGGCATCAGCGTGTAGGCGATCTGGTCCGCCACGCCACCGAGCTGCGCCGCCATCTCGTCGGCGATCTGCTGCGAGTTGGTATTCGACAGCCCGCGCGCCGAAAACGACGCACTGAAGCCGCTCAGGCGGTTGGTGTCCAGCCCCAGCGTGCGACCAATCCCCTCCATGTCGTCGAACATCTTCCGGACATGGGCGTTGAAAGGATCGGTCGCCCAGTGATCGGTGGTCTGCCAGCGGAAGCCCTGCTTGCTGTTCTGGCTATTGCCGTAGAAAGCACCGCCGACCAGCCCCTGGCGGGTGATCAGGCCCTCGGCATCCATGCCGGTGAAGTGCGCCGGCCCGCCCTTGTTGCCACCACCCAGGAGCGCCGCAGCGCCCAGCGCGAGGCCCACGTAGGGCAGCGCCGACACCAAGGCACTCGCGCCCGCTGCGCCACCCGCCGCCGCCGTGCTGGCCAGCCCCGAGGCGCCAAACACGCCCGTCTGCGAGGCCAGCAGCGCGGCTTGCGAACCGGCCGCTGCGCTCGACAGGCCCAGCGCCGAGGCGTAAGCCGTCGACGTGCCGAAGATCCCGCCACCGATGCCGCCCACCAGGTTCGACAGGCCGTTGCTGAACAGGCTCTGCCCGATGCTGCCGCCGATGCCGCCGCCCATGATGTGCGGGCTGCCACCCATGCCCAGCAAGCCGGTGACCGCCCCCGCCGCGCCCTGCGCGATCGGCTGGATGATCGGCCGCAGCACCAGGGTGCTGAACATCGCCTTCAGGCTTTCGCGGAAGTTCTCGGCAAAGCCGCGGCCGTTTTCAAAGCCGCGCAGCAGTGCGTCAGTCAGGCTGTGGGTGATCTGCTCGTTCTGGCGCTTGACGTCCTCGACCAATTTCTGGTGCGCCTCGGCAGCCGACTTGCGGTCGAAGGCCTCGTTCAGGCCGTCGCGGTAATAGGCATACTGCTCCGGCGTGAGCCGGATCTTGTTGCGCTCCAGCTCGATCAGCGCCAGGCGGCGCTCGCGCTCGGCATTGCTCATGCCGATCAGCTCGGTCTCCAGCTCGACGCGCTCGATCGCCTCGTAGGCCGAGACCGCGGCCTTGGCCCGGGCATCGCTTTCGCGCACGAGCAGCTGCTCCACCTCTTCCTGCACCTGCAGGTCGAGTTCCATCGCTTTGACGTAGGCTTCCCGCGCGCTCTGGGCGCGCTTGCGCTCGTCGATCTCACCGGCCAGCGCCAGTGCAGACGCCTGCACGGACGCGCTGTATTCCTTGGTGCCGTCGGTCAGCTTGCGCATCGTCTGCTCGAAAACCGAGCTTTGCCCGTCCAGCTCGGCGAGCTGGTTGGTCAGTTGCGCGATCAGCTGCGGGCCGGCAGTGTCGGGGGTTTTCTTAGAACCCGAGTCCGGCTCTACCAAAATGAAGCGGCCACGCGGCTTGATTTCCAGTTGCAGGAAGTCATTAAAGTCGTACCCCGTAAGGGGAGGTTTGGCGTCCGCCGCTGCTTGATTCGGTTTGTCGTGAAAGTAAACCGGTAGGTCCTGTCTTTGTATCAAGAGAAATGTGCTCCTGAACATATGAAAGAAGCATACGAACCTGCGATTGCGCGATAGAAATATCGCCCATTGCGTCCGATATCAGTTTAGTGGCGGTTGCAAAGTCAGTCATCATCATCTCCTTAGGTTAATAACACGATCAACTTCCGCACCCCAGGCAAGCAGCGCGGCCTTGCGCTCTTCCAGATACTCGGCACGGTTGTACGTGCCCATAACACCCTGCAGGGTGTGGTTCAAAACCTTTTCGACAACATGCGGCGCAACCCCAAGCTCGTTCATGCGCGTCGCAGCTGTCCGGCGCAGATCGTGCGGCGTAAACCTCGGGGCGATGCCGTTGCGATCGCACCAGCGGTGCAGCCAGGCTTGGGCGCCTGTGGTTGTCCGTAGACCGAAAACCCGATCGCGCTTCCCGGTCACCGCCTGGATTTGCTCATGGGCCTGCGGGGAAAGATGGACCAAGTGCGCGCGACCATTTTTTGCGTGCTCAGCAGGGATTCGCCAGACATCGCCCTCGATATGCTCCGGCACCGCGAGCTGCGTCTCGCCGATCCGCTGCCCTGTCAGCAGCAGGAAGCGGAAGAGGGGGCCATGCGGGGCTGGCACTGTCCACAGCGCGCGGATCTCATCATCGGTCAGCGTGCGATCCCGGGGCTTTTCATCGCCGCCGGCAACGCGGCGCGTGAGGCCATCCGCTGGGCTGCGTTCGATCCAGCCGATCTCGACGCCGTAACCCAGCACCTGGCGGAAAATAGCGAGCGCCCGGTTTGCCGCCACCCGACCGCGCGCAGCGTAAGCTTTCGTGAAGCCGGCGATCTGCGCTCTCGTGAGATCTGCGAGCTTTCGATGGCCGAGCTCGGCGGTGATCTTGTCGAGGTAACCTCGGACGTGATCCGGCCGGCGGTAGGTCGCGGAGATATGCCGATCGAAATATTCTTCGGCCAGCGCCTTCAGGGTGGCGTCATGTGCAGGCGTCTGCACTGGTGGCGCCAGGGCCCTCCTGCGGGCATCCGCAAGGGATACGCGGCCGGGCTCTGTCCCGTAGCGCCCCAAGGTGGTGATCGTGGTTTTGCCGGCCTCTTTGCGGCGGAGGATGAACACCTTCGAGCCCGAAGAACGCACCCGAAGATAGAGGCCATCGCCGCAGCCGACCATGTAATCCCGGTCGCGCGGCTTGAGGTTCCTGATAGATGTATCGGTGATCTTTGCCATGATTTCGGCAAAAGGATACACCTTTTGGATACACTTGGATACAAGATGTTAATGGATGTTAATATATCTCTCTGTAGTTAAATTACCTTGAAAAACAATGATATGACAGATAAAAAAGAGTGTATCCGAGTGCTATTTGTTTGCATGGGCAACATCTGCCGCTCGCCGACCGCAGAGGGCGTGTTCCGCCAACTGGTGGAGGCCGAGGGTCTGGCTGGGCGCATCCACATCGATTCCGCCGGCACCCACGACTACCACATCGGCGATCCGCCGGATGCGCGGGCGCAGGCCGCCGCCGCGCGCAGGGGTTACGATCTGTCGCCACTGCGGGCGCGGCAGGTCACCCGCGCGGATTTCACGGCATTCGATTACGTGCTCGCGATGGATGCGCACAACCGCAGCCTGCTGCTGCAGCAATGCCCGCCGCAGCAGCACGGGCGGGTGTGCCTGTTTCTTGAATTTGCCGACGGCACGGTGCCCGCCGAAGTGCCCGATCCTTATTACGGCGGGCCACAAGGTTTCGAGCAGGTGCTCGATCTGGTCGAGAACGCCGCGCGGGGCTTGCTGCGGCGCATCAAAAATAATCAATAAAATCAAATACTTATAAAAAACGGCAGCCTACTGGCTGCCGTTTGCTTTTGATGCTCCGAACGCCGCTTATTCGAGTTTGATGTTCGCGGCCTTGATGACCTTCACCCAGCCTTCGTATTCCTCGCGCATGAATTTTCCGAGTGCTTCCGGCGTTCCAGGTGACGGTTCTGCGCCCTGGCTCGAAAGGCGTTTGGTCATTTCCGGCTCGGATAGCGCTTTAACCGATTCGGCGTTGATCTTGGTGATGACGTCCTTGGGCATGGTAGAAGGCCCGAGAAGAGCGTACCAAGTGGTGTACTGATAGCCTTTAAGGCCGGATTCAGCCACTGTAGGAATATCCGGCACGGCGGGGGAGCGTTTTGCACTGCCGACGGCGATGCCCCGCATCCGGCCGGATTGCACATGCGGCAACACGGTGGGAATGCTGTTGAACATTAACGAAACTTGTCCAGACAATAGGTCGGTGACTGCAGGCGCGGTGCCCTTGTAAGGAATGTGAACCAAATTGGCGCCAGACATCGACTTCAGCAACTCCATGCCCATGTGGTTGGGACTGCCAGGACCGACAGAGGCATAATTGATCTGGCCTGGTTTGGATTTAGCCAGCTTGATCAGATCGTTGACATTGCGGGCCGGCAACGACGGATGAACCACGAGGATCTGTGGATTGACCACCGCGAGCACAATCGGCGCCAGGTCCTTGAACACGTTGTACGGCAACTTGGGCTGCAGCGCCGGTGCCAGTGCCAGCGAACCCGAGGTGCCGAAAAGCAGCGTGTAGCCGTCAGGGGGCGCGCGCAGCACGATTTCGACGCCGAGAACGCCTCCGGCGCCAGGCCGGTTGTCGACTATGACCTGCTGTTTCCAGGCTTCCGAAAGCTTCTGCGCCAAGGCGCGACCGACGAAATCAGTGGGGCCGCCCGGCGGGAAATGAATCACCATGCGCAGGGATCTATTCGGGAAATTCTGCGCGCCCTGAGCCGTAGCCCATGATGCGGATGTCACCAGCAGGGCCGCGATCGTGCATCGCAGAATTGTCTTCATGTCGTTTCCTCTCCCGGTTTTGTCAACGAACGCCGAATTTAGCACGGACCGCGTTTGACCCGGCAATCGGCAGCCGTTATCTTCATGCGGTCACTTCGATCCGCCGGAAAGTCCAATAAATGAATGATGCCGTCCACGCCCTTCTGCACCCGCAATCGATTGCCGTCATCGGCGCTTCCGCCGATTTCAACAAGATCAACGGCCGCACGCTGAAGGCGCTGGTCGACAAACAATATGCCGGCCGCATCATCCCGGTCAACCCGAAGTACCCGACGCTGCTCGACCTGCCGTGTTATCCCGACATTCCCTCGATTCCGGGCACGGTGGATCTGGCCGTCGTCGCGGTGCCGGCGAAACACGTGCCCGACACGCTGCGCCAGCTCGGCCGCAAGGGCGTGAAGGCGGCGGTGGTGTTCAGTTCCGGGTTCAGCGAGGTCGGCGGCGACGGCGTGAAACTCGAGGCCGAACTGCGGCAGGCCATCAGGGACAGCGGCGTGCGCATGCTCGGCCCGAACTGCCTCGGCCTGGTCAACGTCGCCGAGAACGTGATGGCGACCTTCAGCCAGTTTTCGCTGGGGCCGACGCCCGACGGCCCGGCGGCCTTCGTCACCCAGTCCGGCGCGCTGGGCACCGCTACCGCCGGCACCGCGCGCAAGCGGGGGCTCAACTTCGGCTACTTCGTCAATACCGGCAACGAGGTCGATGTGCAGTTCGTCGACATCATGCGCGCGATCATCGCCGACGATCGCATCCGGGTCGGCGCCGGCTACATCGAAGGCCTGAAGAACGGACCCGGCCTGCTCGAGGTCGCCGAAGATGCGCTGCAGCGGGCGAAGCCGCTGGTGCTGACCAAGGTCGGCCGCACCCGCGCCGGGGCCAAGGCCATCGCCTCGCACACCGGGTCGCTCGCCGGCGAGGACGCCGTGTTCGACGGCGTGATCCGCCAGTACGGCATTGTCCGTGCCCGCAGTGACGAGCAAATACTTGATTTTGTTGATGTTTTTTCGCAATGCCCGCTGCCTGCCGGCAAAGGCATCGGATTCCTGACCCGTTCCGGCGGCGCCGGCGCGCTGATGGCCGACCGTGCCGAGGAACTGGGGCTCGACGTCGCCAAGCTCACCGATGAAACGACGAAGACGCTGCGCGCGACGATTCCCGCCTTCGGCTCGCCGAACAACCCGGTCGACATCACCGCGCAGGGGCTGGTGAATCCCGCGCTGATGCGCGACAGCCTGAAGATCCTGTTGTCCGATCCCGGCGTCGACATCGCGGTCGCCTGGCTGTCGTTCACCGACAAGTTCGCCGAGATCACGGTGCAGAGCTTCGTCGAGGCCAGGGCCCAGACCACCAAGCCCTTCATCGTCTGCTGGATGGGCATCCCGGACATCGCCGCGAAGCTGCTGCGCGAAGCCGGCATTCCCTACCTGCGCAGCGCCGAGCCCGCCGTCGACGCGGCGGCCGCCTACATCCACTACGCCGAAGCGCGCCGCAACTGGCTCGCCGACGAAGCCGCCCGCAAGGCGCTCGCGCTGCCGAAGCTGTCGCTGCCGGCGCAGGCCGGTCCGGTGCCGAGCATCGAAGGACAGGCGTTGCTCGCGCAGTGCGACGTGTCCACGGCCGCGGCGAAGCTCGCCGCCAGCGCCGACGAAGCGGTGAAAGCGGCCGACGCGCTGGGTTATCCGGTGGTCATGAAAATCGAGTCGCCCGACATCCTGCACAAGACCGAGGCGAAGGGCGTCGCGCTGAACCTCGCCGATGCCGGGGCGGTGCGCGCCGCGTACGCCGCGCTGCTTGCCAATGCCCGGGCCTACGACCCGAAGGCGCGCGTCCAGGGCGTGCTGGTGCAGGCGATGGCCAAGGGTGACGTCGAACTGGTCATCGGACTCAAGCGCGACGCCGCGTTCGGGCCGGTGGTGATGGTCGGGCTCGGCGGCATCCTGATCGAGGTCTTCAAGGATGTCGTGTTCCGTGCCGCGCCGGTCACCGAGGCCGAGGCCCTGCGCATGCTCGACGAACTGAAGAGCAGGGCGGTCCTCGACGGCGTGCGCGGCAAGCCGCCGGTGGACAGGAAAGCCATCGCGCGGATGATCAGTGCCGTGTCGCGCTTCGGCGCCGCGGCGGGGCCGCGGCTGGCGGAACTGGATCTCAACCCGGTGCTCGCCGGCCCCCGGGGCGTCGCCGCCGTCGACTGGCTGATGATGCTGGATCCGGAGGAGAAATAACGTCATGGATTTCACGCTGCCCGAAGAACTGCGCATGCTGCGCGACACCGTCGCGCGTTTCGTGCGCGAGGAACTGCTGCCGCTGGAGCGCGACGTCATCAGGCGCGAAGCGGAACGCGGCCTCACCGACGCGCCGCTGATCGATCCCGACGCCGAGAAGGAACTCAACCGCAAGGCGAAGGAAATCGGCCTCTACGGCATCGACGTGCCCGAGGAATACGGCGGGCAGAATCTCGGCATGCTGGCCAAGGCCATCGTCATCGAGGAACTGAAGACCAGCATCGTGCCTTTCGTGCTGCCGCCGGACAGTCCCAACCTGTGGATGCTGCGCGAGACCTGCACGCCGGAGCAGGTCAAGAAATACCTGCTGCCGTATGCCAGCGGCGACAAGAAAAGCGCGATCGCGATTTCCGAGCCGGGTGCCGGCTCCGATCCCGCGGGCATGAAAACCCGCGCCGAGTACAAAAACGGCAAATGGGTGCTCAACGGCCAGAAGATCTGGATCAGCGGCGCGCGCAAGGCCGATTTCATCATCGTGATGGCGGTCACCGATCCGGAAAAGGGCTCGCGCGGCGGCATCACGGCCTTTCTCGTGGACCAGGGCACGAAAGGGTTGTCGATTCCGTCGGTGTTCAACACCATGGGCGAGCATGCGCCGTACGCGGTGTTCTTCGACAACGTCGAACTGTCCGACGGCCAAGTGCTGGGCGAAGTCGGCAAGGGCTTCGCGCCGATGCAGAACCGGCTCGGTGTGCGCCGCATGGAAATCGCCTGCCGTTCGCTCGGCTACGCGCGGCGCTGCATGGATCACATGCTGCAGCAGGCCAACGAGCGCAAGACCTTCGGCGCGCTGCTCGCCGACCGCCAGCAGGTGCAGTGGTGGCTGGCGGACAGCTGGCAGGAAATGGAAATGGTGCGCTGGATCACCTGGCGGCTGGCCTGGAAAATGGACAGAAGCGTGGAGCAGGGCGGGGGCGACTGGCGGCGCGAGGCGGCGATGGTCAAGCTGCAGGGCAGCGAGATGATCGCCCGCGTGTCCGACCGCGCGATCCAGCTGCTCGGCGGCATGGGCGTGTCGAAGGACCTGCCGCTGGAATACATCGCGCGATCCTGCCGCGTGTTCCGCATTTTCGAGGGACCGAGCGAGGTGCATCGCTGGTTCATCGCCCGCGACCTGCTGCGCAACGGCATGCCCGCCGATTGAACACCGCCACCCGCGCGCCGGCGCTCGCGCCGTTCCGCGTCCGCAGCTTCCGTTTCCAGTGGCCTTCCGATCTCGCCGCCTCCTGGGCGTTCGAGATGGAGACGCTGATCCTCGGCTGGTACATCCTGGTCGAAACCGGATCGGTGCTGCTGCTGACGCTGTTCGCTTCGCTGCAGTACGTGGGCACGCTGCTGTCGCCGCTGTTCGGCGTGGCCGGACACCGCCTGGGCAACAAGCGGGTGTACTGCGCGATGCGCATCTTCTACTTCGCACTCGCGATGCTGCTGACGGGGCTCGCGCTGACCGGCAGCCTGCAGCCCCTGCACGTGTTCGTGATCACCGCGCTGATGGGCCTGGTGCGTCCTTCCGACCTGGTGCTGCGCCACGCGCTGATCGGCGAGACGCTGCCGGTCGGCCAGTTCGTCGGCGCCGCCAGCATTTCCCGCACCACCCAGGATTCGGCGCGGGTGATGGGCGCGCTGACCGGGGCGGGGCTGGTCGCGGCCCTCGGCATCGGCCCGGCCTACGTCGTGGTCGCCGCGTTTTACTGCACGAGCCTGCTGCTCACTTCCGGCGTGGCGGCAAAGCCGCGGGCCCATGCCGGCCACGCCTCCGCGCCGCGCGTCTCGGTGTGGCGGGATTTGCGCGACGGCCTGTCTTATGTCTGGAACACGCCGCCGCTGCTGGCGGCCATCTGGCTGGCGCTGCTGGTCAATCTGACCGCCTTCCCGCTGGTCAACGGTCTGCTGCCGTACGTGGCGAAGGAAGTTTACGGCGCCGACCAGACCGGCCTCGGTTATCTGGTCGCCGGATTCGCGGGCGGCGCGCTGGCCGGCTCGCTGCTGCTGACCCGTTTCGGCCATGCCGTGCAGCCGGCCCGGATGATGATCGGCGCCTGTGTCTGGTGGTACGTGGTGACGCTGCTGTTCGTGCAGGTCGACGGCCTCGCGGCCGGCGTCGTGCTGTTGCTGCTGTCGGGTTTCGCGCAGAGCCTGGGCATGGTGACGATGGCGGCCCTGCTGCTGCGCAGTTCGGAAGAACGATTCCGCAGCCGCGTCATGGGCATCCGCATGCTGGCCATCTACACCTTGCCGGTCGGCCTGATGGTTTCGGGCCCCCTGATCGGGCATTTCGGATTCCGGGTGACGGGATCGGCCTACTGCGTGATCGGCCTCGCGCTGACGGTCTGGATCGGCTGGCGCTGGCGCGAGCATGTCTGGCAGGGGAGCGCAGCCTCGAATCTGCGCTGAGCGCCGCAGTGGGTGGCGTCCGCATCGGTTAAAATATCCGCCTTTCCGATCAACACAGTATGAACTCACAGGAATGACCATGAACGCACCCCAGACCATGACCGACCGCCTGCTTGCCGAGAAAAAGGACGGCATCGGCTGGATCACTTTCAACAACCCGGCCCGCCATAATGCGGTTTCGTTCGAGATGTGGCAGGCGCTGCCGGTCATCCTCAATGACTTCGTGGCCGACCCCGACGTGCGCGTGATCATCCTCAAGGGCGCGGGCGAGAAGGCCTTCGTCGCGGGCGCCGACATTTCCCAGTTCAAGGAAAAGCGCAGCAGCGAGGACGCGGTGGCTGCCTACAACGCCGCGGCCGACCTCGCCGGCAAGACGCTGCAGGAATGCGCGAAACCGACCATCGCGATGGTGCGCGGCTACTGCATCGGCGGCGGCACGGCGATCGCCGTGAACTGCGACATCCGCATCGCCGCCGACGACGCCAGGTTCGGCGTGCCCGCCGGCAAGCTGGGGCTGGGCTACCGTTTCGTCGGCGTCAAGCGGCTGACCGACGTGGTCGGCCCGCAGTTCACCGCGGAAATTTTCTTCACCGCGCGCCAGTTCAACGCGCAGGAAGCGCTACAGATGAATCTGGTCAACCGCGTGGTGCCGGCGGCCGAGCTGGAGAAATACACCCTCGACTACGCCGCGACCATTGCCGGCAACGCGCCGCTGACGCTGGCCTCGGTCAAGGCCTCGCTGATCGAATACGGCAAGGATCCGGCCAAGCGCGACCTCGACCGGCTGCAGAAACTGGTCGATGACTGCTACAAGAGCGAGGACTACAAGGAAGGCCAGGCCGCCTTCGCCGAGAAGCGCAAGCCGGTGTTCAAGGGAAAATAATATAAGTATTTGTTTTTATTAATATTTTTTACAGAGGCTTACCATGGGTTTTGACGCCAACCGTGCCGATCTTTGCATCGGCGTGATCGGTACCGGTGCGATGGGACGCGGCATCGTGCAGGTCAGCGCCGCCGGCGGCATGCAGGTCGTGATGATGGACACCCGCGCCGGCGCCGCCGAGGAGGCCCGCGATTTCGTCGCCAAGATGCTGGCGCGCGCGGCGGAGAAGGGGAGCCTGACGCAGGCCGACGCCGATGCCGCCACCGCGCGCATCAAGGTCGCGCAGTCGCTGGCCGAGTTCAAGGACTGCCACATGGTCGTCGAGGCCATCATCGAAAACCTCGATGCCAAGCGCGCCCTGTTCGGCGAGCTGGAAACCATCGTCGGGCCGGAATGCATTCTCGCCACCAACACCTCGTCGATGTCGGTGACGACCATCGCCGCGAAGCTGAAGACGCCGCAGCGCTTCGCCGGTTTCCACTTTTTCAACCCGGTGCCGCTGATGAAGCTGGTCGAGGTCATCGATGGCCTGCAGACCGAGAACTGGGTGTCGGAAGCGCTGATGACCATCGGCAAGCGCATGACGCGGGAGCCGGTCAGGCTGACCGACGCGCCGGGTTTTCTGGTCAACCAGGTCGGCCGCGGCTTCACGCTGGAGGCCTCGCACCTGGTGCACGAGGGCGTCGCGTCCTTCGTCGACGTCGACCGCGTGATGCGCGACGTCGGCGGTTTCCGCATGGGGCCCTTCGAGCTGATGGAACTGACCGGACTCGACGTCACGCAGCCGGCCTCGGTGCTGATCTACAACCAGTTCTTCCAGGAACAGCGCTTCCGGCCCAGCGTGATCATGCAGTCGCGCTACGAGGCCGGCGTGCTGGGACGCAAGAGCAAGAAGGGCTTCTACAACTACGACGCCGACATGAAACCCATCGTCGCGCCGGAACCGCCGGCGCCGACGGCGAAGCCGAAGAGCGTCTGGGTCAGCAAGGCCGAACCGGCGGGGCATGAAGCCCTGAGCGCGCTGCTGGCGAAACTCGGCGCCAACGTCGAAAGCGGCGCGAAGCCTTCGGCGGACGCGCTGATCCTGGTGACGCCCATCGGCAAGGATGCGACGACCTGCGCGGTGGAAGAGGGGCTGGATCCGAAACGCACCGTGGCCATCGACACGCTGTTCCCGATGGTCAAGCGCCGCACGATCATGGGCACGCCGCTCACCGACGCCAGCGTGAAGGAGGCCGCGCACGGCCTGCTGGCTTCCGACGGCGTGCCGGTCACGGTCTGCCGCGACAGCCCCGGCTTCATCGCCCAGCGCATCGTCGCGATGATCGTCAACATCGGCTGCTCGATCGCGCAGTGCCGCACCGCGCAGCCCGCCGACATCGACAAGGCGGTCACGCTGGGGCTGAACTACCCCAACGGTCCGCTGAAATTCGGCGACGTGGTCGGCGCCGAACGCATCCATCGCGTGCTCGCCAACATGAACGCGATCTACGCCGATCCGCGCTACCGTCCCAACATCTGGATGACCCGCCGCGCGAAACTCGGCGTGTCCCTGCTGACCCCCGAACCCTGAACCGAGAGGAACAATCATGCTCGACGCTTATCTGTACGAAGGACTGCGCACCCCGTTCGGCCGCCACGGCGGCACGCTGGCGAAGGTCCGCCCCGATGACCTGCTGGCCGACGTCATGAAAAGCGTGATGGCGAAATCCAAATTCAAGATCGACCAGGTCGAGGACATCGTCGTCGGCTGCGCGAACCAGGGCGGCGAGGACGCGCGCTGCGTGGCGCGCCATGCCGGCCTGTCGGCGGGCTTCCCGATCGAGATCCCGGGCACCGTGCTCCAGCGCAACTGCGCCAGCGGCCTCGGCGCGCTGGCGCATGCCGCGCATTCGATCACCGCGGGCGAGGGCGACGTGTTCATCGTCGGCGGCGTCGAGAGCATGAGCCGTTCGCCGATCGTCATCGGCCGCTCCGAGGTGGCTTTCGACCGCGGCATCAAGATGTTCGACAGCACCATCGGCCCGCGTTTCTCGAACCCCAAGCTGACCAAGCAGTTCGGCGACCACCAGATGCCGCAGACCGCCGATAACCTGGCGCGCGAATACGGCATCACCCGCGAGCAGGCCGACACTTTCGCGGCGGCATCGCAGCGGAAATTCCAGATCGCCAAGGGCGAGGGCTTCTTCAACGGCGAAATTGCCCCGGTCGAGTTGCCGCCGACCCGCAAAGGCCCGGTGCCGCCGGTGGCCGAGGATGAGCATCCGCGTCCCGGCACCGACATGGCGACGCTGGCCAAAATGAAGGTGCTCTACGAAGGCGGCGTCACCACCGCCGGCAACGCCTCAGGCGTCAACGACGGTGCCGCGGCGCTGGTTGTCGGCTCGCGCGCCGCCGGCGAGAAGGCGGGCGCCAAGCCGATGGCGCGCATCATCGCCTCCGCGGCCATGGGCGTGCGTCCGGACATCATGGGCATCGGCCCGGTGGCTGCATCGAAGAAGGCGCTGGCCCGTGTCGGCCTGTCGGTCAAGGACATGGACGTCATCGAAATCAACGAGGCCTTCGCCACCCAGGTGCTGGCCTGTCTCAAGGGCCTCGACGTGGCCTTCGACGACAAGCGTGTCAATCCCAATGGCGGCGCCATTGCGGTCGGCCATCCGCTGGGCGCCTCCGGTGCGCGCATTGCGCTGACCGCCGCGCGCCAGCTCGAGCGCATCGGCGGCAAATATGCGCTGGTTTCGCTGTGCATCGGCGGTGGCCAGGGAATGGCGGTGGTGCTCGAGCGGGTTTGAGGGGGCCGTTACGCCTGAATCGCCCCCTTTGAGCGGAAAAATCCGCGTGCAGGCCGGGCAAACCTAACATTTTGTTAGATTTGCCCGACTTGGACCGGTCGCGCATACTTGGCCGCATCAAAAGAAACAGGGACGATCAGGGGGTGATCGTGAGTGATATGGAAACCATCACGGCACTGAAACAGGGGGTTCCGCTGCCACCGCAGAAGCTGATCGAGCTGCGGTCCAAAGGCATGCATACCGTGCGTTTCGAGTTCATCGTTCGCCTGCTGCGCCTGAACACCCAGATCATCACCCTTTCGATTTACTGGGAGGACGGCCGGGAATTCATGCAGATTCCCTCGGTGCAGAACGCCCAGCGCAAACTGGTCTATGCCAGCCAGCCGCGTGTGCACGGCCTGTTCGATGACATGGCGTTGCTGTGTTACCCCTACGATCCGGATGCCAAGGGCAGGGTCGATGCGGAGCTCGACCGGATGGTCGAGGCCATAGGGGACTATGGCCGCAAAGTCTCCAGAAGCTGAATCCAGATTGGATGTAAGCAAAAAACCCACGGTTGCGGCCGTGGGTTTTTTCAGGCGATCTTTTGTTAGTTGAACACCTTAAACAGGATCGTCACTGCAATGCCTAGTGTTAGACCTGCCATCCATTTCATGATCTGGATGTCGCTGCGGATCGGTCCAAGTTCGATCTGCAGGTCTTTTTTGGTGATGATTTCACCGGTGATCATAGGCGAGGGTGTCGAATACTTGAGCACTCATGGATGATTATATCCACTCCGGCGTGCCGGATAATGAAATAGCGGGTAGAGGCGGGCTTCTCGGGTCAATTGCTGCCGATACCATGCCGCACGGCTTTCCATGGCTTCAAACCGGACTGTCAGGGCTTCCAGATCGCGCCGTGCGGCGTCCCGCTCGTTTTTGAGAGTCCTGGCCTGCTGGCATTCGAAGAACAGGGCGCGCAATTCGTGGATCGTGAAGCCGCGCTGCCATTCTCTGAGGTGCAACAGTCCATCGCTGGACCAGTAAGCCCCGAATTCCTCCCATTCGGGTGGCAGTCGATGGCGGCTCATATTTTTCTCCTTGATCTTTTTTCTGATTTGCCATTCTCATAATTTAACATAATACACAGAGTTTTGACTGTGTAATCAAGGGTTTAGCAGTGGAGGCGAGGGCGTCATTCGGCGCTGAAATTCCTCCAATTGTCACCCCTAGAATTACCATCGCTGCCAGCCGCCCGGCTCGGCGCAGTAGCTCGAGTAAGTGACGCCCATTCGGGTGTTTTTTTCCTCTCTGCCACTGATACACGGTTGACGGTTCAACCTTCATATCTTTTGCGATGCGGTAACGCGTGACCCCTTCGCGGGCGACGATTTCCTCGATCAGTTGCTTTGCGTCCATGTTTTGGTCTCCTTCCGAGTTGGTCTGACGTTACCCCGGACATATGTTTTTTGACAATATGGTTCTGTGAGGTCTACATTCCGCCTAAATATGGTTCTTAGAGAACCATATTTAGGGCGTGACCGGGAGCGGCGCGCGTAGCGCGCCGCCCCGGTCCCGCCCCTTAACTTGTGTAGAGGACACTTAAGCCAATGCCCGAGCCGGAACCGTTGCTTTTGCAGGCAGTCGAGCAACCCCATGGATACCGCACCTATGTAGATCGGGAGCGGGGTGCAGAGCATCGATTGGAACTGGATCGGCCTCGGCGGTGGGTGGCTTCCGTAACCCCGATGGAAGACCGCGTGGAAGTCACCGTGAAGGAAGTCAACCTGCAGCGTCTGGTTGATCAATCCGACGTCCAGCGGCTGCGTCGGGCACGTGCTAGGTCACGGGATGAGATGGCGGAGGGGTCGTCGGAGCGGTCGGCGTATCGGGCGAGGCGGGCGGTGCGGCTGATGGTGCAACGGTTGGCCTGCAACCGGATGTTTACCTTTGGCACTCGCGTCAAGCTGCCGCTGTCGGCTTTACTTGTTCGGTTCCGTCGATTCACCGAGGCGCTGCAGAAAATCACTGGCAAGCGCCTGCGCTACTGTGCAGTTCCGGAACTGCATGCCAGTGGTGATCATTGGCATTTGCATGTGGCCTCGCCGGATTTCCTTGATCTGCAGTTGGCCTTGCCGATTTGGTGGTCACTCTGTCGCCGTGATTCGGACAAGAACCGTAACGGCTCGATCAATGTAAAGCGGTTCTTGTGCCGGTATCACACCGACGATCCGACCGGCACGATTGCCGGTTATATCTCCAAGTATCTGACGAAGAGCGCGGATTCCGTCGAGGTCAACAAAAAGCGTTACTGGGCAACACGGCTCCCGAAAGCGGAAGTGCATCGTCGCATTCTCGATGCGGAAACACTCGATGAGGCATTCGAGGAAGTGCGCAAAGGCTACGGCCTCGATGTCCTCGATGTGATCCTTCACCACACCGGCTGCCTGTTCGTGCTGCCGGAGGATCGCGGCTTCTGGCTGCGCATTCGCCCCACAATGAAATTGGACGTGCCTTTCTGACGGGAAAGGTCC
Source organism: uncultured Bordetella sp. (assembly GCA_964533495.1). Taxonomy (GTDB): domain Bacteria; phylum Pseudomonadota; class Gammaproteobacteria; order Burkholderiales; family SG8-41. The sequence continues at coordinate 46,028 of CAZHJU010000015.1, read as the reverse complement.
GTCCATTTTTTTTGCTGCCGCGTCTCGCCAGCGTGGATTACGGCTAACAGGCGATAGAGGGAAAACATTATGAAAATGCAAAACGTCAAGTGCGTCATTACCGGCATCAAGCGTTTCAACGGTGAAGTGGAGGGCACCCGTTACGACTACACGAAGGTGTATGTCGAGACCGACATGAACGAAGGCGAAAACAGTAAGGGCACGGCCTCTGCTGAATATCGCATCGGTGACTCGGCGGAGTATGACCGCTTTGCGCATCACGTGTTTCCGCTCGAAGCGGAGTGCGATATCACGATCACGACGAATGGCAAGCGGGCGGAGCATCGCCTGAAAGTCAATCGTGTCTTGAATCAAGGTCCGCAGAAAAAAGTGGCTTAACTCGTTAAGGGGTCGATATGGCTACGTGCGTTGTCGTTGTCGAAGGTGTCCTGCAGGTCGCGGAGGTTCAACCGGCCAGCATGGCGGACTGCCCCGGCCTCGTAGTCATGTCGGCCCCTGAGTTTGTCGCGGTATCGATCGTTCCGACGTTCTCTCAAGTGTTCGCAATTCCGGCTACCGCAGACTTGGCGGCGATGTGGATGGGCGGTTCGGCGTCGTCACTAGTGGGTCCAGTCGTTACGATCCTAAATATTTCGGCTGTTACAAGTCGTTCGATGATGGGGCGCGTGATGATGAGGCGCAGGACGATCAGCGCGGCTCTCTCTTTACCTCGTGGCAGTTTCGGTGGGGCATTCCGCTGGCGGCCGTTTTGATTCTTATCTCTATCGGCTATCCGGGAGTGATCATGAAACATTGGCAATTTTTGTCTTTGACGTTTCTGGTGGTGACGCTCTGTGCCTATGCTGGAATTTCGAGTTACCAGTCAGAAAAGCTGTTAGTTACTGTGCCCTCGCAATACAACGGCTCGGTGCGCGTGTTCGAGGATCGCGCCGGCGTTCGTCGCATGAGGTTCACCGACGATTCAATGCAGAGCGCGTATGACACCCGGGAGCCGGGCAGGGTGGTCATTCCCTATATGGGGCCTGTCGTGTTCGCCGGGGCCCCATTCCGAGGGCGGGATTGTGGGCGGGGAATAGTTCTCGCCGGGCAGGGGCAGGTCGCTCACGACCGACCCCAAAATTTTGTGGCTAATTTGTGCCCAAAACGTGTCCCAAACAGGCTTTTTTCAGACCACTGGAGACCAAACGGGCGGAGGCAGGAAAAATAAAAAAGCCTATAAGAATCATAGGCTTTAAGTGGTCTAGAGTGGTCTAGACCGACAACGAAAATGGTGGAGGCGGCGGGAATCGAACCCGCGTCCGCAAGCCCTCCACAGTCAGGACTACATGCTTAGCCTGGTTGTTTGGGTCTCGCCTTGCACCCGCCAACCGGCAGGCTGGTGCTTGGCCAGCCGCTTCGACGGATCCGCGCGACCAAGCGGCCAGACCGCGCAGAGAGGCTGATGTCAATGACGCTGCACCCCTTTCGGGGCCTGACCCATCAGCAGGTCAGTGCAGCGTCTCGCCGGTGTTAGGCGGCGAGAGAATAACGCTCGTCGTTGGCGTGTATAGATTTCCAGCGGATTTACAAGGTGACTGGACCTTGGCATGCCCTGTGCTGCTTTGTGACCCACGTCGAAACCGGGTCGCCCCCATGAACTCTCAGATGGCGCCGCGCGGCCCGAGTTCAAGTGCGGCCGCGCGAGTGCCGATTATCGCATGCTGCTGCAGCAGTAGGGTGTTTTATAAGTATTTGTTTTTAAAGGAAATTTTTTATTTCCGGCGGGGAGGCGGCGATGCCGTCGGCCTGCCAATCGCCGGGGTCGCTGCCGTTGAGGTAGCCGAAGCGGACGGCGACGGTGCGCATGCCGGCGGCGCGGCCGGCCTGGATGTCGCGCAGGTCGTCGCCGACATAGACGCAGTCACCGGGCGCGGTGCCGATGGTTTTTGCGCCGGCGAGCAGCGGCGCCGGGTGCGGTTTCATGTGGCCGGTGGTGTCGCCGCCGATGATGCAGCCGGCACGCTGCGCGTAGCCCAGCTTTTCGATGAGCGGCCTGGCGAAGCGTTCGGCCTTGTTGGTGACGATGCCCCAGCGCAGGCCGCGCTGCTCGATGGCGTCGACCAGTTCCGCCATGCCCGGAAACAGGGCGCTGTGCAGGCAGAGGTTGTCGGCATAGAGGCGCAGGAATTCCTCGCGCATGGCTTCGTAACCGGCGTCGCCGGGGCCGATGCCGAAGCCCACGCCGAGCAGGCCGCGCGCGCCCAGCGAGGTGACGCGCCGGGTTTCGGACAACGGGACGGGGCCGAGGCCGCGCGCGGCGCGCATCAGGTTGACCGTGTGCCCGAGGTCGGGGGCGGTGTCGGCAAAGGTGCCGTCGAGGTCGAACAGTACGGCGGCGGTCATGGCAGGGGCGCGCGGGCGTGGAGGATGTAGTTGACGCCGGTGTCGGCCTCGAGCGCGTAGACCTTGCTGAACGGGTTGTAGGTCATGCCGATGACGCCGCCGACTTCAAGCCCGGCGCTGCGGCAGCTGGCCGACAGCTCGGAGGGCTTGATGAAACGGGCGTAATCGTGGGTGCCGCGCGGCAGCAGGTTCAGCACGTATTCGGCGCCGATGATCGCGAACAGGTAGGATTTCGGGTTGCGGTTCAGCGTGGCGAAGAAGGCATGGCCGCCCGGTTTCAGCAGCGCGGCGCAGGCGCGCACGACCGAGGCCGGATCGGGGACGTGCTCCAGCATTTCCATGCAGGTGACGACGTCGAAGCTGCCCGGCGCCTCCTGCGCCAGCGCCTCGACGGCGATATGACGGTATGTCACGTCGAGTCCCGATTCCAGCAGGTGCAGCTGGGCGACCTTCAGCGGTTTTTCGGCGAGGTCAATGCCGGTGACCCGGGCGCCCCGCGCCGCCATGCCTTCGGCGAGGATGCCGCCGCCGCAGCCGATGTCCAGTACGGCCTTGCCGCGCAGCGCGGCGATGCCGTCGATGTGGCCGAGGCGCAGCGGGTTGATTTCATGCAACGGCCGGAATTCGCTCTGCGGATCCCACCAGCGATGGGCGAGTTCGCTGAATTTTTGCAGTTCGGCGGGATCGACGTTGGCGTTGGTGTTCATGAAGCGCTGATCCTGTGCTGCCAGTTGCGCGCCCTGGCGCGGACCGCGGATTCGTCGATCCGGGCCAGCGCGCCGTCCGCAAGCTGCCGTTCCCCGTCGATCCAGACATCGCTGACATGTTCGCGCCCCGCGGCGTAAACCAGATGGGAGACCGGATCGTAGCAGGGGGACAGTTCGGTTGCCCCGAGATTGACCGCGGTCAGGTCCGCGAGTTTTCCGGGCACGATGGAGCCGATGCGGTCCTGCAGGCCGAGTGCGCGGGCGCCGCCGAGGGTGGCGCATTCCAGCGCCCGATGCGCAGGCATCGCGGTGGCGTCGCCGCTGCTGCCCTTGGCCAGCAGCGCGGCCAGCCGCATTTCGGCAAACAGGTCGAGCCGGTTGTTGCTGGCGGCGCCGTCGGTGCCCAGGCCGACATTGACGCCGGCCTGCAGCAGCCTGGCGACGGGGGCGATGCCGCAGGCCAGTTTCAGGTTGGACGAGGGGCAGTGCGCCACCGAGCAGCCGTGGCGGGCAAACAGGGCGATTTCCTGTTCGTCCAGGTGCACGCCGTGCACGGCGATCAGCCCCGGCCCCAGCAGTCCGGCCTTTTCGAGGCGCGCCAGGGGGCGCATCCCGTGCTGACTGATGCTTTCGGCGATTTCCTGGGTGGTTTCGTTGATGTGGATGTGCACCGGCAAATCGAGTTCGGCGGCGTAGGTGGCGATTTGCGCGAAGGTGTCGTCGGATACCGTGAACGGGGCATGCGGCGCCAGGCAGAACGACAGCAGCGGCTCGTCCCGCAGCCTGTCGCGCAGTGCCATGCCCCTGGCGAGGTAGTCCTGGGCATCGTTGGCGTAAGCCGAGCGAAATTCGATGGCGATGATGCCCAGCGCGGCGCGCATGCCCGCCTGCATGGCGGCGCGGGCCGCGGCTTCGGGAAAAAAATACATGTCGTTGAAGCAGGTGATGCCGCCGCGGAGCATTTCGGCGCAGGCCAGCAGGGTGCCGTCATGCACGAATTCGTCCGAAACGAGCCGTCCTTCGGCGGGCCAGACGTGGTTCCGCAGCCAGTCCATCAGGGCGAGGTCGTCCGCCATGCCGCGCATCAGCGTCATCGCGGCGTGGGTGTGCAGGTTCACCAGCCCGGGAATCAGTGCGTGACCGGGGAGGATGATCCGTTTGGCATCGGGATGACGCTTCACCGCTTCGGCAGCGGGCAGGACGGCGGCGATGTGCCTGCCTTCGATGGCCACGGCATGGGATTCGAGCACGGTTGCCGCCGGCTCCACCGGGATCACCCAGCGCGGTTCGATGAGGGTTGTTGCGGACATGTCGTTGCGGTCAGGGATGGTCTGGATTGTAGTGCAAAAAAAAAGCCCTGCCGAAGCAGGGCTTTCAGTGTTGCTTTGCAGCTTAGCGCTTGGCAGCGGGCTTCTTGGCCGCCGGCTTCGCTTCGGCCTTCGGCTTCGCCAGGCTCTGGGCGCGACCCACGACTTCCACCGTCACGCGACGGTTCGGCGCCAGACACTCGATGAGCTGCTTGCGCTTCATCTTGTTGTCGCAGAACTTGGTCACGGGGATCGGCTGTTTCGGGCCTTTGCCTTCCCAGAAGATCAGCTTGCTGTCGACGCCCTTGGAAACGATGTAGTCCTTGACGACGACCGCGCGCTTCTCGGAGAGCGCCATGTTGTACTTCAGGCCACCGATGCGATCGGTGTGACCGGTCACGACCACGGCGCCGAACTGGACGGCTGCGCGGGCCTTGGTCGGCTTCTGGAGGGCAGCAAGGAACTTGTCGAGATCAGCCTTGTTGTCGGCGGTCATCTCAGCCTTGTTGAACTCCATGCCCTGAAGCTCGATTTTCTGCTCGATGTTGAGCATCTGGGGCTTCTTGGGCTTCGGCTTCGCCTTTTGCGGAGCGGCCTTTTGCGGGGCCGGTTTCGCTTTTTGCGGAGCTGCCTTCGGGGCCGGTTTCTTCACCAGATCCGGATCGCATTCCGCGACGGCCAGAGCCGGAGTCCACTGACTGGTTCGGACGCAGACACCGGCACCCAGCGACTTGACCACGCCGCCGGCGGTATCCGTCAAGTAGCCGTCCTTCGCCTGCGCGGAAACGAGCGCAGGTGCAAGCGCGGCCGCGGCGATGGCGCTTGCAAGGGTAATCCTGAGAGCTGAACGCATGTTTTTGATCCTCCTGTTTTGCGAAAAGTAGGGACGTGCCGGCTAGCCGGTAAAAAATGACAAGTGATTCTCCCCGAAGGCCACTAGATACCACATCCCTGATATCCGAGTAAACCTTGGGCGGCATAGTAACATGATTCCAAAAAAAAAAGCACACGGACTGTTGCCAAAAAGCCGCAGGTGCGCGGCAGGGCGCGGGCGCGGTATTTCACTTTGTGGAACGCCTGTCGGCCGGCATTTCGGGCTGCCGTTCTGTACGGCCGAAGTGTTTTCTGGCGTCGTCACGCTGTACCCATGTGGCTCTTCCCGATGGTCTGCGCAGCGCCGGAAAACCTGTTGCCTGCCGTGCGATCCTGATCGGCGATATCGGTGATATTCGCGCCGGAGCGGCGAGCCGGTGGCGGGTACCGGGCGCGGAATCCGGGCATGCAGGGACGATGTGCATCGGCGACGCGATCGACGTGATGCGGGCCGTTGCCGGGAGGGTGCAATGGACCGCGAGCGACGTTGCCGCATGCTAGAATTCCACGCTTTGCAACGACAGTCCTCCGGGCCCGCGGCAATGCACCGGCCGGAGGAAAACAAGCACTGGACTCCATGGATCAATTCGCCAAAGAAACCCTGCCCATCAGCCTCGAAGAGGAGATGCGGCGTTCGTATCTGGACTATGCCATGAGCGTGATCGTCGGGCGGGCGCTGCCCGACGTCCGCGACGGCCTCAAGCCGGTGCACCGCCGCATCCTGTTCGCGATGCACGAGGCGAACAATGCCTGGAATCGCCCCTATGTGAAGTGCGCGCGCGTCGTCGGCGACGTGCTCGGCAAATATCATCCGCACGGCGACAGCGCGACCTACGAGGCGCTGGTGCGCATGGCGCAGGATTTTTCGATGCGCTACACGCTGATCGACGGCCAGGGCAATTTCGGCTCGGTCGACGGCGATTCCGCGGCGGCCTACCGCTACACCGAATGCCGGCTGGAGAAAATCACCGCCGACATGCTCGCCAACATCGACATGGAGACGGTCGATTTCGTCGACAACTACGACGGCAAGGAAAAGGAGCCGGTCACGCTGCCGACCAAGGTGCCGAACCTGCTGGTCAACGGTTCCTCGGGCATCGCGGTGGGCATGGCCACCAACATCCCGCCGCATAACCTCGGCGAAGTGGTCGATGCCTGCCAGGCGCTGCTGAAGAATCCCGACATTTCCATCGACGAGCTGATCGAAATCGTGCCGGCGCCGGATTTCCCGACCGCGGGCATCATCTACGGCGTGTCGGGCGTGCGCGACGGCTACCGCACCGGCCGCGGCCGCGTGGTGATGCGCGCGCGCACCCATTTCGAGGAGGCGGAGAAGGGCGGGCGCACGTCGATCGTCATCGACGAGCTGCCGTACCAGGTCAACAAGGCCAACCTGCTGATGAAGATCGGCGAGCTGGTGCGCGAGAAGAAGCTCGAGGGCATCTCCGACATCCGCGACGAGTCCGACAAGTCGGGCATGCGGGCGGTGATCGAGCTGAAGCGCGGCGAGGTGCCGGAGATCGTCCTGAACAATCTGTGGAAAGACACGCAGATGCAGGAAAGCTTCGGCATGAACATGGTGGCGCTGGTCGACGGCCAGCCGCGCCTGCTCAACCTGAAGCAGTTCATCGAAGCCTTTCTGCGCCATCGCCGCGAGGTGGTGACCCGCCGCACGGTGTTCGAGCTGCGCAAGGCGCGCGAGCGCGGCCACCTGCTGGAAGGCCTGGCGGTGGCGCTGTCGAACGTCGACGAAGTGATCGCGCTGATCAAGGCGGCGCCGACGCCGGCCGACGCCAAGCGCGAGCTGATGGCGCGGTTCTGGCGCTCGAAGCTGGTGGAGGAACTGCTGGAGCGCGCCGAGGGCGCTTCCTACCGCCCGGAGGGGCTGGCCGCGGAATTCGGGCTGCAGAAGAAGGGTTACCGGCTGTCGGATGCCCAGGCCCAGCAGATCCTCGAGCTGCGGCTGCAGCGCCTGACCGCGCTGGAGCAGGACAAGATCGTGTCCGAGTACCGCGAAACGATGGACAAGATCACCGACCTGCTCGACATCCTCGACAAGCCGGCGCGGGTGACGAAAATCATTTCCCAGGAACTGGCCGAGGTCAAAAAGCAGTACGGGGACGAGCGGCGCAGCGAGATCGTCACGCAGACCCAGGACCTCAGCACCGAAGACCTGATCCAGCCGGAAGACGTGGTGGTCACGCTGTCCCACGGCGGCTACATGAAATCGCAGCCGGTGGCCGACTACCGCGCTCAGAAGCGCGGTGGCCGCGGCAAGCAGGCGACGACGACCAAGGATGATGACTTCGTCGAGAAGCTGTTCATCGCCAACACCCATGACTACATCCTGTGCTTCTCCAACCGCGGCCGCGTCTACTGGATCAAGGTCTACGCGGTGCCTGTTGGCAGCCGGGCTTCGCGCGGCAAGCCGATCGTCAACCTTGTGCCGCTGATGGAGCACGAGAAGATCACCGCGATCCTGCCGGTCAAGGAGTTCGACGACGAGCATTTCGTGTTCATGGCCACGTCGACGGGCACGGTCAAGAAGACCGCGCTGTCGGCGTTTTCGCGGCCGATGGCCAAGGGCATCATCGCGGTCAATCTGGATGACGGCGATTTCCTGATCGGCGTGGCGATCACCGACGGCAAGCAGGACATCATGCTGTTCTCGGATGCCGGCAAGGCCGTGCGTTTCAGCGAGACCGAGGTGCGCGCAATGGGGCGTGCGGCTGCCGGGGTGCGCGGCATGAAACTTCAGGGAAAACAAAGGGTTATATCGCTGCTCACGGCTGGCGACGAAGAAAAATCGGTGCTCACCGCGACCGAGAACGGTTATGGCAAACGCACGCCGGTGGCGGAATACACACGCCACGGCCGCGGCACGCAGGGCATGATCGCCATCCAGGCCAGCGACCGCAACGGCAAGCTGGTCGGCGCGCAGTTGGTGACGAAGGACGATGAAATCATGCTGATCACCACCGGCGGGGTGCTGATCCGCACCCGGGTCAAGGAAGTGCGCGAGCAGGGGCGGTCCACCCAGGGCGTGCGCCTGATCAACCTCGATGAAGGCGAGAAACTCGTCGGCATGGAAACCATCGTCGAGACGGATGAGGAAGAGTGAGCGGTGAAAGGTGAGCAGTGAACCGGAAATAGGGGCGCAGATCTCAGCCACCGCTTACCAGGCATCAGTTACCGGCAAAAAACAGGAACTTTGTTGATGACGCGCGTATTCAATTTCAGCGCCGGCCCGGCCGTATTGCCGGAGCCTGTGCTGCAGCAGGCGGCGGCGGAGATGCTCGACTGGCACGGCAGCGGCATGTCGGTCATGGAAATGAGCCACCGCGGCAAGGAATTCATCGACATCCACGCCCGGGCCGAAGCCGACCTGCGCGAGCTGATGGCGATCCCGAAGAACTACAGGGTGCTGTTCCTGCAGGGCGGCGCCTCGGCGCAGTTCGCCGTGGTGCCGATGAACCTGCTGCGCGGAAAAGACCGGGCCGACTACGTCAATACCGGGCAGTGGTCGAAAAAGGCGATCGCCGACGCGAAGAAATACTGCAAGGTCAACGTCGCGGCGAGTTCCGAGACCGACAACTACGCCCGCGCGCCGAAGCAGTCCGAGTGGAAGCTCGATCCCGGCGCGGCCTACGTGCATGTCACCACCAACGAGACCATCGGCGGCGTCGAGTTCCACTGGACGCCGGACACCGGTGACGTGCCGCTGGTGGCGGACATGTCATCACACATCCTGTCGCGGCCGATGGACGTGTCGAAATTCGGGCTGATCTATGCCGGCGCGCAGAAAAACATCGGGCCGGCGGGACTGACCATCGTCATCGTCCGCGACGACCTGCTCGGCGAGGCGCTGCCGGTGACACCCACCGTCTTCGACTACAAGGTGCAGGCGGAGAACGATTCGATGTCGAACACCCCGGCGACCTACGGCATTTACATGGCCGGACTGGTGTTCCAGTGGCTTAAAAAACAGGGCGGCCTGGCGAAGATGGAGCAGGTCAACCGCGCCAAGGCGGCGCTGCTCTACGACTACCTCGACCAGACCGAGTTCTACCATTCGCCGGTGGCGAAGGACGACCGCTCGCTGATGAACGTGCCGTTCACGCTGCGCAGCGCCGACCTCGACAAGGCGTTCCTGCAGGCGACCGAGGCGGCGGGGCTGACGCAGCTGAAGGGCCACCGCTCGGTCGGCGGCATGCGCGCCTCGATCTACAACGCGATGCCCGTCGAGGGCGTCAAGGCGCTGGTGGAGTGCATGAAAGAGTTCGAGCGCAAACATGGCTGAAGCAGCGAACGCGCAAGCCCCGCTGCGGATCCTGACGATCAATGCCATCGCCGCGGTGGGCCTGCACCGCTTTCCGAAAGAGCATTACGTGGTCGGCGCCGACACCGCCGATCCCGACGCCATCCTGGTGCGCTCGCAGGACCTGCACAAGATGGACATCCCGGCCAGCGTCAAGGCCATCGGCCGCGCCGGCGCCGGCACCAACAACATCCCGGTGGACCGGATGAACCAGCGCGGCGTGCCGGTGTTCAACGCGCCGGGCGCCAATGCCAACGCGGTCAAGGAACTGGTGATCGCGGCGATGCTGATTGCGGCCCGCAACCTGGTCCCGGCAGCGCGTTTTGTCGAGGGTCTGAGCGGCGACGACCATGCGCTGCACAAGCTGGTCGAGGACGGCAAGAAGCAGTTCGCCGGCATCGAGCTGCCCGGCCGCACGCTGGGTGTCATCGGGCTGGGCAAGATCGGCAGCCTGGTCGCCGACGCCGCGATCAAGCTTGGCATGAACGTGCTGGGCTACGATCCGGAAATCACGGTCGATGCCGCCTGGAGCCTGCCGTCGCAGGTGCGCAAGGCGCATTCGATCGAGGAAGTCATGAAGTCCGCGGATTTCGTGACGCTGCATGTGCCGCTGGTCAACGCGACGCGAAATCTGCTGAATGCCCAGCGCCTGCAGCTGATGCACAAGGGCGGCTTCCTGCTCAACTTTTCCCGTGAAGGCATCGTCGACAATGACGCGGTGCTGGAGGCGCTGGCCTCGAAGAAGCTGCGCGCCTATGTCTGCGATTTCCCGGCGCAAAAACTGGCGGGCCACCCGCTGGTGGTGACGCTGCCGCACCTCGGCGCCTCGACGCGCGAGGCCGAGGATAATTGCGCGGTGATGGTGGCCGACCAGATCCGGGATTACCTGGAGCACGGCAACATCCGCAACGCGGTCAACTTTGCCGACACGGTGATGCCGCGGGAGTCGAAGTTCCGCGTCGCCATCGCCAATGCCAACGTGCCGAACATGGTGGGCCAGATATCAACCGCGATGGCGAAGGCGGGGCTGAACATCCACAACATGCTGAACAAGTCGCGCGGCGACATGGCCTACACGCTGGTCGATGTCGACAGCGCGGTGCCGGCGGCGCTGATCGCCGAACTGTCGGCCATCGGCGGCGTGCTGGCGGTAAGATACCTGCCGGTGCACTGAATCCGGAATTCCCAAGTCCATGGCCGTATCCCTCAGCGAGATTCGCGCAAAAATCGACGCACTGGACAGCCGTCTGGTCGAGCTGCTGTCGGCCCGCGCGAAGCTGGCCCAGCAGGCCTGGCAGGCCAAGGGCAATGCCTCCGCCTACAAGCCGGAACGCGAGGCGCAGGTGCTGCGCAGGGTCCGCGCGCTGAACAAGGGGCCGCTGCCGGCGGCGGGCCTGACGCGGCTGTTCACCGAAATCATGTCGGTCTGCCGTGCGCTGGAAGAGCAGATGGCGGTGGCCTACCTCGGCCCCGAGGGCACCTTCAGTCAGGAGGCGGTGGTCAGGCATTTCGGTTCGTCGGCCGGCGGCCGGCCGCTGGCGACCATCGACGAGGTGTTTCGTGCCGTCGAGTCGGGCGAGTCGGCCTACGGCGTGGTGCCGGTGGAAAACTCCACGGAAGGCGCCGTGGGGCGCACACTGGACCTGCTGCTGAACACCTCGGCGCGCATCTGCGGCGAAGTGATGCTGCCGGTGCGGCAGAACCTGATGAGCAATGCAAAGCGCCGCGGCGACATCCGCACGGTGTATTCGCATACCCAGAGTCTCGCGCAGTGCCAGCAATGGCTGTCGCGCCATCTGCCGGAGGCGGAGCGGGTGGCGGTGGTCAGCAATGCCGAGGCGGCGCGTCTTGCCGCCCGGGACCGGCGCTCAGCGGCCATTGCCAGCCGCACCGCTGCGTCGCTGTACGGGCTGAAACTGCTCGCCCGCAACATCGAGGATGATCCGAAGAATACGACCCGCTTTGCGGTCATCGGCACCGAAGCGGTGTTGCCCTCGGGGCGTGACAAGACCTCGCTGATCCTGTCCACCCGCAACGTGCCGGGGGCCGTGCATGACCTGCTGACACCGCTGGCCCGGCACGGCGTCAGCATGACCCGCCTCGAATCGCGGCCGGCGCGCACCGGCCGCTGGGAGTACGTGTTCTACATCGACATCGAGGGGCACCAGCAGGAGCCGCGCGTGGCGAAGGCGCTGGCGGCCCTCGGACGCAAGGCGGCGTTCGTCAAGGTACTGGGGTCCTATCCCGCAGCGGTGTAATCATAAGTATTTGTTTTAATTGATAATTTTAAAATGAGCGTGTGCGACCTTGCACCCGGCTACATCCGTGCCATCGCGCCGTACCAGCCGGGCAAACCGACCTCGGAACTGGCCCGCGAACTGGGGCTCGAGGAGTCCGGCATCGTCAAGCTCGCCTCCAACGAAAACCCGCTGGGCGTCAGCCCGAAGGCGCTGGCGGCGATGCGTTCGCTGCTTGACGGGCTGGCGCGTTATCCCGACGGCAACGGTTTTGAACTGAAGCAGGCACTGTCGCGGCGCTGCGGTGTCGGTCAGGACCAGATCGTGCTCGGCAACGGTTCCAATGACGTGCTGGAACTGGCGGCACGCGCGTTTCTTGCCCCGGGCCTGTCGGCGGTGTATTCGCAGCACGCCTTCGCGGTGTATCCGCTGGCGGTGAAGGCGGTCGGTGCGCAGGGCATCGAGGTGCCGGCCAGGGACTACGGACACGACCTCGCGGCGATGGCGGCTGCGGTTCGCGCCGACACGCGCATCGTGTTCGTTGCCAACCCCAACAATCCCACCGGCACATTCGTGGCCGGCGCCGAACTGGAAAAATTCGTTGCGGCGCTGCCGCGCGACGTGCTGGTGGTGCTCGACGAGGCCTATACCGAGTATCTGCGGCCGGATTTCCGCTACGACAGCATCGGCTGGCTGAAAAGGCATCCGAACCTGGTCATTACGCGCACCTTTTCCAAGGTCTACGGACTGGCCGGGCTGCGCGTCGGGTACGCGCTGGCGGCGCCCGGCGTCGCGGACCTGATGAACCGCGTGCGCCAGCCCTTCAACGTCAACAGCCTGTCGCTGGCCGCCGCTGCCGCGGCGCTGGGCGACGAGGCATTCATCCGCGACAGCTACGAACTGAACTGCCGCGGCATGGACCAGATCGTTGCCGGGCTCGGCAGGCTCGGGCTGAAGCACATTCCCTCGTACGGCAATTTCGTCACCTTCGAGGTGGCCGGGGCGGGCAAGGTGTTTCAAAAGTTGCTGCGGCTGGGCGTCATCGTGCGGCCGATCGCGGCCTACGGCATGCCCGGGCACCTGCGCGTGTCGATCGGACTCGAGTCCGAGAACGCGCGTTTCCTCGACGCCCTGAAACAGGCGCTGACCTGAACATGGCGAAAGCCGCCAAGCCGCGCATCAACAAGCTGGTGGTGATCGGCGTCGGCCTGATCGGCGGCTCGTTTGCGCTGGCGCTGAAGAAGGCGCGCCTGGTCAAGGAGGTCACTGGTGTCGGCCGCAGCCGGAAGAACCTCAACGATGCCCTGCGCCTGGGGGTCATCGACCGTGCCGAAACCGACGCCGCGAAGGCGGTCGCCGGCGCCGACCTGGTGCTGGTCGGCGCACCCGTGGGGCAGATGCCCGGCATCTTCGCGCGCATCGCGCCGGCGCTGTCGCCGCAGACCGTGGTCACCGATGCCGGCAGCACCAAGCAGGATGTGATCAAGGCTGCGCGGCGTCATCTCGGCAAACATTTTCCGATGTTCGTGCCGGCGCATCCGATTGCCGGCACCGAACACAGCGGCGCGGCGGCGGCGTTTCCGGAGCTGTTCCGCGACCGCAAGCTGATCCTGCTGCCGCAGAAGGAGACAAAAGCCGGTGCGCTGCGCCTGGTGAGGGCGGCCTGGCATGCCTGCGGGGCAAACATCGTCCGGCTCGATGCGGACGAGCACGACGAAATCTTCGGTGCGGTGAGCCATCTGCCGCACATGATCGCCTTTGCGCTGGTGCACCAGCTCGGTCGGCGCCGCGACGCGAAGCGCCTGCTCGGGTTTTCCGGCGGCGGGCTCCGCGACACCGTGCGCATAGCCGGCAGTTCGCCGGAGATGTGGCGCGACATCTGCATCGCCAACAGCGGGGCGCTGCTGCCGCTGATCGATGGCTACACCGGTGAACTGAAGGCCATGCGCGCAGCGCTGGCGAAGGGCGATGGCGCGGCGCTGGAGGACATGTTCCGCGCGGCGCAGCAGGCGCGGGCACGCTGGCTCGTCAAAAAAACAAAATGAGCGCGGGCCGGCGCGAATATCTCGACCTGCAGCCCCTGCGCGACGTGCGCGGCACGGTGCGGTTGCCCGGGTCCAAGAGCATCACCAATCGCACGCTGTTGCTGGCGGCGCTCGCGCAGGGCGTGACCACGCTGCGCGACGTGCTCGATTCCGACGATACCCGCTACATGCTCGAGGCCCTGGCCAAACTCGGCGTTGTTTCCGACAAGGGGGCCGGGCGCACGGTTAGCGTTCACGGTGCCGGCGGCGCTTTTCCGGGCAAGCGGGCGGACCTGTTCCTCGGCAATGCCGGCACCGCCGTGCGGATGCTGACAGCGGTGCTGGCGCTGTGCGGCGGCGAGTACCGGATCGACGGCGTGCCGCGCATGCACGAGCGGCCGATCGGCGACCTGGTCGATGCGCTGCGCCAGCTCGGCGCTTCCATCGACTACCTCGGCAACGCCGGTTTTCCGCCGCTGGCGATCCATGCCGGCGCATTGCGGCCGCGGACCGAAGTGTCGATTCGCGGCAACGTGTCGAGCCAGTTCCTGAGCGGGCTGCTGATTGCGCTGCCGCTGCTCGGCCGGAGCACGCGGGTGCGCATCGAAGGCGAGCTCATTTCCCGGCCCTATGTCGAGATCACCCTGAATGCCATGCATCGGTTCGGCGTGAACGTGGAACGCGACGGACGGTCGGCATTCATCGTGCCGGAGGGTGCGCGTTACGCCAGTCCCGGTGAACTTTATGTCGAGGGTGATGCATCGTCGGCGTCGTATTTCCTCGCGGCCGGTGCGATCGCTGGCCTGTCAGGCGGTGGCCCGGTGCGGGTCGAAGGCGTCAGCCGGGACAGCACACAGGGGGATGTGCGTTTCGCTGACGCGCTGCAGCAGATGGGCGCAACCGTGCGTTTCGGCGCCAACTGGATCGAGGCGACCGCCGATGACCCGTCACGGCAGCGGGGGCGCCTGCGCGCGGTGGACCTGGACTGCAACCACATTCCGGATGCGGCGATGACCCTCGCGGTGGCGGCGCTGTTTGCCGACGGTACCACCCGCTTGCGCAACATTGCCAGCTGGCGGGTGAAGGAAACCGACCGCATCGCCGCGATGGCGAAGGAACTGGTCAAGCTGGGTGCGGCGGTCGAGGAGGGCGCGGATTACCTGAGCATCACGCCGCCGGCGAACTTGCGGCCGGCCGACATCGACACCTATGACGACCACCGGATGGCGATGTCATTTTCGCTGGCCGCGCTGGGCGGGGTGGCGCTGCGGATCAACGACCCGGATTGTGTCGCCAAGACCTTCCCGGATTATTTCGAAGTGCTCGCGGGCATTGCCCGGCACTGACATGGCTGCCCTGCCGCCGCCGGTGATCGCGATCGATGGCCCTTCGGCCTCCGGCAAGGGGACCATTGCCGAGGCGGTGGCGCAAAGGCTGGATTTTCATTATCTCGACAGCGGCGCCCTTTACCGGATTGTCGGTCTGGTGAGCGGTGAGCGTGGCGCAAACCTCGATAATGACTTAGAAATATCAAATATCTCATTGAATTTAAAAATAAAATTTAAATCCGGTCGGGTATGGGTCGAAGATCGTGATGTCTCGGAACAGATCCGTGGCGAGGTTGCCGGTGCCGCGGCTTCGCGGGTTGCCGCCTTGCCGGGGGTGCGCAAGGCACTGATGTCCCTGCAGCGCGGCTTTCGTCGCCCCCCCGGGCTGGTGGCTGACGGACGGGACATGGGGTCGGTGGTGTTTCCGGATGCGGCCCTTAAGATCTACCTGACGGCAAGCCCCGAGGAACGGGCACGGAGGCGTCATAAGCAGTTGATGGAAAAGGACTCCGGTGCTAGTATGGCGGCCCTTTTGCAGGACATCCGTGACCGCGATTTTCGCGATAGCACCCGCGCCGCGGCGCCCCTGCTGAAGTGTGCCGATGCCATCGAGATCGACACCACCGGGATGCCGGTGGACGACGTGGTGGCCCGGGTACTGCATCTGTATCGGAAAACGCAGTAAAAGCAGCACACAGGCGTCATGGGCCGCCAGGTCCGTGGCTTTTTTCAACACCACTCCCGTTTCCGCAATGGGTGTGATAACCTCCTGATTCCAATGATGAAAACAATCCCCCAAGCCGCCGTAGCCGAGAGCTTTGCCGCGCTCTTTGAAGAGAGCCTGTCGCGCAAGGAAATGCGCATCGGTGAAGTGATTACCGCTGAAGTGATGCGGATTGATGACAATTTTGTGGTCGTCAATGCTGGCCTGAAATCCGAAAGTTATGTGGCGGCGGAAGAATTCCGCGATGACCGCGGCGAGATGGAAGTCAAGCCGGGCGACTTTGTCAGCGTCGCCATCGAAGCCCTCGAAGATGGTTACGGCGAGACCCGCCTGTCGCGCGACAAGGCCAAGCGCCTCGCCGCCTGGCACGAACTGGAAGACGCCCTCGAGAAGGGCAACATCGTCTCCGGCATGATCAGCGGCAAGGTCAAGGGCGGCCTGACCGTGATGATCAACGGCATACGTGCCTTCCTGCCCGGCTCGCTGGTGGATACCCGCCCGGTCAAGGACACGACGCCGTACGAAAACAAGCAGATGGAATTCAAGGTCATCAAGCTTGACCGCAAACGCAACAACGTCGTGGTGTCGCGCCGCGCCGTGCTGGAAGCCAGCCAGGGCGAGGAGCGCGCCAAGCTGCTCGAGAACCTGCGCGAAGGCGCCACCGTCAAGGGCATCGTCAAGAACATCACCGACTACGGCGCGTTCGTCGACCTGGGCGGCATCGACGGCCTGCTGCACATCACCGACCTCGCCTGGCGCCGCGTCAAGCATCCTTCCGAGATGCTCAGCGTCGGCGACGAGGTCACCGCCAAGGTGCTCAAGTTCGACCAGGAAAAGAACCGCGTTTCGCTGGGCATGAAGCAGCTGGGCGAGGATCCCTGGGTCGGCCTGTCGCGCCGCTACCCGCCCAACACCCGCCTGTTCGGCAAGGTCTCGAACCTCACCGACTACGGCGCGTTCGTCGAGATCGAGCCGGGCATCGAGGGTCTGGTGCACGTCTCCGAGATGGACTGGACCAACAAGAACGTGCATCCCTCGAAAGTCGTGCAGCTCGGCGACGAGGTCGAGGTCATGGTGCTGGAGATCGACGAGGACCGCCGCCGCATCTCGCTGGGCATGAAGCAGTGCATGGCGAATCCCTGGGAAGAGTTCTCGATGAACTTCAAGAAGGGCGACAAGGTGAAGGGCCAGATCAAGTCGATCACCGACTTCGGCATCTTCATCGGCCTGGCCGGCGGCATCGACGGCCTGGTGCACCTGTCCGACCTCTCGTGGAACACGCCCGGCGAGGAAGCCGTGCGCAACTACAAGAAGGGCGAGGAAGTCGAGGCGCAGGTGCTGTCGATCGACGTCGAGCGCGAGCGTATTTCGCTGGGTGTCAAGCAGCTGGAAGGCGACCCCTTCAGCAGCTACGTCGGCGGCCACGACAAGAATTCGATTGTCACCGGCACCGTCAAGTCGATCGACGCCAAGGGGGCCGTGATCAGCCTCGAAGGCGAGATGGACGGTTACCTGCGCGCGTCGGAAGTTTCCCGCGACCGCGTGGAAGACATCCGCACCAAGCTGAAGGAGGGTGATTCGGTGACCGCGATGATCATCAACATCGATCGCAAGAACCGCACGATCAACCTGTCGATCAAGGCCAAAGACCTTGCGGAGGAGACCGAGGCCATGCAGAAAATGTCCTTGGACAACAAGCAGGCGAGTTCGGGCACGACCAATCTCGGCGCCCTGCTCAAGGCCAAGCTGGATACCGCCAATACTCAACAATAAAAGTAAGGGAGCATCATGACCAAGTCGGAGTTGATCGCGAAGCTGGCCGCACGCTACCCGCAGCTTGTGGCCAAGGACGCCGAGCTGGCAGTGAAGATGATTCTCGATGCCATGGGGAAAAGCCTGTCGCAGGGGCAGCGCATCGAGATCAGGGGCTTTGGCAGTTTCGGACTCAACTACCGACCGCCGCGCACCGGGCGCAATCCGAAGTCCGGCGAGCGGGTCCAGGTGCCCGCGAAGTACGTGCCGCATTTCAAGGCCGGCAAGGAACTGCGCGAGCGCGTGGACATCAAGAAATAACGGACGATCAGGCATCGTTCCTTCAGGCGGCATGGCTCAGGCCATGCCGCTTTTTTATGGGGCATGCGGCGTGATATTCTCGACCGGCCATGCAATACCTTCTGTGGATCGTCAAGGCTGCGCTGTTTTTCCTGATCCTGTCGTTCGCCATCGTGAACACGGATCCGGTCACCGTGCGTTATTACCTCGGGTACCGCTGGGAGGCGCCGCTGGTGCTGGTGCTGCTGGTCGCCGTTTGCGGCGGCGCGATGATCGGCCTGGTGGCCGGCCTGTTCCAGACCCTGCGGCTGCGGCGGGAGATTGCGGCCCTGAAGCGGGAGGTGCGCGCGCTGCAGTCCGCCGCGCGGCCGGCCGAGGAAGTGCCCGTGCTGCCGCCGCCGGACCTGTTGTGACGCGCTGACCGCGATGGACATCGAACTGTGGTGGTTGCTGGCGCTGCCGCTTTTTTTTGCGCTGGGCTGGCTGGCGGCCCGCGTCGACATCCGGCAGATCGTCTCCGAATCGAGGCTGCTGCCGGCGTCCTATTTCAGGGGCCTCAATTTCCTGCTCAACGAGCAGCCCGACAAGGCGATCGAGGCCTTCATCGAGGTGGCCAGGGTCAATCCCCAGACCATCGAGCTGCATTTCGCGCTGGGCAGCCTGTTCCGGCGCCGCGGCGAAGTGGAGCGGGCGATCCGCATGCACCAGAGCCTCGTCGAGCGCGAGGATCTCGCGCAGGAGCAGAAGCTGCAGGCGGTGCTCGAACTCGCCCAGGACTACCTGAAGGCCGGGCTGCTCGACCGCGCCGAGGAACTGTTCCTGAAACTCGAGGGCACGCCGCATGCGGAAGCGGCGCTGCGTTTCCTGCTCGACATCTACGAGCAGGAGAAGGAGTGGCGTAAGGCGATCGCGATTGCGGAGAAGCTGGAGCAACTCAGCGGCAACTCGCTCCAGAAGGAAATCGCCAACTTCTACTGCGAAATGGCGGCGCGCGAGCTGATGCAGTCGCGGCCGGCGGATGCGCGGCCGCATCTGGCGCAGGCGCTGGCGCACCACCGGCTGTGCGTGCGCGCCAACCTGCTGCTGGGGGACGTCGAGCGCGATCTCGGCAACCGGCCGGCGGCGATCGCGGCCTGGCAGCGCATCGAGTCGCAGAACCCGGCCTACCTGTCGCTGGCGGCGGATCGCCTGCTCGCGGCCTATCGCGACGAGGGGCGCACCGAGGAAGGGCTCAACCTGCTGCGCGGCTTTCTCGAGAAATACGCCTCGGTGGATCTGCTCGACACCGTGTACCAGGCCACTCTCGCGGGCAGTGGCGCGGCGGCGGCCTACCGGCTGGTGCGCGACGAGGTGCGGCGCACGCCGACGCTGCTCGGGCTCGACAGGCTGCTGGAGGCGCAGTTGCTGGAGGCGCCCGCCGAGCGCCGTCACGACCTGGAAATGATCAAGCAGCTGCTGCACCAGCACACCCGCAGCCTGTCGATGTACAAGTGCGAGCACTGCGGTTTTCGCGCGCGGCAGTTCTACTGGCATTGCCCGGCCTGCGGCGAATGGGAAACCTATGCGCCGCGGCGCACCGAGGAAAAGGCATTGCCGGCATGAGGAAGACAGGCGAATGGAAGGCAGGCGAATGAGCACCGGTCAACACGGCCCGCGCGTCATCGTCGCGCTGGATTACGCCAGTGCCGCCGAGGCGCTGGCCTTTGCGCAGCGGCTGGACCCGGCGCGCTGCCGGATCAAGGTCGGCAAGGAACTGTTCACGGTGGCCGGTCCCGCCCTGGTCGAGCAACTGGTCCGGCGCGGCTTCGACGTGTTCCTCGACCTGAAGTACCACGACATTCCGAATACCGTCGCCGCGGCCTGCAAGGCGGCGGCCGGGCTGGGCGCATGGATGATCAACGTCCATGCCGGCGGCGGGCGGGCCATGATGCAGGCGGCACGCGGGGCGCTGGCCGGATTCGTGCGCCCGCCCAAGCTGATCGCTGTCACGGTGCTGACCAGCCTGGGGGCGGAGGATCTCCGCGAAACCGGCCATGCGGAAGCGCCGGAAGCGCTGGTCGAGCGCCTGTCCCGTCTGGCCGCGGCGAGCGGGATGGACGGCGTGGTCTGCTCGGCGCAGGAGGCGCCGCGGCTGCGTGCGGCCTGCGGCCCGGATTTCTGCCTGGTGACGCCGGGCATCCGTCTTCCCGATGCCGCGCAGGACGACCAGAAACGCATCGTCACGCCGCAGGCGGCGATTGCCGGCGGGGCGGATTACCTGGTGATCGGCAGGCCGATCACGCGCGCGGCCGACCCGCTGGCGGTGCTCGACCGCATCAACGCCGAGATTGCCGCGGCGGCGGCCTGAACGCCGCCCTGATTAAAATACCGGATTGAATCGATTCGCCATGCCCGCAAACAAGACAGGCCAGACAAGCCCGACCAGCCTTGCACGGCGGCTGCGCCGCGCGCGGCTGCTGGTGGTCGGCGACGTGATGCTCGACCGCTACTGGTTCGGCGAGGTCAACCGCATTTCGCCCGAGGCGCCGGTGCCGGTGGTCAAGGTCGACCGCGTGGAGGAGCGTCCGGGCGGCGCCGCCAACGTGGCGCGCAATGTGGCCGCGCTCGGCGCGAAAACGGCGCTGCTGTCGGTGGTGGGCCGCGACGAGGCCGGGCGCAGCCTGCACCAGCTGCTGAAACGCGAAGGCATCGCCGCCAGCCTGCACGACGATGCCACCGTCTCGACCACGGTCAAGCTGCGGGTCATCGGTCGCCAGCAGCAGCTGCTGCGCGCGGATTTCGAGACCGTGCCCGGCCACGAGGTGCTGGCTTCCAAACTGAAGGATTACCGGCGCCTGCTGAAGGCCTGCGACGTGGTGATCCTGTCGGACTACGGCAAGGGCGGCTTGGCCCATATCGCGCGGATGATCGCGCTCGCGCGCCGCGCCGGCAAGCCGGTGCTGGTCGATCCCAAGGGCGAGGATTATTCGCGTTACCGCGGCGCCACGCTGATCACGCCGAACCGCGCCGAGCTGCGCGCGGTGACCGGCGGCTGGACCAGCGAGGGCATGCTCAACGCGAGGGCGCAGGCGCTGCGCAGGCGCCTCGGCCTCGGCGGCCTGCTGGTCACGCGCAGCGAAGAAGGCATGACACTGTACCGCAGCGGCAGCCGGCTGCACGTGCCGGCGCAGGCGCGCGAGGTCTACGACGTCAGCGGCGCCGGCGACACGGTGATCGCCGTGACCGGCGTAATGCTGGCCGCAGGCCTGGACTTGGAAAACGCGGTGCGCATCGCCAACCGCGCGGCGGGCATCGTCGTCGGCAGATTCGGCACCGCGGTGCCCCATCCCGACGAACTGTTTCCGCCGACGGGGGAGGACTGAAGAATGGTTTACGTGGTGACCGGCGCCGCGGGTTTCATCGGCGCCAATCTGGTCAAGGGCCTCAATGCGCAGGGCATCACCGACATCCTGGCCGTCGACGACCTGACGCAGGGCGACAAATTCCGCAACCTCGTCGACTGCGCGATCAGCGATTACCTCGACAAGGACGAGTTCCTGGCGCGGGTGAAGGCGGGCGGGTTCCGCCGCGCGGTGAAGGCGATGTTCCACCAGGGCGCCTGCTCGGACACTACCGCCAGCGACGGCCGCTACGTGATGGACGTCAATTACGCCTATTCCTGCGCGCTGCTCGATTTCTGCGCCGCTGAAATGATTCCGCTGATCTACGCGTCCTCCGCCGCGACCTACGGCGCGCACACCGAATTCCGCGAGGACCCGGCCTGCGAGGGACCGCTCAACGTCTACGGCTACTCGAAGCTGCTGTTCGACCAGCGCGTGCGCCGGCTGCCGCCCGGCGGGCCGCAGGTCGTCGGCCTGCGCTATTTCAACGTCTACGGCGACCGCGAGCAGCACAAGGGGCGCATGGCCTCGGTGGCCTTCCATTTCTTCAACCAGTACCGCGCGGAAGGGCATGTGCGGCTGTTCGAAGGCAGCGGCGGCTACGGCAACGGCGAACAGCGCCGCGATTTCGTGTCGGTCGAGGACGTGGTCAGGGTCAACCTGCATTTTCTGCGGAACCCGACGGTGTCCGGCATCTACAACTGCGGCACCGGCGCCGCGCAGTCCTTCAACGATGTCGCGGTGGCGGCGTTGAATGCCTGCCGCGGCGCGGAGGGGCGCCCGGCGGCAACGCTGCACGAGCTGCAGCAGCAGAACGTCATCCGCTACGTCCCGTTCCCGGGCGACCTCCGGGGCAAGTACCAGAGCTACACCCAGGCCGACCTGTCGACGCTGCGCACGGCGGGTTACGCCGCGCCCTTCCTGAACGTCGAGCAGGGCGTGTCGCGCTACATCCACCAGTTGCTGGCCAGGAGCGGGGGCTGAGCATGTGGCACAGTCTCGCTGATTTCGTCGGCAATACCCCGCTGGTGCGCCTGCAGCGCATGCCGGGCAAGACCACGAACGCGATATTGCTCAAGCTCGAAGGCAACAATCCCGCGGGCTCGGTGAAGGACCGGCCGGCGCTGTCGATGGTGCGCCGCGCGGAGGAGCGCGGCGCCATCAGGCCCGGCGACACGCTGATCGAGCCGACCAGCGGCAATACCGGCATCGCGCTGGCGATGGTGGCGGCGATCATGGGCTACCGCATGGTGCTGGTGATGCCGGAGAACCAGTCGCTGGAGCGCCAGCAGACGATGCGCGCCTACGGCGCCGAGCTGGTGCTGACGCCGAAGGAGGCGAGCATGGAGGGCGCGCGCGACGCCGCCGAACGCATGGTGCGCGAAGGCCGGGGCGTGATGCTCGACCAATTCGCCAATCCCGATAACCCGCTGGCGCATTACGAGGGCACCGGCCCCGAGATCTGGCGCGACACCGAAGGCCGGGTGACCCATTTCATTTCCAGCATGGGCACCACCGGCACCATCATGGGCACCTCGCGTTACCTGAAGGAAAAGAATCCAGCGGTGCAGGTCGTCGGCTGCCAGCCGGCGGAGGGCGCGCAGATTCCGGGCATCCGCAAATGGCCCGCCGAATATCTGCCGAAAATCTGCGACTGGTCGCAGGTCGACCGCGTGGTCGAAGTCCGCCAGGCCGATGCCGAGGACACGATGCGGCGGCTGGCGCGCGAGGAGGGCATTTTCGCCGGCGTGTCCTCCGGCGGCGCGTTATGGGCCGCGCTGCAGATTTCGGCGCAGGTGCAGGATGCCGTGATCGTTGCCATCGTGTGCGACCGCGGCGACCGCTATCTCTCCACCGGCGTGTTTGCCTGATTTTATAAGTACTTGATTTTAAAGGAATTTTTTTGAATCCTGTACTGGTCTTCGATATCGAGACCATCCCCGACATCGCCGGCATCCGCAAGCTGCAAGGCATCGACGCCGGCGTGTCCGACCGCGACGTCGCGGAGATGGCCTTCCAGTTGCGGCGGCAGACCCACGGCAGCGATTTCCTGCCGCATTACCTGCAGCGCGTGCTGGTGATTTCCTGCGCGCTGCAGGATCGCGACAGCTTCAAGGTCTGGTCGCTCGGCGCGGCCGGCGAGAGCGAGGCGGAAATCATCCAGCGCTTTTTCGACGGCATCGAGAAATACACGCCGCAGCTGGTGTCCTGGAACGGCGGCGGCTTCGACCTGCCGGTGCTGCATTACCGCGGGCTGATGCACGGCGTGAAGGCGGCGCGCTACTGGGACATGGGCGAGGACGACCGCGAATTCAAGTGGAACAACTACATCAGCCGCTACCACCAGCGCCATCTCGACCTGATGGATCTGCTGGCGCTGTACCAGGGCCGCGCCAATGCGCCGCTGGATGCGCTGGCGCAGTTGATGGGTTTTCCGGGAAAACTCGGTATGGACGGCTCGGCAGTCTGGGGCGCTTATCAGGACGGCAAGCTGGAAGATATCTGGCGCTACTGCGAAACCGACGTGGTGAACACCTATCTGGTCTACCTGCGTTTCCAGCAGATGCGCGGCGCGCTGACGCCCGCGCAGCACGACCGGCAGATCGAGGCGGTGCGCGCCGCGCTGGGCAAGCTCGATCAGCCGCACTGGCAGGAGTTCCTGTCGCGCTGGACGGCGTGATGATCGGAGACTTTCAATCTTTGGCCATGTTCCCGTCCCAGCGCCCTCTGCTGCGCGGCAAATGTTCCCTTGGGGGATACCGTCGTGCCATTGCGTTTCCGCAACGGCTCGATCGTTAGGCATGGCAGGCCGCAGCAAGACCCCGCGGACGACCACGGTCGGCCCGCTGCAGATCGAATCCCTGGATCATGAAGGCAAGGGCATCGCCCGCCACGACGGCAAGGTGATGTTCATCGAAGGCGCGTTGCCGGGAGAGTCGGTGGAGGCTTCGATCTACCGCCGCAAGCCGGCTTTCGAACAGGGTTTTGCGACGAGGATATTCAGCGGGAGCGTCGCGCGCACCGATCCGCAGTGCCGCTTTTTCGGCCTCTGCGGTGGCTGCAGCCTGCAGCACATCGACCTGCGCACGCAGGTCGCGGCCAAGCAAAGGGTGCTCGAAGACAACCTGCGCCATATCGGCAAGGTCGCGCCGGAGCAAATACTGCCGGCGATCCACGGCCCGGCATGGGGCTACCGCCACCGCGCGCGGCTGACCGTGCGCAACGTCGTCAAGAAGGGCAGCGTGCTGGTCGGTTTCCACGAGAAGCGCAGCAGCTACGTCGCCGACATGACGGCCTGCAAGGTGCTGCCGGAACGGATTTCAGCCCTGCTGCCGCGGTTGCGCGAACTGGTGGGCGACCTGAGCATCCGCGACCGGCTGCCGCAGATCGAGGTTGCCGTGGCCGGCAACGCGGACGTGCTGGTGCTGCGCGTGCTGGAGCCGCTGACGCCGGCCGACGAACAGCGCATCCGCGGGTTCGCCGATACGCACCGGGTTTCCCTGTGGCTGCAGCCGGCAGGCCCGGAAACGGCGCAGCCCTTCCATCCCGCGGGGGCGGACGATCTGCATTACACGCTGCCCGAGTTCGGGGTCAGCATCCATTTCAAGCCCACCGACTTCACCCAGGTCAACCATGCGATCAACCGCGTGCTGGTGCGGCGGGCGCTGAATCTGCTCGATCCGCGGCCGGGCGAGCGCATCGCCGACCTGTTCTGCGGGCTGGGCAATTTCACGCTGCCGATCGCGCGCAGCGGCGCCCAGGTCACCGGCATCGAGGGCAGCGCCGGACTGATACGCCGCGCCGAGGACAACGCGCGGCGCAACGGGCTGGCCGGCAACACCCGCTTTTTCACGATGGACCTGTTCAAGATCGACGCGGCGCAATGGCAGGCCTTCGGGCCTTTCGACAAGCTGCTGATCGATCCGCCGCGCGACGGCGCGATGGAACTGGTGAAGCTGATCGGCGCCGACGGTCCGCGGCGCATCGTCTACGTCTCCTGCAGCCCGTCGACGCTGGCGCGGGATGCGGAGGTGCTGGTGGCGGTGCACGGCTACACGCTGCGCGCCGCCGGCATCGTCAACATGTTCCCGCACACCGCGCACGTCGAATCGATCGCGCTGTTCGAGTGCTGAGCGGCTTTTCCGGGCGACAAAAAAGCGGCCCGCAGGCCGCTTTTTCATGGCATGGCAATCCGCTCAGTCGCGGTCGCCGCCGAAGATGCCCAGCAGCTGCAGCAGGCTGGTGAAGATGTTGTAGAGCGAAACGTACAGCGTCAGCGTGGCCGACACGTAGTTCGTCTCGCCGCCGCGCACGATCGAGTTGATCTGCCACAGGATGACGGCCGACGAGAAGATGATGAAGGCCGCGCACAGCGTCAGATGCATCAGCGAGCTCTGCAGGAAGATGTTGGCGAGCACCGCCAGCATGATCACCACGAAGCCGACCAGCAGGAACTTGTTGAGGAGGCTGAAGTCCCGCTTCGTCGTCGACGCGATGCCCGACAGCACGAAGAACACCGCGGCCGTGCCGCCGGCGGCCATCATGACCAGCTGTCCGCCGTTGCGCAGCGACAGGATGTTCTGCAGCAGCGGGGCCATCATCAGGCCGAGGAAGGCCGTGAAGCCCAGCAGCAGGCCGACGCCGAGGACGCTGTCGCGGTTTTTCTCGATGGCGTAGATCCAGCCGTAGAACACCGCCAGCATCACCAGTATCGACATGACCGGGCTGGCGCGCATGAAGCCGAAATTGATGAAATGGGTGCCGATCGCGGCGCCGATCACCGTCGGGATCAGCGAAATCGCGAGCAGCAGATAGGTGTTGCGCAGGACCTTGTTCTGCTGTGCGGCAATGTCCGTGGTGCCGGCAGGGTAGGTCGCGCCGGTGTGCAGATCAGGTTGCATAGATTGGAAGCCTCCGGATAAAAGTTGACTGAAACAGTCGACAGTAAGACCTTCGTAAGACTACTGAAAGGAGGCTAAAGTTGCAATGCTTTTCGGCCCGCCACGGATGGGGAGAGCAGGGCGCAAGTATTTGATAATAGGTAACATTATTTTGAGCAATTGTCGTAATCCGGTCGCAGTTCCGCGGCGATTGGCGCTACAATTCGCGGCCCGTGCCCGTTCAGGGGCGGCTGGTTGCCGTGCGGCAAGTTAAATGCCGGAGACGCGGTTGGAACTAAAACCGGCAGGCTGGACGATCGGCAATACGGAGAGTTGGCAGAGCGGTTGAATGCACCGGTCTTGAAAACCGGCAGGGCCTCACGGTCCTCGTGAGTTCGAATCTCACACTCTCCGCCATAACTACTTGATTTATAAGGTATTTTTATAATACCGATTGCCTGGGCCCCGGCTTCATCCATCCACCAGGGATGCAGGTTCCGGAGCGGGTTGCGGCGGCCGTGCTTGCCGCTTCGGGTGACGCAGGATTTCCCGCTCAGGTCGCTGCGGTCGCTTTTTCCGCAAGCCTGCGGATTGCAGCCATCGCCATCTCGCCCAGACCGCTGCCGCCTGCTTCGACGTGGGCGACGATGGCCCTGCGCATGCGGGGCTCCCAGAATTTGCGCAAATGGGTTTCGATGCCGGCAATCGCGACTTCGCGGTCGGGCTCCGTGCGGAAGAAGCTCTCGATTTCGTTGGCCATCTTGACGAGGTGCGCGACGTTATTCATGTGGCAAGACACTCCTGTTCGGCGGCCAGGCGGCCGGCATGGGTGTAGACGGTGTGGCGGTTGCCCCGCGCGAATGCCGCCAGCGTGATGTTGGTTTCGCGCGCCAGGCGGATCGCCAGCGCGGTGGGCGCCGACACGGCGCAGACGATTTCGATGCCGACGGCCGCGGCCTTCTGGATCATTTCGTGGCTGGCGCGGCTGGTGATCAGCACCGCGCCGCGGCCCGTCGCGGCGTTTTCGCGCACCAGCGCGCCGATCAGCTTGTCGAGCGCGTTGTGGCGGCCCACGTCCTCGCGCACCAGCCGGATCGAGCCATCCTCGCCGACCCATGCCGCGGCATGGGCTGCGCCGGTGTCGGCGTTGATCGGCTGCCGGGCCGCCAGCGCGGCCATCGCGGCCTGCAGCCGCTCGGAGGCCATGCGCGCCGTGGTTGCCACCGGCGGCGGATGGCGCACCGCCTCCGCCAGCGTTTGCGCGCCGCAGAGGCCGCAGCCGAGGCGGCCGGCCAGGTTGCGCTGCCTGCGGTCCATTTCGCGGAAGCGGCCGGCATCGATGCGGATGTCGGCCTCGAGGCCGTCGGCCACTTCGCGCACGCGGACGCCGGTGAGTTCCCGCGGTGAGCGGATGAGTCCCTCGCTCAGCGAGAAGCCGAGCACGAAGTCCTCGATGTCCTGCGGTGTCACCATCATCACGACAAAAGGCCTGCCGTTGTAGACCAGCGCCAGCGCGGTCTCGTTGGCGATCAGGTCCTGCGATTCGCCGACGCGGCCCGCTTCCCAGCGCCGTCCGGTGACGGCCTCGGTGAGTGGAAAACCCTTGTTGCGCAGGCGGAACACGATGTTTCCGGCCTCAGGCGGTCTTCTCGGGCACCCGGTGCTCGAGCAGGCTTTTCTGCATTTCGGAGAAGCGGCGGTGGCTCTTCTGCCACTCCGAAGGCTGCGACACGCGCACGACCTGCACCGCGGTCACCTTGTACTCGGGGCAGTTGGTCGCCCAGTCGGAATTGTCGGTGGTGATCACGTTGGCGCCCGATTCCGGGAAATGGAAGGTGGTGTAGACCACGCCCGGCTGCACGCGGTCGGTGATGGTCGCGCGCAGCACCGTCTCGCCGGCGCGGCTGGCGATGCCGGCCCAGTCGCCTTCGCGGATGCCGCGCTCTTCGGCGTCGTGCGGATGGATTTCCAGCAGGTCCTCGTCGTGCCACACCAGGTTCGGCGTGCGGCGGGTCTGCGCGCCGACGTTGTACTGCGACAGGATGCGGCCGGTGGTCAGGATCAGCGGATAGCGCGAATTCACGCGCTCCCCGGTCGGTATGTACTCGGTCAGCATGAAGCGGCCCTCGCCGCGCACGAAGCGGCCGATGTGCATGGTCGGCGTGCCGGCCGGGGCCTGTTCGTTGCAGGGCCACTGGATGCTGCCCAGCCGGTCCAGCTTGTCGTAGCTGACGCCGGCGAAGGTCGGGGTCAGGCGGGCGATCTCGTCCATGATTTCCGAGGGATGCCCGTAGTCCATCGGATAGCCGAGGGCGTTCGACAGCCTCATCGTCACTTCCCAGTCTGCAAGGCCCGCGAGCGGGCGCATCGCGCGGCGGACGCGGGAAATGCGGCGCTCGGAATTGGTGAAGGTGCCGTCCTTCTCGAGGAAGGTGGAGCCCGGCAGCAGCACGTGGGCGAATTTCGCCGTTTCGTTCAGGAAGATGTCCTGCACCACCAGGCATTCCAGCGACCGCAGCGCGGCCTCGACGTGCTGCGTGTTCGGATCGGACTGCACGATGTCCTCGCCCTGCACGTACAGGCCCCTGAAGCTGCCCTCGAGCGCGGACTCGAACATGTTGGGAATGCGCAGGCCCGGTTCCGGCTCCAGTTTCACGCCCCAGGCATTCTCGAACGATTCGCGCGTCGCTCTGTCGGCGACATGGCGGTAGCCCGGAAACTCGTGCGGGAAGGAGCCCATGTCGCAGGAGCCCTGCACGTTGTTCTGGCCGCGCAGCGGGTTGACGCCGACGCCCTCGCGGCCGATGTTGCCGGTCAGCATTGCGAGATTGGCGATGCCCATCACCATGGTGGAACCCTGGCTGTGCTCGGTGACGCCGAGGCCGTAGTAGATCGCCGCGTTGCCGCCGGTGGCATACAGGCGCGCGGCGCCGCGCAGCGTTTCGGCCGGCACGCCGGTGATTTCCGCCATCGCCTCGGGCGAGTTCTTGGGATCGAGGATGAAGGCGCGCCACTTGGCGTATTCCTTCGCGTCGCAGCGTCCGGCGATGTAGTCCTTCTTTTCCAGCCCCTCGCTGACGACGACGTGCGCCAGCGCGTTGATGACCGCGACGTTGGTGCCCGGCAGCAGCTTGATGTGATGGTCGGCGCGGTAGTGGGCGCCGGCGACCATTTCGGTGCTCCGCGGATCGACCACGATCAGCTTCGCGCCCTGGCGCAGGCGTTTTTTCATGCGCGAGGCGAACACCGGGTGCGCCGCCGCGGGATTGGCGCCGATGATCATGATGACGTCGGCCTTGTCCACGGAGTCGAACTCCTGGGTGCCGGCCGAGGTGCCGAGCGTCTGGCCGAGGCCGTAGCCCGTGGGCGAGTGGCACACGCGGGCGCAGGTGTCGGTGTTGTTGTTGCCGAAGGCGGCCCGCACCAGCTTCTGCACGAGGTAGGTTTCCTCGTTGGTGCAGCGCGAGGAGGTGATGCCGCCGATGGAGTCGCGACCGTGCCTGGCCTGGATGCGCTTGAACTCGGACGCGGCATAGGCGATCGCCTCGTCCCAGGACACTTCCCGCCAGGGATCGGAGATGCTCTTGCGGATCGCGGGCTTGGCGATGCGGTCCTTGTGCGTGGCATAGCCCCAGGCGAAGCGGCCCTTGACGCAGGAATGGCCGTGGTTCGCCTTGCCGTCCTTGTACGGCACCATGCGCACGACCTTCTCGCCCTGCATTTCGGCGCGGAAGGCGCAGCCGACGCCGCAGTAGGCGCAGGTCGTGATGACGCTGTGCTCGGGCTGGCCGGCTTCGATGATGGATTTCTCCATCAGCGTCGCGGTCGGGCAGGCCTGCACGCAGGCGCCGCAGGACACGCACTCGGAGTCGAGGAAATTCTCGTTCTGGCCGGCCGCGACCCGCGACGCGAAGCCGCGGCCGCTGATGGTCAGCGCGAAGGTGCCCTGCACCTCGTCGCAGGCGCGCACGCAGCGGCTGCAGACGATGCACTTGCTCGGGTCGTACGTGAAGTAGGGATTCGATTCGTCCTTGCGGCTGCCGTGGATGTGGTTCTCGCCGTCGAAGCCGTAGCGCACCTCGCGCAGGCCCACGGCGCCGGCCATGTCCTGCAACTCGCAGTTGCCGTTGGCGGAACAGGTCAGGCAGTCGAGCGGGTGGTCGGAGATGTAGAGCTCCATCACGCCGCGGCGCAGCGAGGCCAGCTTCGGCGACTGGGTGCGCACCTTCATGCCGGCCTCGACCGGTGTCGTGCAGGAGGCGGGATAGCCGCGCCGGCCTTCGATCTCGACCAGGCACAGGCGGCAGGAGCCGAAGGGCTCGACGCTGTCGGTGGCGCACAGCTTGGGCACTTTGACGTCGGCCAGCAGCGCCGCCTGCATCACCGA
The DNA here is from genome assembly GCA_964533495.1 of uncultured Bordetella sp. GTDB lineage: Bacteria > Pseudomonadota > Gammaproteobacteria > Burkholderiales > SG8-41. The sequence continues at coordinate 15,429 of CAZHJU010000015.1, read as the reverse complement.
CGTGCCTTCGGGCACGGTGACGGTGGCGCCGTCGATTTCCAGCGTCACCGAAACACCGGATTGCCGTTGCGGGGTGCCGAGGTCCGTATCGAATTTGGAAATCATGTTGCCTCCTGATGATTCGTATGGGTGCCGATGATTGTCTGGATGTTGGCGCCGGCGACGTCAGGCCGCCTTGGGCTGCCTGCCGACGCCGAAATCTTCCGGGAAATGCTCCAGTGCGCTCAGCACCGGATACGGGGTCAGGCCGCCCATCGCGCACAGCGATCCGCTGACCATCGTGTCGCAAAGGTCGCGCAGCAGGGCGATTTCGGCGCCGCGGTTGCGGCCGGCGATGATGCGGTCGATGACCTCGACGCCGCGCACCGAGCCGATGCGGCAGGGCGTGCACTTGCCGCAGGATTCGACCACGCAAAACTCCATCGCGTAGCGGGCCATCTTCGCCATGTCGACGCTGTCGTCGAAGACGACCACGCCGCCGTGGCCGAGCATGGCCGACAGCTTGGCGAAGGCTTCGTAGTCGAGCGGCGTGTCGAACTGCGATTCCGGCAGGTAGGCGCCCAGCGGGCCGCCGACCTGCACCGCGCGGATGGGCCGGCCGCTGGCCGAGCCGCCGCCGTAGTCGTACAGCAGTTCGCGCAGCGTCAGGCCGAAGGCTTTTTCCACCAGGCCGCCATGCCTGACGTTGCCGGCGAGCTGGAAGGGCAGCGTGCCGCGGGAGCGGCCCATGCCGAAATCCTGGTAGTGCTTCGCGCCCTTGTCGAAGATCACCGGCACGCTGGCGAGCGAGATCACGTTGTTGATGACGGTCGGCCTGCCGAACAGGCCGGCGATCGCGGGCAGCGGCGGCTTGAAGCGCACCTGTCCGCGTTTGCCCTCGATGCTTTCGAGCAGCGCGGTTTCCTCGCCGCAGATGTAGGCCCCGCCGCCACGGCGCACCTCGATGTCGAAGCGATGCGGCGAGCCGAGCAGGGCGTCGCCGAGCAGGCCCTGCGCGCGTGCCACGGCAATGGCCTGGCGCAGCGTGTCCTCGGCATGGGGATATTCGGAGCGCACGTAGATGTAGCCTTGCGTCGCGCCGGTGGCCACGCCGGCGATGGCCATGCCCTCGATCAGCGTGAACGGATCGCCTTCCATCAGCATGCGGTCGGAGAAGGTGCCGGAATCGCCCTCGTCGGCGTTGCACACCACGTATTTTTGGTCGGCGGGCGTGTCGAGCACGGTTTTCCACTTGATGCCTGCGGGGAAGGCCGCGCCGCCGCGGCCGCGCAGTCCGGAATCGAGCACGGTTTTGACCGCCGCGGCCGGTCCCATTGCGATGGCCTTCTCGAGCCCGCGGCAGCCGCCGTGGGCGCGGTAATCGTCCAGCGACAGCGGATCGATGATGCCGACACGGGCGAAAGTCAGCCGTTCCTGGCGCTTCAGGAAGGGAATGTCCTCGGTCAAGCCGAGGCTGAGGACATGTTTGCCGCCGGTCAGGAAGCCGGCCTCGAACAGGCCGCCCACGTCGCCCGGCGTCACCGGGCCGTAGGCGACCCGGCCCGCGGCCGTGACGACCTCGACCATCGGCTCCAGCCAGAACAGGCCGCGTGAACCGTTGCGCACGAGGCGGATGCCGGCGCCGCGGCGCGCCGCCTCGGCGGCGATGGCCGCCGCGACCGCATCGGCCCCGAGCGACAGCGCGCTCGCATCGCGTGGCACGTAGACGGTGATGGTCACGGGGCCTCCCGCAGGGGCGAAACCAGGTTGTCGAAGCGCTCGGCCGACACGCGGCCGTGCAGGTCGCCGTCGATCATGATGGCCGGGGCGCAGGCGCAGTTGCCGAGGCAGTAGACCGGTTCCAGGCTGACGGCGCCGTCCGCCGTGGTTTCGTGCAGATCCACGCCCAGCGAGGCGCAGGCATGTTCGCGCAGTCCCGTGCCGCCCATGGCCTGGCAGGCTTCGGCCAAGCAGACCCGCACGACATGGCGACCCGGGGGCGCGGTGCGGAAATCGTGATAGAAGCTGACCACGCCATACACTTCGGCGCGCGTCAGGCTCAGGGCCTTGGCCACGACCGGCATGGCATCCGGCGGGATGTGGCCGATGCGATCCTGGATCGCATGCAGCACGGGCAGCAATGCGCCGGGTCGGCTGCCTTCGGATTCGAGTGCCTTCGACACGGCGTCGGCTTGTGTCTGGGTCATGGTGCTCCTCCGTTCGGTTGCTGCCGGGCCAGCGCTGCAGCAAGGTTTTTGTGGCAACCTTGAGCTTGCTGCATCTATATGCATTATTTCGCATATGATACAGGCTGTTTACCCCATGCCGGTTAGAGTATCAGCATGAGTACCTGGCTTCCATATGCATGATTTCACATATGACTAAAATCATCATTCGCCCGTCCTGGCGCTTCGAAGACGAATCCGGCAGGGCGGTGGATCCGCGGTTGTTTGATCTGCTGCGCGCGGTGCGCGAAGCCGGGGTGCTGAAGCAGGCGGTCATCACCACGGGCATGTCCTATCGCCATGCTTGGGATCTGCTGAAACATGCCGCGGCCTTTTTCGGCAGCCCGCTGGTCAGCATGGAGCGCGGCAAGGGGGCGCGGCTGACGACGCTCGGGGAGAAATTGCTGTGGGCGGAGCAGCGCAGCGATTCCAGCCTGTTTCCCCAGCTCGACAACGTCGCTTCCGAACTGAATCTCGAGATCGGCAAGGCGCGGCGCGAGGCGCAGGCGGTCATTCGCATCCATGCCAGCCACGGCTATGCCGTCGAAAAACTGCCGCAACTGATGTCGGACCACGGTCATGCCGCGGTGGACCTGCAGTACATGAGCAGCGTCGATGCGCTCGCCTCGCTGTGCCGGCAGAACTGCGAACTGGCCGGATTCCACGTGCCGCTGGGCGAAGTCGCGCACAACCTGCTGGAGCATTACGCGCGGTGGCTGAAACCCCGGCATGAAAAAATCATCCGCCTGGTGATCCGGACCCAGGGCCTGATCGTCGCCGCGGGCAACCCGAAAAACATCCGCGCGCTCGGGGACCTCGCGCGCCCCGGCGTGCGCTTCGTCAACCGCCAGCGTGGCTCGGGCACGCGGGTGCTGCTCGACAGCCTGCTGCGCGCGGAGTCGATCGACACGGCGCGGATAGAGGGCTACGACAGCGGCGAATTCACGCATGCCGCGGTCGCGGCATTCGTCTCGAGCGGCATGGTCGATGCCGCGTTCGGCGTCGAGCCCGCCGCCCGGCAGTTCAAGCTGGATTTTCTGCCCATTGCGAAGGAACGTTACATGCTCCTTTGCCGCAACGAATCGCTGCAGCAGGCTCCCGTGCAGGAATTGATCGCTCTGCTCAAGGGGGCGGAGTTCCGGAGAATGACCGAGCCGGTGCCCGGTTACAGCCTCGACGATCCGGGTAATTTCATCGACTTCAGGGATGTTTTTCCCGAAGGACGCCCGCCGCCTTGACCGGACGACCGGCGCGGGCAGCGCCGCCTGCGTCAGCCGGTTTCGCTGCGCAATGCATCGGCCCAGCAGTTGGGCGTCTCGTACAAGCGCACCCGTTCCAGGCGCAGGCTATCGCCGTATTGTTCTGCATAGGCGCGGTCCAGCATGGCGAATGCGGTCTGCGCCAGATGCTCGGCCGTCGGCGGCGCGTCGAACAGCACGGTTTTGTGCCCCGGGATGCCGTCGAGAAAGGCGACGACGGTTGTGTCACGCCGCCAGGCCAGGAAGGCATGGTCCCAGGGCTCGACGACATGCTGCTGCGCAATGGCTTTCACTGCTGAAAAATCGATCACCATGCCTTCGTCGGCGGCGCCGGGGGTCGCGATCACCGGGCCGCCCAGTGTGACCTCGATGGCATAACGGTGGCCGTGCAGGTGGCGGCACTGGCTGGCGTGGTTGGGGATGCGATGGCCGGCGTCGAATTCCAGCCTGCGGGTAATGCGCATGGGGCGCCGATTATAACAAGGCGCCCCGGCGGCTCTGCGGCCTTACCTGCCGTTTTTCCGTTCCCGCAGCGCGGCGGCTTTCAACTCGCGGTACAGCCCGGGCCTCGATTTTTTCAGGTGCTGGATCAGCAGATGATCGTCGCCGCGGACCTGGTCCAGCGGCACGCCTTCGACGTGCACGATGCGCAGCAGCTCGCGCACCGGCAGCGGCATCCGGCGTCCGGTTTCATAGCGGGAGCCCCCGCTCTGGGTGACGCCGATCTGCGGCCAGAATTCCTGCTGGTTGAGGCCGCGCTTGCGGCGGATTTCCCGGGGGTCGGTTGCGGTTTTCTTCAATGCCTTTCCTCCTGTGTGCAGCTTTAGGATTCGGCGCGGGAGCATTGGTTCCGTGGGGATTTGCCTTTCAAGGATTCCGCTTGCCGCCGAAACCTCGTTTTTCCCCTGAAAATCCAATAAAATACGCCCCTTTTTGGTTCAGGCAGAACAGCAGCCATCATGGCGTTGATAGTCCAGAAATACGGCGGAACCTCGGTCGGCAGTGCCGAGCGCATCAAAAGTGTCGCCAAACGCGTCGCGCGCTGGAGGGCACAGGGGCATCAGGTGGTCGTGGTGGTTTCGGCGATGTCCGGCGAAACCAACCGGCTGATCGCGCTGGCCAAGGAGATCCAGGCGCAGCCCAACCCGCGCGAACTCGACGTGATGGTGTCCACCGGTGAGCAGGTGACGATCGCGCTGCTGTCGATGGCGCTGCTCGACATTGGCGTTCAGGCCCGCAGCTACACCGGCGGGCAGGTGAAGGTCCTGACCGACGACGCGCACACCAAGGCGCGCATCGTCAGCATCGACCAGCACAACATGCGCGCCGACCTCGATGCCGGGCGCGTCGTCGTCGTCGCCGGTTTCCAGGGGGTCGACGACGCGGGCAACATCACCACGCTGGGCCGCGGCGGTTCCGACACCACCGGTGTCGCGCTGGCCGCGGCGCTGAAGGCCGACGAGTGCCAGATCTATACCGATGTCGACGGTGTCTACACGACCGATCCGCGCATCGTGCCCGAGGCGCGCCGCCTGAAGACCGTCACCTTCGAGGAAATGCTCGAGATGGCGAGCCTGGGCTCGAAGGTGCTGCAGATCCGCTCGGTCGAATTCGCCGGTAAATATAAGGTGCGTCTGCGCGTGCTCTCCAGTTTCGAGGACAGTTTCGAGGACGGTGGCGAAGGCACGCTGATCACATTTGAGGAAGACAAGGACATGGAAAAGGCCGTCATTTCAGGCATCGCGTTCAACCGCGACGAGGCGAAAATCACCATCCTCGGCGTGCCCGACCGCCCGGGTATCGCCTACCAGATCCTGGGGCCGGTTGGCGACGCGAACATCGACGTCGACATGATCGTGCAGAACGTCGGCCACGATGGGCTCACCGACTTTTCGTTCACCGTCCACCGCAACGACTACCAGAAGGCGCTGAACGTGCTCAAGCCGGTGCTCGAACACACCAAGGCCCGCGGCATCCAGGGCGGCGACAAAATCGCCAAGGTTTCGGTGGTCGGCGTCGGCATGCGCTCCCACGCCGGCATCGCCAGCACCATGTTCCGCACGCTGGCCGAGGAGGGTATCAACATCGAAATGATCTCCACTTCGGAGATCAAGGTTTCCGTGGTCATCGACGAGAAGTACACCGAACTCGCGGTGCGCGTCCTGCACAAGGCTTTCGGGCTCGACCAGGCCGGTTGACCGGCCGGACGGGAGGAGGGGTGTGATATCCTCCGCCGGACTCGGCGCACTGTAAAAATATTGCGCTGGTACCGCGGCAGGAAAAGATTGAAGTAACGGAGAAATAGCCGAGTGGTCACGGCGAAAGCCGTCGTAATTCAGGCGTAGGCGTTGTGGTGCGGGTAGCAAGGAAGGACACGGAGAGATGGCCGAGTGGTCGAAGGCGCGCCCCTGCTAAGGGCGTATGGGGGCAAAACCCCCATCGAGGGTTCGAATCCCTCTCTCTCCGCCAAATATATATAATTGATTTTAAATGGATTTTTTATATTCCCTAGAAAAAAATCCATTTAAAATTCAACCAATAGTCACACCATAAAAACCGCGTAAAAGCGGTTTTTGCGTTTCTGGGCTGCGCGGGCCGGCTGTGCCGGTTTTTGTCACTTGCCGACGACATCGCTGCGCCCAATGTTTCGGGAAACAATATTGCCCGGTATGCTGAATACGCCGGCAGAAAGAAGAGGGCCGGGCAGAAGAAAGAACATTCCATCCCTGTTTAAAAGCATTCATTGCGAAACGAGAGGAGAGTGCGATGGGTATTGAAATAGGCGGCATTTTAGGTCTGTTGATCCTGATCGCCGATATCTGGGCGATAGTCAATATTGCGCAAAGTTCAGCGTCCACGGGCGCCAAGTTCATGTGGATCGTGCTGGTCGTGCTGCTGCCCGTTCTCGGACTCATCATCTGGTTGCTGTTCGGGCCGCGGGGCAAAAAGGCATAGGCTTGGCAATTGGTGGCTTGCCCGCGGGCGCGGCTCCGTGCGGGAATTGCCGTTCCCGCAGCACGCTGACGCCATCCCGGTAAAAGCGGTCAGTTTTTGATTTTTTCGGCGACTGGCTGCCAGCGCAGGTCGAGCGTCATCGGAAACGCCGGGTTCGGTATCTCGGGCGTGACGTTCATCGGGCCCGGCGTGTGGCCATGCCCCCAGAACCGCGCAATGCGACGGGCATCGGCTTCGTTGGCGTTGACGGGAAGGCGGCTGTAGTTGCGTCCGCCGGGATGCGACACGTGGTAGGTGCAGCCGCCGATCGAACGCCTGCTCCAGGTATCCACGACATCGAAGACCAGCGGCGCATGCACGCCGATGGTCGGATGCAGCGCCGAGGGCGGCGCCCAGGCGCAGTAGCGCACGCCGGCGACGAATTCGCCGGGGGTGCCGGTCGGCGCCATCGGCACCGCGCGGCCGTTGCAGGTAATGATGTGCCGGAATTCGGTGAGGCCGCGGGCGCGCACCTGCAGGCGTTCGACCGAGGAATCGACGTAACGCGCGGTGGCGTTGATCCCCATTTCCTCGCCGAGCACATGCCAGGGCTCGATGGCCTGGCGCAATTCGATCTCGATGCCGTTGTAGGCGACGGTGCCGTAACGCGGGAAGCGGAATTCGTGGAAGGGCGCGTACCAGCCGTCGTCGAAGGCGTAACCGGCGCGGCGCAGATCTTCGAGCACGTCGTGGAAATCGGCGGCGACAAAATGCGGCAGCATGAAGCGGTCATGCAGCTGGGTGCCCCAGCGTACCAGTTTCGACTGGAGGGGCTGCTTCCAGAACCACGTCACTAGCGCGCGCAGCAGCAGCATCTGCGCGAGGCTCATCTGCGGATGCGGCGGCATTTCGAAGCCGCGGAATTCGAGCAGGCCGAGCCTGCCGCGGCCGCCGGCCGGGGTGTGCAGCTTGTCGATGCAGAATTCGGCGCGGTGCGTGTTGCCGGTGAGGTCGACGAGGAAGTTGCGCAGCAGGCGGTCGGTCATTTCCGGCGGCAGCGCGGGGCCGTGCTTTTCCTGCAGCAGCGCCAACTGCTGGAAGGCGATCTCGAGTTCGTAGAGATTGTCGTCGCGGGCCTCGTCGACGCGCGGCGCCTGGCTGGTCGGGCCGATGAACATGCCGGAGAACAGGTACGACAGCGCGGGATGGTTCTGCCAGTAGGTGATCAGGCTGCGCAGCAGGTCGGGCCGGCGCAGCAGCGGGCTGTCGGCGACCGTGGGGCCGCCGAGCGCGATGTGATTGCCGCCGCCGCTGCCGGTGTGGCGGCCGTCGAGCATGAATTTCTCGGTGCCGAGGCGGGTGGCGCGCGCCTCCTCGTAGAGGGCGGTGGTGCTGGCGACGAGCCGGTCCCAGGTCGCGGCCGGATGGATGTTGACTTCGATGACGCCCGGATCGGGCGTGACGTTCAGCAGCGTGATCCGCGGGTCGGCCGGCGGCTCGTAGCCTTCGGGGCGGACGGGCAGCTTGAGCCGCGCGGCGGTGTCTTCGATGCACGCAACCAGTTCGAGGTAGGGCTCCAGGGCGTCGAACGGCGGCAGGAACACGTGCAGGCGGCCCGCGCGCGCCTCGACGCACAGCGCGGTGCGCACGAGTTTCCCGCCGTCGGGCAGGGTGGCCGGCAGCGCGCCGAGCGGCAGGCGATAGCCGATGGGCGAATCGCCGTTGATCAGGATGAGGTGTTCGCTGGGCAGCGGCCAGGCCGAACTGGTCCAGCCGGATGCGGCGACGCCCAGCGGCAGCACATACCCGGCGGGATCGGCATTGCCCGGCGTGCGCTGCGCCTTTTCCGGGGAGAGATGGGTCAGCGGATCCTCCCAGGCCGGCAGCAGCCGGTTGGCGGGCAGTTGCAATGACGCGGCCAGCGCCTCGGCGAGGCGGCGCGCGTCCGCGCGGGTCGCGCTTGCCGGCGTGCGTGCCGCGGCGATCAGTTCCGGATCGCGCCACAGCGGCGCGCCGTCGTTGCGCCACTGGATGCCCAGCGCCCAGCGCGGCAGCGGCTCGCCCGGGTACCATTTGCCCTGGCCGTAGAACACCAGCCCGCCCGGCGCGAAACGTTCGCGCAGCCGCCATGCCAGTTGCTCGGCGAGTTCCCATTTTTTGTCGGACAGCGCCGCGGTGTTCCACTCCGGGCCGTCCATGTCGTCGATGGAGACGAAGGTCGGCTCGCCGCCCTGGGTGAGGCGCACGTCCTGCGCGGCCAGTTCGGTGTCGATCTGCCGGCCGAGGACGTTGATGGCGTCCCATTGCGTGGCGTCGTAGGGTTTGGTGACGCGCGGGTCTTCGTGGATGCGCGTGACCGACATCTCGAAATCGAAGCGCGTGTCGCAGGGATCGACGCCGCCGGTGACGGCGGCCGCGCTGGCCGGAGATGGCGTGCAGGCGAGCGGAATGTGGCCTTCGCCGGCGAGCAGGCCGGAAGTCGGATCGAGGCCGATCCAGCCGGCGCCCGGGATGTAGGCTTCGGCCCAGGCATGCAGATCGGTGAAATCGCGGTCGGTGCCGGCGGGGCCGTCCAGCGGCTTCTGGTCGGCCTTGAGCTGTATCAGGTAGCCGGAGACGAAACGCGCGGCGAGTCCGCAGTGGCGCAGCAGCTGCACCAGCAGCCAGCCGCTGTCGCGGCAGGAGCCGCTGCGGCCCTGCAGGGTCTGCTCGCAGGTCTGCACACCGGGTTCCATGCGCACCAGGTAGCGGATGTCCTGCTGCAGGCGGTGGTTGATGGCGACCAGGAAGTCGATGGTGGAGAGTTCGCCGGCATGGGCCGTGCGGAATGCCGAGAGCCATTCCAGCAGCAGCGGGCCCTGCTCCTCGACGGCGAGGTAGGGGGCGAGATCGCGCAGCAAATCTCCGCGGTAGGCGAACGGAAAACGCTCGGCGTGGCTTTCGATGAAGAAGTCGAAGGGATTGATCACCGTCATGTCGGCGACGACGTCGACGGTGATTTCCAGTTCGCGCGTTTTTTCCGGGAACACGAAACGTGCGATGTAGTTGCCGAAAATGTCCTGCTGCCAGTTGATGAAGTGCTTGTCCGGCCGCACGTTCAGGGAATACGACAGGATCGGCGTGCGGCAGTGCGGGGCTGGCCGCAGGCGGATCTCGTGCGCCGAGAGGCCGACCTCGCGGTCGTAGCGGTAGCGGGTCAGGTGGTGCAGCGCGACCTGGATGCTCACCGGCGGCGTCCTCCGTCCGGAGGACGCGCGGCGTTACTGCTCGAAGCCGACATTCCAGTCGGGGTTGGGCAGTTCGCTGAAGACCTTGCGCAGGCCCTCGCCCCAGCGCTGGTGGACCATGTTGAAGTACGGATCGCTTTCGTGGATCTGGTGCTGGAAGGCGACGCGCAGCGTGTCGGCGCGGTAGATGAGCAGGTCGATCGGCAGGCCGACCGAGATGTTGCTGCGCATCGTCGAATCGAAGGAGACCAGCAGGCACTTGGTGGCTTCGAGCAGGCTGGTTTCGGGCTTGACGACCCGGTCGATGACCGGTTTGCCGTACTTGCTCTCGCCGATCTGGAAATAGGTGGTCTCGGCGGTGGATTCGATGAAGTTGCCTTCGCTGTAGATGTGGAACAGCCGCTGGCGGCCGCCGGCGATCTGGCCACCGACGATGAAGGACGCGCTGGCATCGACGTTCGCCTGCTGCAGGTAGGGGCCGTCGCGCAGCCGGACCTCGCGCAGCGCCTGGCCGACCATCTCCGCGACTTCGTACATGGACCGCGCGTCGAACAGCGTGCGCCGTGTTCCGGGCTCACGCTGGTCTTCCTCGATCAGGTTGATGGCGCTCTGCGTGATCGACAGGTTGCCCGAGCTGAGTATCACGATCACGCGGTCGCCTTCCCGGCTGAACACGCGCATCTTGCGGTAGCTGGAGACGTGGTCGACGCCGGCATTGGTGCGCGAATCGGACGCGAACACCATGCCGGCCTTGAGGGTGACGGCAACGCAGTAAGTCATCGGGAGCGGCGGCGGAAAAATGGATGGGGCGAAGCATAGGGTAAGCCGACAGGGCTGACAAGCGAGCCGCGCGGCCGCGGCAGCGCCGGATTCGCCGCGGGAAACACCGCGTCATGAGCCTTGCCGCGCAGTGGCCGGCCGCGCTTCCGGAGCGTCGTAGACCGGCACGAGGAAGTGGCGGTTCAGTTCGTCGTTCAGCAGGTGCAGCTTTTCGAGGAATTCCATCAGGTATTCGTGGAGGCCCGTTTCCATGATCTGCTCGACGCGGCCGTAATGCAGTTGCGCGTGGAGTTCCCCGGCGAGACGCTCGGGCTCCATCGAGTCGCGCTTGCACAGGTCGCGCAGGATTTCGTAGATCTCGTTCATGCAGGCGTGCAGCGAGCGCGGCAGGTCGTCGCGCAGGATCAGCAGCTCGGCGACGCGCTTCGGGGTGATGACGTCCCTGTAGATGCGGCGGTAGGAACTCAGCGCGCTGACGGAGCGCAGCAGGGCGCTCCACTGGTAATAGTCGACCGCGCCGCCGACATCCGCGGCGCTGGGCAGCAGGGTGTGGTACTTGACGTCGAGAAGACGCACCGTGTTGTCGGCGCGCTCGGTGAATGCCCCGAGGCGGATGAACTGGTAGGCCTCGTCGCGGAGCATGGTGCCGAAGGTCACGCCGCGGAACTGGTGGGTCTGGGTCTTGATCCACTCGAAAAGCTCGTTGAGGCCGCCGTGGGCCAGCGCGGCTTCGCTGCGGCTGCGCAGCTCGAGCCAGATGGCGTTGAGGTTCTCGTACATTTCGGTGGTCATCACGCCGCGCATGCTGCGCCCGTTCTCGCGTGCGGCGTGGATCAGCGAGCAGATGCTGGACGGGTTGCCGCTGTCGGTGACCATGAAGCGCAGCACCTTGTCCGAGGTCAGCGGCCCCGGATTCCCGGCATAATAGCTGCTGGCGAGGCCGTTGATCACCAGCGGCAGCGCCCAGGGCTCCGCCCAGGACTGCGCGACATCGGTCACGCGGTACGGCAGCAGCGACATCTGGTAGGTGATGTCGAGCAGGCGCGCGGTGTTTTCCGCGCGCTCGATCTGCCGCGACATCCAGTAGAGATTGTTGGCTTGCCGGCTCAGCATGACGGATCCTCCAGCACCCAGGTGTCCTTGGTCCCGCCGCCCTGCGAGGAGTTGACGACCAGCGAGCCCTCGCGCAGCGCGACGCGGGTCAGCCCGCCGGGGACGAGGGTGACTTCGCGGCCCGACAGCACGTAGGGCCGCAGGTCGACGTGCCGCGGCACGATGCCGGAGTCGCGGAAGGTCGGGCAGGTCGACAGCGCCAGCGTTGGCTGGGCGATGTAGTTGGCGGAATCCAGTTCGATGCGCTTGCGGAATTCGGCGATCTGTTCCCTGGTCGAGGTCGGCCCGACCAGCATGCCGTATCCGCCGGAGCCCTGGACTTCCTTGACCACCAGTTCCGGCAGGTGCGCCAGCGTGTAGGCGAGATCTTCGGCGTTGCCCAGCCGGTAGGTCGGCACGTTGGAGATGACCGGCTTTTCGCCGAGGTAGAACTCGATCATCTGCGGCACGTAGAAATAGGTCGATTTGTCGTCGGCGACGCCGGTGCCGATCGCATTGGCCAGCGTGACGTTGCCGGCGCGATAGGCGGCGAATATGCCGGGCACGCCGAGCGCGGAGTCGGGACGGAATGACAGCGGGTCGAGATAGTCGTCGTCGATGCGCCGGTAGATCACGTCCACCCGCTGCGGGCCGGCGGTGGTTCGCATGTAGACATGGTTGTTGGCGACGAACAGGTCCTGGCCCTCGACCAGCTCCACGCCCATCTGCTGGGCGAGAAAGGCATGCTCGAAGTAGGCGCTGTTGTAGGCGCCCGGCGTCATCACCACGACCGTGGGCTGGCTGACGTGCCCGGGCGCCACGGCACGGAGGTTCTCCAGCAGCACGTCGGTGTAATGGTCGACGGGCGCCACCGGGATGCGGCCGAACAGGTCGGGGAACAGGCGCATCATCATCTTGCGGTTCTCCAGCATGTAGGAGACCCCGGAGGGTGTGCGCAGGTTGTCTTCCAGCACGTAGAATTCGCCGGCCTCGGTTTTCACGATGTCGACGCCGGTGATGTGGACGTAGACGTCGCCGGGAACCTGGAGGCCCTGCATTTCCGGGCGGAATGCCGGGTGGCCGGTGACCTGGGCGGCGGGAATGATGCCCGCCTTCAGGATTTCCTGGCCGTGGTAGATGTCCTTCAGGAACGCATTGAGCGCGCGCACCCGCTGGCAGGCGCCGTCGCTGATGATTTTCCAGGCGTCGGGGCGGATGATGCGGGGAATGATGTCGAAGGGGATCGAGCGTTCGGTGCCGGATTCGTCGCCATAGACCGCGAAGGTGATGCCGAGGCGGGTATACAGCGCGTCCGCCTCGCGCTGCTTCTGCGGCAGGAAATCGGACGGTTTGCCGTCCAGCCAGTCGGCGTAAGCGCGATAATGAGGGCGGACGATGCCGTCCGGAGCGCGCATTTCGTCGTAGGGCTTGCTGCTCATGGTGGATTCCCTGTTGGCCGCGCTGTGCTCGTTGTAACACAGCTTAAGCAACCGGTATGCCATTTGGCAAAAATGGCGTGCCTCCGGAGGGCAGGTGCCCGGCAATGGGGCGGTCATGGCCGGCGATGGTGCGGCCGCCTCATTCCGGGGCGGAATTTTACGGATGTCTTGTGGACAAAGCGTACGGACAAGGCGTGCGGACAAGCGGATCACAGGCAGGACATTATGGTCAGGAAACATCATTTGCAGCTGGTCGATACGGAAAATCCGGTCCCCGAAGCATGGGCTGAACGGGTTGCGGACCGTTTCGACGGGCAGGCCCGGCAGCTGCTGAAGGGCGTATCGGGCGAGATCGCGTCGATAGACGATTTCCCGCTTCCCGGCGGAGAATCGGCGCACGCGCACGCGCAGGCGGTGGCGGAGATCGTGCTGCAGCTGGATCTGGATCACGAGTCGGTGGCGGCGGCGCTGCTGGTGCCGCTGCTGCAGGCGCGGCCGGAATCGGCCAGGGGCATCCGCGAGCGCTTCGGTGCCGCGGTGGCGGAGCTGGCCGAGGGCGTCGTGCGCATGGGGGAAATCGGCGCATTGTCGAACCGCGCCGTGGCACCGGTCCGGGCCGAGGTGCAGTCCGCGCAACTGGAAGCGCTGCGCAAGATGCTGCTGGCGATGGTCCAGGACGTGCGCGTGGTCCTGATCAAGCTGGCCGATCACCTGCAGGATCTGCGCGCGGCAATCCGGTGTGCGGATCCGCTGCGGATGGCGGAGATCGCCGAACTGACGCAGGATATTTTTGCGCCACTGGCCAACCGGCTGGGGGTCTGGCAGATCAAGTGGGAACTGGAGGATCTGGCGCTGCGCGTGCGCGATCCCGGCAGCTACCGGCGCATTGCGCGGCTGCTGGATGAAAAGCGGCTGGACCGCGAACGCTACATCGAAAATGTGATGGCCCTGCTGAAAGGGGAAATCGCGCGCGCCGGGATTGCCGCGGAGGTCAGCGGCAGGCCCAAGCACATCGCCAGTATTCACCGCAAGATGCAGCGGAAAGCCATTGATTTTGAAGGACTTTATGATGTCCGCGCCGTCAGGGTACTGGTGCGCGACATCAAGGACTGTTATGCCGTGCTGGGCATCGTGCACAGCCTGTGGTCGCCGTTGCCGAAGGAATTCGACGACTACATCGCCAAACCCAAGGCCAACAATTACCGGTCCCTGCATACCGCCGTGATCGGGCCCGAGGGCAAATCGCTGGAAGTGCAGATCCGCACCCACGAGATGCACCAGCACTCGGAACTGGGCGTGGCGGCGCACTGGCAATACAAGGAAGGCGGTCGCCAGGAGCGCGGTTACCAGGAAAAGATCGCCTGGCTGAGGCAGGTCCTGGAATGGAAGGACGAGGTCCGCGATACCGGCGAGTTTGCCGAGCAGTTCCGCACGGGACTGTTCGAGGATTCGGTTTACGTGTTCACGCCGCAGGGGCGGGTGGTGGATCTGCCGAAAGGCTCGACCCCCATCGACTTTGCCTATCACGTGCATACCGAACTCGGGCACCGCTGTCGCGGCGCCAAGGTCGATGGCGCCATGGTGCCGCTGAATACCGCGCTGACCAACGGCCAGCAGGTGGAAATCCTGGCCGCGAAACAGGGCGGGCCGAGTCGCGACTGGCTGAATCCGCAACTGGGTTTCCTGAAAAGTGCCGGCGCGCGCAGCAAGGTGCGCCAATGGTTCAACCGCCTGAACCTGGAAACCGACATGGCGCAGGGGCGCACGCTGCTCGAGAAGGAACTGCAGCGTCGCGGCCTGAGCCGGCTGAACCTGGACCAGCTGGCTGCGGAGATGGGGTTCGAAAGGCTCAATGACCTGCTTGCGGGCCTCGGGCGGGGGGAGGTCGGCCCCAAAGCGCTGCAGCTCGCGCTGGCTCCGGATGAGGTGCCAGCTGACGCGCCCGCCGTTGCGGCGGGCGTCGTCACCCGCAAGCCCGGTGGCGGCGGCGATGGCGGCGTGCTGGTGGTCGGCGTTGACAGGCTGCTGACCACGCCGGCGAAATGCTGCCGTCCGGCGCCGCCGGAACCGATCGTCGGATTCGTGACCCGCGGGCGCGGGGTCAGCGTGCACCGCGCCGATTGCGCGAATCTTGCCCGGCTCGATCCGCAGCGCCGCATCGCGGCGGAATGGGGGGCGCCGGGCAGCACGACATTTCCGGTCGATATCGTGGTCGATGCGGTGGACCGCACCGGCCTCCTGCGGGACATTTCCGAGGTGCTGTCGCGCGAGCGCATCAATGTCACTGCCACGCGCTCGACGTCGACCGATCTCAGCGCGCGCATGCGTTTTACCGTGGAAATCACCGACCTCGGCCAGTTGCAGAAGGTCTTGGCGCTGGTCCGCGAGGTGAAGGGCGTGCTGGCGGCGTCCCGCCGCTGAGCGCGTCCGGGTGGCGAGGGGGCTCACAAGCCCCTGATTTTGTTTGATTGATGGCGCCCGCTTGGGCTAGAAT
>CAZHJU010000014.1:0-69316 GCA_964533495.1 uncultured Bordetella sp. | reverse complement strand
CTCACTCAAAACCCGCCCCTGGACCGTGGCGGTCGAAGGGGACGTCAAGAAGCCGAAGGTCTACGACATCGACGAGCTGCTCAAGCTCAGTCCGATGGAGGAACGCATTTACCGGCTGCGTTGTGTCGAAGGTTGGTCGATGGTGATCCCGTGGGTGGGGTACTCCTTGTCCGAACTCATCAAACGCGCAGAACCGACGGGCAATGCGAAATACGTGGAGTTCTTGTCACTGGCCGATGCCAAGCAGATGCCTGGCCTGCGCTCGCGCGTGCTGGAGTGGCCCTACGTCGAAGGGCTGCGGCTGGACGAAGCGATGCACCCGCTCACGCTGTTGGCATTCGGCGTGTACGGCGAGGTGCTGCCCCCTCAAAACGGCGCGCCGGTGCGGTTGGCCGTGCCTTGGAAGTACGGTTTCAAGAGCGGCAAGTCCATCGTCAAGATTCGTTTCACCGAAAAGCAGCCCAAAACGTCCTGGAACCTTGCGGCAGCGCATGAGTACGGGTTCTATTCCAACGTGAATCCGAAGGTGGACCACCCGCGCTGGAGCCAAGCCAGCGAACGTCGCATCGGGGAAGACGGGCTGTTCACGCCCAAACGCCCCACGCTGATGTTCAACGGCTACGAGGCGCAGGTCGGCCAGCTCTACGCCGGCATGGACCTGAAGAAGTTTTACTAGAACGCAGCCGGTGGCCGGTTCCGCAGCCGCGCGCCTGCTGCAGCATCCGCTGGCGAAACCGCTGGTGTTCGCCGTGGCGCTCGCGCCCTTCGCGCATTTCGTCTGGGGGGCCTTCGCCGACGCGCTGGGGCCGAACCCTGCGGAAGCCCTGATCCGCGGCACCGGTGACTGGACGCTGCGTTTTCTGTGCATCGCGCTGGCCGTGACGCCGCTGCGCCAGCTCACCGGGCAGAATCAACTGCTGCGCTTCCGCCGCATGCTGGGGCTGTTTGCGTTTTTCTACGGTGTGCTGCACATGCTCTGCTACGCCGGCTTCGACATGGCCTTCGATCCCGGCGACATCGGGCGCGACATCGTCAAGCGGCCGTTCATCCTCGCCGGCTTCACCGCGCTGCTGCTGATGCTGCCGCTCGCCGCGACCTCGTTCAACCGCGCGATCCGTGCCCTTGGCGCGGCGCGCTGGCAACGGCTGCACCGGCTGGTCTACGCGGTGGCCGCCGCCGGGCTGCTGCATTTCTGGTGGATGCGTGCAGCCAAGAACAATTTCTCGGAACCGTCCGTCTACATCGCCATCGTCGCCGCGCTGCTGCTGTGGCGGCTGTGGCATCGCCGCTTCCGGCCGGCGCCGCGCGCGGCCGCGGAGAAGAAGGCGGGATGAGCGCCGGCATGACGGTGCACACATGTTGAACCTTGATCTGTTCACGGCCGCGGCTGCCGTGTTACCGTCGGCACCGCCATGCATCCGCAAAACGAGCATCCCCCGTCCCTCCGCTGACCGCCAGGCGCGTGCCGCCCGGTCGACTGCAGCGAGCGCAAAAACGCAGCACCCCGCATAAACCCAAATCGACGAACCCGCCGCGCGCGCTGCATCCGGCGCGGCCCGCGGTCGTCCCGGATGCGGCGTCTTCCGCGGCCCACCCGGGAGAAACCATGAAAACCACACGTCGCAGGATCCTCAAGGCCGGTGCCGCCGCCGCACTGGCGGCCGCCGCGCCGCTGTCCGCCCAACCGCTGCTGTCCCGCCCCGCCTCGGCATTGATGCCGAAGTCCGGCAAGCGCCGCGTCGTCATCGCCGGCGGCGGCTGGGGCGGTCTCAGCGCCGCCCGGCACCTGCGCAAGCACGCGCCCGACCTCGAGGTGGTGCTGCTCGAGCGCAATCCCGTGTTCTGGTCCTGCCCGCTCAGCAACAAGTGGCTGATCGACGTCGTCGACACGCAGTTCCTGGTCCACTCCTATCTCGCGCCGGCGCAGCACTACGGCTACACCTTCGTGCAGACCGAGATCACCGACATCGACCGCGCCGCGCGCCGCGTGCACACCGCGCAGGGCTATCTCGACTACGACTGGCTGGTGATCTCGGCCGGCATCCGCTACGCCTTCGAGCCCTGGTTCGGCAACGACCGCAAGGCGGCCGACTATACCCGCGACACCTACCCGACGGCCTACATCCCCAGCGCCGAGCACGCGGCGGTCAAGCAGAAGATCCGCGACTTCAAGGGCGGCACCTTCGTGATGACGCTGCCGCCGCCGCCGCACCGCTGTCCGCCGTCGCCGTACGAGCGCGCCTGCCTGATGGCCTGGCATTTCAAGGCCAATAAAATTCCCGCGAAGATCGTCATCCTCGACCCGAAACCGATGGTCGCGCCGATCACGGCCGGCTACAACCTCGCCTTCAAGGAACTGTACGCGGACATCATCACCCACGTGCCGAAGGCGCCGGTGAAGGAGGTCGATCCCTTCAACAAGGTCGTCAAGACGGCGGCTGGCGACTTCAAATTCGACGACGCGCTGCTGATGTCGCCGCACCAGGCGGGCGACCTCGTGTGGAAGGCCGGCCTGATCGGCAAGACGCCCGACGGCAAGCCGACCGGCTGGGCCGGCGTCGATCCGCTGTTCTACAACACCAAGGACGATCCGCAGGTTTTCGTCATCGGCGATTCGGTCGGCGCGGTGTCGAAGCACTTCGGCCACTATCCGAAGAGCGGCCACGTCGCCAACAAGCAGGGCGGCGCGGTGGCGCAGTACATCGCGCTGCAGGCGAAAGGGCAGCCGCCGAAGCACGTGATGATCGACAACCTCTGCTACATGCTGGTCAACAACAGCCCGCGCGAGGCGATCTCGGTGCAGTTCGACTACGGCATCGGCGAGGATGGCCTGCTGTGGCAGAAGCAGATCGACGACAACGTGCGCCGGCCCGAACTGTGGCAGGAGGACCTGCACTGGGTGGACGTGATGTTCAAGGACTTCCTCGTGTCCTGAGGTGGCGTTTTCCGCGCGGAAAAGGCGCCCGCGGGCGCCGTCCGATCAGCGCTGCGCCGGCGCGGTCTGGTGGAAAAAATCGTTCATCAGGAATTCCTCCAGCCCCGCGTTGTCCCGGGGGCGTGCCGACAGCATCACGCTGCGGCCCAGCCGCTTCGACACCCACAGAAAATCCTCCTGCGTGTTGTCGCGGATGATGGCGATCATCCGGCGCACCACGACGATCCGGATGTCGGGATTGTTGCCCCTGTGCACGGCGATCAGCTGCTTGGTGTTGCGGCCGATGTCGCTGCGCCAGCCGTGGTACGTGAACTCGGCGTAGTCGCTGCCCAGTTGCTCGATGTTGAACATGCCGCCGCTTTTTTCCGGGTCGTAACCGAAGGCCTGGCTCCGCGTCGAGCCGAGGTTGCCCTCGATGACGCGCCGGGCGCGGTCGTCCGTGTTTTCCGCCGGCGGCGCGGGCGGGACGCTGGCCTGGCTGCGCCGCCGTGCCTCGATGTATGAGGCCAGGTCGCCCGTCATCGCGGGAGGCGGGGAGGCCGGCGGCGCGACCGGCGCGGGCGCCTGCGGGACGGGCGCCGGTTTGACGGCGGCCGGGGGTGTCGGCCGCGGCGGCAACGCAGCCTTCGGCCGTGGCGCCGGTGGTGGCGACGGAATCACGGCGGGGCCCGGCAGCGGCGCGGGGGGAAGCAGCCGCAGGCTCAGCGGCGCGCGGCTGGAATCATCGAGTGGTTCGGCGGTCAGCACCGGTTTCTGCGGCGCGACCCACAGCGCGGCGGCGTGAACCAGCACCGACAGCGCGAGCGCCGCCGACAGCCGCGGCACCGCGCCGTCGTTTTTGCTGCGGAAGAAGTCGTCCCGGTCGTTCATCGATCATGGTTGCCGCGGCGGATTTCCCGGATGGCCGTTTGCAGGGCGGAGCCGGGCGCGCGCGGACCGCGCAATATACTGCGTCTGACCGCCCGGATTCGCTTTAATTCGCCGCGGCAGGCGACCCCGCGGCCCGTTCAGCCGCCGAAGGTATAGCGGCTGCCGACGTTGGAGTAGACCACCCGATCGGGCATCTGCTGGCGCAGCATGTCGATGAAGCGTTCGCCGGTGCAGTGCATCGGCACGATCACGTCGGGGTTGATGGCCTGCAGTTCCTTCAGCGTGTGCTGCAGGTAGTCCGTGTGCGACGGGCCGAGGTGGAAGCCGCCCATCACCGCGTGCACCTTGTCGACGTTGGCGGCCTTCATCGCGCTCCTCACCGTGTTGATGATGCCGGTGTGGCCGCAGGAGGAAATCACCACCAGGCCCTTGCCTTTGACGATGTAGCAGGTGGCGTGCTCGTCGGGATGGGTGTCCTTGACCAGATTGCCGGCGCGCTCGGCCTCGGTGAAATGGTCGTCGACCACCAGCGAGCCGCCGGTGACGGTCTCGAAGGAATCGCGCTCGATGTAGCCCGACGTGAAGGCGCCGTCCAGCGCCTGCGGTTTCGGGCAGCACACCGGCATCACCTTCTGCGCTTCCAGCGCCGCGCGATCGAGCGTGCACCAGGCCATCGGGTCGCCGCCTTCCTTGATCCACTTGGTGCGGAACACCGTCTCGCCGCCGACGTAGAGCGCGATGTCGTCGCGCATCTGCCCGCGGTGCTGCTTCACGAAGCCCTGCAGCCCGCCGAAATGGTCGAGGTGGCCGTGGGACAGGATCAGGCCGTTGATCTTGCCGGGTTCGATGCCCAGCAGTTCGAAATTGCGGTTGATGATCTCCGGCGTGTAGCCGAAATCGAGCACGTACTGCGCCTTCGCGCCGTCCTTCTCCGAAACGAGGTGCAGCGACAGGCCCCACTCGCAGGCGAAGGTGCTCTCGGGCCGGCCGTAGATGCGCCCGACGTGCTCGACCTGCACGTGCGGATGCGTCATGCGCGGCAGGAAGCGCTCGTAGCGGGAATCGACGAGCACACGGACGGTGAGGGCGTCGACGACGGGGGCGGTAAACGGGCTTGTGGCGGTCACGATTTTGCTCCTCCGGTTGAATGGTCAGTCGACGAGTTCGATGTCGTCCCAGCTTCTGCCCTGCAGCAACTGCTTCAGCGCGGGGCTGTTGTAGGCGACCGCTGCGTCGTCGAAACGCTTTTTCACGCTGCGGTGGAGTAGCGGCTCGACCGTGCGGTACTTCGAGCGGCCGAGGATCTTGTACATACCCTTGTATTCGTTGTGCATCGCCGCCCGGTGGTCGGGCTTGAGGCTGGCCAGGAAATGGCGCTCGAAGGCGAGCCCGAAGCCGGAGGCCTCGCGCGTCATCCACTGTCCGGCGAAATCGCCCAGCGCATGGTCCTCGTAGCCGCCGCCGATGTCGGTGTGCACGCCGGCGAACCAGACCTGCCGCAGGTCGATGCCCTCCTTGGCCTCCCACAGGGACGGCAGGAAATCCTCTCGGCGCTCGTCGATCGCGACCGCGTGGCGGGCGTGCCGGATGATCTTGCTGGGCTGCGTGTCGTGAAAAAGATAGCGGCCGGTGTTCAGCGTGCCGAGGAAGGGCGCGGGAATGCCCAGCGCGCCCACGGTGTCCCACACGCCGATGAACTCGATCGGCGAGATGTCGGCGACCGCATGATCCCTGCGGAACTGCTTCGATTTCGGCGCATCCGGCACCGAGTTCGCGCTGCGCTCGCGGTACAGCTCGTAGGCCCCGGGAATTTTTTCCGCGTGCGCGCGTTTCAGGATGCCGCAGTTGCGGATGAACCCGGCCAGCGAGCGCACCGTGTAGGCGCCGCGGCTGAATCCGAAAAAGAACAGGGCATCGCCGGGCGCGTAGTTGTGCACGATGAAGCGGTAACAATCCATGATGTTCTTGTCGAGCCCCGCGCCGGTGGCGCCGCCGCTGATCGAATCGCCCTCGGTGCCCACGCCCCAGTCGTAGTACACGACCTGGCGGGCGCCGCCGGCCCCGGCCGGCGCGATGCCGCGCGCGAGGCGCATCAGGTGGGTGGGATTTTCGGACTCCGGCGATTGCCAAGTGCCGTCGGAGCAGATGACGATTCGTTTCATGGGCGCTTTGGAAAAAATGAAGAGTCCTATTCTATAGCCGGTTGTCCGAAATCCGGCTGTTCCGCTTCCGGCGGCGGCCTGCTTTTCCGTGAATCCGCCGTGCTTCGGCGGGAACGGGACAGCGCCCGGCTTTCAGCGGCCGCGCCCCCGCGATGTCGTGTCTTCCCGAGCATGACGGGTGCGCTCCGGGGAGGCCAGATGCCGGTCTGAACGAATCCGTTCCGGTTCAGCGAATCACGTAGTCCTTCTCGCGGATCAGCCGCGCACAGGCTGCGCTGGCGTCGGCGTCATAGAGCCGGCCGGCGTTGCGGATGATTTCGTCCAGCGCGGCGTCGGCACCCAGCGCCGCCCGGTAGGGGCGGTGGGCGCACATCGATTCGAAGACGTCCGCCACCGCGACTATCCGGGCGGCCGGCAGGATCTCGTCGCCCTTGAGTCCATTGGGATAGCCGCTGCCGTCGAGACGCTCGTGGTGCTGCAGCACGGCCTGGGCGACGGGCTGCTGGAAATCGATCGCCTTCAGGATGTCGTAGCCGGTCTGCGCATGCGTTTTGATCAGATCGTATTCGGAAGGCTTGAGCCTGACCGGTTTGGTGAGGATGTCCAGCGGCACGCCGATCTTGCCGGTGTCGTGCACGATGCCGACGGTGCGCAGCATTTCCTGCGTCTGCGTGTCCAGACCCAGTTCGGCGCCGATGGCCGCGGCCAGGTTGCCGACGCGCGATTCATGCCAGGCGGTGTAGGCGTCGCGGACCTCGCCGATGTTCGAGATCGCGTGCAGCGTGTCGTCCAGCATGCGCCGGATGTGGGCGAGGTGCTCCTGCGCGCGTTGCCCGGCGAGATGTTTCTCGGTGACGTCGATCGCAACGCCCATCATGATCGGTTCGCCCGGCGCGCCGGCGCGCGTGTTCTGCACGTCGATGATGATCCGGCTGCCGTCCCGGCGCAGGCCGGTGAAGGTGCGGTGGCTGCTGGCGGCCGGGCTGTCGACAAGTTCGCGGATCGTCGCCTGCGCGGCGTCGCGCTCGGACGGCACGATCAGCTCCAGCAGATCCATGCCGACGAGATTTTCCTCTGGATAGCCGAACATCGCAGCGATGCGCGGGTTGACATAGGCGATTTTCATGCCCCTGACGATGTAAAGCCCGACCATCGTGTGCTCGATCAGGCTGCGGTACATCGCCTCGGCCGTCCGCAGTTTTTCCAGTTCGCGCACCTGTTCCGAGACATCGATGGCCATCATGAGCTCGGCAGCGTGGCCGTCGAAGAGAATCCTGTTCGAGATGATGTCCACGTGCAGCACCGAGCCGTCGCGGGTGCGGTGGCGCCAGCGGCCGGCGCGGTCGACGGTGCCGGTCCGGGTGCGTAGGTGCGTGCGGTAGCGTTCGGCATCTTCCGGAAGGTGGAGGCTGTCCACCGACATTTTCAGGAATTCTTCCCGTTTGTATCCGTAGCCGGCGATTGCGACGTCGTTCGCGGCGAGGAATTTCAGCGTTTTGGCGTCGAAGACCCACATCGGGTGCGGAGCGGCTTCGAAGAGTTCGAGGAAGACGCGGTTGCTGGCGTAGATGTCGTATTCCATCGTGGTATCTCTTCCGGTAGAGCGCATGTTCCGGCCCGCGCGGCTGGAGATTCTTTTTTACTCTGAAGAGCAAGGCCGACAGCATACGCCCGCGGTGCCGCGGGTTACAACGCAAAGTCCGTCAAATGAAATATCGGGAGTGGTAGTGTGGCACGCGGCGCGCAGAAGCCATCAGGCACTTGCATGCACAGATCCTGTCGCAACAGCATCCGGCGATCATCGTTCCGGGTTTGGAAGCTCTTGCGGAACTCCCGGGCATCGAATGCACCGAATGGGGGCGGACGACCCACAGATCGGGGATCGGGGCGCGGGCGGCAGGGCGCGTTTCCTGAAACCGGTTGGCCCTGGCGCCCCGGATTCCGGGAGAAACGGGATCAGATACCCGCAGGCGGCCCGGCTGCCATCGTCGTGCCGACATCCGGGGCAGGTTTTTCCGCCGCGGTCACAGGCCCGCGCATGTGGGCTATGATGTTCCGGCAGCATCCATAAAAAACCATCAATGAAAACCATCAATGGCAATAGGAGGAGCAACATGTCGAGGACCCTTTTGCGCGCGGCGCTCGTTTGCGTCGCCGCGCTGACCGCAGTACCCGCCGCCCAGGTCGCGGCGCAGCAGTTCCCCAGCAAGATCCTGCGCGTCGTCAATCCCAACGCGCCCGGCGGCAACAGCGACGTGCTGTTCCGGCTGCTCGCGCCGAAGATGGGCGAGGTGCTGGGACAGCAACTCGTCATCGACTATCGTCCCGGCGCCGGCGGCAACATCGGCGCGGAGATGGTCGCGCGCGCCGCGCCCGACGGCTACACCACGCTGATCGCGGCGGCGAGTTTTCTGTTCAATCCCGCGCTGCTGAAGAACATTCCCTTCGACGCGGAGAAGGATTTCACGCCGCTCGGCATCATCGTCGACATCCCGGCCGGGCTCGCCGTGCACCCCTCGCTGCCGGTGAAAACCGTGCAGGACCTTGTCGCCCTCGCCAAGAAGCGGCCGGGTGATCTCAACTACTCCAGCTCCGGCCAGGGCGCGCTGGGCCACCTGTCGGGCGCGCTGTTCGACGCCACGGCCGGCATCAAGACCGTGCACATCCCTTACAAGGGCGCGGGTCCGTCGATCGTCGATCTCGTTGCCGGCCAGGTGCAGTTCTCCTTCGTCAGCATCCCGGCGATCACCGGTCATCTGCAGAGCGGCCGGCTGCGCATGATCGCGCAGTGCGGCGACAGCCGCTTCGTGTCCTTTCCCAATGTGCCGACCATGGTCGAATCGGGCGTGAAGGACTTCGTCGTCACCAGCCCCTTCAGCTACCTCGGCCCTGCGGGCTTGCCGCAGCCGGTCGCGACGAAGCTCAGCGACGCGCTGCGCGCGTCGCTCACCGATCCGAAAAACAGCAAGATGCTGATCGAGCGCGGCGCGCTGCCCATCGGCAACACGCCGGCGGAACACGCGGCGATGATCAAATCCGAGATCGCCAAGTGGAAGAAGGTGGCGGCCGCGGCGGGGCTGAAGCCGCAGTAAGGTGTGACGTAAAAGACCGTTGAAAGATTGGAAGGAAACGGGGCCGGTGCCGCTATTCAGCGTAGTTGCACCGGTCTTTTTCATTCCATGCGGTCAAATGACATGAAAACCCGATACTGGGATTACTTGGTCAAATGACAATCTTCCTCTCCCCCGCTTGCGGGGACAAGGGGGCCCTTGAAGGGAGGCAGAGGGTTGGGGTGAGAGGCTGCGAAGATTGTCCGGCCGATTGCCGCGGACATCACGGCACCCCGAACTCCCGCCGGCAAACCTCCGCCAGTGCCGCCACCCCCTGATTGATTTCCTCATGGCTCAGGTTGGCGAAGCACAGCCGCAGGCGGCTTCGGGCATGGGCCTTGTTCACCGACCATTCGGGCCCGGGATTGATGGCCACACCCGCGGCCTGCGCCAGCTTGCAGAGCTGCAGTGCATCCACGCCGTCCGGCAGTTTCACCCACAGGAAGATGCCGCCCTGCGGGTCGTCGAATGCCGCTGCCGTCCCGAACTGCGCCCGGAGCGCCTCCATCAGCGTCACCAGCTTCGCGCGCAGGCTCTTGCGCAGCACCGGCATATGTTTCGAGAAATGCGCCGTGCAGTATTCCGCCAGCACCATCTGCTCCAGCGCGCCGGAGCCGGCATCGGTCTTGATTGCCAGCATGCGCGACAGGATCGACCACGGTGCCACGATGTAGCCCACACGCAGGGCGGGCGCGATGGTCTTCGAGAAGGAGCCGATGTAGATGACGTTGCCGTGATCGCTCAGGGCGTGCAGCGCCGGCGGGCGCTGGCCCGACCACGTGAGATCGGCATAGCAGTCGTCCTCGAACACCGGCACACCGTGGTCCGAGGCCAGTTGCAGCAGCGCCGCACGCCGCTCCGGCGGCAGCACGGTGGCGGTCGGGTTCTGTACCGTCGGGATGGTGTAAATGTACTTGGGACGGACGCCCTTGCGCTTCAAATCAGCCAGCGCGGCTTCGAGCGCGTCGATGCGCAGGCCGTCGCGGTCGAGCGGAATGCCGACCGGCGTCACGCCCAGCCGCAGCAGGCGATTGATCGAACCCTGGTAGCAATCCTCCTCGATGATCACGGTATCGCCGCGCGCAAGCAGCGCGTGGTTGACGAGATCCAGCGCCTGCAGCGAACCCGAGGTGATCAGGATGTCATCGGCGGAACAGGCGATGCCGGCATCGCGTTTGAGCTTGCTTGCGAGGAAATCGCGCAGCGCGCGGTAACCCTGCGGGCCGCTGTTGAGCCCGTAGGTCGACAGCGTACGCCCCTCTCGCCGCAGCACCGCATCGGCCGCCGCAATCAGGCCGTCGAGCGGCAGCGCGTCCGGATCGTTGTTGCCGCCGGTGAAATCGTATTTGGGGCGGCCGGTCCAGCGGGCGGCGGCGGGTGGGAGGTTAGGGGGTAAGAGTGAGGTGAAGTCGAAGGGGGCTGGGGGCATGGATATCCTTTTGCGGGATTGTTTTTATTGAGGTGGTGACAGCTAAATATTTATAAAACAATTACTTAAAGAATTCTTGCCGTTGCAATGACTGTCAGTATATTCTGCGAGCGCAATTGGCTTAGGGATACTTTTTGGGAATCAGTTCATGGCAATTGACGTCTTCCCCCAATTCATCAGGGAAAATTATGAGGTGCATCAATGGCGACACGCTTGTGCAATTTTGGCGCGTGATTTTCCCCATGAGCTGAACGAGATCGTAGATGTTCTTACCCGTTTCAGGGTTAGAAAAAGCTGGATAGCCAAGGGCGGTGGTAATAAATCGCCGATTTCAAAATGGATCGACGGCGAATTATCAAGGTACGGTTGGGTAGCAAAAAACTTTGATACCAGAATTGTGGTTGATCAGACGCAGATTGACTCTCCTACGCACGAGGTTGATTGCTTTAAAAATAGGATAGCTTTGGAGATCGAGTGGAATAACAAAGATCCTTTTTTTGATCGAGATTTAAACAATTTTCGTTTGTTGTTTGATTTACGTGTGGTGTCGGTTGGTGTGATCATCACCCGGTCGGACGAACTCCAGAAAATTTTCAATTCCCTGGGTCGAGGCTCGTCTTACGGCAACTCGACTACTCATATGTCAAAGTTGCTTCCCCGAATTCAAGGCGGTGGTGGCGCTGGTTGCCCATTGCTGGTTTTTGGAATCAAATCTTCCCTCTATGACAAAAATAGTTAGCATTGCCAGGCCGACCGCCGCGCAGGATTTTGCGGCGAAGGTAACCGGACTTTATTCAACCATCGTTGCCGATCCACCTTGGCGGTTCGAGAATCGGACGGGAAAGATGGCGCCTGAGCATCAGAGATTGCTTCGTTATCCGACCATGGATTTAGAAGAAATCTGTGAGATTCCGGTGGCGCAGGTTTCTGCGGAAAATTCACATTTGTACCTATGGGTGCCTAATGCGCTATTGGCTGAAGGGCTTCAGGTTATGCGTGCATGGGGCTTCAAGTACAAATCAAATTTGGTTTGGTACAAGGTTAGAAAAGACGGAGGGCCCGACGGTCGCGGGGTTGGTTTTTACTTTAGGAATGTCACGGAGTTGGTTTTGTTCGGTGTGCGGGGGCACATGCGTACTCTTCCGCCCGGGAGGCGTCAGACAAACATTATGGTTTCCCAAAAAAGAGAGCATTCGCGTAAACCAGACGGTATTTACGGAATAGTTGAATCGTGCTCGCCTGGCCCCTATCTCGAACTTTTTGCAAGATTTTGTCGATCAGGTTGGTCTCAATGGGGTAATGAAGATGTTGAGCAAAACTCCCGGCTTGGGAAGGCAAAACGTAAAGGCCATGTTGAGCAATTGGCAATGTTTCAGCGTAAGGCCCAATACAAGGTGGGGTAATCAAAGCGACTGGATAATCGGTTCTCTCAATTAATGCTGCATGATCACGCAGCAATCTGTGGGTGGCGGAGTTGATTTATTTAATCAGTTTGCTAAACGTTGTGCCAATGACTCCTTTTGTTTGGTTAGTTTTTTTGAGCTGATCGTTTAACCAACCAATGCTCGTTTTGGTTTGGGTCACGGTTTCGGAAAGCTTCCGTTTGGTTTCTTCACTCTGTGGTCCCCCCAATCCCTTCCTCTCAGATACCATATATTCCGCACTGATCACCTCGCGGAATTCCTTCTCCGTCAGCGGCATCTTGCTCTTGGCCGGTTCCTCATAAATCCGCTGCGCCTCCGCAAACGGAATCTCCTGCAGCCTTAAGCCCTTGCCCCGCCCGTAATCCGTCAGCTTGCTGGCGAAGTGATGCCCAATGCGAAACGGCACTTCGGCCTTCTGCAGCAGCGCATCGGCGATCTCGGTGGTGGTGGAGTAGTCGGCGTTGACCTCTTCCAGCGCGCGTTCCTTGTTGACGACGATGGCATCGGCGACCTGTTTCAGGATTTCCAGCACCTTCAGCAGCCGCGTCGCCGGCACCGGGTCGTACATGCGGTAGTCGAACATGCCCGTGCGGTTGTTGTGCGATACCCAGGTCATGGTCTGCATTTCACTCAGCGTGATGCTCGATTGCGCGCGCAGTTGTTCGAGGGCCGCGGGGTTGCGCTTCTGCGGCATGATGCTGCTGGTGCCGGTGAGCTTGCCTTCGGCCAGCATGAACCAGGGCCGGGGTTCGGCGTACTGGGCGTGGATGTCCTGCGCGAACATGCCGGTCTCGACCATGAGGATGCTGTAGGCGCCGGCGACTTCCAGCGCGCTGTCGATGGGCGCGAGGTGGTTGGCGTCGTAGGCGTTTTCGACTAGGCCGTCGAAACCCAGCAGTTCCGCCAGGCGGTGGCGGTCGAGCGGGAAGCTGGAGGTGGCCAGTGCCGCCGCGCCGAGCGGACATTTGTTTACCCGTGCATAGACTTGCTGCAGGCGCTCGGTCGCGCGCGCGAGCGCAGACTCGAAGGCGAGCAGGTAGTGGGCAAACGTCGTCGGTTGGGCCTGCACGCCGTGGGTGTAGGCGGGGATGATGGTCTCGATATGTTCCCCGGCGCGTTTGAGCAGGCTTTCGCGCGCGGCGATCACCGCCTGCGTGACCTGCAGCAACTGGTCGCGCAGGTTCATCCGCGCGATGGTCGAGGCCAGGTCCTGCCGGCTGCGGCCGGTGTGCAGCCGCGAGGCTTCCGGTCCGGCCAGCGCGATCAGCCGCGGTTCGTAGTCGAGGTAATCCGCCGACGTGCGCGGCGTGGTGTTGTTGGCGCCCGTGCGTTCGTTCTCGATCAGTTGCGCGATGCCTTTGGCGATACGCGCGGCGACGTCCTTCGGCACGATGCCGGTTTCGGCCAGCATGACGATAGAAGCCTTGTTGATTTCGTCGAGCCATTCGATGGAACGGCCGCCGCTGCGGAAGGTGGCGTTGATGTCGAGGGTGTTGGTGGTGTCGCTCATGCGGGTTGCTTTTTGTCAGTTGGTTTGTTCGTCATTCCGGCGTATGCCGGGATCCAGTGGTTTGTTGCATCCGGCGCTGGATTCCGGGTCGCGCTTCGCGCGCCCGGAATGACGGTGGCGGTAGGTATCCATGAGAAATCAGATAGTCATGTTGTGTCTGTCCCTGCCGGGTTTCTTGTTCTTCGCCTCGCCTGCCCGCAGGCGCTTGTGCCAGGCCAGCAGCAACGGCACCACGGCCAGGGTGGCGCCGAGGTAGCCGAGCAGCCACAGCCAGCTGTTCATCTGCTCGCCGGTTTCGTGGTCGAAGGTTTCGCGGTAGTCGAGCAGGCGGCGGCCCTGCTGGTCGATCTGCCACAGGCGGTTGCCGAAATCGGGGTGCGGCTCGTACCACAGCGTGACCGGGCTGCCGCGGCGCAGCGCGCGGCTGGCGCGATAGTAGGGGCCGGGGCCGTTCATGCGCCCGCTGTCGATCACGTATTCAGTGTCCGCGCCACGCAGCCGCAGGTGGAGGATGTCGACGTTGGGGCCGTAGCGGACGTAGCGGCTGTCGGTGCGCAGCCCGTCAATGATGCCCGAGGCCTGACGCAGATCCTCGCGGCCGGGAACGGTCCGGCCCTGCAGCGCCGCCATCAGCAGTGCGATGCCCATCACGCCCCACATCAATCCGAAGATCGCCGGACGGTGGCGCATCAGGAATTCACTGTCGCGGAGGCGGAACATCGGTGGTCAGCGGTGGCTGGCAGCCTGCGTCGGGTTGAGAGCGAGATTCATAAAAATATCAATATAATCAATAACTTATGAAATACCGCCCCGTCATGGCCGCGAAGATTGGCCCGGGGTTGAAGGTGTTGTTCCCGTCGTGGCACGTGTCGCGGGAGCGCGCAGCGCCTGTTGTTGTGGAATGCCCAGAGAATAAACGCGGCCGCGGCGGAATTCCAGCGCGGGCTTGCCGGGTAAGATGCGGAACCGTCTGCCGGCCTGGCCGGCGGTCTTGTGAAGGAGCGGTCCATGGACGTGCTGAACCTGCTCGATACGCCGGTGTTTCGCCTGTGGTTTGCGCAATCGGCGGTGCTGTTTTTTTTCATCAGCGGCCTCGTGCTGCTTGCGGCGGGTGCGGCCCTGATCCTCCGCAGCGCCGCGGCGCTGCGTTTTTTCGGGACGCTGAACCGTTGGGTGTCGATGCGGCGCGCGACGCGGCCGCTGGAGATTCCCCGCGACACGCAGCCGCTGGTGCGCCGCCGTCGGCACCTGATCGCAGTCTTCGTGATCGCCGCCGGCGTGTTCGCGATTTCCGGCCTGCTGACGCAGTATGACGCCCGCGCGGCGGCCCGCCTGCTGGGCCTGGAATCGCTGCGGCCGGATCTCGCGCTGTGGCTCGCCGACAGCGCGCGCTGGCTGTTGATTGCCGGCAATGCGCTGGGCATCGCCGTCGGCATCCTGCTCGCGTTTTTTCCGGGCCTGCTGTCGCGGATGGAGGCGCGCGGCAGCGACTGGTATTCGGAGCGGCGCATGGCCAAGGGCGCCGACGCGATGAACACCGGGCTCGATGCGCAGGTGGCGGCGCATCCGCGCGCCGCCGGGGTCATCATCACGCTGATGGCGCTGCTGCTGATCGGCGCCTTCGGGTTGCTGCTGCCGGCGGTGTTCTGAGGCCGTTCAGGTCCTCGGCGTCTGCACGGTGCTGCTGAAGGAGGGCCGCGCCGCCAGCCGCGCGGCGAGTTGTGCCAGCGCCGGGTGCGCCTTGCGCCATTCCACTTCCGGCAGCGCGAAATCGAGGTAGCCCAGCGCGTAGCCGGTGGCGATGTCGGCCAGCGTGAAGCGGCCGTCGAAGCAGAACTCCCGGCTGCCGAGGTCGCGTTCCATCAGCGCGAGGCCGCGGTCGATTTTCTGACGCTGCTTTTCGAACCAGGCCGCGGTGCGCTGCTTCTCCGCCGGCTCGCGGTATTCGTGGTTGATGTTGACGGTGGCCTCGGCGATGCCGTCCCCCAGCGCTTCCCAGCGCCTGACCTCGATGCGCGATTCGAAATCCTCCGGGATCAGTTTCGGTCCGCTGCCGAGGGCATCGAGCCATTCGACGATCACCGGCGAGTCGTAGAGCGCGCGCCCGTCGTCGCGGACCAGGGTCGGAATCTTGCCCAGCGGATTGAAGGCCGGCACTGGCGAATCCGGCGCTGAGCCGCGGGCGACGATGTAGTCGTGCGGAATGTTTTTTTCCGCGAGCACGATGCGCACCTTGCGCGCGTAGGGGCTGCCGGGACTGCCGTAGAGTTTCATGGGGCCTCCGTGGTTGCGGGAGATTCTAATCCCCCCGGCTGGCCGTGCGCGGCAGGTACGGCTAAGATGGCCGTCCCGGGCGCGATCCGCCCGGCCTGACAGGGGAATCGACATGGAAACCCTCTACAAGTGGCGCGTGCAGGAGAAGGACCGTTCGGGCAAGACGCGCTGGCGCCTGGTGCGCACGCCGATGACCGAAGACACCGCGCGGTTCTGGGCGGCCAACAACAACCGTGTCATCGAACGCATCGACTGGCCCGGCGCGGTGAAGTTCTCGCTGCAGCCGGAGGCGGAAGTGATTCCGCTGCGCAGGACTTCCCGCTGAATTTTTTCCGCGGCCTTGCCGGCCGGTGACGGGGCGGACGGCGTCGGGGCACGTGAAAGGAACGGAGGCGGCGCGTGCATCTGACGCAATGGACGGACTACAGCCTGCGGGTGCTGATGTACTGCGCCGCCACGGCGGAGCGGAGCGCACCGGCCACCATCAGCGAAATCGCCAGGGTCCACGGCATTTCACGCACGCACCTCACCAAGATCGTGATGACGCTCGCCGAACTCGGGCTGCTCAAGACCACGCGTGGCCGCGGCGGTGGGCTCAGGCTGATGAAGCCGGCCGCCGGGATCACCATCGGCGACGTGGTTCGCAGGACCGAGAAAGACATGACCTTGGTGGAATGCTTCGATGCCGCGCGCAACACCTGCCGCATCGGCGACGTCTGCCGCCTGAAGGCGGTGCTCAGGCGCGGGCTGGCGAAATTCATGGCCGAACTCGACGGCGTCACGCTGGCCGAGGTGGCGGGCGGTGTCGGGCCGGGCGCCGCCGCGCGGCGCAAGGCTTAGAGGCCTGGCGTACTGCGGTAGTCCCGATTCCCGCATGGCCCGGCCTGCGCCGCCGTGGTGCGGTGGATTACGCGGTTAGTTCAGTCGCGCCGCGTCTTCGACGGCGCTACATCCGCTGGTCGTGCAGCGCGCCGCCGCTGAGGTCGACCATCTCGCGGGTGATCTGCTCGTACTTCAGCACCTTGCCGCCGTAGTCGGCGGCGTGGCGCCGGGCGTCGGCTTCCTGCGCGAAGCTGGCGATGGTGGGGCCCATCGAGCCGTGGCGCTTGCTGCCGATCACGTACCAGCCCTGGCGCGCGTCGAACCAGTGGCCGCGGGGCTCTTCCCACTTGGCCTGCCCCATGTCCTGCACGTAGATGCCTTCGATCCGCAGC
Organism: uncultured Bordetella sp.; assembly: GCA_964533495.1. Lineage (GTDB taxonomy): Bacteria > Pseudomonadota > Gammaproteobacteria > Burkholderiales > SG8-41. Next base: position 52,388 of record CAZHJU010000014.1, on the reverse strand, counting down.
GCCTGCTCGCCGGCGAGCACGGTGTTGAAGAGTTCCGTCGTGTCGCAAAAGAACATCGGCTCGACGAGGCCGGCGACGAGGATCTGGCCCTTGGGGCCGGGGTACTCGGCGAGCAGCATGCCGTCGAGATGGCAGGCGGAGCCCGGACCGATCTCGGCCGGGCCGCGGGCCTGGCCGCTGCCGCCGGAGTCGCAGCCAGCGAGGCCGCCGGCGAAGCCGAGCGCGGCGAGCCCGGCGAACCGGAGCAGCGCGCGGCGCCCGGTGCTGTCGGGACGGGTGTGGGAGGTGCCGCAGGAGCATGCAGTCTTGACGCGGGTCGTGTCGGTCATCGTTTGAATCTCCAGCTGGCGATCATCAGGGGAAGGATTATCCAGGCCGCCATCGCCGCGCCCATCACCGGGGCGCGGGCGAGCGCCGGGGGCAGCAGTTGGGTGAGGCCGTAGGCGGCCGCGGCCTGTTCGACGGAGAACAGGTTGAGGATGCGGAAGACGTCGGCGGGGTTGAGCAGCAGCAGGTAGGCCAGCGCGCCGCCGCCCCATCGGCCATCGCTGGCGACCATCACGCCGAGCAGCAGCAGGTCGAACACCAGCACGAAGGCGAACCATGCCGCGACGGCCATGCCCGAGGCGCGGGTGCGGTCGCGCGCGATCACCGAGATCAGCACGGCGATGCTGAGGAACGCCATGCCCAGCAGCAGCGCGCTCAGCATGAAGCCGCCGAAGTGGAACAGCGCCGCGTTGCCGAACTGGATGTAGAGCAGGCCCGCGACCAGCGCGAAGCCGAGCAGCGTGGACAGCGCCAGCGCGGCGGCGAGGCCGAGATATTTGCCGAGCAGCAGGTCGAGCGGCGTCAGCGGCAGGGTCAGCAGCAGGTCGAGCGAGCCGCGCTCGCGCTCGGCGACGATGGCGTCGAAGCCGAGCAGCAGCCCGATCAGCGGGATCAGGTAGATCACCAGGCTCACCAGGCTGGTGATGGTGAATTCGAGCGAGCGGAAGCCGATGGTGCCCTGCTGCGCGCCGCCGAAGTAGGCGATGATCAGCGAGAAGGCGGTGAACACCAGCGCGATGGCCAGCACCCAGTGGTTGCGCATGCGGTCGCGCAGTTCCTTGCCGGCGATGGTCCGCAGGTTGATGGGGCTCATGGCGTCAGCGCTCGAGGCCGAAGAACATGTCTTCGAGCGAGGGTTCGTTGATCTGCAGGTTGCGCACGCGCGGGCCGAGCCGGAGCACCGCTTCCAGCACCGTGGCGCGCTGCGCCGCCGGGCAGGCGAGGTCGAGGCCGCGGTCGGTGGCAGTGACGCCGAGGCTTTCGACGTCGGCGAGGCTGGCCGCCGTCGCGGCGATGTCCCCGGGCGCGAGTTCCAGCGCGAAGACGACGGGCATGGCGGTGCGGCTGCGCAGCTCGGCGACGCTGCCGCTGGCGCGCAGCCGGCCGTCGGCGATGATGGCCAGCCGGTCGACGCGCTGCTGCAGCTCGGCGAGGATGTGCGAGCTGATGACGATGGTGGCGCCGCCGTCGCGTAGCGCGTGGATCCGGCGGTAGAAGTCGCGGATCGCCTGCGGATCGAGGCCGTTGGTGGGCTCGTCGAAGAACAGCAGCCGGGGCGAGCCGAGCAGCGCCTGCGCGATGCCGAGGCGCTGGCGCATGCCCTTGGAGTATTCGCGCACGGGCCGGCCGGCGGCCTCCGAAAGCCCGGCCTCGGCCAGCCGGGTGTCGCACTGGTGCAGAGGCGCGCCCTTCAGCCGCGCGAAGAAGCGCAGCGTCTCGAGGCCGCTCAGGTTGTCGTAGAGCGCGATGTTCTCGGGCAGGTAGCCGATGCGGCGGCGGGTGTCGCGGAAGCGCGGGCCCGCCACCGGCACGCCGGCGACGCTGACTTCGCCTGCGGTGGGCTGCTCCAGGCCGAGCATCAGCTTGAACAGGGTGCTCTTGCCGGCGCCGTTGCGGCCGATCAGGCCGAGGATCTCGCCGGCGCGGACGCGCAGGTCGATGCCGTCGACGGCGCACAGCGCGCCGAAGTGCTTGCGCACGCCGCGCAGTTCGATCGCCGGGGCGGCGGCTTCAGTCGGTGATGCGGCCATGCCAGCGGCTCCAGTCGGGATTGTGCGGGCGCATGCGCGGATGTCTGTCGACGACCGTGGGCACGCGCAGCAGCGGGAACTGCTGCGCGGCCAGGCGCAGGGCCTGGATCGCCGGGCTTGCCATCAGCAGCCGCGCGCCCGGGTGGCGCCACAGAAGGCGGTCGACGATGTCGTTGGCTTCGTAGGGCTGGTCGCCGCGGCCGTCGCCGTCGCTGTCCCAGCCGAGATAGTTGCCCCAGTAGTTGCCCTCCTTCACGCCCCACGCCTCGTCCTTCGCGCCGACGTAGCGCACCTGCTCGCGGTTGGCGATGAAGTCGTTGCGCTCGACGCTGTTGCGGGTGGAGCCGGCGGAGAGGTGCACGCCGACCCGGTTGTTGATGACGAGGTTGCCGCGCAGCGTGGCGTATTCGACGTCGTAGATGAAGAAACCGCGGTTGTTGCCCGCGATGACGTTGCCCTCGACCAGCGAGTCCTGCAGCGTGCGCAGCATGATGCCGTGGTCGCTGTTGTTCCAGGCGCGGTTGTTGCGGATGACCTGGTCGCGCACCTCCATCAGCGCGAGGCCGCCGCGGTTGGCGTAGCTGTCGTTGTCCTCCCACAGGTTGTGGTAGGAGTTCATGTAGTGGGTGCCATAGCGGCTGTGGTGGAGCCTGTTGCCGCGGAACACCGCCCGGTGGGAGACGTCGACGTAGAGCGCATCGCGCACGAAGCCGATGTTGTTGCCGATGATGCGCGCACCGGTGGTGTTGTAGAGCTGGATGCCGTTGCCGCGCAGCGGCGAATTGTAGTCGCGCTTGCCGGTGATGATGTTGCGCTCGATGACGACGTCGTCGGCCTTTTCGATCCACAGCCCGAACAGGTTGTAGGTGAGGTCGGAGTTGCGCAGCGCGAAGCGGTGCGCGCCGGGGCGCACGTAGATGCCGGCGTTCTGGTTCTTCAGGCTGTCGCCGGAGTCGCGCACGATGACGTTCTCGACGGTGACGTCGGGCGCCTCGACGGTGAGCGTGCTGCCGGTCAGGCCGCCGCTGATCGTCGGCCGCCCGACGCCGCGCAGCGTGAGCGGCTTGTCGATGCGGAAATTGCCGGTGTAGAGGCCGCGCCCGATTTCGAGCACGTCGCCGGCCCGGGCCTGCGCGATCGCCTGCTGCAGGTCGCTGCCGGGGGCGATGTTGAGGGTGGCGGCGGCGGCGCCCGTGGCGGCGAGCAGTGCCGCTGCGAACGATACTATAAGTATTTGATTATTAATTATTTTTTGCATTTTAGCCGGGTAGGATGTCGAGCGCCTTCAGCGCCAGGAACAGCGTGGCGCCGATCAGCAGGTTCTTGAAGGCGACGTAGCTGAGCATGTCCATCACGCCGGCATGGCGGTAGTTGCGCTTCCACCACGGGCCGTCCTTGACGTAGCGCCGTCCCGACAGGCGGATCAGCACTTCATAGACGCTCCAGCCGAACCACCAGCCGATGATCGCGCCCGAGGAGAGGTTGCCGCTGATCGCCAGCAGCCAGGCGACGGTGGCGGCGACGGCGAGCGAAATGCCGGCGATCTGCAGCGCGCGCTGGTCGTGCCAGCCCTTGGCGCTCCACGGCCAGAGGTGTTCGTACACCTCGAGCGCGATCCAGCGCGCCAGGCCGGCTTTTTCCATGTAGGGCAGCTGCACCGGGTCGGTGGGCATGCGCGGATCCGGTCCGGCGGCGGCCTTGCGCGCAGCGGCGTCGTCCGGCGCCGGCTGGATCGGGATGTAGTAGCCGTCCCGGCCGATCGGCGTCAGCGCGAGGCCGGCGCGCTCCCGGCGCTTGCGCTCGCGCGACAGCGGCGGGCAGGCGGTGACGTCGGTGTAGAGCACCATGCAGTCGAGGCAGTGCAGGCATTCGCGGTGGTCGATGCGGCCGGCGGCATCGATGGCGAGCGAGCCGCAGCCGGTGGCGCAGGCCTTGCAGCTGTTGCAGTCCTGCTTGCGGCGCAGTCCGAACCAGCGGAAGGTGCTTGGCATTGCCAGCGCGGCGCCCAGCGGGCAGAGGTACTTGCAGTACGGGCGCTCGATGAACAGCGAAAGGCCCAGCAGGACCGCCACGAACAGGCCGTACGGCCAGGCGCGGTTGGCGATGCCGACGAGGAAGGTCGTCTTGAAGGGCTCGACTTCCGCCAGCACCTCGGCCAGCGCCATCGAGAACATCGACACCGCGAGCAGGCCGAAGAAGATGCCGTACTTGACCCATTTCAGGCGGTCGTGCACGCGCTGCGGCAGCTTGCGCTGCCAGCGCTTGAGGCCGATTTTTTCACCGACCTTGTAGATCATCTCCGAGAGCGAGCCGAACGGGCACAGCCAGCCGCAGAACAGGCCGCGGCCGAACAGGAACACGGTGACGATGATGAAGATCCAGAACACGAAGATGAACGGATCGGACAGGAACAGCGACCAGGTCCACTTGAACAGCAGCGAGTGGAACCAGGTGAGCACCTGGGTGATCGACGGCTGCGCCATGACGCCGAAACCGATCCAGATGATGCTCACGGTCCAGGCCGAATATTTGAACGCGTTCACCGGCCACTTGTTCTTGTGGGTGGACATGCGGGTGAGGCGTTCGCGGAAGGCGTAGACCACGGCGACGCCGGCGAGCAGCGTGACGAACAGGGCGATCTCCGGCGCACGGTCCCGCCAGATGCGCAGCCACGGCGGGACCGGCTTCTCGATCTTCGGGCGGCCGCCGGCGAGCAGGCCGGCGTCGAGCCAGAGCCCGGATTCGAACACGGCGAAGCTGCGGTGGCCGGTGGCGCGGTCGACGCGGTTGCCGAGGAAGGCGAGCTTCCAGGGGTAGGCCGCGGAGAATCCGGCGCCGCGGATGATGAAGATCGCGGATTCGTCGTAGCGCGGCGCGTCTTCGGCCTCGAGCCCGTAGAGGTTGAGGGCGTCGAGATCGCGGAAGGTGAAGGCGTCGGCCCCCTGCTTGACCTGCACCCGGTCGTAGAGGCCGCCGCGCACGAAGCCTGATCCCTTGAAGGATTCCCTGCCGGCGGTGCGGATCACGAACAGGGCGTGATCGCCTTCGGCGAGGCTCGCGCGCAGGTTGGCGTAGCCGCGCGCGCCGAGCAGGCTCGTGGCGACGTCCGGATGATTGAGATCGCCGAACCACAGCTCGATGAAAGGGTCGGCGCCGCGTTCGAGGCCGACCTGTTGGGGCATGACCCGGAGCCGCTGCACCGCGCCGAGCTTCACCAGCTCGTTCCAGCCGAGGCGCGCGCCGCGCAGCTGGTATCGCGCGGGCTCCCGCACCGTCGGCGCGATGATGCCGGTCTGCCGCGCCACCGCCGAACCGGAAAGATGCATCACCTGGTTCTGGGCGATGACGGTGACGGTGGCGCCGGAGATGGCGTCGACGCCGATCACGTCCTCGGACGGGCGGTCCGGGCCGACTTCGATGCGGTCCCTGACCGACTTGCCGATGTACTGGGCGTTGAATTGATCGAGCGCCGACTCGGGGATGCCGAGCAGCAGGATGGGTTCGGAATGCTTGAGCACCTTGACGCCGGTGTAGCGCCCCTCGGTGTCCATGCCGATCAGGGTGATCACCGGCTTGCCGGAGTAGGCCGGCGTGTCGGTGATGTCGGTCGACAGCATGACGTAGCCGAGCAGCTTCCTGGCGCCGGCGGCATCGGCCTCGCCGTAGGCCTCGACGTAGGGCGGCCGGCCCTTGCGCTCGGAAAAGGAGGCGGCGCCCGGAAACACGCTGCCGCAGGGAACCATTGCGCAGAGGTTCTTCGCGCTGTTGATTTCCGCGGGCAGTTCGGCTTCGTAGGCGCCGCCGGCCGCCCGCGCGCCGGCCGCCATCAGCAGCACGGCGGCGAGGAGCAGTCGTGGGAGGATTCTGTGCATGGTCATGGCCAAAAAAGCGGCCGTGCGCCGGTATGGCGCGCACGGCCGTGCGATGTGGAAGTGCCCCCTCAGGCTTCCACGATCATCCGCGAGCGCATTTCCAGGTGGAGTGCGTGGCAGAAATGCGTGCAGTAGCACCAGAACACGCCGGTCTTGTCCGCGGTGAAGGTCACCGAGGCGGTTTCCTGCGGGTTCACCACGAAGTTGATGTTGTAGTTCGGGATGGCGAAGCCGTGGGACAGATCCTCGATCTTGTCGAGGTTGGTGAGGATCAGGGTGACCTCGTCGCCTTTTTTGAGCTTGAATTCGCGCAGGCTGAAGGACGGCGCGAGCGAGGTCATCTTGACCGTGACCTTCCTGCCCTGGCGGAACACCCCGGACTCCTTGGCGTCCTTGATCGCCAGCGGCGAGTGATCGATGTCATACACCTGCTTCGGTTTGACCAGGTCGCGCTTGAAGATGATGAAGTCGTGCGGCTCCGGGCGGACCGGGTGGTCGGCGAGCAGGATCATCTTGTCGCCGGAGATGTCGATCAGCTGCTCGTTCTCCGGGTGCATCGGCCCGACCGGCAGGTAGCGATCCTTCGAGAACTTGCAGCCCACGGCGAGGTACTTGCCGTCGGCGGCCATGGTTTCGGATTGGGTGGCGTTGATGTGTCCCGGCTGGTAATGCACGTCGATGCGGTCGACCACGTATTTGGCCGTCTTGTCGCCCTTGGTGAACTTGATGGCGGCCTCGACGTTCCACTTGACCACCTGGCTGTCGAGAAACAGCGTGGTGTAGGCGTTGCCGCGGCCGTCGAAGGCGGTGTGCAGCGGGCCAAGGCCCAGTTCCACCTCGGCGACGATGGAATCGTCGATTTTCTCCAGCTTGCCGTCGAACCATTCCAGCACCCTGGACAGTTCGATGACCGTGGCGGTCGGCGACAGCTTGCCGGCGCAGATGAAGTACTTGCCGTCGGGGCTGGCGTTGACCCCGTGCGGGTTCTTCGGCACCGAGACATAGGCGACGAGCGCGGTCCTGGCATCCTTGTTGGCTTCGGCGGTGCCGTCGACGACCGGCACCCTGGACGTCCCGATGGTCCTGAATTTGCCGGCCTTCACCGCGGCTTCGATGCGGGCGATGTTGAAGAAGAGGCAGGCGTCACGCTCGGCCGACATCATGTCCTCGTACTTGGCGCCCATCTCGGTGTTGTACTGGTTGGTGGCCGCGAGCTTGCCGTCGAAGGAGGTCGCGGTGAGGTCGCAGTTGCCGTCGATCATCACCTGCCAGCGCACTTCCATCGATTCGGCATCGACGCAGCTGAACAGCGAGCGGTACTTCGACGGGTCCTCGATCGGCGCGTTGGGCAGCGGGATCGAGAACTCGCCGCCGCAGAACACGCGCGTCGTGTAGTTGATTTTTTCGTCCACCGGATCGCGCTTGTCCGGGAAGATGCCGTGGAAGCCCTGCACGTTGGGCAGTTCGGTGATCTTGTCGCAGACGAAGTAGTCGAGGCGGAGGCGCGCGATGCGGCTGTTGATCTTGTCGTTGATCCAGGCGTAGCGGCCGTCGTAGTTGCCGTCCTTGTAGGAGGCGTGCACGTGGTGGGTGTCGGCGACGGTGTATTTCAGGCTGCCGTCGGGCTTCGTGCCCATGATTTTTTTCGACTCGTTGGTGATGCCCCAGCCGATCAGCGGGTCGGGATTGAAGCAGGGGATGCGGTGGATTTCACGGCCGGAGGGAATGCCTATGATGCGGGCGTCGCCGGTGTGGCCGCCGCTCCACAGGCCGTAGTAGCTGTCGAGTTCGCCGGGTTTGAGGTGCACGCCGCCCGCTGCGGCGTGCGTGCCGCCGGCGGAGGCGGCGCCCTTGCCGGCATCGGCGGCGGGTTTTTCGTTGCAGCCGGCCAGCGCGGCCAGCCCTGCGCCGGCAACCGCGGCGGTGCCGAGAAAGCGGCGGCGTCCCATGCCTGCGGGTGCCGGGGGTTCGGGTTTTTCGATTTTTCCGGATTTTTCAGCCATGGCTGTTCCTTTGCGGGGTGGGTTGGGATTTCCTGTTTGACGCACCCATTGTTCGTGCGCCGGCCGCCGCGGATATTGATCTGGCTCAAACAAGCTTCATAAGATGCATAAGTGATGCATCTTTAAAGGATAGGATGCGTTCCATCCGGAGTGCGCAAGCCCGGTGTCGTCAATCGCAATTCAATTCGAGTCAAGCCGAATCAATCCAAGCCAACCCCGATATTTCAAGGAGCACGACATGAACTTCAGAAACGGAATCCTGCTGGTCGCCTGTGGCATCGCGCTGGCCGCCTGCGGAGGACAGGAGCAGGCGCCGGCGTCCGCGCCGAAGCCCGCTGCCGCTCCCGCCGCGCCGCCCGCGCCCGTGGCCGCCGACAATTCCGCCGGCAAGTCCGTGTACGGCAAGACCTGCGCGCTGTGTCATGCGGCGGGGGTGGCGGGCGCGCCCAAGCCCGGCGACAAGGGGGATTGGGCCCCGCGCATCGCGCAGGGCAACGACGTGCTCTACAAGCACGCGATCGAAGGCTATACCGGCGCGAAAGGCCTGATGCCGCCGCGCGGCGGCAGCGCCTCGCTCAGCGACGACGAGGTCAAGACGGCCGTCGATTTCATGGTGGCCCAGTCGCGCTGAGCCCGGCCATGTCCTTCAGCGCCATCAGCCGCCGCCGCTTTATCGGCGGGTTCAGCCTCGTCGCCGCGGGATTGCTGGTGCCTGCGCGGTTCGCCGACCCGGCGGTGCGGCGCGGTTCGCGCGCGCTGATGGGCACGCGGATCGGCATCGTCGCCGAAGGCATGCATCCCGGCGAAACCGACCATGCTCTCGCGGCGGCTTTCGAGGGCATGGCGCGGCTCGAAAGGCTGATGAGCCGCTACCGCGGGGACAGCACGGTCGCCGCCTTGCAGCACGCGGCCGGGCGCCATGCGGTCGCGGTCGCGCCCGAAGTCATGGCCGTGCTGCTGCGCGCCCGCTCGGTGTCGGAGCTCAGCGGCGGCGCCTTCGACATCACGGTCGGGGCCTATGACGGCTGGCGTTTCGAGGGCGGCGGCGGTGCCGCACCCGCGGCGGAGGCGCTGCGGCGCCAGCGCGCGCTGGTGGATTACCGCGATGTCGTGCTGGACGAGCGGCAGGGCACGGCCTACCTGAGGCGGCCCGGCATGCGCCTGGATCTCGGCGGCATCGCCAAGCTGCCCATCCTGCAGGCCGGACTGCAGATCCTGCGGTATCACGGCATTGCCAACGCGATGATCGACGGCGGCGGCGACGTGCTGACTCTCGGCCGGTTGCAGGGGCGGCCGTGGCGGGTCGGCATCCGCGATCCGCTGCATCCGGAGTCGCTGCTCGGCGTGCTGGAGATGAACGACGGCGTGGTGACGTCGTCCGGCGATTATGAGCGGTTTTTCGAGCGCGATGGCCGCCGTTACCACCATATCCTCGATCCGCGCACCGGCTATCCGAGCAGCGGCCTGCGCGGCGTGACCCTGGTGTCGCGCGGCGGCGCCGATCTCAACGGCCTGGGCGCCGCGATGATGGTGATGGGGGCGGACGCGATGCCGGCGCTGGCCGCCGGGGCGGGGGCGCCCGAGGCGCTTGCGGTCGACGCCGCAGGGCATCTGCGGCTGACCGCGGGTTTCGATTTGCGCGCCACGCCGCGTTTTCCGAAAGCCTGACGCCGGTCCGTTACCGGCTTTTTCCGGCAGCGTCCGTGGCTTAGCGGCTCAGCGCTGCGGCAGCGGGTTGACCTCGTCGAGTCCCACGCCCTCGAGCGCGCCGAACAGTTCGGCGAGGGTCGCGCGGTCGGATTCGCGCAGCGGCGGCTTGAGGATCGCGCGGACGTTGGGCTCGACGTGATCCGGGTTGCCGGTGCCGAACAGCACGACGTTGGCGCCGGGCTCGTGCCGCGCGTAGCGGTAGGCGGCCTCGATCAGGCTGTCCGCGCCGTCTTCGCCGAGCAGGAAATCCAGCGGATTGTCCTTTTGCGCCAGCGCCGCGGGCAGGCGGCCTGCGGCGACCAGCGCGGCAATGTCCTGCCGCAGCCGGCCCGGCGTGCTGAAGATCGCGCGCACGGCGAACATGATCAGCGTGCCGATGTTGCGCTCCAGCGTGCCCGGGAACACGCGCTGCCGCGCGTTCTGGTTGAGCATGTGGAAGGCGATCATCATCACGTCCCAGCAGTCGTCGCCGAGCGCGCGGGCGAGCGATTCGTGGCGCGGGTCGCGCCCGGCGAATTCGGTGATGCCGAGGAAGCGGAACTTGCCCTTCTCTTTTTCGCGCAGCAGCGGCGGGACGATTTCCGACATCACGCGGTCGTATTCGTGCGGCTGCACGGTGTGCATGCAGAAGACGTCGACGTGGTCGGTGCCGAGCGTGCGCAGCGAGCGGTCGAGCCCGGCGAGGATGTCGGCGACGGGAATGATCGCGCCGTCGCGGGACGACACCTTGTGCTTGGTGGAAATTACCAGCGAGTCGCGCGGCCGGCCGCGGATCGCGGCACCGACGGCGGCCTCGGTGCCGTAGTACGACGCGGTGTCGATCAGGTTGACGCCGAGATCGAGCGCGCGGCGCACGATGCCGGCGGCGTGCGCTTCGCCGTGGCCCGCGGCCAGTCCGAGTTTGCTGCTGCCGCCGCAGCCGATGCCGGCGACGCTGACTTTGAGGCCGGTGCGGCCGAGGGTGGTGTATTCCATGGGATTTTCAGATTGAAGGAGGGGTTTTTCGGATGTTCGCGCGTTTCGGACCGGGATTCGTTCCGCGTTCCTCTGGTTTTTCCTGCGGCGACTTTTTTCTCTTTAAACGGCTAGTCCTGTTTGGACGAGGCTATTCCATAAACGCAATCTAGTAAAAACTTTCAGATGTTACATTCATCCGGGCACTGGCTGCGCACCGGCAGCCATACATCAACAAAAACAGTCTGACCATGGAGGTGACCCTAGATGACGACTGGTATGCAGGGGCGGTTTTCCCGCTTTGCCCCGATGGTTTCGGGAGCCGGCATTGCATTTTTTGCGGTCGCGGCTTTTTCTTTTTCCGCCGGCCTTCATGCCCAGGAATATCCGGGCAGGAAGCCCGTTCGCATGGTGGTGCCTTTTGCGCCGGGCGGCGGCACGGATCTCGTGGCGCGCCTGTTTTCGCAGCAACTGGGGGATTCTCTGGGCACAACCGTCGTGGTCGACAACCGTGGCGGCGCAGGTGGCTCGACAGGCATCGAAACGGTAGTGCGCGCGGCCCCCGACGGTTACACGCTGATTTTCGGCGCGGCAAGCTATGCCACCAATGCAGCCTTGTACAAGCTGCCCTATGACCCCGTGCGGGACATTACGGCAATAAGCCTGACGTGCCTGTCCGGCTACCTTGTCGCCCTGCATCCCGGGGTTCCGGCATCGAACGTCGGGGAACTCATTGCCCATGCGAAGCAGAAACCCGGTGTCCTGAACTACGGATCCAGCGGCGTGGGCGGCCTGGCGCATCTGGCGACGGAGCTGTTTGCCGACATGGCGAAAGTCAGGATGACGCATGTGCCGTACAAGGGAACCGGCCCCGCCCTGTCGGATTTGCTCGGCGGGCATATCCAGATGATATTCGGCAGCATCATTGCAACGACGCCCCATGTGAAGGCCAACCGGTTGCGGGGCATCGCCGTGACGACGGCGAAACGTTCAGGCCAGCTCCAGGACGTGCCTGCAATCGCGGAAACGGTTCCGGGTTACGAGGCGGTGCTCTGGTACGGCATCTGGGGGCCGAAGGGCCTGCCGGCGCAGGTGGTGTCCCGCTGGAACAGGGAGGTGGATTCCCTGTTGAAGGCGCCCGAGATGAAGGCCCGCATGACGAAAGAGGGGCTGGAGCCGGCGGGCGGCACTCCCGAGGCGTTCCAGAAGATTCTCGCCGGCGATATCGCGAAATGGACCAAGATCGCGCGCCAGGCCAACATCCAGCCGCAATGATCCGCATGCGGGAGAGTCGTTCATGGTGACCGCCGTATCTTATGGGGAAGCCGTCGGCCGGAGGCGCATGGTGTCTTCGGCGGGAAACGGCGAGAAACACTGGCGCAGCGATTACATGGGGCGGCGCGCGGAAGCGAGCGCGCAGCCGGAAGCCTTCCTGATCGAGATGACCGCCGGTGAAACGCTGCTGCCGCATTTTCATGCCGTCGACCAGTTCCAGGTGTTTGTCGAAGGAGGCGGCATGCTTGGGCGCCAGACCGTGGGGCCGCTGACCGTGCATTACGCGGATCATCACACGGCCTACGGGCCGATCGTCGCCAGCGCCTCCGGTTTTTCGTATTTCACGTTTCGTCCTGTCACGGATCCCGGCGCGGTGTACCTGAACAAGCCGGGTTACCGGGATGCGATGCGGCCCTCGGCAAAACGGCATGCGACGGACGCGGACATCGTGCTCAGCACGGGGCCGGTGCTGGCTTCGCGCGAAAGCCTCGCGGTTGATTCATTGCTGGAGGGACTTGGGGCCGCTGGCGACGGCGTCGGCGCGTCGCTGATCCGCATGGGGCCGGAAATGGCGGCAAAGGTCGCGGACCCTGCTGGAACGGGCGGGCAGTACTGCCTGGTCGTCAATGGCAGTCTGGAACAGCCGGAGGGCGCTTTGCCGAGATGGTCCGTGATGCATGCCGCTCCCGGCGAGGCGCCGCTGGAATTGCGCGCGGGCATCCAGGGCGCGGAAGTCCTGGTGCTCGGGTTTTCCAGGCGCGGCTGATCGAGGGTCAGAGTGGCACGCCCATTTTTTGCTGGACCCGATCCCGGGTCCAGCGCTCGTCGCAGGTTTCTATGAAATTGAATATGGAGCGCCGCAGGTAGCGTTGACGGGACAGGAATATCTTGATGGTCGAGGGTTCGAACAGATGGCCGACCGGGATGGCGCGCAATCCGGCGTCTTTTTCCGGATCGAAGGTGACGTCCGACACGACGGCAATGCCGAGGCCGAGTTCGACGCAGCTTTTGATGACATCCGCGTCGATGGCGCTCAGCGCGATTTTCGGATTGAGGCCGGCTTTCTCGAATGCCGACAGGGAATCCTGCCGCGTCGAAAAGCCGGGTTCGTAGGCGATCAGCGGGTATTTCGCGATTTCCGGGAGCGTGATCCTGCGGCTTTTGAGCAGTTTGTGTCCTGGCGGAACGATCAGGATCTTGGCGGATTGGCGACAGGGCAGCGCAAGCAGCTCGCGCATCTTCGGCGGCACGTTGGTGGTCATGCCGAGGTCGGCGTCGCCGGACAGGACCATGTCGACGATCTGCGCGGGGTTTGCGTGACGCATCGATATCTGGATGCCGGGATGGTTCGTGGAGAACTCCTTGATGATCGCGGGAAGTATGTAGCGCGCCGTGGTGTGCGTGACGGCGACGATGATTGTGCCGGATCCGGTTTCGGCGACGTCGCTGCATCCGGCCTTGATGCTCGTCACCTCGTTCAAGATGATTTGCGCCCGGGCGATGATGGCCTGGCCGCTGGGGGTGATGCCCGTCAGGCGGTTGCGCGAGCGGGTGAAGATCTGGGTCTTGAGCTCGTCTTCGAGGAGCTTGATCTGCTTGCTGAGTCCGGACTGGTTGGTGTGCAGGGCGGCGGCCGCCGCCGACATGTTCAGCGATCGTTTCGCGATTTCGCAGATGTAGCGCAGTTGGCGGAGGTTCATGACGGGGATGCTGGTGGCGGCGACACATGGTAGCTCAAGGGCGGGAATCGCGAAATTCCCGGAGCAGGTTCTGCTTTACCGACTAACAAACGACGGAGAGGTTGGATTCTCAAATGGAATCTCAGGAAAAACAGGCGGGTATGCCGGACGGGTCCGGTGACGGGCGGATCACCGACGAAACGATCGAGGCGACCCGGAAGATGGTCGGTGTCAGGCTGCGCCCCGAAGGCCCTTACCTGCAGGACGTGACGCCCGATACCATCAGGAATTTCTGCAATGGTATCGGCGACGTGAATCCCCTGTACCGCGACCTGGAGTACGGGCGCAACAGCCAGTACGGGTCGGCTCTGGCGCCGCCGATGTTCCCGATGGCCTATGGCTGGATCGGACGCACCCGCTGGGGATTGCCCGGGGTTCACGGATTCTTCGGCGGCAATGACTGGGAATTTTTCCGGAACCTGCGCCCCGGGGACCGGGTCACGGCGATCGAGCGCGTGGTCGCGGTCGAAGACAAGGAAAGCCGTTTTTCGGGGAGGCTGGTCATCCAGTTCTCGCAGGGCGAGTTCTTCAATCAGAAGGACGAACTGGTTGCCAGGGTGCTGGGCTGGTGCACCCGGCACGAGCGCAAGGCGGCCCGCGAAAAGGGCAAGTACCGCGCTGTCGAGCAGCATGAATACAGCGAGGAGGAAATCCGGCGGATCGAGGAGACGATTCTCAACGAGGAAAACACGGTTCGCGGTAGTGAAATCCGTTATTGGGAAGACGTCAGCGTCGGGGACGAGTTGCCGCCGGTGGCGCGGGGGCCGCTCTCGAACATGGATACCACGGGTTTTCTGGTCGGCTGCGGCCGCGGAAATTCCGGAGGACAGCTGCTCAGGACCGCCATCCGCCATCCGGGACATTTCATCCGGAGCCAGGATTCCGGCGGGCGCATGGAGCACACGATCAACATTCATCACAACGCGTCGATGGCGAAAAAAGCGGGAATTCCCGGCGTGCTCGACTATGGCGCCCAGCGCTGCACCTGGCTCTCGGTGCCGGTGACGAACTGGATGGGTGATGCCGGGGTGCTCAAGCGGATTCGCACGGAACTGCGCCTGCCCAATGCGATGGGCGACACCACGTGGTGCAAAGGCAGGGTGTCGGCGAAGTACGTGCGAGAGGGGCATGCCTGCGTGGACATCGACATCTGGGCGGAAAATCAGCGGGGCGATGTAACCGCCCCGAATGGCAGCGCCACGGTCATTCTTCCCTCGAAAGACGTCGAAACCAGGAACTGCCAGAACGGCTCCGGCATCGATCTCGGGTTCGGCGTGTACCGGAAAGAACAGAAATGAGCGTCGGGTTTTCCGGCGTGACGGTCATCGAGTTCGGCGAGGGTGTGGCCGTGGCTTACGCCGGCAAACTGTTTGCCGAGATGGGGGCGCAGGTCATCAAGGTCGAATTTCCGGGAGGGGATCCGCTGCGCCGGCATGTGTCGTTCTGCGCCGGCGGCGGAGAGGCGCGCCCGAACGGCTGGTTCGCGTGCCTCAACGCGGGGAAGCAGGCCCGGACGGTCGATCCGGAAACGGCGGACGGGCGCGCGGTGCTGCGGGATCTGTTCGGGGCGGGCGCCGTGCTTCTGCATTCGGCGCGCGAGAAGCGCTGGGCCGGGCACGGGCTCAGTCCCGAACGGATTGCCGCCGACCATCCCGGGCTGGTGGTGACGGCGGTGACGCCGTACGGTCTTGCCGATCCATGGCGCGAACTTCCCGCCGACGACCTTTCCCTGCAGGCGATCGGCGGCATTTCCTTGGGCATCGGCGAGCCCGGACGGGCGCCGCTCAAGCTGCCGGGAGACCAGAGCGCTTACCAGGCGGGCCTGTCGGCGGCGGTGGCGGCGGCCGGCCAGCTGTTTTCGGGCGGCGGCGCGTTGCTGGACGTTTCCGCCGCGGACGTATGGGCGTCCTTTTATAACGGCGGCGAGGTCGCCAACGATTTTTTCGGGCGCAAGAAGAAGCCGCGCGCGGGTTATCGCGTTTCGCGCCAGCCGTACGTCAAGGCCATATTCCCCTGCAAGGACGGTTTCTTCGCGGTGCAGTGCCTGGAAACCCGGCAGTGGTCCGAGTTTCTGAACATGATCGGGCGCGAGGATTTCCTGACCCATCCGCTGTTCGTCAACCGGGCCAGGGCAACGGAGGAGCAGGCCGACGAATGCAACACCCTGCTCGAACCGTGGTTCCGTGCGCGGACCAAGGAGGAGATCTCCAGGCTGTGCCTCGATCACCGCATTCCGGGCGCGCCGGTGTACGACATGCGTGAGGTGGCCGGGCATCCGCATCTGCGCGAACGCGGCTACTTTGCCGAAGTGGATGCGGGCGGCGGCGTATTGAGGGTTCCCACGCATCCTTTTGCGGGGCTCGGGCATGACGCCGGCCATGTCCGGACGGTGCCTGCCCCCGACGGGCATCCGCCTTCGGTTCCCGGCCGTGGCGTCCGGGCGAAACCCTTCTCGGAGAAGGTGGATCCCCGGCGTCCCCTGACGGGTCTGCGGGTGGTCGATTTCGGCTGGGTATGGGCCGGCGCCATTCCCGGGCACATTCTTGCCGACATGGGCGCGGAAGTGATCCGCGTCGAAAGCAGGAAACCGCTGGACTACATGCGCCAGGGCCGGCCGCTGTTCGGCACGGCCAAGGATCCCGAGCAGAACCCGGTCTTCCAGAACGTCAACCGTGGCAAGAAAAGCCTGTGCATCAACCTTCAGCAGCCCGGGGCGGCCGACGTGATGAAGGAACTGATCGCCGGATGCGACGTGGTCATCGAGAATTTTTCCCCGGGCGTCATGGACAAGCTGGGCCTGGGCTGGGACGTGCTGTCGACCGTCAATCCGGATCTGGTCATGTGCTCGATGTCCGCGGCCGGCCACCGGGGGCCGTTGCGGGGCATCCGCACCTATGCCGTCATGATCGGCGCGCTGTCGGGCCTGAACAGCATGGTGGGTTATCCGGGGGAACGGGTGATTGCGGTGCAGTCCCCGCCCTATGCCGATCCCAATGCCGGGATCCACGCGACCTTCGGGATACTGGCCGGACTGTGGCGCCGCAACCTGACCGGCAAGGGCGTGCATATCGACCTGTCGCAGTGGGAGGCGGCGGTCAACCTGATGGGCGAGCAGATCATGGATTGCGTCGTCAACCGGCAGATACGGCAGACCTGCGGAAACCAGCAGCGGTCGCATGCGCCCCACAACCACTATCCGGTGCAGGGCGAGGACCGGTGGATCGCGATCTCCGCGGCAGACGACCGGCAGTGGCGGGCCCTGGCGGAAATCCTGGGGGCACCGGCCTGGATGTCCGGCGAAGACTATGCGACATCCGCGGCGCGCCTGGCGAATCATGCCACCCTGGATGGATTGCTGGCGCGGGAAACCCTGCGCTTTGACGGCGACGCGCTGGCGGCCTTGCTCCGGGAAAAGGGAATTCCCGCGGAGAGGCTGCTCGATCTTCCGGACATCGCGGCGCATCCCTATTACACCGGCCGGGCCCTGTTCGAAATCGTCGAGCATCCGGCCTTGAAAAAGGTGCCGGTGTACCGGCTGCCCTGGCATTTGAACGGGCAGCCTGTTCCGGTCACATGCCGGGCGCCTTATATCGGCGAACACACGGACGAGGTGCTGGGAACCTGGTTGCGGAAAACGCCGGAAGACATTGCCGGTCTTCGTGCGCGGGGCATCATCGATTAATGCGGATTGCAAGAATGGAAAAACCTGAAACCAACAGTTCTGCCCGTGCAACCAAACCGCTGAGCGGCATGCGGGTGCTGGATCTGACGCGCGTGATATCCGGACCTTATGCGACGATGATGCTGGCCGACATGGGGGCCGACATCGTCAAGATCGAGGAACCCCTCCGCGGGGATGAGATGCGGTGGATCAAGTACAGGGGGCGCGCCGCCCATGACGAGGATTACTTCAACACGATCAACCGTTCGAAACGCAGCATCGCGCTGAACATGAAGGATTCCGGTGACCGGCAGGTCGCGCGCGATCTGGCAGCGCGCGCGGACGTGGTCATCGAGAACTATGCTCCCGGGGTCGCCGACCGGCTCGGCGTGGGCTGGGGTGACCTGAGCGTGTTGAATCCCCGGCTCATTTACTGCTCAATCTCGGGATTCGGGCAGACCGGTCCCTATCGCGCGCGCCCGGCGCTCGATCCGATCATCCAGGCGCTTTCCGGAGTCATGAGCGTCACCGGTTACGAAGGGCAGGGGCCTCTGAAAATCGGCGCGCCGCTGGCCGACGTCGTCAGCGGGATGTTTGCCGCCTTCGCTGTGTCCAGCGTGTGGGCGTCGGTCAGGCAGAGCGGGCAAGGGCAGTACATCGACGTGAGCATGCAGGACGCGATGATGGCGGTTCTGGGGCCCCGCATGGGGGAGGCGCTGCAGGCGGGAATCGATCCGGGAAGACACGGCAATGCCACCGCGGCCCGGGTGCCCGCGGATACCTACCTTACGCGGGACGGCCGGCATCTGGTGATCATGGTGCTGAATGACACGATGTGGGAGCCGTTCTGCAGGGCCATGAACAAACCGGAATGGTTTGCCAATCCGGATTATCGTACCGGGTCCGGCAGGGTCGCGCGCAAGGTGGAACTGAACCGCCTGGTGTCCGAGGAGTTCCGGAAAAAGGACGCATCCGAATGGGGGCCGGTGCTCGAGCAGCATCGCATTCCTTACGGATTCGTGAACAGTTATCTGGAGGCGATCGATGATCCGCAGGTCGGGCACCGGGGGCTTGTCCAGAGCATCCGGCATCCTGTTTCCGGCGATATTCGCGTGATCGGTGCTCCCTGGAAGGTTTCGGGTTTCAGCAACCCATTGATGTCTCCGCCGGTGCTTGGGCAGCACACGGCCGAGGTATTGAAGGAGTGGCTGTCGTGGCCAGAGTCGGTTGCGGTTGAATTCCAAGAAACCAAAAAGCGTCTGAGGACGGCTTCATCAATCTGATTGTAATGTAGTCAGACGCCTGTAATCTATAAAAATATCAATAAAAACAAATATTTATAGATTATCTGGTTTTGCCGGCAGTCAGGCGGCAGGCCACAGGCGCAATCCGATGGCCGGCGAATAAGGCGCGTGCCGCAGCTGCGGCACGACGCGGCCCATCCAGGTCTGCGGGTCGTCGCGCTGCGCTTCATGCGGGCCGAAATGGTGTTCGCGTTCTTCGAGCGACGTGAACTCGTGGAGGATCGCGTGTTTGTGCGCGCCGACCGTGGCGAGCAGTTTGCGCGCGCAGACGCAGCCGGGCAGCGTTTTCAGCAGCGGAAACCGTTCCTGCGCGTACCAGCCGCCGAGGTCGTCCTCGACCGCCGGTGACGGCGCGTCGTAGTGGCCGATCTGGATCACCGGAGCGGTCGTGCCCCGCGCATCGCGGCTGCGGGCTTCGGGACCTTCGACGCGCGCTTCCTCGGCGAGGATGGCCGCAGCCGGATTCACGCGCATGCCGATGAAGCGTTTCGTTTCCGCTCCCTGCTTTTTCGCGAGCTGTCCCGGACTCGGGTTGAGGAAGGTCTGCGTGGTTTCGCCGCCGAACAGCGCGACGTAGCCGGTGCCGCGGCCGCCGTGGCTCAGCGCATAGTGCGCGGCCCAGCGGTAACCGGGGCGCGACAGCTTCTCCGGGATGTGGACGCGATGGAACCAGTCCAGGTAGGCATCCCTGTTTTCGGGTGCGATGTCGTACCAGATCGCCCAGATGCCGCGGTCCATGATGATGTTTTCCTCCTCCGGGCCGATTGTATGTCAGCACGGCCGGCAAACCGTCACGGGGTCATGGTGTGGACGCGGAAGCGCTGATATTCTGCGGGGCCGGGCGGCCCGGTTCAGGCCGGCCGCCCGGCTCCGCAGTCCAACGACTTTGCATGGGAGGCGCGATGATGGAACGCAGGAAAGCGAGTGATTTTCCGCCGGAAGTGATGAAGCTGTTCGACGGTTATGTGCATGGACGCATCGACCGCCGCGAATTCCTCGACCGCGCGGCGAAGTACGCGGTGGGCGCCTTCACCGCGACGGCGATGCTGGAGAGCCTGAAGCCGAACTTCGCCTGGGCGCAGCAGGTGACGAAGGACGATCCACGCATCCGCACGCAATATCTCGAATACGATTCGCCGCAGGGGCACGGCCGCATCCGCGGTTATTACGCCGCGCCGGCGAACGTGAAGGGCAGGCTGCCGGCGGTGCTGGTGATCCACGAGAACCGCGGCCTCAATCCCTATGTCGAGGACGTGGTGCGGCGGCTGGCGGCGGCGAATTTCGTCGCCTTCGGGCCGGATGCGCTGAGCCCGGTCGGCGGTTATCCCGGCGACGAGGACAAGGGGCGCGCGCTGTTCGCGGCCCAGGATCCGAAGAAGCGCGAGGAGGATCTGTATCAGGGCGCGCAGTTCCTGAAGCAGCGGCCGGAGGCCGGAAAGATCGGCGTGGTCGGTTTCTGTTTCGGCGGTTACATCAGCAACCTGCTGGCGACGCGGATGCCGGATCTCGCGGCGGCGGTGCCGTACTACGGCCGCCAGGTGCCGGCGGCGGAGGCGGCAAAGATCAGGGCGCCGCTGCTGCTGCAGTTCGCCAGCGACGACGAAAACGTCAACAAGGGCTGGCCGGCTTACGAGGAGGCGCTGAAGGCGAACAAGGTGCGCTACACGGCGCATGTCTACCCGAACACGCTGCACGGTTTCCACAACGACACCACGCCGCGCTACGACGAGGCGGCGGCGAAGCTGTCGTGGCAGCGCACGCTGGAGTTCTTCAACCGCGAGCTGCGTGGCTGAGTATCCCTGACGATGTTTTGGAATGATTGGACGCTGCACGAGCCCGGGAATGCGGTTCGGGATGGCGAGGAAGAAGCGATGACTGGGCGGGCAAGGCGGGCTGTCTTGACGTCTGGTGCCGCCATGCCGTTCCGGACCGGCCAGTGGCTGCAACTGGTGTTGCTTCCGATCATGCTCGGCGCTAGTTTGATGACCGAGGCCCGGGATCTGAAGGAGATCCGCAGTTCCGGTGTGCTGCGCGCCTGTGTGGCCGGTTCCAGCGCTTCCTTTTACGAGATCAATGCCCGGATATTCGCCGAATTCATCGGGGTCAAATCCGAGATCATGAGGCTGCCGAGTTTCGATCATCAGTTCCATAACGCCGAGGGTAAAACGGTCAGGGAAAAGCGCTACGAGCCCCGGTATCTTGTCGACGGCACCTGTGATCTTTATCCCAATGATCTGCATATTCTCGATTGGCGCGCCACGAAAATGGCGCTGGTTCCGTATTACACGGCGCGCAAGATCGTCATCGCGAACCGCCGCCTGCACGGCCTTCTCAAAGGCCCCGCGGATCTGGCCGGCCGCCGGGCTGTCGTACAGCAGGGTACTGCTTACGAAACCTGGTTGCTCAATCAGAACGGCGAGGTTTACGCATCCAACCCGGTGGTCGTGAGCAACGCTCCAACGATAGAGGCGGTCAACACGGTCGCGGACGGGAACGCGGATTTCACGATCGTGGGCAGCGAAAGCGCATTTGAATGGGTTCGCACCGACCTGCTCAATCTGGACATTTTCTTCCCGGTCGATGAGCCGGTAAGGGTGGGCTGGGGTACCGCCGTCTCCAGCACGCATCTGCAGAACGAGTTGGCGCGTTTTTTTCAGGAAAGCAAGCGCGTTGGTTCGGAACTGGACCGTTCATGGCGCAAGTATTACGGCACCTCGCTGGTCGAGTACGGCCTGTACGAATCGTCTTTCGCCTCTGACGGCATCGATCTGGAGAAGATTCTTTACTGGGCCCTGCCGATCGGAAGCGGAATCGCCGTGGTGATCATTTCCATGGTGTTCTGGAACCGCCGCCTGCGCCGCGAAATCGAGGAGCGCCAGCGCATCGAGGGGCGGCTCAAGGCCAGCGAGGAGCGGTTCAAGCTTGCAGTGGAGGGCGGCGGAGATGTCATCTGGGAATATGATCCCGCGGGACAGACTTTTTGGTTCGCATCGCGCCTGCTGGAACTGCTGGGTTACGAGGAGGGAGAGCTCAAATCCGATTTCGATACCTGGAAAGCCGGTCTTCACCCGGAAGATGCGGCCCGCGCGATTGGTGCTTTCGAGGGCCATCTGGCAAGTGACAGTCCTTACGACATCGAATACCGCATCCGGCGCAATGACGGGAGTTACCTGTGGGTGCACTGCAAGGCGCGCTCCCTGCGGGATGCAGCGGGCAATGTCCTGCGCACGAGCGGCACCCTGTCCGACATCAGCCGCCTGAAGGAGGCGGAGCAGGCCATACGCGAGGCCAAGGAGATTGCCGAGGAGGCGACCAGATCGAAGTCAATGTTTCTCGCAAACATGAGCCATGAAATCCGCACGCCGATGAATGCCGTCATCGGCATGTCCCATCTTGCGCTGAAGACCGACCTTGACCCGCGCCAGCGCGACTATGTCCAGAAAATCCACAATGCCGGTACGGCATTGCTCGGGATCATCAACGACATTCTCGATTTCTCGAAGATCGAAGCGGGCAAGATCAGCATGGAGTCGGTGGATTTCGATCTTGAGCAGGTGATGTCCGGTGTATCGGCAATGATCGGCGACAAGGTATTCGACAAGGGACTGGAGCTGCTGTTCGACGTTGCACCGGATGTGCCCCGTTACCTGGTGGGGGATCCGCTGCGGGTCGGGCAGATACTGCTGAATCTCGTGAGCAATGCGGTCAAGTTCACCGAGCGCGGTGAGGTTCTTGTGCAGGTGCGGGTCGATGGGCGGAACGGCGGCAAGACCCTGTTGAGGTTTTCGGTGCGGGATACGGGCATCGGCATGACGCCGGAGCAAACCGTCAATCTTTTCCGGGAATTCACCCAGGGAGACGGATCGACCACGCGCAAGTACGGCGGCACGGGTTTGGGTTTGACGATTTCAAAGCGTTTTGCCGAAATGATGGGCGGGACGATCTGGGTCGACAGCGTGGCCGGGAAAGGCAGCACTTTTTCGTTCACGATCTGGCTCGGCATCGGGAGGGAGGAGCATGGCCGCCGCGTCATTCCGGAAGGCTTGAACGATGCCCGGGTGCTGGTGGTCGACGACAATGCGGGCGCCCGGGAAATTCTGGCCGAACTGCTGGCGGCATTGCCGTTCCGCGTGGACCAGGTGGCTTCGGGGGAGGAGGCGATCGCGGCGGTGCGCGACCCCGGCCCCGGAGGGCGTCACAGCCTGGTGTTCATGGACTGGAAGATGCCCGGCATGGACGGCATCGAGGCTTCGCGCGCGATCAAGGCCATGCCCGACCCGCCGCCGATCATCATGGTCACCGCCTTCGGCCGCGAGGATCTGCGGTCCGAGGCGGAGCAGGCCCGCATGGACGGGTTTCTCGTAAAACCGGTGAGTGCCTCTTCGATGGTGGATGCGATCGTGAGGATATTCGCGCCGCAGTCTTCGGGGGAAAACACCGGGATTGCCGCAGCCACGCACGATCTTTCCGGGGCGAGGCTGCTGCTTGCGGAAGACAACGAGATCAACCAGCAGATTGCCGTGGAACTGCTGGAAGGTTCGGGCGCACGGGTGGACGTCGCGGGCAATGGCCGCGAGGCCGTGTCCAAGGTGCTGTCAGCCGGTCCGCAGTCCTACGACCTTGTGCTGATGGATCTGCAAATGCCGGACATGGACGGTTACGAAGCCGTAAGATGCATCCGGGCCGAAACCGGTTTTGCCGCACTCCCGGTGATCGCGATGACCGCGCATGCAATGGCCGAAGAGCGCGAACGTTGCCTCGCAGCGGGGATGAACGATCATATTGCCAAGCCGATCGATCCCGGAACGATGTTCCGCACGCTGCTGCGCTGGCTGCCCCGTCTCTCGCAACAAGGGGCGCATCCGGTGGCCGGACAGGCGCGCGCCGGTGGCTTTTGCATCCAGGGGATCGATACGATTGCCGGCCTGAGGCGGGTGGCAGGCAACGCCGGCCTTTACCGCAAGCTGCTCGAAAAATACGCAAATGCCCAGGCAGGCGCCGTGCAGGAAATCCGCAAGGCTTTCTCCGCCGGCGACCGCGAAACTGCGGAACGCGTCGCACATACCGTGAAGGGAGTATCCGGCAATATCGGGGCTGTCGCGGCGCAGGAGGCGGCCGCCCGGCTCGAAGCGGCGGTTCGCGCCGGGGATGAAACAGAGGCACAGATCGCGGCGTTGGACGAAGCACTGGCGGCAGCAATCAAGGCGATACAGGAGTCGCGCGGACCGGACGGGACGATGGGTGCACCGAATATCGCAACGATCGACGTTTCCGATGCGCTGCCGGTCCTGAAACGGCTGGCCGGACTGCTGGTTGCCGCGGACGGCGCCGCCGGCGATTATTACGGCGACAACAGAGCACTGCTGCGGGCTGCGCTGGGCGACGGTGCTGTCGCCGTGGAGCGTGCGGTCAACGATTTCGATTTTGATATGGCACTGGATGCATTGCGGGCGGGTGCCGCGGCGAACGGAATAACCATCGAGGGGGCTGGGCCATGACCGATGCGCTGGATTTCGCCGAAAAACCATCCGTGCTGATCGTGGATGATGCGCCGGAGAACCTCGCCCTGATGAACGGATTGCTCAAGGACGATTACAGGACCCGGGTGGCGAACAACGGGGAGCGCGCGCTGAAACTGGCGGCCACGCATCCGCTGCCCGATATCATCCTGCTCGACATCATGATGCCGGGCCTCGATGGCTACGAGGTGTGCAGGCGCCTGAAGGCGGATCCGCTGACTGCGGATATCCCGGTGATATTCCTGACGGCCAAAACCCAGGTCGAGGACGAACAGGCCGGGTTTGACGTCGGCTGTGTCGATTACATTGTCAAACCGGTGAGTCCGCCAATTGTCATGGCGCGGGTGAGGACACATCTGTTCCTCAAGCGCGCCAAGGATTTCCTGAAAGACCAGAATGCTTTTCTCGAGACCGAGGTGAGCAAGCGGACACGCGAGGTGCAGGTCATCCAGGATGTGACGATCATGGCAATGGCGTCGCTGGCGGAAACCAGGGACAACGAGACCGGAAACCACATCCGGCGCACCCAAAATTACGTCCGCTTGCTGGCTGTGAGCCTGAAGGAGTCCGGGCGTATGACAGGCACGCTGACGGACGAATACATCGAGTTGCTGTACAAGTCGGCGCCCCTGCATGATATCGGCAAGGTCGGCATTCCCGATCACATATTGCTCAAACAGGGCAAACTGACGCCGGAAGAATTCGAGATCATGAAGACCCACACCACCCTGGGCAGGGATGCCATTCTCTCTGCGGAAGCGCTTCTCGACACCCCGAGTTCCTTTCTTGAGGTTGCGCGCGAGATCGCGTATGGACATCAGGAGAAATGGGATGGCTCGGGGTATCCCCAGGGGATCGCCGGCGAACAAATCCCGTTCTCGGCAAGGCTGATGGCGATCGCGGATGTCTATGACGCGCTGATAAGCGAACGGCCTTACAAGAAACCTTTCAGTCACGAAGATGCGGTGGATTTCATCGTGAAGGGTTCAGGCTCCCATTTTGATCCGGTTCTGGTGGGCATATTCGAGGGCTGTGCCGATCAGTTCAGGATCATTGCGGAACAGTACAGGGACGCGAAATCTGCGTGATTCGATGCCGTCGTGCATGATCCGCGCCGCCGTTGCCTGCCTGCTGGCATGGGTTTTCATGGCGACGGCGGGCACCAAGGCAGTAGACGGAATTCATCCGGATTATCCGCAGCGCCCGATCCGCCTGATCGTCGCCGATTCGCCGGGTTCGGCCGACGACTTTTTCGCGCGCTCCGTCGGCACGGGGCTGGAGGATCTGTACCGCCAGCGGGTGATGATCGATACCCGGCCCGGCGCCGGCGGGCTGATCGGCAACACCCTGGTGTCGCGCGCCGGCGCCGACGGCTACACGCTGGGCATGGTCAGCGTCACGCGCCTGATCACTGCCCTGCTGCGCGAGCCGCCGCCCTACCGCGCGCTGGCCGATGTCACCGGCGTGGCGCACGTCGCCTCGATCACCAATGTGCTGGTCGTCGCGCCGGACCTGCACGCGCGCACCGCGCGGGATTTCGTGCGGCATGCGCGCGCCAGCCCCGGCGACCTCAACTATGCCTCGCTCGGCATCGGGTCGGCCTCGCATCTGGCCGGCGAGGTGTTTTCGCGGGCGCTGGGCATCGACGCGGTGCACGTGCCGTACCGCGCGGTGATCAACACCTTCGCCGAGATGGGGCTGGGCCGCGTGCACTATGCGGTGCTGACGCTGCCGGCTGTGCTGCCCGCGGTGCAGAAGGGCCGGCTGCGCCCGCTGGCGGTGATGACGCCGCAGCGCAGCGGTGTGCTGCCGGCGGTGCCGGCGATCCGCGAACTCGGCCTGCCGGATGCGCAGTTCGACAGCTGGTCGGGCGTCGTCGCGCCGGCCGGCACGCCGCGGCGCATCGTCGAGCAGCTGCACGGCGACATCGTCGGCGTGCTACGCCACGCGCTACTGCGCAAGCGCTTCCTGCACCAGGGCGCGGAGTCGACGCCGGACAGCACGCCCGACGGTTTCATGCGCCACATGCGGGAGGAGTACCTGCGCTTCGAGGAGATGATCCGCGGCAGCGGCATCCGGCCCGAATAAAGATCCGGGGTGGAAGGAGCCCGTCGCGCGGGCCGTGTCCTACCCGCGTGCGGATGCCGTTCCCGTGCGTGTCCCCGTCCGGGCCATGATCCAAGCGGGAATGATGGCGAGCACGTAGACGATGGCTACCGCGAGGAAGCTGTCGCGGAAACCCATCGTGTAGGCCTGGGCGTGGATCACCTTGCCCAGAAAGTGCAGCGCGCCCGGCCCCTGCAGGTCTTCGGGCACGCCGGCGCGCGCGAGCAGGGCCTCCATCGTGCGCAGCAGTTCCATGGTGGTGGAGTTTGCGGCGGTTTGCATCGCGGTCAGCGCGTCGCTGTGGAAAAGCGTCCGGCGGTCGAGCAGTACCGACAGCAGGTTGACCCCGAATGCGCCGCCCAGCTGGCGCACGAAGTTGATCATCCCCGCGCCCTGGCTGAGTTGCGCCGGCGTCAATGCCCGCATGGCGGTGAGGTTCAGGGCGGGCTTGATCAGCGAGATGCCGATGCGCGAGAGCACCACGGCGAAGGCGATGGTCCAGAAGGGCATGTTGGTGTCGACGCGGGCGAGCCAGAAAGCCGAAACCGCGAAAAACAGCAGGCCGGTGACGACCAGCACCGTCGGCGAGATGCGGTCGCTCATGTAGCCTCCGACGGGCATCAACGCGCCCATGACCAGCCCGGCCGGCATCAGCAGCAGCCCGGCCGCGAGCGGCGTTGCATGCTGTATGGTCTGCACGAAGAGCGGGACAAGGTAGGTGGAGCCGAATATTCCCGCGCCGTAGATGGCGCCCACCGCCGAAGCGGCCGCGAAGCGGGGATTGGCGAACACGCGCAGATCGACCAGCGGTGCATCGATCCGCAGGGACCAAGCGATGAATGCGCAACCGGCGGTGGCGGCGATCGTGAGCAGGGACAGCACATAATCCGAATGCCAGCCTTCGCGCTGCCCGTTGGACAGCGCGGTCAGCACGGTCGCGATGGCGACGGACAGCAGCACGAAGCCCGGCCAGTCGAAGCGCACCCGCGCGCCGTCCCCCTCGCGCCCGGGCAGGAACAGGCTGCCGATGATGATGGCGAGCATGCTGACGGCCATCGGCGCGAAAAAGATGAATCGCCAGTTGAACAGGTCGATCAGCACGCCGCCGAGCGTCGGGCCGATGGCGGGGCCGAGGATGACGCTCATGCCGAAGAGCCCCATCGCGGCCCCCCGCCGGTTCGGGGGAAACACCCTGAACAGGGTGTACATCGCCAGCGGCTGCAGTACGCCGGCGACGGCGCCCTGCACGATGCGCGAGAAGATCAGCACGTTTTCGTTGGGGGCGAGTCCGGCGAGCAGCAGCGCGGCGATGAACACGGCGAGCGAGCCGATGAACACGTTGCGCTGGCCGAAATTGTCCATCAGCCAGGCGTTGAGCAGCATGCCGACCGTCATGGCCGCCAGGGTGCCGGTGGACAGCCATTGCGCGCGGTCCTGGCCGATGCCGAATGCGCCCATGATGTCGGGGATGGCGACGTTGACGCTGGTGGTGGTGAGTACGGCCGAAATCGTGCCCAGCATCACCGTGGCCGTCGCGAGCCAGCGGTATCCCGGCCCGTAGCGCGCGAACAGTTCCTCAGTCGTTGCGGCGGGCCGCAATGACCACCTCGACCATCATGCCCGGACGCAGCACCGGGTCCTTCTGCACGAGCCGGATGCGCACGGGCAGGCGTTGCGTGATCTTGGTGAAATTGCCGCTGGGATTGGGGTCGGGGAGCAGCGCGAATTTGCTGGTCGCCGCGCGCCCGATGCGGAAGATCTCGCCCTTGAAAGTGCGGCCGGGATAGGCGTCGACCCTGATGTCCGCCGCCATGCCGGGCTTCAGCCGGGCGATGTCGGTTTCCTTGACGTTGGCTTCGACCCAGATCGTCTCCGGATTGTGGAACATCAGGATGCGCTGCCCGGTCGAGACGTGCTCGCCCTTGCGCACGAAAGTTCTGACCACGCGGCCGTCGTCCGGGCTGGTGATGACGCGATCGGCGATGTCGATGTCGCGGCGGCTGATTTCGGCGCGGATCTCGTCGGCTTGGCGCGCGAGCGTCGTGTACTGGTGCTGCATGACCTGCAGTTCGCGCCGGCTGCCGTGCGCGGCGGTCACGGTGCCGCGCACCGAATCGATGTCGGCAAGCGCCTTGCGGTGGTTTTCCTGCGCCGCTTGGTATGCGGTGCGCGCCCGTTCCATGGCCTGCGGCGAGAGCCATTTCGCGGCGGCGAGTTCGCGGGCGCGCTCGTAGTCGTACCGGGCCTGCCTGACCTGCGCATCGAGCGCGGCGGCCTCGGCTTCGGCGGCCTTCAGGCGATGGTTTTCGCTCTGGTATTTGCCCTGCGTTTCGAGATCGACCTGGCCGCTGCGGGCGCGCACTCCCGCCATCTGGCCCTCGACGGATTGGAGGCGCGCGACCAGCGCGTCGCGCTGCAGCCGCGAGTCGCGGTCGTCGATGTGGAACAGGAGATCACCCTTTTTGACGATTTCGCCCTCGATGACGGGCAGTTCGGTGACCCAGCCCGATACGCGGCTCGACAGCGTGATGATTTCGCCGTCGATCCTGGCATCGTCGATGTAGACATGGGTCCAGCGGAAATAGGACCAGTGCACGACCCAGACCAGCAGGCCGAGGGCGGCCGCGGCCAGCAGCCACGATTTGGGGCGGGCAAGCATGCCGGCCCGGCCCGTGCCGTTTCCGGCCCGTGGCTGCGCGCTGCTGGGGTCCTCGTTGGCCATGAAATGTCGTTGGGCGTTCCGGTTATTGTGCCGCGATGCGTGGTGGACGCGGGTTGCGGGCGCCGCCAGGTCCGCTTTGTATTTTGACTATTACTGGCATATTTTCAGGAATACAAGCAACCCGCAGCAATAAGTCCGCAATGTGACGGTCCCGGAAAAGGGCTGCCGAAGCCAGACGGCCCTGCCGACGGGCAAACAATAAAAAAAAGCCGGCGAAAAAGATCGCCGGCTTGTCGGAACGGGCGGTGGCGACCGCCTGTTGAACAGCGTCAGCGGTGGATCACCGGCGCGAGGCTGTTCTGGTCGATCATGACGTCGATTACCGCCGGCTTGCCGCTGGCGAAGGCGCGTTGGATCGCGCCTTCGAGTTCCTGCGGTTTGATGACCCGCTCGCCGTGGGCGCCGAAGACTTTCGCCAGCGCGCCGAAATCCGGGTTTTTGTAGTCGACCGCGAAGTAACGGCCGCCGAAGTGCTCGTTCTGGAAGGCGCGCTCGTTGCCGAGGCCCTCGTCGTTGAACACGACGTAGACCACGGGGATGTTTTCGCGGACCGCGGTTTCGAGCTCGCCGATGTTGCACATCGCGCCCATATCGCCGCCGGTGCACAGCACCGGGCGGTCGGGCCGCGCGAGCTTGACGCCCATCGCGATCGGCAGCGCGCCGCCGACGGCGGCCCAGTCGTCCATGCAGAGGAAGGTGTCGGGCTCGTAGCTCTTGAAGTAGCTGCGTACGTGTTTTCCGCCGTTGCCGGCGTCGACCACGAGGATGCCGTTCTCCGGCAGCGCCTTGCGGATCGCGTGGGCGACGAACTGCGGCTGGATCGGTTCGGCCTCGGGCTTCAGTACTTTCTGCAGCTCGGCCTCGCCCTCGGCGCGCAGCTTCGCGACGTCGACCCAGGGTTTGCGCGCGCCGGCCTTCGCGGCGCGGGCGGCGAGGCCGTCGATGAAACTGGTTGCCGAGCCGGCGATGCCCAGCGCCACCGGGAACACGATGCCGATCTGGCCGGCGGCGGCAGTCTGGTGGATGATCTTCGCGCTCTCGCTGAAGATGCCGTACTTGTAGAGCGTCGAGAACACGTCGAAATGCGCGCCGACGGCGATGATGACGTCGGCCTGCGGCGCCGCGCGGTTGGCGCTGGCGAAGCCGTTGCGGCCCAGCGGGCCGAGCGCCAGCGGGTGTGACGACGGAAAGGCGTCGGGCGAGTACTGCAGCGCGGCCGCCGGGATGCCGGTGGCTTCGGTCAGTTTCTGCATCGCGGCGACGGCGCGTTCCTTCATCACGCCGCGGCCGATCACGAACAGCGGGCGCTGCGCCCTGGCGATCAGGTCCCAGGCGGCGTCGATCTGCGCCGGATCGCAGACCGCGGGCACGGTGTGGCGGTAGGCCGCGGGCGCGGCGGTTTCCGGCGCGATTGGCTGCAGCAGCACTTCGCTGGCGGCCTCGATGTGGGTCGGTCCCTGCGGTTCGGTCAGCGCGACGCGGAAGGCCTTGCGCACGGCTTCCTGCACCTTGTCGACGTAGGGGATGCTGTAGGCCCACTTGGTGATCGGGCGCATGAACGGGATCTGGTCCATGTCCTGCGTGGCGTCGCGCTCGCGCATGAGGCTTTCCTGCACGCCGGTGATGCTGATCACCGGCACGTTGCCCTTGAACGCGGCGCCGATGCCGGTGACCATGTTGGTGACGCCGGGGCCTTCGGTGACGGTGACCACCGAGGGTTTGTTCGCGGCGCGCGCGAAGCCGTACGACATGAATGCGGCGCCCTGTTCGTGGCGGGTCAGGATGAAGCGGATCTGCGGCGTCGCGCGCAGTTCGTCGAGGATGGCGAGGTTCTGCGTGCCGGGGATGCCGAAGACGTGGTCGATGCCTTCGCGCTGCAGGGCGTCGACGAGGGCGCGGGCGCCGGTGACGGTCTTGACCGCCTTGCGTTCGGTGCTGTCCATGGGATTCCTTTGCGGGACGTTGTTGGTGCGAAGGCCGGATGTTAGCCCAAAAGCGCAAACGGCCGGCGGACTGCCGATGCCGGATGCAACGGTTGCAGCGGTCCACATTGGGCAATTTTCCGTCGCGGCATTCCACAATGGGCAACGGCAGGGCGATTTTCGATTGTATTTGGCGGTCCGTGGTGCTCAAATCCCGCTGACGGCAAACAGATAGATCCGCAGCCGCAAACGAGAGGAGAGATTCATGAACAGAACGATCCGCATGCTGGCGGGCGCCGTGCTGGCCACTGCCGCCGCCGCAACCGCAATTCCCGCGCAGGCCCAGTCCTTTCCGGCGCGCCCGGTGCGCATGGTGGTGCCCTATCCGCCGGGCGGCGCCAACGACATCATCGGGCGCCTGCTGGCGCCGGTGATGACCCAGGAACTGGGCCAGAACGTGATCGTCGACAACCGCGGCGGCGGCAACACGCTGATCGGTTCCGAGATCGTCGCCACGTCCGCGCCCAACGGCTACACGCTGCTGGTGGTCGCCGCCGGCCACGCGGTGAACCCGGCGCTGTACAAGAAGCTGCCGTACGACACCGCGCGCGACTTCGTGCCGGTTGCGCTGTTCGGCGACGGCGCCTATGTGCTGGTCGCGCATCCTTCGGCCGGCGTGTCGAACAGCGCCGAACTGATCGCGCGGGCGAAGGCGAATCCGGGGAAGGTGACCTACGCCTCGTCGAGCACCGGCAACCTGACCCACCTTGCGGCAGAGCTGTTCAATTCGCTCGCCGGCGTGAAGATGCTGCACGTGCCGTACAAGGGTGGCGGCCCGGCGATGACCGACCTGCTCGGCGGCCGCGTGCAGGTGTTTTTCTCGACGGTCGCGGTGGCGCGGCCGCACCTGCAGTCGGGCAAGATCCGCGGGCTCGGGGTGACCACGCCGAAACGCACGCCGGCGCTGCCGAACGTGCCGACGATCGCCGAGTCGGGCCTGCCCGGTTATGCGGTCAGCGGCTGGTACGGCGCGGTGGCGCCGAAAGGCACGCCGAAGGCGGTGATCGACAGGCTGCACGGCGCGGTGCAGATCGCGCTGCGCCTGCCGGAAGTCCGGGAGCGCCTGCTCGGCGTCGGCGTCGAGGCGACGGAGATGTCGCCGGCGGCCTTCGGCAAGCTGATCGACGACGACATCGCGAAGTGGATCAAGGTCGCGCGGCCGCTGAACATCAGCATGGATTGAGCCAGTTCGGGCACGGATGCCAGTCAAAAAGAGCAAACAAAAAACCCCGCCTCGGCGGGGTTTTTTGTCGGACGCGTCCGGCTTCAGGCCGCCTTTTTCTGCAGCGCCTGCAGTTGTCTGGCGATGAAGTCCATCACCATCCGGTGCGAGCGGTCGGCCTCGGGGCTCGGCACTGCGGTCCATTCGTGCTCGCTGTTCTCGAAAATCTCGAGCTGGCATTCGCCGCCGGCGGCGCGGTAGGTCGCGGCGAATTTTTCCTGGATCGGCGGGATCACATTGTCGTCGAGCCCGCCCTGCATGATCAGCATCGGCAGCAGGTTGACTTTCTCCTTGCGGTCGAGGATTTCCTGCGGGTTGCCTTTGTGGATGCTGTCGGGCGCGCTGAAGAAGGTGTCCGACTTCTTCATCATTTCCTTGTTGCCCTTTTTCTCCGCCTGCGCACGGCGCGCGACTGGGTTGCTGATCGGCGAGCGGGTGGCGACGTAGGAGAAGGTGGCGTCGAGCTGGGGCGCCTCCGGCAGCGGGATCGCGGCGTATTCCGGCTCGTGCGGTTTCATCGCCAGCAGCTGCGCGATGTGGCCGCCGCTGGAGCTGCCGAGCACGCCGAAATGGGCCGGATCGCCGTTGAGTTCCTTCGCCTTGTGCTTGAGCCAGCGGATCGCGTAATGCGCGTCCTGCACCGCGGCCGGGTACGGCGCCTCACTGGAGATGCGCAGGTCGGGCGAGACCACCAGCATGCCGGCGGCGGCGACCGAGCGTGCCATCGGTTCGTTGGCGTAGCGGTCCTTGCGGCTCCACGCGCCGCCGTGCAGGTCGAGCAGCACCGGGAACGGCCCCGCGCCCTGCGGCTGGTAGATGCGCGCGATCAGCGTGCGTTTTCCGGTCCTGCGGTATTCGACTTCCCAGCATTTGACGGCGTAGAGGCTGTCGGGATTGTAGGGGACGGTCATCGTGATCCTCCGAATGGTGCGGTTTGCGGAAAGGCGCTTATGATACGGCCTCTTTGACGCGGCCGGTCAGCCGCCCGCGATTCCATCCGTGAAACAGTCCATATTGAGGAGCTTCGACATGCTTTGGGCCATTTCCTGCGTCGACAAACCGAATACCGCGGCGATCCGCGAATCGGTGCTGATTCCCCACCGCGAGTATCTCGGCAGCCAGAAGCACATTCTCGTGCTTGCCGGCGCGACGCAGAACGACGAAGGCACAGCGGCCGTCGGCAGCTTGTTCATCGTCAACGTCAACAGCCGCGCGGAAGCGAAAAAATTTTCCGACGGCGATCCCTTTACGCAGAAGGGCGTATTTCAGAGCATCACCATCACCCGCATGCGCAAGGGGCAGTGGAATCCGGGCGCGGCCGAGGGCGCCTGACCGGGGAATCTACATAAGTATTTGATTTTTAAGAAATTTTATTTCAGCTTGCGCAGTACGTCCAGCAGTTCGTCGTTGGGCATGATGCCGCGCGGATCGTTGACGTTGGCGTAGCGGACGATGCCTTCGCGGTCGATGATGAACCACGAGCGCTTGGCGCGCAGGTAGGCGGCGATGCGTTTGCCGTCCTTCGCCAGCGCCGGATCGTCGTTGAGCACGCCGTAGGCGCGGGTCATCTCGCGGCGGGTGTCGCTGAGCAGCGGAAACTTCAGCCCGAGCTTGGCGGCGAACTCGGTGTTGGCGGCGTTGAAATCGACACTGATGCCCAGGACCTGGGCATTGGTGGCCTCGAACTCGGGGAGATCGAGTTGGAAGGCCACGACTTCGGTCGTTCACGTATCGGTGAAGGCGGCGATGTAGAAGAACAGGACGACGTTCTTCTTTCCGAGGTAATCCGCGAGCGCCGCCGGCTTGCCGGTGGTGGACATCACGGAAAACGCGGGCGCCCTGTCGCCGGGTTTCGGCACCTGGGCCTGCGCGGGCGCGGCGAGCAGCATGGCGGCGCCGAGCAGGGCGGCGGCGATCCAGCGGTGCAGCAGTGGCAGCTTCGACATCGTGGTCCTCCGTTGACGATTCACTTGATGCGGGCGAGGTCGCGCGCGTAGTTGCGCAGCACCCGGCCGTCGAAATCGACGTGGCCGAGGCCGCGTGCGTTGATCAGCCCTTTTTTGTCGACGATGACCGTGGATGGCACGCCGCGCACGCCGAAACCGCGGGCGACGCTCATGTCCTGGTCGAGCAGCGCGGGCATGGTGTAGCCGCCCTTGGCGAAGATCGGCTTGACGGCGGTTCCTCCGGTACCGTCGATCGAGATGGTGATGACCTGGATGCCGTCTTTTTTCAGTTCGTCATGCGCCCTCTGCACGGAGGGCAGCTCGCGTACGCAGGAGCTTCACCACGACGCCCAGAAGCGGATGATGGTGACCTTGTTGCGCAGGTCGGCATCGCTGCCGCCGCTGCCGTTGATGCCCGGGATCTTGAACGAGGGCATCGGCGTCGGCTGCGGCAGCGGCGCGAGGGTGCCGGCTGCCACGGGGCCTGCCAGCGCGAAACCCAGGACAAACGCGCCGGCGGTGAGGAGGGATCGTAGCGGGTGCATGGTGTCTCCGAATGGTCTGATGGCAGACTGCGGACGGACTGCATGGCCATTCTAGCCGGAGGCCGTCGCCTGCGTGTGGAACAGGCGGCAGCATCCTTCTATTCCGCCGGGCGGTGGCTGGGTGCGACCGTCTTGTCGCGGACATGCCGCCGGCAGTTGCGGATGCAGGACTGCCGGCGTGATGTTTGGGCTTACTGCGGCTCGATGCCGGCGGCCTTGGCGATGGCCGCGAACTTCTTGACGTCTTCGCGGAACTGCTTCGCCCAGACGTCCGGCGGGTCGCCGTTGGGCTGGTAGCCGTTGTCGACGAAGTGCGCCCTGATCTTCGGCTCCTGCAGCGATTTGTGGATGGCCTGCTGCAGCTTGCGCGCGATCGGCATCGGCATTTTCGCCGGTCCGAACACGCCGTGCCAGCCGGCGTCCGAGACGTAGCCCTTGACGGTTTCGCCGACGGTCGGGATGTCCGGCAGGGACTCCAGGCGCTTGGCGCCGGTGAAGGCGATGGCGCGCAGGCGTCCGGCCTTGTGGTGGGGCACGCCGACCGAACCGGCCGGGAAATGCACCTGCACTTCGCCGCTGATCGCGGCTGCGGCGGCGGGGCCGCCGCCCTTGTACGGGACGTGCAGCATGTCGACCTTGGCCATGCTCGCCAGCAGCGCGCCGGCCAGGTGCTGGCCGTTGCCGATGCCGGCCGTGCTGTAGCGCAGTTGCTGCTTCTTCGCGGCATCGATCAGTTCGGCGGTGTTTTTGACCGGCAGCTTGGGATTGACCACGACGAGGTAGCCGAGCCCGGTGGCGACGTTGGTGACCGGCGTGAAGTCGCGGATCACGTCGAAGGGCATTTTCTTCAGGATCGCCGGGTTCACCGCGAAGCCGAAGGAGGTGTTCATGACGGTGTAACCGTCGGGCGTGGCGTTCCTGACCATGTCGGAGCCGACGATGGCGTTGGCGCCGCCCCGGTTGTCGATGACGAAGTGCGTGCCGAGTTCCGCTTCGACCTGCCGGAACAGCACGCGCGAGAACACGTCGACGTTGCCGCCGGCCGGGAAGGGGATGATCAGCCGGATCGGGCGACTGGGGTACTGCTGGGCGACGACCTGGCCGGCCAGCGCGAGCGCAAGGGCGCCGAGTACAAGGGATGCGCAGCGTTTCATTGTTCTCCTCCAATGTGTGGTGACATGGATGCCGGGCGCGCGGTTTGTGTAGTGGGTGCGCGTCACCGACGTCCACATTCTAGTGGCAACCGCGGCTCCGATGTGAACAAGTTTCTGCGCGGCGGCGACAATCGGGTAATCTGCGCGCTTCATTCGTGAAACCGCTTCCCCGAAAAGGAAAAAGACGTGAGCAAACCGGTCGTCCTCGTCACCGCCGCCACCGTGTCCGACCTCGCGCAGGGCCTGCTGCGCGAAGGCGGCGCGGAGATCGAGTTCATGCCGGGAACCATCGACGAGGATGCGCTGCTGCGGGCGCTGTCGACGGGCAGGGTCGCCGCGGTGCTGCTGCGCGGTTCGCCGCCGCTGACGGCGCGGGTGTTCGAGGCGGCGCGCGGGCTGAAGATCGTGGCCAAGCACGGCGCCGGCGTGGATTCGGTGGACGTCGCCGCGGCGACGCGTCGCGGCGTGGCGGTGATGGTCGCGGGCGGCGCGAACGCGGACGCGGTGGCCGAGCACGCGCTGATGATGATGCTGGCGCTGTGCCGCGAGCTGCCGGGTTTCGACCGCGCGACGCGGCAGGGCCGCTGGCGCGACCTCAATCATTTAACGCGGGATTTCCGCGAACGCACGGTCGGCATCGTCGGCTTCGGCCAGATCGGCGAGCGCACGGCGCGGCTGGCGCAGGCCTGCGGCGCGCAGGTGCTGGTGCACACCCGTTCGGAGGCCGTGTTGCCGGAGGGCATGGCGCGGGAAGCGGCGTTCGACCGGCTGCTGGAGCGTGCCGACATCGTCAGCCTGCACTGCCCGCTGACCGAAAAAACGCGGGGCCTGATCGGCGCTGCGCAGTTCGCGCGGATGAAACCGGGCGCAATCCTGATCAACACCGCGCGCGGCCCGGTGGTCGACGAGACGGCGCTGGTGGCGGCGCTGGCCAGTGGCCGGCTGGCGGCGGCCGGCCTCGATACCTTCGCAGTGGAGCCACCGGATCCGGCGAATCCGCTGTTTGCGCTGCCCAACGTGATCGTCACGCCGCACATCGCCGCGGCGACCACGCAGGCGATGGTGCGCATGGGCACGATTGCCGCGAACAACATCATCGGCTGGCTGCGCGGCGAGGCGTACGACCGGCGCAACCTGCTGAATCCGGAAGTTGCCGCGTGCTCCGGCGCATAGTGTGGTCGGCCGCTGGCGGACTTCCCGCCGGCTGTGTTCAACTGCCGCCTGTTCCGGTGCGGCCGCGGGCTGCACGCGCCTTCACTCCAGGATGAATCCATGACGACAGACAAAATACTGGCCAGCCGGGAAGGTCCGGTCGGTTTCCTCGTGTTCAACAATCCGGAGCGCCGCAACGCGGTGTCGCTGGACATGTGGCAGCGGGCCGCCGAAGTGGTCGCCGAATTCGCGCAGGACGACGGCGTGCGCGTGATCGTGCTCGCCGGCACCGGCGGCAAATCCTTCGTCTCCGGCGCCGACATCTCGAAATTCGAGGACGAGCGCGCCAACGCGGAGGCGCAGGAGAAGTATTCGAAAACCTCCTCGGGCATGCGCGCGCTGCTGCGCGGGACCGGCAAGCCGACGATCGCGATGATCCGCGGCTATTGCATCGGCGGCGGCATGTCGCTGGCGCTGAGCTGCGACCTGCGCATCTGTTCCGACGACGCGCAGTTCGGCATCCCGGCGGCGCGGCTGGGCATCGGCTACGGCATGGAAGGCCTGCGCCGGCTGGTGGAACTGGCCGGTCCGTCGGCGGCGAAGGAGTTCATCTACACTGCGCGCCGCTACACCGCGGCGGAGGCGCTGCGCCTGGGCATCGTCAACCAGGTGCTGCCGGCGCAGTCGCTGGATGCCGCGGTCCGCGAGATCGCTGGCGGCATCGCCGCCAACGCGCCGTTGTCGATCCTGACCGCCAAGCGCGTGGTCGACGAGCTGATGAAGGATCCCGCGGAGCGCGACGTCGCGCTGTGCGAGGATCTCGTGAAGCGCTGCGGCGCGAGCGAGGATTTCATCGAAGGCCGCCGTGCGTTCATGGAAAAACGCAAACCGGTGTTCAAGGGGCGGTGACACGGCGGGCGCCGCCGGGTTAGGCTTCCGATTTCCGCCATCCCGAGACCCGAAGCCATGACACTGCGCACGCTGCAGCAGGTGATTCCGGCCCTGGAGACTTCCGACGGCGCCGGCGTGAAACTGCGTCGGAGCATCGGGCAGTCGCCGCAGACGCGGCTCGATCCCTTCCTGATGCTCGACGAGTTCGGCACCGACGACCCGCAGGACTACATCGCCGGTTTTCCGTCGCACCCGCACCGCGGTTTCGAAACCGTGACCTACATGCTCGACGGGCACATGCTGCACGAGGACCATCTCGGCAACCACGGCGACCTGAAAAGCGGCGACGTGCAGTGGATGACCGCGGGCCGCGGCATCATCCACTCCGAGATGCCGCAGCAACTGGAGGGGCGGATGCGCGGCTTCCAGTTGTGGATCAACCTGCCCGCGGCGGAGAAGATGAAGCCAGCAGGTTACCGCGACATTCCGGCGGCGTCGATCCCCGCAGCGACATTGCCCGGCGGCGGCGTGAAGGTGATCGCGGGCACGCTGCGGCTCGACGGGCGCGAAATACCGGGGCCGATGCAGGGGCTCAGCACCGAGCCGCTGTATTTCGATGTCGGGCTGCCGGCCGGCGGGACGTTCGAACAGCCGCTGCCGCCGGGCCACAACGCTTTTTTGTATGCCTGCGAGGGCGACGTCCTGGTCGACGGGGCGGCCGGCGCCCGCGCGTTGCCGCGGCGCGCGGCGGGCATCCTCTCGGCGGGGGATTCTGTTCGTGTCACGGCGGGGGGCGAGGGCGCCCGTTTCATCCTGCTGGCGGCAAAGCCGCTGCGCGAACCGGTCGCGCAGTACGGGCCTTTCGTGATGAACACACGCGAGGAAATCGAGCAGGCGATCCGCGATTACCAGGCAGGGCGCCTGACGGGCTGAGTGAAAAAATGAGCGCAAAAAAAGCGCCGGCACGGGCCGGCGCTGGATGCTGCGGGACCTGATCCGCCGTTTATTGCGGCTCGATGCCCGCGAGTTGCGCGGCTTTCCTGTAGCGCGCGATTTCCTTCGGCAGCAGCTCCGGCAGCTGCGCCATCGGCAGTTGCCAGACGCCGGCGCCCTGGAGATCGAGGAATTTTTTCATGTCGGCGCCGACGACGATCTTCTGGATTTCCGAGTACAGGAACTTGAGCCGGTCGGGCGCCATGCCGGCCGGCGCGAAGGTGCCCCACCACAGTTCGTATTCGTAACCCGGCGCGCCCTGCGAAGCGATGGTCGGCAGGTCCGGGAACAGCGGTGATTTTTCCGCGCTGGTCACGCCGAGGATGCGGATGCGGCCCGAATCCCGCTGCGGCAGCAGGGCCGAGGAACTGGCAATCACGACTTCGACTTCGCCGGAAGCGATGGCGGTGACGGCCATCGAGATGCCCTTGTACGGCACGTGCTGCATCTTGATGCCCGCCGCGGCGGCGAACAGCGAGCCGGCGAAATGGTTGTTGCCGCCGGCGCCGGAGGAGCCGTAGTTCAGGAAGTATTTTTTCGGATCCTTTTTCACCAGCGCGATCAGTTCCCTGGCGCTTTTCGCGGGAATCGACGGGTGGATGGCGAACAGCATCGGCGCGCGGGCCGTCATGCCGATGGGGATGATGGCCTTGGCGGGATCGAAGGGCAGCTTGGCGCGCACCGCGGCCGTGGCCGGGTACGACGACGTGTGGCCGAGCAGCGTGTGGCCGTCGGGTTCGGCCTTGGTGACCATCTCGGTGCCGATCATGCCGCTGGCGCCGGGGCGGTTGTCGACGACGATGTTGCGTCCCAGAGCCGTGCCGAGCCTGGTGGCGATGGCCCGGCTCATGGCGTCGGCGGAGCCGCCCGGGGTGTAGGGGACGATCATCACCATGCTTTTTGACGGAAACGCGCCTTGCGCATGAGCGCCCTGCGCGGCGGCCAGCGACAGGACGGCAATCGCGGCCGAGCTTGCGAACGTGCTGATTTTCATGAACT
Source organism: uncultured Bordetella sp. (assembly GCA_964533495.1). GTDB lineage: Bacteria > Pseudomonadota > Gammaproteobacteria > Burkholderiales > SG8-41. Next base: position 12,561 of record CAZHJU010000014.1, on the reverse strand, counting down.
TCCTCCGTATTTTGACTGCTTGAGTGTGCTGCGGTGCTGCCGGGTTCAATCCCACGCCGGCGCACGGCCCGCCGGATTGGCAATGCGGCCGTCGGGCCGTGCCAGCGCATGGATGCGTTTCATCTCGTCGGCGGTGAGCGTGAAATCGAACACGTCGAGGTTTTGCGCGATGCGTTCCGGATTCGAAGAGCGCGGGATGGGTGCAATGTTGCCCTGTTGGACGAGCCAGCGCAACACGACCTGGGCGATGGTTCTGCTTTTCTCCTTTGCAATGTCCACCAGGACGGGATCCCCGAACAGTCGGCCGCGGGCCAGCGGGCAGTAGGCGGTGAAGATCATGCCGTGTTGCAGGCAGTAGTCGAGGATCCTGCGCTGGTCGAGATAGGGGTGGTACTCGGCCTGCAGGACGGCCAGCGGTTCCGGGCAGGCTCTGCGGGCTTCCTCCAGCAGCGCGATGTTGAAGTTGGCGACGCCGATGTGGCGGGTCAGTCCTTCGCGTTTCGCGCGGGCCAGCGCGGTCATGGTTTCCGCCAGTGGCACGCCGTCGGTGCTGGGCCAGTGCACGTGCAGCAGATCGACATGGTCGACCTGCAGGTTTTTCAGGCTGTCGTCGACGGAACGCGCGAAGTCGGCGGCCCGCAGGTATTCATGGGAGACCTTGGTGACGAGGAAGATTTCGCTGCGCGGCACGCCGGAGGCGCGGATGCCGGCGCCCACGCCTTTTTCCGAGCCGTATTTCCAGGCGGTGTCGATGTGGCGGTAGCCCAGCCGGAGGGCGGTGGCGACAAGGTCGCCGCAGTCGCCGAGCTGCGAAGTGCCAAAGCCCATCTGCGGCATGCTGCAGCCGTGGGCGGCGAGTGTCGGGCAGTGGTTCGGAGCCATGTGTTCGGGAGGACTGTTTTTTTCGGGAAGAACGTAGAATACGCGCTTTCACGTTTACGGATTTTCCGATCATGCACCAGCCGCCTTTCCATCTTGCCTTCCCCGTCGATGATCTTGCCAAGGCCCGCGCGTTCTACGGCGGCCTGCTCGGCTGCCCGGAGGGACGGTCGTCCGGGGACTGGGTCGATTTCGATTTTTACGGGCACCAGATTGTCGCCCATCTCGCACCCGGCGAAGTCGGGCACCGCAGCACCAGCGCCGTCGACGGCGACAATGTGCCGGTGCGTCATTTCGGGGCGGTCCTGCCCATGACGGAATGGCAGGCCCTGGCCGACAGGCTGGCCCGGGCGGGCACGAAATTCGTCATCGAGCCGCATATCCGGTTCAAGGGGCAGGTGGGCGAGCAGGCGACGATGTTTTTCCTCGACCCCTGCGGCAATGCGCTGGAATTCAAGGCTTTCCGGGACATGTCGCAGCTGTTCGCGAAGTAAGGGGACCGGGGGCGGACCCCGGTTGACCAACCCCGGTGAATGTTCCTACACTCTTCAGCCCACAGTCTTGATAACAACCCTTAGGAGGACATCATGCGTCAATTGCTGAAAGCCCTGACGCTCGCCGCGTGCGCGCTCGTCGCCATGCCGGCAGCGGCCCAGGAGAAGGTGAATCTCTCGATCGGCACCGGCGGCACCGGCGGCGTGTATTACCCGCTCGGCGGCGGCATGGCCAATGTGCTGTCGAAATACGTGCCCGGCATGGCGGCGACCGCCGAAGTCACCGGCGGTTCGGTGGCCAACCTGCAACTGATCGGCACCGGCAAGCCCTATATCGGGCTGTCGATGACCGACGCGGCGCTGGATGCCTACAAGGGCGTCGACAAGTTCAAGGACAAGAAGGTCGAGCTGCGCACGCTGGCGATCCTCTATCCGAACCGCATGCACGTGGTCAGCATCGAGGGCACCGGCGTCAATGCGATGAAGGATCTCAAGGGCAAGCGCGTGTCCACCGGCTCGCCGGGCAGCGCGACGGAGGTGATGGCCTTCCGCGTGATCCAGGCGGCCGGCCTCGACCGCGACAAGGACATGCGGCGCGAGCGCCTCGGCGTCGCCGAATCGGTGAATGCGCTGAAGGACAAGAAGATCGATGCCTTCTTCTGGGTCGGCGGCCTGCCGACCGCGGCGGTGACCGATCTGGCGGCGACTCCCGGCGTGAAGATCAAGATGATCGACCATGCGGAAACCGTGGGCCCGATGAACAAGAAGTACGGCAACCTGTATGTCGAGGACGTCATTCCGCGCGCCACTTACAGCGGTATGGCCGCCGACAACAAGCAGGCGACGGTGATGAACATCCTGGTGACGCATGCCAACATGAGCGACGAAACCGCCTACAACATCGTCAAGACGCTGTTCGAGAAGCAGCCCGAACTCGTCGCCGTGCACAAGGAGGCGGCCAACCTCAAGTTCGAAAACCAGAAGACCGCCGCGACCCCCGTGCCTTTCCATCCCGGCGCGCTGAAATACTTCAAGGAAAAAGGCGTCAAGCTGCAGTAAGGGCAGGGAAGCCGGATCACCCCGAAACCCCGCCGCTTGCCGGCGGGGTTTTGTTTTTTGCGGCCTGCGGCGGGCGGCGAGCCGGAGTTCACATGTTATGATTTCGGCACAAAAAACACCGGAGGGGGCTTCACGATGGCCGATCACAGCACCGGGGCGGCGGATGCCGGCGGGATCAGTGAAGAGGCGCTCAAACGCGTCGAGGAACTGATCGAAGAGGAAGAGGGGGCGCACAACCGCTATCGCGGCGCGCTGGCGGTGATGCTCACCGCGGCGGCCGTGATCATGTCGCTGTTCCATCTCTATGCTGCTGTGGAGATCGTGCCGGCCTACATACTGCGTCCGGTCCACGTCGCTTTCGCGCTGGCGCTGACGTTCCTGCTGTTCCCGATCGCCAGACGTTTCCGCCACCGGCTGATGTGGTGGGATGTCATTTTTGCGATCGCCTCGATCGCCGTGGTGGCCTACATGCTGTACTGGGGCGACGAGTTCGGCGATCGCGCGGTGACGCCGCTGCTGATGGACCAGATCTTGGGCGTGGCGCTGATCGTGCTGATTCTCGAGGCCAACCGCCGCAGCTCGACCTGGATACTGCCGTTCATCGTGCTGCTGTTCCTGGCCTACGCGCTGTTCGGCCCCTATCTGCCCCAGCCCTGGACGCACAAGGGCTATGACATCGCGCGGCTTACCGGCGCGCTGTACATGACGCTGGAGGGCATATTCGGCGTCGCGGTCGACGTGTCCTCGACGCTGATCATCCTGTTCACCATTTTCGGCGCCTTCCTGCAGTTTTCGGGCGCCGGCAAGTTTTTCCTCGATTTCTCGTTCGCGGCGATGGGCGGCAAGCCCTCCAGCGCGGGACGCGCGGTGGTGATGTCCTCGTTCCTGCTCGGCGGTCCCTCGGGTTCCGGCGTCGCCACCACGGTGACCATCGGCGCGGTGGCCTATCCGTTGCTGGCCAAGGCAGGTTACGGCAAGGAGGCGGCCGGCGGATTGCTGGCGGCCGGCGGGCTGGGCGCGATCATCTCGCCGCCGGTCCTCGGCGCCGCGGCATTCCTGATCGCGGAGTTCCTGAAGATTTCGTACCTCGACGTGATCCTGATGGCGACGATCCCGACCCTGCTGTTCTATCTCGGGATTTTCATCATGGTCGAAATCGACGCGCGCAAGTTCAACATGCGCGCGGTGGCCCTCGAGAAGCATCACCGCCCGCTCGAACTGGCGAAAAAATACTGGTACCACTTCGTTTCGCTGGTGTCGATCGTCGTGTTCCTGCTGATGGGCTATTCGCCGGTGCTGTCGGTGTTCTACGCCACGGTCGTCACCGCGCTGTTTTCGTTCTTCCGCAGCGATTCGGCCCTGATTCCCTATGACTGGTTCCGCGGCCGCATGGCCTGGATCAGGGGGTTCTGGGAATCGGGCTTCGTGAAGGCGCTGGAGGCGGGTTCGGTGGGCGTGCTCAACGTCGCGATGACCTGCGCATCCGCCGGCATCATCGTCGGCGTGGTGACGCTGACCGGCCTCGGCCTGAAGTTCAGCGCGATCGTGCTGGATTACGCCGATTCCGGCGCGCAGGGGCTGGTGACCCTGTTGACCGTGTTCGGCGCGGCGAATACGCCGGAGCTGCTGCATGACATGAAACTGCTGCTGACCGCCTTCTACACGGCATTGATCGTGTGGATCGTCGGCCTGGCGGTGCCGGTGACGGCTTCGTACATCATCTGCGCGGTGGTTGCGGCGCCGGCGATGATCAAGCTCGGCGTGCCGGACTTCGCCGCGCACATGTTCATTTTCTACTATGCGGTGCTGTCGGAAGTGTCGCCGCCCACCGCGCTGTCGCCATTCGCCGCGGCGGCGATCACCGGTGGCGGGCCGTACCGCACGACGCTGCTGTCCTGGAAATACTGCGCGCCGGCCTTCCTGGTGCCGTTCATGTTCGTGCTCGATCCGTCCGGCGCGGGCCTGCTCCTCGGCGGTTCCTTCAAGAACCTGGCGCAGGCGGACTGGGGGTCCATCGCGGTCGTCTCGGTCACCGCGGTCATCGGCGTACTCGCGCTGGCCGGCGGACTGCAGGGCTGGCTGCTGCGCAGGACCAATGTCGTCGAACGCTGGATGCTGATCGTCGCCGGCCTTGCGCTGGTCTATCCGACCACGACTTCGGACCTGATCGGCGCCTCGCTGGTCGCGCTGGTGGTGGTGATGCAGAAACTGCGCCGGGGAACGGCGGCCGCACCGGCATGACCGCGGGTCGGGCGCGCGTCGAGACGCGTTACTTGACACCGTTTGCCGTGCTGGCGATCGCCACCGACGACGGGCATGTCACGGAAATCCGTTACCTGCCGCGGCATACCGCGCAGCGCGCTCCGCACGACCGCGTGGCCGAGCGCGCCTGCCGCGAGATCGAACGTTATCTGGCCGATCCGCAGCATCATTTCGCGTTACCCTACCGCCTGCATGGCACTGCGTTCCAGCAACGGGTATGGCGCGAAATAGAAAAACTTTTTCCTTTAAAAACAATAACTTATGGAAAAATCGCAGCGTGCCTGCAAAGCAGCGCGCGGGCCGTGGGCGGCGCCTGCGGCACGAACCCGGTGCCGCTGGTCGTGCCCTGCCATCGCGTGCTTGCCGCGGGAGGCGGGCTGGGCGGTTTCATGGGCGGGCGGAAGGATTTCCCGCTGACGGTCAAACGCTGGCTGCTGCGGCATGAAGGCTTCCTCGCTGCGGCTGATTGACGAGTTCTGCGATGCGCTGTGGCTGGAGGACGGCCTCGCCCGCAACACGCTGGACAGCTATCGCCGCGACCTGAAGCAGTTCGCCGGCTGGCTGGAGCCGCAGGGCCTGGATCTGCTGGCGGCGGACCAGGCGGCAATACAGGGCTATCTCGCGCACCGTTTCCGCACCAGGGCGCGGGCTTCCACCGCCGCGCGGCTGCTGTCGGCGCTGAAGCGGTTCTACCGCAACGCAGTCCGCCAGAACACGGTCAAGGCCGATCCGACGCTGCGCATCGACACCCCGAAACTGCCGCGGCCGCTGCCGAAAACGCTGACCGAGGCGGACGTCGAGAGCCTGCTGTCGGCGCCTGACCTGGACCGGCCGCTGGGCCTGCGCGATCGGGCGATGCTGGAAGTGCTCTACGCCAGCGGCCTGCGTGTGTCCGAACTGGTGACGCTGAAGGTGCCGCAGGTCAGCCGCGACATGGGCGTGGTGCGGGTGCTGGGCAAGGGTTCCAAGGAGCGGCTGGTGCCGCTGGGCGAGGAGGCGCTGTCCTGGCTGGAGCGCTACCTGCGCGAAGCGCGGCCGCTGCTGCTGGGCGGACGGACCAGCGATGCCCTGTTCGTCACCGGCCGGGCGGACGCGATGACGCGCCAGGCTTTCTGGCACCTGCTGCGGCGCTACGCCGCGCAGGCGGGAATCGGCAAGCCGGTTTCACCGCACACGCTGCGCCATGCCTTCGCCACCCATCTGCTGAACCACGGCGCCGACCTGCGCGTGGTGCAGCTGTTGCTCGGGCATTCCGACATTTCGACCACGCAGATCTACACCCATGTCGCGCGGGAGCGCATGAAGCAGCTGCATGCGAAACATCATCCGCGGGGCTGAGGCCGCGCGGCGCTCAGGCTTTTTTGCCGCGCTCGATGGTGACGCCGAGCCTCTTCACGCCGGCCAGCGGCGACAGCTTGGCGATGGTGACGCGCAGCCACGGCGCCTTGAAGTCCCCGGTCACCAGCTGTGCGATCGATTCCGCGGCATGCTCGAGCAGGTCAAAGTGCCTGTTTGCGAACAGCCGCCGGATGCGGGCGACGACCTCGGCATAGTCGATGGTGTCCTCGATGCGGTCGCTGTGCGCGGCATGCTCGCCCCGCAGTCCGATCTCGAGGTCGAGCTGGATGGTCTGCGGCACCTGCCTTTCCTGCGCGTAGATGCCGATGCGGGTGTCGATGCGCAGTTCGCTGATGAATATGGTGTCCATGTGCCGGGCGGCGGACCGCGTTGGGCTAAAATGTCCGGCGCCATTCTAGGGGAAATCACTTGGCACTACTAATCGTCGCCGTTGCGGCCTATCTGACCGGCTCGGTCTCTTTTGCGGTGATCGTCAGCAAGGCCTTCCGCCTGCCGGATCCGCGCGAATACGGGTCCGGCAATCCCGGCGCGACCAACGTGCTGCGCAGCGGGCGCAAGTCGGCCGCCGCGCTGACGCTGCTGGGGGACAGCGCCAAGGGCTGGCTCGCGGTTTACGTCGCAGGATCGTGCATGCCCGATGCCGCGCCGATGGCGATGGCCGTGGCGGCGGTGGCGGTGATTGGCGGCCACATGTTTCCGGTGTTTCATGCCTTCCGCGGCGGCAAGGGCGTGGCCACCGCGCTCGGGGTGCTGCTGGCACTGAACTGGATACTGGCGCTGGGTACGCTGGCGACCTGGATCACCATCGTGGTGTTCTTCCGTTACTCGTCGCTGGCGGCGCTGGTGTCGGCGCTGTTCGCGGTGTTTTTCGCGCTGATCCTGTTCAATGCGGCGCATCCGTTTTTTGCGGCAGTCACGGTGATTGCGGCGCTGCTGGTCTGGCGCCACCGTTCGAACATCCGCAACCTGATCGCCGGCAGGGAAAGCCGGCTGGGCGCGAAGGCGGAAAACTAGGCTTTTGACAGGCTGGCGAGGTCCCAGCGCGGGCGCACGGTGAAACCGGCTGCCGCCGGGCGCTGGTCTTGCTGCAGGCGCAGGGCGCCGGCAAAGGCGATCATGGCGCCGTTGTCGGTGCAGAATTCGAACGGCGGGTAAAACACCGCGCAACCCAGGCGCCGGGCCGCCGCGGTCAGCCGTTCGCGCAGCCGGCGGTTGGCGCCGACGCCGCCGGCCACCACCAGCCGCGGGACGCCGGTCTGCTCGACCGCCGCCATCGATTTTCCGACCAGCACATCGACGATGGCCGCCTGCAGCTCGGCGGCAAGATCCGCCCGGGCCTGGCCGTCGGGCGGCAGGTCGCGGACGGCGGTCAGCACCGCGGTCTTCAGGCCGCTGAAGCTGAAATCGAGGTTGTCGCCGCGCAGCATCGGCCGCGGCAGCGTGAACCGCCCGGCCCGGCCGGAAGCCGCGAGCGCTGCCACGGCCGGCCCGCCGGGATAACCCAGTCCGAGCAGCTTCGCGGATTTGTCGAAGGCTTCCCCGGCCGCGTCATCCAGCGTTTCGCCCAAAAGTGAGTAGTCACCCACTCCTTTGACCTGCATCAGCTGGGTATGGCCGCCGGAGACCAGCAGGGCGATGAACGGGAACTGCGGCGCCGGTTCGGCGAGCAGGGGAGACAGCAGATGGCCTTCGAGGTGGTGTATGGGCAGGGCCGGAATACCCAGGGCGTGGGCGAGACTCGCGCCGATGCCGGCGCCGACCAGCAGCGCGCCGGCCAGCCCCGGGCCTGCGGTGTAGGCGACGGCGTCCAGGTCGGCCAGCCTGGCGCCCGCGTCGCGCAGCACCGTCCGGGTCAGCGGCAGCACCCGCCGGATATGGTCGCGGGAGGCCAGTTCCGGAACCACCCCGCCATAGTCGGCATGCAGCGCAACCTGGGAATGCAGGGCGTGGGCAAGCAGGCCGCGGCTAGTGTCATACAGCGCGATGCCGGTTTCGTCGCAGGAGGTTTCGATGCCGAGTACGAGCACGGGGATCCGGGCAGGCAATGCCGGAACGGTCCGGAAGGTTTCCGTAAAATCCGTTTCTGAGCCCGCCCCTGTGATTATTGCGGGGATGTGGTTATAATACGCGTTTTTCCGAATTCAGCCCCGAGGTTTCATGACCACCGTACGCGTCAAGGAAAACGAGCCGTTTGAAGTGGCCCTGCGCCGTTTCAAGCGCACCGTCGAAAAGACGGGCCTGCTGACAGAGCTGCGCGCCCGCGAGTTCTACGAGAAGCCCACCGCCGAGCGCAAGCGCAAGCTGGCCGCCGCCGTGAAGCGCACGCACAAGCGCCTGCGTTCGCAGCTGTTACCGCCGAAACTGTACTGAGTTTCCGGTCCGTTCCGCCAAAGGGTGCAGAGGCCAGTCCTCGCACCCTTTTGTCGTTTCTGGAGAGCACACCATGGGATTGCGCGATCAGATCAATGATGACCTCAAGGCCGCGATGCGCAGCGGCGATGCCGCGCGCCGCGACACCATCCGCCTGCTGACGGCGGCGCTGAAGCAGTGCGAGGTCGATGAACGCAAGACGCTGACCGACGCCGACGTGCTGGGCGTGATCGAAAAAATGATCAAGCAGCGCCGCGACTCGATCACCCAGTTCGAGCAGGGCGGGCGCCAGGATCTCGCCGACAGGGAAAAGCAGGAACTCGAGCTGTTGCAGGCCTACATGCCGCAGGCCTTGGGGGATGACGAGATTGCCGCCGCGGTTGCGGCGGCGGTTGCCGAGTCCGGCGCCACGGGGCCGGCCGGCATGGGCAAGGTGATGGCCCTGCTGAAGCCGAAGCTGGCCGGGCGCGCCGACATGGGTAAGGTGTCCGCCGCAGTCAAGGCGCATCTCGTAAAATCATAAGTTATTGTTTTATTGATGATTTTTACGGCAAGGCGGGTTTTCCACGCTACCCTATAATGCCGTGATCACCGCGGTCTGTGGCAGGCTGCGGATTCCGGAACGGAGCCCTCTGTAGCGCGCATGATTCCGCAGTCGTTCATCCAGGATCTGCTCGGCCGCGTCGATATCGTCGAGGTCATCGACCGGTACGTGAAACTCAAGCGCACCGGCTCGAATTACGCGGCCTGCTGCCCTTTCCATACCGAAAAATCCCCGTCGTTCACGGTCAGCCCGACGAAGCAGTTCTATCACTGCTTCGGCTGTGGCGCCCACGGCACCGCCATCGGATTCATGATGGAGTACGGGGGACTGGGCTTTGTCGACGCGGTGAAGGATCTCGCGCAGAGTGTCGGCATGCAGGTGCCGGAGGAGGCGCGTTCCGGACAGGCGCAGCACCGTGCCGGGGAGGGGCAGGATCTGTACGGCGTGCTGCTGCAGGCCGCGCAGTACTATCGGGGCCAGCTGAAGGACGCGCCGCGCGCCATCGATTACCTGAAAAAGCGCGGGCTTTCGGGTGAGATCGCGAAACGCTTCGGCATCGGATACGCGCCCGACGGCTGGCAGAACCTTGAGCAGGTGTTTCCCGATTACGCCGACAAGGCATTGAATACCGCCGGACTGGTCAAGCAGAACGAGGAGGGGCGGCGTTACGACATGTTCCGCGACCGCATCATGTTCCCGATCGTCGATGTCAAAGGCAACATCATCGGCTTTGGCGGGCGGGTGCTTGGCGAGGGCGAACCCAAGTACCTGAATTCCCCGGAAACCCCGGTGTTCGAGAAGGGGCGGGAGCTGTACGGGCTGTTCCAGGCGCGGCGCGCGATCCGTGACGCCGGCTGCGTGATCGTGGTCGAGGGTTACATGGATGTGGTGGCGCTGGCCCAGGCCGGCGTCGAATACGCGGTGGCGGCGCTGGGCACGGCGACGACGCCGGTGCATGTGCAGAAACTGCTGCGCCAGTCCGACGAAGTGGTATTTTGTTTCGATGGCGATGCCGCGGGCCGGCGTGCGGCCTGGCGGGCGCTGGAAAACAGCCTGGCGCAACTGGCGGACGGCAAGCAGCTGCGTTTCCTGTTTCTGCCCGATGGCGAGGATCCCGATACCTATGTCCGCAAACACGGCAAGGCGGCATTCGAGGCGCTGCTGGGCAGGGCGGATCCGCTGTCGAAATTTCTGATCCAGGAACTGGTGTCCCGGACCGATGTGCAGACGTCCGAGGGACGGGCAAAGCTGGCCGAGCTGGCGAAACCCCTGGTGAAGCAGATCGCCGCGCCGATGCTGTCGCTGTTGATCCGCAAGGAACTGGCGCAACTGGCCGGCGTGATGCTGCAGGAACTGGATGCCCAGTTCGGCATCCACGGGCAACCGGCCCCCGTGCCGCAGCGGCGTCCCACGGCGGTGAAGCCGTCCATCTTGCGCACCATGCTGGACTTGATCGTCTGCGATCCGCGGCTTGGCGCCTCGATCGATCGTGCTGAATTGGCAAGCGGCATCGAACTGTCGGTTCCGGAACTGGACCGGGAGGACTGGAAAATCCTCGATCCCCTGCTGCAGGCACTGGATCAGCAGGCCGAGGGCGTGAAACTTGGCGAGATATTCCGCGGGACACCGCTGGAATCCGCGATGCAGCTGGCGGAAGCGCGGGCGTTGAAGATCATGGAGCAACTGCCTTCCGTGGCGGAGCGGGAGGCCGAATTCCAGGATGCGTGGCAGCAGGTTCTGGGTCGAATCCGCAGGTTCCGGACCGCGCGCGCCGCAGTACCGGTGGTCAAGGCCTGATCCGCGGGTCCGGATCGAGGTAAAAACCCTTGTAAAACAGGGTCTTGATTGGGTGTTTTGCAGGTGTCAGAGAGTGTCGTTTAAGGTATAATTTACGGTTTTTCACCGAACCGTTGTCCGGCGGAGCCTAATTCATGGCCAAGCAATCCAAAGCCCCCAAATCCAAGGCAAGCAAGGCAAAAAACGCCAAGACGAAATCCGCCAAGGCGTCCGCCAAGGCGAAGAACGCCGCGCGTGCGAAGACAGGTTCCGCAAAGGCCGCGGCCAAGGCGAAATCGCGTCCCGCGTCCAAAACCAAGGCGGTGAAAGCCAAGGCCAAGGCGCCGCAACGTGCCCGCGCCGCGAAGCCGCGCGCGGCTGCCGCCAGGGCCAAGGGGAAACCGGCGCCCAAGGCGGCGGCGAAATCCAGGGCGGTGCTGCGCAAGGAACAGCGGCTCGCGAATTTCAAGGCTGTGGCCAAGCAGGCCTTGGCCAAGGTCAAGGCCGCGGCGCAGAAGCTCGACAAGGCCGCTCCGCAACCGGCCGCCGCGGTTGCCAAGCCGGGCGGCAAACAGCGTCCGACCCGCGGCCTGACGGCGCGCGAACGCGCGCTGGTGAAGGAGTTCGAGCGGCGTGAACTTTCCCCGGCGGACGCGGAAGCGCGCCGCCTGCGGCTGAAGAACCTGGTGGTGCTCGGCAAGGAGCGCGGTTACCTGACGTACGCCGAGATCAACGACCACCTGCCGGATGACATGCTCGATGCCGAGGCCATCGAGAACATCATCGGCATGATCAACGACATGGGCATCCAGGTCTACGACGAGGCGCCGGATGCCGAGACGCTGCTGATGTCGGAATCCACGCCGGCGGTCGCCGATGAGGACGCCGTCGAGGAGGCCGAGGCCGCGCTGTCGACCGTGGATTCGGAATTCGGCCGCACCACCGATCCGGTGCGCATGTACATGCGCGAGATGGGGTCGGTCGAACTGCTGACGCGCGAGGGCGAGATCGAAATCGCCAAGCGCATCGAGGATGGCCTGCGCCACATGATCCTGGCCATTTCCGCCTGTCCGACGACCATCGCCGAAATCCTCGCGCTGGCCGAGAAGATCGAGAAGGAGGAAATCCGCGTCGATGACGTCGTCGACGGCCTGGCCGATCTCGAGATGAAGGAGGCGATCGTCGAGGACGTGGCCGAAGAGGAGTCTTCCGACGAGGAGGAGGCGGACGGCGAGGAAAGCGAGGACGACGACGGCGCCGCGACGGCCGCCGCCGCCGCCGCGGATCTGGCGCGCCTGAAGGAGGCGTCGCTCAAGCACTTTGCCGACATCCGCGGCAATTACCAGAAGATGATGCGCGCCCTGCAGAAGCACGGCTCGCGCGGGCGCCCGTACATCCAGGCGCGCGAATCGATTTCCGAGGAGCTGATGAAAATCCGCTTTTCGGCCAAGCAGATCGAGGGGCTCTGCGACGGCGTGCGCAAGCTGGTCGAGGAGGTGCGCACCTACGAGCGCACGATCATGGCGCTGTGCATCGACAAGGCGCGCATGCCGCGCCAGCATTTCATCAAGGAGTTTCCGGGCAAGGAAACCAGCTCGCGCTGGATCCGCGGCGAAGTGGAGTCCGGCAAGCCGTGGAGCGAGGCGCTGGCGCGTTTCGAGCCGGCGGTGGTCGAGCAGCAGCAGAAGCTGGTCGATCTGCAGGCGCGCATCGGCATCCCGATCAAGGAATTGAAGGAAATCAACCGCCAGATGACCTCGGGCGAGGCCCGGGCGCGCCGTGCCAAGCGCGAGATGACCGAGGCCAACCTGCGGCTGG
>CAZHJU010000013.1:0-72809 GCA_964533495.1 uncultured Bordetella sp. | reverse complement strand
GCCACCACCACGCCCTTGCCGGCCGCGAGGCCGTCGGCCTTGATCACGATCGGCGCGCCTTCGCGGTCGATGTAGGCGTGCGCCATCGCGGCATCGGTGAATGTCGCGTGTTTCGCCGTCGGGATGCGATGGCGCACCATGAACTGCTTGGCGAAATCCTTCGAGCTTTCGAGCTGCGCGGCTTTCTGCGTCGGCCCGAAAATGCGGTGGCCCGCGCCGCGCACGGCATCGACCACACCTGCAGCCAGCGGTGCTTCGGGCCCGACCACCGTCAGCGCGATTTCATTTTTCTCAATAAAATCAATAATTTGCTGATTTCCGTCGAGAGCGACATTCTGAACGCCGTCCTCGCGCGCAGTGCCGGCATTGCCGGGGGCGACGTAGACCATCTGCACCCGCGGCGAGCGGGCCAGCTTCCACGCCAGCGCATGCTCGCGGCCGCCGCCGCCGATGACCAGGATTTTCATCAGTGCCTGAAATGCCGGAAGCCGGTGAAGACCATCGCAATGCCGTGTTCGTCGGCGGCGGCGATCACCTCCGCATCGCGCAGGCTGCCGCCGGGCTGGATGATCGCCGTTGCGCCTGCCGCGGCGACCACGTCGACGCCATCGCGGAACGGAAAAAACGCGTCCGAAGCCACCACCGAGCCGGCCAGTTTCAATCCGGCGTTTTCCGCCTTGATCGAGGCAATGCGCGCGGAATCGACGCGACTCATCTGGCCGGCGCCCACGCCCAGCGTCGCGCCGTTGCCGCAGAACACGATGGCGTTGGACTTGACGAACTTCGCGACCCGCCAGGCGAACAGCAGGTCGGCAAGCTGCGCATCCGTCGGCTTGCGCCGGGTCACCACCTTCAGCTGGTCCGGCGCGACGTTCATGTGGTCCGGCGTCTGGACCAGCAATCCGCCGCCGACCCGCTTCAGGTCGTGACGGTTGGCGCCCGCGGCGAGCGGCACTTCCAACACGCGGATGTTCGCTTTCTGCGCGAACACTTCCAGCGCCTCCGGCGCGATCTGCGGCGCGATGATCACTTCGACGAACTGTCCGGAAATCGCCCGCGCCGCGGCCGCGTCCAGCGCGCGGTTCACCGCGATGATGCCGCCGAAGGCCGAAGTCGGGTCGGTGGCGAAGGCCTTTTCGTAGGCCGCCGCCACATCGGCCGCAACCGCCACGCCGCAGGGGTTGGCATGCTTGACGATCACGCAGGCCGGCGCGTCGAAGGTCTTGACGCACTCCCAGGCCGCATCGGCGTCGGCAATGTTGTTGTAGGACAGCTCCTTGCCCTGCAGCTGGCGGTAGGCGGCGAGGCTGCCGGATGCCGGAGAAAGATCGCGGTAGAAGGCCGCCTGCTGGTGCGGATTCTCGCCATAACGCAGGGTCTGCACATGATCGAACTGCAGGTTCAGCCGTTGCGGGAACGCCGCGGTTTTGCCGTCGGGCTGCAACGCGGTCAGGTAATTGCTGATCGCGCCGTCATAGGCGGCGGTATGCGAAAACGCCTTGCACGCCAGGCGGAACCGGATTTCCGCGCCCAGCGCCCCGCCGGCGCCGGACATCTCTTTCAGTATCCCGGGGTAATCCGCCGGGTCGGTGACGACGGCGACATGTTCGTGATTCTTCGCCGCACTGCGCACCATCGCCGGGCCGCCGATATCGATGTTCTCAATGGCTTCGGCCAGCGTGCAGCCGTCCCTGGCGACGGTCTGCGTGAAGGGATACAGGTTGACCACCGCCATGTCGATGCCCGCAATGCTCGCCTCCTGCATCGCGGCGGCATGCTCGGGCAGATCGCGGCGGCCGAGCAGTCCGCCATGGATTTTCGGGTGCAGCGTCTTGACGCGGCCGTCCAGCATTTCGGGAAAGCCGGTGTAATCCGCGACTTCCGTGACCTCGAGGCCGGCGTCGCGCAACAGTTTCGCGGTGCCGCCGGTCGACAACAGCGACACGCCGAAACCGGCCAGCCCGCGCGCGAATTCGACGACGCCCGCCTTGTCGGAAACGCTGATCAATGCCTGCTTGATGATGGCCATGGGTGCGGCTGCTTGAAGTTACGACAATGCGTATTGCGGCGATGCGGGAGCGGCCCGGATCCCGTCAGAACTTGATGTTGTAGGTCTTGATCTTCTTGCGCAGCGTGTTGCGGTTGATGCCGAGCATCGCGGCGGCGTGGGACTGGTTGCCGCGCACCTTGTGCAGCACCGATTCGAGCAGCGGCTTCTCCACGCTGCCGATGACCATGTCGTACACGCCGCTGGCCTTCTCGCCGTCGAGGTCGCGGAAGTAGCCGTCGATCGCCCGGCGCACGACACGGGCCATTTCGGTTTCATTCATCATGCTGCAAGTTCCTCCACATAGGTCAGGCGCTCGCCCAGACCCGACAGTTCTGCAAAAAACGTGTTCACGGCATCGATCTGTTCCGCGCAGGTCTGCAGCTGGTTCATGCCGTGGCGGAACGCCGCGGACCCGGCCAGGCCCTTGGTGTACCAGGAGATGTGCTTGCGCGCGACGCGCACGCCGGTGTGCTCGCCGTAAAAACCGTACAGGTCGTGCAGATGCGCCACCAGCACGCGGTGGATTTCATCCACCGCCGGCGGCGGCAGGTGGCGGCCGGTCTCCAGGAAATGGGTGATCTCGCGGAACATCCAGGGGCGCCCCTGGGCGGCGCGGCCGATCATCACGGCGTCGGCGCCGGTGTATTCGAGCACGTGCCTGGCCCGTTCCGGCGTGGTGATGTCGCCATTGGCGATCACCGGGATGCGGATCTCGGCCTTGACCGCGGCAATGGTGTCGTATTCGGCCTCGCCGCTGTAGCCGCAGGCACGGGTGCGGCCGTGGATCGCCAGCGCCTGGATGCCGGCGTTTTCGGCGATGCGCGCCACCATGCGCGCGTTGCGATGATCGCGGTCCCAGCCGGTGCGGATTTTCAGCGTCACCGGCACATCGACCGCGCCGACCACGGCATCGAGGATGCGCGTGACCAGCGGCTCGTCCTTCAGCAGCGCCGAACCCGCCATCACGTTGCAAACCTTCTTCGCCGGGCAACCCATGTTGATGTCGATGATCTGCGCGCCCTGATCGACGTTGTAGCGGGCGGCGTCCGCGAGCATCCGCGGGTCGGCCCCGGCAATCTGCACCGAAATCGGATCGACCTCGCCGTCGTGGTTGGCGCGGCGCTTGGTCTTTTCCGAACCCCACAGCAGCGAGTTGCTCGCGACCATCTCCGACACCGCCATGCCGGCGCCCATCGTCTTGCACAACTGGCGGAAGGGGCGATCGGTCACGCCCGCCATCGGTGCCACGATGAGGTTGTTCTTCAGCTGATGGGAACCGATGCGCACCGGTGTTGTTCTTTTACGGGTGTCGGAAGAAAGGGCGCCATTGTAATCACACTGGCGCGGCATGCAAAGGGAAATGTGCCTCATTTTTGAGCAGCCGCCCGGTTTGTCTGCGCGCACAAACGCGGCAGCCGGCCGCATCGCCGGCATGCCCGCGGCAAAACCGCTTGGTATCAGGGCATTTACTGCGCATTGCTCGAAAGCCACCTGCAAAATCTCCGGCAAACCGTCGGGCCGCAACGGTTCGCCGGAAATTTCAGCCGCGCGCGCCGAAAGTCATGCGTCGGGCCAGGAAATTTTTCAGCGGCGGCATGCAACCGAACAAGGCAAGCCCCGTGCCGCGGATCAGGCTGAGCGGCAGCAGGTCGTTGGAAAACAGGCTGACCAGGCCGTGGGTGAAACCGATGCCGCCGCCGCGATCGATGCTGCGGCGCCGGCGGTAGGCCTGCAGCCACGCCGGCGAACCCGGCGCATCGTCCGCGGAATCCAGGATATGCCCGGCCAGTTCCCAGGCATCGCGCAGTCCGAGATTGAAACCCTGCCCGGCCACGGGATGCAGCGTCTGCGCGGCATTGCCGATGAAAACCACATGCGCGGCATCGGAGGATGCGCGCCGCCGATGCAGGGCATGGCTGGCACGCGCCGAAGTTTCGACAAACCGCCCGGCGCGATTGCCGAATGCCCTGTGCAGCTCCGCCAGGAAGCGATCATCATCCGCGGCGCACAGATCCCGTGCGCGGTCGGGCGTCGTCGTCCACACCAGTGCCCAGCCGTCGCCGTCCGGCAGCAATGCGAGCGGGCCGTGGCGCGTGAAACGTTCATACGCCGTGTTGTTATGCGGGCGCTCACTCACCACCCGCGCCGTCACCGCGCATTGCCGGTAGTCTTCGGCAGCGGCATCGGACACGGCGCCGCCATCCGCGATCACCACCAGCGATGCCGCAAGCTCCCGCCGTTCACCCGCGCATTCATACCGGACCCGCGCCGGATCGCCGCCCTGCCAAGCCAGCACGCGCGCACCGTGATGGCAGGTCGCACAAGCCGAAGCCGCCTGCGCCAGCAACTGCGCAAGCCGGCCGTAGTCGACGACATAACCCAGTTCGGGCAAGCCGGTTTCGGCGGCTTCCAGCCTGGCACGGCCGAAACCGCCGCGCTGCGACACGTGGATGTCGCGTATCGGCGTCGCAAACATTCCCAGCGCCGCCCACACTCCCAGACGTTCGAGTATCAGCCGGCTGCCGTAGGACAGCGCCAGCGGACGCCGGTCTGCGCTGTGCGCCGTTTGCGCTTCCAGCAGCAGCGGGCGCTTCCCGTGATCGCGCAGCGCCAGCACCAGGGCACTGCCCACCGGGCCGCCGCCGACGATCACGACATCGGCGGAGTCAGGCATGGCGGGCATGCATCAGCGCCTCGATGTCGGCAATGCTTTTCGGCGCGCTGCCGCTGAGGATTTCGCAGCCGCCGGCCGTCACCAGCGCGTCGTCCTCGATGCGTACGCCGATATTGGCAAATGCCTCGGGCACGCCCGGGCCCGGCCGCACATAACAGCCGGGCTCCACGGTCAGCACCATGCCCGGCTGCAGCTCGCGCCAGGCGCCGCCGGCCTTGTATTCGCCCGCATCGTGCACGTCGAGCCCCAGCCAGTGCCCGGTGCGGTGCATGTAGAACCGACGGTAGCTTTCCTGTTCGAGCACCGCATCCAGCGTGCCCTGCAGCAACCCGAGATCGATGAAGCCCTGCGCCAGCACGCGCACCGCCGCATCATGCGGATCATTCCAGCGCGCGCCTGGTTTCACGGTGGCAATCGCCGCAGCCTGCGCCGCCAGCACCAGTTCATACACCGCGCGCTGCGGGCCGCTGAAGCGGCCGTTGACCGGAAAGGTGCGCGTGATGTCGGAGGCGTATCCGTCGAGTTCGCAACCGGCGTCGATCAGCAACAGGTCGCCATCGGCCAGCGTCGCGTCGTTTTCGACGTAATGCAGCACGCAGGCATTGGCGCCTCCGGCGACGATCGGCGTGTAGGCGGGCGCCTGTGCCCCGCAGCGGCGGAACTCATGCTGGAGCACGGCCTCGATTTCGTATTCCGTGGCGCCCGGCCGCGTGGCCTGCATCGCCAGACGATGGGCGGCGCCGGAAATTTCCCCGGCGCGGCGCATCAGCGCCAGCTCGTATTCGTCCTTGCACAGGCGCATGTCGTCGAGCAGCACACGCACATCGCGGATGTCCTGCGGCGCGGCGACGCCGCTGCGCGCGCGGCCGCGCACCGCGTTGATCCAGCCCAGCACCCGCGCATCCCAGGCGGCGTCGCCGCCCAGATGCACATGCACCGCCGGGCGGTCCGCCAGCAGGTCGGACATGCGCGCATCGAGCTCATCGATGGCGTGGGCCGCATCGAAGGCAAAAATTTCGCGCGCGGCCGCCGGCCCGTGGCGATGACCGTCCCAGATTTCGCGTTCCACGTTTTTTTCCCGGCAGAACAGGATGCCCTGCGGCGCGGCGCCGCCGGTCAGCACCAGCACGGCTTCCGGTTCGCGAAAACCGGTCAGGTAATAGAAATAGCTGTCGTAGCGGTAGGGATAGTGCGCATCGCGGTTGCGGATGCGTTCCGGCGCGGTGGGCACGATCGCGACGCCGTCGCCGAGCATCGCCGCCAGCCGCGCCCGGCGCGCGGCATAAACCGCGGCCGATGGAGTGAGTGTCTGCATGGACCGATTATAGCCGCGCGCTTCAGTCGCCGACCTGCGCGTCCAGCAGTCGCGCCCAGCTGTTCTCGCGGGCGGACAGCGGCCCGTCCACGAGTTGCCGCAGCCGCTCCAGCGCCGCGTGCAGCCGTTCCGCCCCGGGTCCGGCGGCGAGTCCCGCCAGCAGGTTTTCCGCGGCGGACAAAGTCTCGCGCGCACCGGCCGCCGCCGCCAGCGCGCTTTTCAGACGTTCGCGCGGATGCGGAATCCAGCCACGATCGGCAATCAGGCTTTTCAGCCGCTCACCGAGCTCAAGCAACCGTTTGCGCAACCGCGGCGCATCGCCCAGCCGCGTCATGGCCGGATCGTCCCACACCGCGGCATCCATCAACTGCAGCCAGCAGGACCGCAGATCCGCGATCCAGGCCGGATCAAAATCCAGCGCGGCATCGACCTCCGCGGCATCCGGCCGGGAAATCATCGCGCCGACGCCCGGCGGTCCGCGTCCGCGAGACGTTCCGGCGTGCCGACATCCTGCCAGTAGCCCGGATACAGCTCCCCGGTCACCTGCCGCTGCGGTATCCCCGCGTACAGCAGATCGGCGAGACGCGCCCTGCTGCCGGGCGCGATGCCGGCGAACAAGGCGGGCTGATAGGCCCCGATGCCGCTGAAGGTGTGACGCACGCCGCCATCGGCGGTGACCCATCCGCCGGACAGGCCAAAATCGCCGGCGGCATGGTGCGGCGGATTGGGGACCAGCACCAGGTGCGCCAGCGCCCCCTGTTGCGGCAGCCGGCGGGCCATTACCACCAGCCCGGAAAAATCATAGTCGGTGCAGACGTCGGCATTGACGGCGATGAAAGGTACGGTTCCCAGCAGGGACAAGGCGTTTGCGATGCCTCCGGCGGTTTCCAGCGCCTGCGCCTCGCGCGAATAGACGATGCGCGCGCCAAGCTCGCCGCCATCGCCGAGCACATCCGCGATCTGCCCGCCGAGATGGGCCAGATTGACGACCAGATCATTGACCCCCGACTTGACCAGCGCCTGCACCAGGCGCTGGATCAATGGCCGTCCGCCGACACGGAGCAGGGCCTTGGGCACATGGTCGGTCAGCGGACGCATCCGTTCGCCGCGCCCCGCCGCCAGGATCATCGCCTTCATCGCGGCAACCCCGTTCAGAAGGTGTAGCCGACCTGCGGCGGACGCCGCTCGATTTCGTCGAGCAGCTGCGCAAGCGGAGCCAGGGCGGCATAACGCGAGCACACGGCCCGGGCATAGCCGAGGAAACGCGGTGCGTCTTCAAGATACGCAGGCTTGCCGTCGCGGTAACGGATGCGCGCAAAGATGCCGAGCACCTTGAGGTGGCGCTGCAGTCCCATCCATTCGAAGGCGCGGTAAAACGCCCCGAAATCGGCATCGACCGGCAGTCCCGCGCGTCTCGCCTGTTCCCAGTAGCGGGCCACCCAGTCCAGCACGCGCTCCTCCGGCCAGCTGATGAAGGCATCGCGGAACAGCGAAGCGACATCGTAGGTCAGCGGACCGTGCACCGCATCCTGGAAATCGAGAACGCCGGGATTGGGCGAAGACAGCATCAGGTTGCGCGGCATGTAATCGCGATGCACGTAGACCGCCGGCTGCGCCAGCGCGCTGTCCGCGAGCAGGCCGTTGATCCGCGCCAGCGCACCGCGCTGTCCGGAAGTCAGCGCGAGGCCCAGGTGCCGGCCGATGTACCAGTCGGGGAACAGATCCATTTCCCGCTGCAGCAGATCGCGGTCGTACGGCGGCAGCACGCCCGGACGGCTCGCCCGCTGCCAGGCCACCAGCGCCGCGATCGCGTCGCCGAACAGCGCATCCGCATTGCCGTCGTTCAGTGCCTCCAGGTACGTGGTGCCGCCGAGATCGGACAGCAGCAGGAATCCGCGCTCGACATCGGCCTCCCGGACTTCCGGCACATGCAGCCCGGCATCCGCCATCAGTCGCGCGACCTTGACGAAGGGACGGCAATCTTCGCGATCGGGAGGCGCATCCATCACGATGCGCGTGCCGCCGGCGAACGTGACCCGGAAATAGCGGCGGAAGCTCGCATCGGCGGATGCCGGCGCAAGGGAAAAATCGGCGCCGGCCAGCAGTCCCGCAAGCCATGCGCGAAGCAGTTCAAGGCGCTCGTCGCGCCCGGTCACCGGAGATGGGTTCAAGCGTTGCTTCGATCAGTGAATTGTGAGATTTTAGCACCTCGCCTGACACCCCCCTCCGATGCCCTCCTCGAGAAAAACCCGGATTGCGCTGGCCGTGCTGTGCGCGCTGCCGCTGATGGCCGGCGCCGAACAGGGACTCAAGCTCAAGTCGCAACCGACCCTGCTGCTGATTCCGCCGGACAACACCGACGAGGTGCCGCTGTTCATCGAGGCGGACCGCCTGCAGGGCATTCAGGACAAGGAGATCGAGGCCCAGGGCAGCGCCAGGCTGCGCAAGCGCGGCCAGGCGTTTTTCGCGGACTGGATGCGCCATGAAATGCCGGCCGACGTGCTGACGGCAAAGGGCAACGTGCGCATCGAACAGGGCCGCGAGATCATCGAGGGAAACGCGCTGCGCTACGAGATCGCGACCGACCGCGGCTTCATGGAACAACCGCGCTACATGCTGATCAGCACGCCGTCCGGCAGCGGCGGCGCGCGTTTCAGCGACAACGATGGCCGCGGCACCGCGGAACGGCTGTTGTTCGAGGGCCCGGGGCAGTACCGCGTGCAGACGGCCAGCTACACGACCTGCGAGCCCGGCAACGACGCCTGGTTCATCCGCGCCCGCCAGCTCGACATCGACCGCAGCCGCGACGTCGGCGTCGCGCGCGACGCCAGCATCGTGTTCTTCGACAAGACCATCTTCTATTCGCCCTACCTGTCGTTCTCGCTGCACCAGGAACGCAAGTCCGGATTCCTGACGCCGAGTTACCGGACATCCAATACCACCGGCTTCGAGTTCACCGTTCCCTATTACTGGAACATCGCGCCGGAAATGGACGCGACGCTGTTCCCCCGCTACATGACCAAGCGCGGTTTGCAGCTCGGTGCCGAGTTCCGCTATCTGAATCCGAGCTGGCAGGGCGAGGCGCGCACGGAAATCCTTCCCAACGATCACCAGGTCAGCCGCGACCGCTGGGGCATTTTCGCCAAGCACCAGCAGACCCTCGGCCGCGGCTGGAGCGGCACCTTCAACGTCAACCGCGTGTCCGACGGCAGCTATTTCACCGACCTCTCGACCCAGGTCGCCGTGACCTCCCAGGTCTACCTGACCAACGACCTGACCCTGGCTCGCGGAGGCACCTGGGGCAATGGCGGCACCTACAGCTTCTCGGCCTTCACCCAGCGCTGGCAGACGCTGCAGTCGGATCCGCTGGCGCCCCTGGTGGCGCCCTACAACCGCCAGCCGCAGCTCACGCTGTCCGCGCAGCGCCTGGGCACCCGCATCGGGGATTTCGATTTCCTCGGCAGCTACACGGCTTTTGATCATCCGTCGCTGATCAACGGCCAGCGGATGGTCATCAACCCCAGCTTTTCGCTGCCCCTGCAGAACGCGTTTGCGTTTGTGACGCCGAAAATCGGCGCCCATATAACGCGTTATGCCATGGGTGCAAACAACACCACGAATCTGCAAGACAGCACGCGGGCCCTGCCGACGTTCAGCGCGGAGACCGGTGTCGTGTTCGAGCGTGAAATGCAGGCCGGTGGCCAGGCGCTGATCCAGACACTGGAGCCCAGGGCCTATTACGTGTACATCCCGTACAAGGACCAGAGCCGCCTGCCGAATTTCGAAAGCGGCCTGCAGGACGTCAATTTCGCGACGCTGTTCACGGAGAACCAGTTCAGCGGCAGCGACCGCGTCAATGACGCCAACCAGCTGACCGCCGGCATCAGTTCCCGTTTCATCGACGCCAGCACCGGCATCGAGCGCCTGCGCGTGGCGCTGGCGCAGCGTTATTACTTCCAGTCGCAGCAGGTGACGCTGCCGGGGATCGCCCCCCGCGCCCGCGACAGCAACAGTTCCGACGTGCTCGCGGTGATCAGCGGCAACATCGCGAAGAACTGGACCACAGAAGCCGGCTGGCAGTACAACACCGACCTCAAGCAGACCCAGAAATTCAACATCGCCGGACGTTACCAGCCGCAGGCCGGCAAGGTGCTGAACCTGGCCTACCGCGACACCGCCAACACGCTGCGCCAGACCGACATTTCGGCGCAATGGCCGATCGACGGCCGCTGGACCGCCGTCGCCCGCTGGAACTATTCGATCCGCGACAACCGGACCCTGGAAGCGCTGGCCGGCGTCGAATACAATGACCGCTGCTGGGCCCTGCGCATCGTCGGCCACCGCTTCGCCACCACGACCTCGGCCGCCAGCACCTCGGTTTTCGTCCAGCTCGAACTGAGCGGGATCTCGAGCATCGGCACCAACCCGACGGAAGTCCTGTTCCGCAACATCAGCGGCTACAAGACGCTGGATCCCCGCACGGCAGCGCCGGTCCAATACAATGTACCGGGTGTGTTCTAGCGCTGCCGTGCCGGACAATCTGATATTTCTGGATTCAACATGCGACTCCGATTTTCCCTGCTCCTGTTTTGCGCCACGGTACTGGCCGCCGCCGCCCACGCCCAGACCGCGAAGCCGCGTCCCATCATCACCCTCGACCGCATCGTCGCCGTCGTCAATGACGAAATCATCACCCGGCAGGAACTCGCCGCCCGCGTCGATTTCGCGTTCCGGCAACTGCGCCAGCAGGGCACCCCGCCGCCGCCGCGCGAGGTGATCGAACGCCAGCTGCTCGAGCGCCTGATCGGGGACCGGGTGCAGATGCAGCATGCACGCAACATCGGCCTGCGCGTCGACGACGCCGAACTCGACAAGGCGCTGGCGCGGATCGCCACGGACAACAAACTCTCGCCGGCACAGATGCGCGCGGCGCTGGAACGCGACGGCGTGCCGTTCGACAAGTTCCGCGAAGACATCCGCAGCGAAATCACGCTGGCCCGGCTGCGCGAGCGCGAGGTCGCGCAGAAAATCGTCATCACCGAGTCCGAAATCGACGGTTTCATCCAGAACCAGCAGGCGCAGCCGGGCCGCGGCGACGAATTCAACGTGTCGCATGTCCTGGTTTCGGTGCCGGAGAACGCCTCGCCGGAACAGCTCCAGACGCGCCGCGCCCGGGCGGAGGAGGCGCTGGCCCAGCTCAAGGGCGGCGCCGATTTCCGCCAGGTCGCGGCGGCGTTTTCCGACGCGCCGGAGGCGCTCCAGGGCGGCCTGCTCGGCTGGCGGGAAAGCGAACGGCTGCCGACGCTGTTTCTCGAAGCCCTGCGTCCGCTGCAGGCCGGCCAGATGACCGAACTGCTGCGCAGCCCCAATGGCTTCCACATCCTCCACCTCAACGAACGCCGCGGCGGCCAGGCGCCAATCATGGTCCAGCAGACCCGCGCCCGCCACATCCTGATCAAGACCAACGAGCTGGTGTCCGAAACCGAAGCCCGCAACCGCCTGCTGGCGCTGAAGGAGCGGCTCGACAACAAGGCCGATTTTGCCGAGCTGGCGCGCGCCAATTCCGAGGACGGCAGCGCTTCGCGCGGCGGCGATCTCGGCTGGCTCAATGCCGGCGACACCGTGCCCGAGTTCGAACAGGCGATGAATGCCCTGAAACCCGGCCAAATCAGCGCGCCGGTGCGCAGCCCCTTCGGCTGGCACGTGATCGAAGTGCTGGAACGCCGCAGCCAGGACATGACCCGCGAAGGACAGCGCATGAACGCCCGCCAGGCGCTGCGCGAGCGCAAGACCGACGAGGCCTATCAGGAATGGGTGCGCCAGCTGCGCGACAGTGCCTACGTGGAGCGGCGCCTTGAAGAAAGTTGACGCACCACCCGCGCCATGAGCTCCGCCGGGCAACCTCCCTCCCCGCTGGTCGCCGTCACCGCAGGCGAGCCCGCGGGCATCGGCCCGGAACTTTGCGCGATGCTGGCCCGGCGCACACTGCCGGCGCGGGTGGTGTTCATCGCCGACGAAGGACTGTTGCGGGAACGCGCCCGCCGGATCGGGCTCCCCGACCCCGCATTCCCGCGCTGGACCGGCGCCGCCGATGCCGCCGGTTTTTCCGTGCTGCATGTGCCGCTGGTCCGGCCCGCGCATCCCGGCAAGCTTGATCCGGCCAACGGCCCCTATGTGCTGCGCACTCTCGAAATCGCCGCCGACGGCTGCCGCGACGGCCGCTTTGACGCGATGGCCACCGCGCCGGTGCACAAGGCGGTCATCAATGAGGCCGGCATCCCCTTCACCGGCCATACCGAGTTCCTCGCCGGGCGGCTGGGCGTGCCGCAGGTGGTGATGATGCTTGCCGGCGGCGGCATGCGCGTCGCGCTGGCCACCACCCATCTGCCGCTGCGGGACGTCCCCGGCGCGATCACGCACGAAGGCCTGGAGCGCACGCTGCGCGTGCTGCACGGCGATCTCGTGTCGCGCTTCGGGATTGCCCGGCCGCGGATCCTCGTCGCCGGGCTCAACCCGCACGCCGGCGAATCGGGACATCTCGGCCGCGAGGAAATCGACGTCATCGTTCCGGTGCTCGAGCAACTGCGCGGCGAAGGCTGCCTGCTCGAGGGCCCCCTGCCCGCGGACACGCTGTTCCAGCCCGGAAAGCTGAAGCACTGCGACTGCGTGCTGGCGATGTACCACGACCAGGGCCTGCCGGTACTCAAGTACGCGAGCTTCGGCGGCGGCATCAACATCACCCTCGGCCTGCCGGTCATCCGCACCTCGGTCGACCACGGCACCGCGCTGGATCTCGCCGGCACCGGCAAGGCCAGCTGTGAAAGCCTGGTGGCGGCGGTCGAACTGGCGGCCGAACTGGCGCTGCATGGCCGGCGCGCCGCATGAGCGGGCGCACGGCCCGGCACGTTCCGCGGAAACGGTTCGGCCAGAATTTCCTGGTCGATGAGGGTGTCATCGCGAGCATCGTCGAGGCCGTCCGGCCGCAGCGCGACGACACTGTCGTGGAAATCGGCCCCGGCCTCGGCGCGCTCACCGCGCCGCTGCTCGACCGGCTCGACCGCCTGCATGTCGTCGAAATCGACCGCGACCTGATCGCGCGGCTGCGCGAGCGCCATCCGCCGGAGCGGCTGCTGATCCACGAAGGCGACGTGCTGGAATTCGATTTCGCGGCGGTGGGCGAAGGCCTGCGCGTGGTCGGCAACCTGCCCTACAACATCTCCACGCCGCTGCTGTTCCGCCTTGCCGCATTCGCCGGACGCATCCGCGACGTCCACGTGATGCTGCAGAAGGAAGTCGTCGAACGCATGGTCGCCGCGCCCGGCGACGCCGGGTTCAGCCGGCTGTCGGTCATGCTGCAGTACCGTTTCGACATGGAAAAGCTGATCGACGTGCCGCCGGAATCCTTCGAGCCGGCGCCGAAAGTCGATTCGGCCGTGGCAAGGCTGCTGCCGTTCGCGACGCCGCCGCATCCGGCGCGCGACGAGGCGATGCTGGCGGAAGTCGTCGCCCGCGCCTTCGGCCAGCGCCGCAAGACCCTGCGCAACACGCTGAAGGGCATGGTCACGGCGGAACAATTCGCGCGGCTCGGCATCGACGCCGGCGCACGGGCGCAGGAACTGTCGGTCGCGGATTTCGTGCGCATCGCCGACGCCGTCGCGGCGCCGGCCTGAAACTCAGGCGGCAGCCTTGCGCTGCACGAACTCGATCTTGTAGCCGTCCGGATCCTCGACGAAGGCGATTACCGTCGTGCCGTGCTTCATCGGCCCCGGCTCGCGCGTGACCCTGCCGCCGCGCTTCTTCACCTCGTCGCAGGCCTTGCAGACATCCTCGACTTCCACTGCGACATGGCCGAAGCCGGTGCCCATGTCGTAGGACCGCGTGTCCCAGTTGTGCGTCAGCTCGAGCACCGCGGCGCGCGATTCATCGTCATAACCGACGAAGGCGTTGGTGAAACGCCCGCCGGGATAATCGGCCTTCCGCAGCAGCTTCATGCCCAGCACCTGGGTGTAGAAGTCAACCGACCTTTGCAGGTCGCCGACGCGGATCATGGTGTGCAGCAGCCTCATCGCCCGTGCCGCCTCAGATCGACACCATTTCGAAATCTTCCTTGCGCGCGCCGCACTCCGGACAGGTCCAGTTCATCGGCACATCCTCCCACTTGGTGCCTGCGGCAATGCCCTCGTCCGGAACACCGGCAGCCTCGTCATAGATATATCCGCAGATCAAGCACATGTATTTACGGTACTGCCCGTTGTCGGTGGTCATCAGCGCCTTCTGGGTGACTTCTGGTTTATTAAGCTACAATCGCCTCGACATTCTAGCCGATCCCCTCATCGCGCCCCAATCCCCGCGCCCGACTTCCGCGCATGACCGATTCACCGCCCATCGTCATGGTTTTTGCCGCCACCGATCCCACCGGCGGCGCCGGCCTGCAGGCCGACATCATGACGCTCGCCAGCATGGGCTGCCATCCGGTATCGGTGGTCACCGCGATCACCATCCAGGACACCACCGGCGTCGACGGTGTCCAGCCCATCGACGGCGAATGGGTGGCCGACCAGGCGCGCTGCATCCTCGAAGACATGCCGGTCGCGGCGTTCAAGGTCGGCGTGCTCGGCAGCCTCGAAGCCATCGCCGCGGTGGCCGAGGTGGTGTCGGACTACCCGGAAATCCCGCTGATCCTCGATCCGGTGCTGGCCTCGGGCCGCGGCGACGAGCTGGCCTCCGAGGAAATGCTCACCGCGATCCGCGAACTGCTGATCCCGCAGACCACCATCGTCACGCCCAACAGCATCGAAGCGCGCCGGCTCGCCGCCGACGACGGCGACGACAGCGACAACCCCGATCCGGCCGAATGCGCGCGGCGCATCCTCGACTCCGGCTGCGAGTACGTGCTGATCACCGGCACCCACGAACATACCGGCGACGTCACCAACACGCTCTACAACCGCGACGGCGTGGTGCGCAGCGACAGCTGGCCGCGCCTGCCCGGCAGTTTTCACGGTTCGGGCTGCACGCTGGCCTCGGCCCTGGCGGCCACCATCGCCAACGGCGTCGACATGCAGGAAGCCGTGCGCGACGCGCAGGAATACACCTGGCAGTCGCTGAAACTCGCATTCCGTCCCGGCATGGGCCAGCACATTCCCGACCGGCTGTTCTGGGCACGCGAAGACGAGACTGCCGGCACGCCCGAAGGCGACGGCGAGCCGCAGGCGTGAACGCGCCGGTCGCAGGCCTCTACGCGATCACGCCCGACCTTGCCGACACGGGTGAACTGCTGCGCCGCGCGCGCGCGGCCCTCGCCGGCGGCATCCGGGTGCTGCAGTACCGCAACAAGACCGCGGCACCCGCGCTGCGCAGCACGCAGGCGCGCGCCCTGCAGGCGCTGTGCAGCGACGCCGGCGTGCCGCTGATCATCAACGACCATCTCGACCTCGCCCTCGAATACGGCGCAGCCGGACTGCACCTGGGCGGCGACGACGGCGACATCGCCGCCGCCCGCGCGAAGCTGGGGCCGCACAGGCTGCTCGGCGCCTCCTGCTACGACCGCATCGAACTGGCCGAGGCGGCGGTTGCCGCCGGCGCCGACCATGTCGCCTTCGGCAGCTTTTTCCCGTCCACCGTCAAACCCGGCGCCGTGCGCCCGCCGCCGGAACTGCTCACGCGCGCCAAAAAACGCCTTGCAGTGCCGGTGGTGGCCATCGGCGGCATCACGCTGCGGAACGCCCCGCAGCTGCTGGCCGCCGGAGCGGATGCGCTGGCCGTGATCTCCGCGGTGTTCGCCGCGGAAAACATCGCCGGCGCCGCCCGCAACTTCCAGACGCTGTTCGAAGCCCGCCATGAAAAAAAGCCAGAAGCTGTTTAACCACGCCCAGCTGACCATCCCCGGCGGCGTCAATTCTCCCGTGCGCGCCTTCAAGTCCGTCGGCGGCACGCCGCTGTTCTTCCAGCGCGGCAAGGGCGCGCTGGTGTGGGACGCCGACGGCAACAGCTACGTCGACTATGTCGGCTCCTGGGGGCCGCTGATCTGCGGCCACGCCCACCCCGACGTGGTGAAGGCCGTGCAGCAGGCGGCGGAACGCGGCCTGTCCTTCGGCGCACCGACCGAAGCCGAGGTCGACATGGCCGATCTGCTGCGCAAACTGGTCCCTTCGCTGGAACAGCTGCGCCTGGTCAGCTCCGGCACCGAGGCCACGATGAGCGCGATCCGGCTGGCCCGCGGCTTCACCGGACGCAGCAGGATCGTCAAGTTCGAGGGCTGCTACCACGGCCACGCCGACGCGCTGCTGGTCAAGGCCGGCTCCGGCGCGCTGACCTTCGGCCAGCCGTCCTCCGCCGGCGTGCCGGCGGAAACCGCAGCGCACACGCTGGTGCTCGACTACAACGACGAAGCCGGCGTGGAAGCCGCCTTCGCCCGCGAAGGCGGCGGGATCGCCGCGGTGATCGTCGAGCCGGTCGCCGGCAACATGAATCTCGTCGCGCCGCGTTCCGGCTTCCTTGAAACCCTGCGCCGGCTGTGCACGCAGCATGGCGCGGTGCTGATCTTCGACGAAGTGATGACCGGCTTCCGCGTCGCGCTGGGCGGTGCCCAGGCGCTGTACGGCATCCAGCCCGATCTGACCACGCTGGGCAAGGTCATCGGCGGCGGCATGCCGGTGGGCGCCTTCGGCGGGCGCCGCGACATCATGCAGTGCCTGGCGCCGGTGGGACCGGTCTATCAGGCCGGCACCCTGTCGGGCAATCCGGTGGCGGTCGCCGCCGGACTGGCGACACTGCAACTGATCCAGGCGCCGGGATTTTACGACCGGCTGGCCGCGACCGCACACCAGCTGTGCAGCGGGCTGACCGAAGCCGCCCAGGCCCGCCGCATCCCGTTCTCCGCGCGCAACGTCGGCGGCATGTTCGGCCTCTTTTTCCGCGAAACCCCGCCGGCCTCGTACGCCGAAGTGATGCAATGCGACAAGGACGCCTTCAACCGCTTTTTCCACGCGATGCTGGCCGAGGGCGTCTATCTGGCTCCTTCAGCCTATGAAGCCGGCTTCGTGTCGGCCGCGCACAGCGCGGCGGAGATCGAACGCACGGTCAAGGCCGCAGCAAAAATCTTTGCTGCGTTTTGATGCGCAGAAAAATAAAAATATCAATTAAAACAAATACTTATAAAATCCACTTTTGCTGCAGCAAATCCTCTGTCACCGGCTGATCGCAACATCGACATGGAAAAGACCCGCCTCTCCAAGCTGATGTCGGAACAGGGCCTGTGTTCGCGCCGCGAAGCCGACAGTTACATCGAACGCGGCTGGGTGCTGGTCGACGGCCTGCCGGTCACCGAACTGGGCACGCGCATCCTGCCGACCCAGACCATCACGCTGGCGCCCGCGGCACAGAACCGGCAGCAGGCGCGGGTCACGATATTGCTGCACAAACCCGTGGGTTATGTGTCGGGCCAGGCGGAAAAAAACTACAGGCCGGCGTCGACCCTGATCGGCGCGGCCAGCCGCTACGACGGCGACCGCAGCACGCTGCGCTTCGGCCCGCAGCATCTGCGCGGCCTCGCCCCGGCGGGCCGGCTCGACATCGACTCCACCGGCCTGCTGGTGCTGACTCAGGACGGCCGCATCGCCAAACGGCTGATCGGCGAAAATTCGCAAATCGAAAAGGAATACCTGGTGCGGGTCACCGGCCGGCTTTCCGCCGAAGGACTGGCGAAGCTGAACCACGGTCTGAGCCTCGACGGCGAGGCGCTGCGCCCCGCGAAAGTGTCCTGGCAAAACCGCGACCAGCTGCGTTTCGTGCTGCGCCAGGGCAAGAAGCGCCAGATCCGCCGCATGTGCGAACTGGTCGGACTGGCAGTGGTCGGGCTCAAACGGGTGCGCATCGGCAGAGTCATGCTCGGCGACCTGCCAGCCGGACAGTGGCGCTATCTGCGCGACGACGAGAGTTTCTGAGCGTTCAGCCGGCGGGCCGGCGCACGATCGGTTTCGGTGCCGGCGGACGAGCGCTGACGCGGCGCTTCAACGGCGGTCTTGCCGCATCGGCCACCGCCGGACGTTCGCCCGCAAGCTGCGCCGACAGGCGGGTCAGTTCTTCCCGCAGGGCCGGCGGGCCGCCAAGAGCCGTGATGCGCTGACGGCGGGCCGGTTCGCCGGGCAGCAGGTGCAGGCGGGTCAGGTACAGCAGCAGGTCTTCGGTGCTGTACTGCAGATCGCCGCCGGTGCGCGGGAAATCGCGCGGAATTCCGGGATTGGCGGGTGTCTTTCCCGGAAACAGGACCTGCATCACCAGACCCATGCAGCTCAGGCAGATTTCGCGTTCCCGTGCGCCGCTGAAACAATAGGCGGTTTCGTTGTCGATCCAGTACGCCACGCGATGCTCGACCTGCTCCCGGAATGCGCGCATCGCGGCATCGCCGGCAAAGGGCCGCAATCCGTACAGATGCTGCACCCGGAAGCGCCGGCCCCGCGCATCGACCTCGCCTTCCGCAAGGAAAGGCACGACCTGGACGCCGAGTTCCGGAAACGCCCAGGCGATACGGCCGCCGGACAGCTCGATGCCGACCTGGATTTCCTCCTCGCCGTCGGGCGCGGTGATCACCCAGTAATGCACGTAACCGGTCTGGCCGATCCCTGCCGCCGTCACCACGGGCAATGCCCTTGCCTCGGCGGACGGTGGCCGCACCGTCACGGCGCGCGGTTTGGCACGGGCCGGCAGCGCCACGCCGGCAGGCGACAACGCGGCGACCGTATCGCGGTAAACCGCCTGCGCCGGCGACATCCCGAGCAGCGCAGCAACGACGGGCAACGCATGCGCCGCGCGAAGACGGAAACCCGCGGGACCACAGAATTCGGACTTGCCGGAAATCATCATGATCCGGCTGTAACGCCGTCGGCGGCAAAGCCGCGTACGACAGCGCAACCGTTTTTCGTGTCGTCGCGCATTGGCGACGACAGCGCAGGTATGAAAATTCAACCCGCCCGTCTGATCGCGGTTTTGGGCGCGGCGCGCACGGGCCGCTTCACGGATGTTTTCGCATTCGCGACCGTTGCCGCCGGCGCAGGACCCAGTTGCGGCGCCAGCCTGGCCAGTTCTTCCTGCAATGCCGGCGGGCCGCCGATCGCCGCCATCCGCCGCTTTCGCGCCGCATCGCCGGACAGGGCGTGCAATCCCGTCAGATACAGGAGCAGGTCCTCGGTGGTGTGATAGTCCTCACCGGCGATGCGCGGAAAGTTGCGCGGGAAATTCGCATATTCCGGCGTCCGCCCCGGAAACAGGATCTGCGACACGAAACCCATGCAGCTCATGCACAGTTCCGCGGTCACGCCATTCAATTCGCAGTACGGCACGCGCTGACGGACCAGCGGCGTCACCCGGCGCATCAGGTTGCCGCGCAACGTGCGCATGGCCGCCTCGCCAGCGAACGGCCGCAGGCCATACAGATGCTGCGCCTTGAACGGCCGGCCGCGAACGTCGACTTCACCCTCGGCCACAAAGGCCGCGGTGTGCACGCCGAGCCCGGGAAACGACCAGGCGATGCGCTGGTCCGGCAATTCGATGCCGACCTGGATTTCCTGTTCCCCGTCCGGCGCGATGATCAGCCAGTAATGCACATAGCCCGCCTGTCCCTTGCCCGTCGCGGTCACCACTGCGGGCGGCACGGGAGCGGGCTGCGCGGGCCGGGACTTTTTTGCGGTGGTTGCCGGTTTCTTTTTTGCAGCAACCGAAGGTTTCGCCTTGACGTCGGTCGCCGCATGGGCCGGCAGCAGTGCCGGAACCAGCGACAGGATCAGCAGGGAAAGGAAGCGCATGGTGCAGTTGGGCTGAAGACGACCGCAAAAGTTCAGTCGCGCACGACAGCCAGGGCGCAGCCCCGGCCGCAATACAACCGTCGCCTAGCGGCGACGGGCCAGCAATTCCGGAATGGCGGCGACGCTCTCCAGCAGATGGGTGTGCGGCAGGGGCTGCATCTGGTCGCGGCCGTGGGCCCCGGACAACACGCCGATGTTCAGCGCGACGCCGGCGTGATGACCCGCCTGCAGATCGAGCACGGTATCCCCGGCGTTGGCCACGCGGCGCACGTCGGTCACGCCGGTCGCCTCCATGCAGCGGAAGATCATGTACGGCGCCGGACGGCCCTGCGCCACCTCGTCGCCGCAGACCACGGCATCGACCACGCCTTCGCGCCAGCGCAACGCGTCGAGCAGCAGATCGGTCGTCTCGCGGTCGAAGCCGGTGTTCAGCGCGACGCGCACGCCGCGGCCGCGCAGGGTGTCGATGGCCTCGCGCGCGCCGGGCACCGGCTCCACGATGCCGTTGAACACTTCGGCGAGATGCTGCACGAAGGTCGCGTACACCTGTTCGGAACGCGCCTGGCGGTCGTCCCCGTCCGGAATCAGGTTCAGGATCGCCAGCCGTTTCGAAGCACCGCGCAGGCTGTTGATCGCCTGCGGCGTGACCGCGATGCCGTGGGCCGCCAGCGCCGAGGTGAAGGCTTTCGGCACCTGTCCCGCGTCGCGCACGGTCGTGCCGGCCATGTCGCAAACCACCAGTTCGATTGTTTCACTCAAGATCGTTCTCCGCTGTCGTCTTCGCCGCGCCGGAATTTTACAACCCGGCGAAACCTTTTCGGCCGCGGGTCCACACCGTGTAGCGTTGCCCGGCATGCGAGGGTCGCCTAACATCGGCGCTCCACCCGGGGAGTACACATGAGTCATGAACTGAAAGGCAAGGTCGCCGTCATCACCGGCGCCACGCGCAAGCGCGGCCTCGGCCGCGCCATCGCGCTGGCGCTGGCCCGCGCCGGCGCCGATATCGCCGTGACCGGCAACAGCCGCAATCCGTCGAGCCTGACCGCCGACGAACAAAAAGACGGCTGGCGCGGCCTGCCCGACGTCGTCGCCGAGGTCGAGGCGCTGGGCGTGCGCGGATGCGGCGCCTACATGGATGTGCGCAAGGCCGAAGACGTGCAGCGCATGGTGCGGGAGGTCGTCGGCAAACTCGGCCGCATCGACATCCTGGTCAACAACGCGACCTATCCGCGCGCCGCCGACCGCGTGCCGGTGCAGGATCTCGACGACGAACTGTGGCGCACCATCGTCGACATCAACCTGACCGGCACGATGCTGTGCTCCAAGTACGTGTCGCGGCAGATGATCGCCCAGGGCGACGGCGGCAGCATCGTCAGCATCTCCTCCGGCGCCGCGCTGAAGGCGCCGGCGACCTTCTCCGCCTACGCCGCATCGAAAGCCGGCATGCACGCGCTGATGTCGGCGCTCGCCGACGAGCTGGGCGAACACGGCATCACCGCCAACGTCGTCGCGCCGGGCTTCCTCGACACCGCGCGCATCGACACGCTGCGCGATCCGGCGAAATGGGAAAAACGCCTGTCGACGATCCCGATCAAGCGTCCCGGCACGGTGGAGGAAGTCGCCGACCTCGTGCGCTACCTCTGCGGCCCGAGCGCGCGCTGGATCAGCGGCGACGTGCTGCTGATGACCGGCGGCGAGGTGCGGCGCGCGGCGCGCTAGTTACATGCCGTCCGGCGGCGCGCCGGAATCGCACTTTTTGCAGGCCAGCGCATGGCCGACCCTGGATCGGCGGCCTTCCGGCGTGATGACCCACGGCCGGTTGATCCACGGCGGATCGTGGCGCACGTGCTGGTAATGGCCGCAGGCGAGCTCGGCGACCCAGTCGCCGGCGTCGTCCTGGTGAAAGCCGGTGATTTCCTGTTTCAATGGCTCAGCATGCCGTGCCGCGGGTCACGACGAGGCGGTATTTTCCAGACGCATTTGTCAATTGGGCTCCCGCCGGCTGACCAAATAAGCGGCCACCGCTGTGAACCAAAGGGCAATGCCGGTCAAAACCCAGACATTATCGATGCGCTGATACATGACAACCCAGCTCACCAGCAGCAGCAGCACCGCAATCACCTTGCTTTTGCGCGATATCGCCTTCTTCGTTTCCCAGTCGATCAATAATTTGCCGAGACGGGGATGCGCATACAGCCAACGGTGCAAACGCCTGGATCCCCTGGCAGAAAACCATGCCGCCAACAGAAGAAAGGGCACCGTTGGAACGCCAGGCAATGCCACGCCTATGACAGCAAGTATCAGAAATAAATAGGCCAGAACCAAAGCGACATGACGCGGCATAAAAACGACCTGACATTTCGTTGCATCAACTCGCCGGACGCTACCGGGCCAGAGCATCAGCGGCGTTACAATAAATATATCAATAAAATCAAATACTTATAAAAATTCTGCCGGCATGGCTCAAAACTCGATGCCAACATTGACCGAGTAGAAACGCTGCTTGCCGCCGCTACCCAACGGCGTGCGGAATTCCTCGCTGCGCTTCACCCGCGTCACCGACACCCGCAGCTTGTCGATGCGCAGCGACAATCCGGCAGTGAAGTCGTACACCGAATCGCGGCGCGCGACGCCGGGACCATCGCGGAACAGCGAGCCGTCCAGGAAAATGTTGTGGCCGATCAGGCGGCCGTCGACGCCGGCAAAGGCGAACCATTCCCAGGGCTGGCGCCGGCCGGCGTCGTGCTGGCTGCGCGTGTTCTTCAGCATCGCGCCGCCGGGTTCGATGCCGTCGGGGCCGAAACCGGTCATGTTCCGGCCGAAGCGGACGATGCCGCCGGCGCGCACCAGCGTCATGATCGTGCCGATGCTGACACCCGCATGCGGCACCAGCTGGATGCCGGTGCCGGGCCCGTAACGCCGCTTGTGCACATAGGTCAGCATGAGCCCCGGCTCGGCGCGGATCTGGTTGCCCCAACCCCGCGGTTCCGGCGCGTCAACCACGTACTTGTGCCAGAAGGTCTGCACCTGGCGGCCCAGCGCCGGCGCGCCGACGAAACCGAGGTCGAATTCGACGGTGTGCAGCCGGTCTTCCTTGACGCTCTGCGCGACGGCGCCGATGTACGACCACGCCGCCCAGGGCCGGTCGAAGGGCTGCGGCGCGGCGATCGTGATGTCCTTCGGCGTGTACAGATTCTGGCCGATGAAAAGGCCGAAGTGATTGCTCGCACCATCGCTGATTGCGTCGAGCAGCGCGTTCGGCGGGCGGGTGATCAGTCCGCTGATGCGCTCGGCGGGCATGCCGCCGCCAATCTTGATGCCGTTGGTGTAGTACTGGTCGGTGCTGCCGAAGGAATCGTTTTCGATGAAGATCTGGATTTCGCTGCCGCGCAGGTTCCAGGGTGCGCCCTCGCCGGATTCCGCCGCTGCCGCAGGCAGCGGCGGCAGCAACGCCACCGCCGTCAGAATGACTTGGAGTAAGTGCCTGCCAACTGTGGGAATTCCAATAATTCTCTTATAAATCAACACGATACTTCTTCATCTTGCGAGGATCGAGGGTCAGTCCGATGCCCGATCCTGACGGCAGCACGAGGCAGCCATTCTTGATGACCGGCTCTTCATTGGCGACATGGTCCCTGGCGTCGATGAAGCTGGAAAACTCGTGCGCATGCGGCGTCGCGTAGGTGCTGGCGAAATGCGCGGCGGCAACGCAACCGATCTGCATGTCGGCCTGGGTGCCGTTGTGCGCCGGGGTATGGAAGGATTTGGCCAGCGCGAGAATCTGCCGCGACTGGGTGTAGCCGGTGCGCGCGCACTTGATCACCAGCGCGCGGATGCCGCCGAGCTTGAGTTCATGCAGCACGTCGTCCGGCGTCATGCAGGAATCGTCGCCGGAAACCGGGATGCGTGTGCGCCCGGCGCAGAAACGCTTGCCGGCGCCGTCGCGCGCCGGGATCGGCTCCTCGATCAGCGCGACGTTCACTTCCTCGAAATAGGGGCTCATCTCCAGCAGGTCCTGCGAGGAATAGCCCTGGTTGCAGTCGATGGTGATCTCGTGGTCGTCGCCGACCAGCCTGCGCAGCGCGCGCAGCAGCGCGATGTCGCGCTTTTTGTCGATGCCGCATTTGACCTTCCAGGCCCTGAAACCGTACTGGCGGGTCATTTTTTCCGCCTCGGCCAGCATTTCCTTGTTCGAGCCGAGCATCAGCCGGCGATTGACCGGCAGGATTTTCGGTGTGCCACCGAGCAGTTCGGCGCAGCTGATGCCGAGGTGCTTGGCTTGGGCGTCGAACAGTGCCATGTCGAGGGCTGATTTCGCCGCCGGGTTGCCGGCGTACTGGTCGAGCACGGCCCACAGGCCGGCAACATCGAAGGCGTCGAGGTTTTTCAGCTTCGGCGCGAAATGATCCTGGATGATGGTCGCGATCGACTGCTGGGTCTCGCCGTAGATCGTCGGCCGCGGCGGCGCGTCGGCAATGCCCTGGGTGCCGTCGGACAGGGTGATCACGACGATGACATTGTCGATGTTCCTGATCTCGCCGCGCGCCCACTTGATCGGGTGCAGCAGCGGCACGACGACCGGGATGGCCTCGATCTGGCGGATGCGCAGTTCGCCCGCCTGCGGCATCGCGGCGGCGCGGCGGACGGATTCGGCGGGCGCAGCGGCGCGCACCGGTCGGTTTTCGGTTTTCATGGCGGGTTTTCCGGATGGGTCAAACATGAAATTTCGCGACGGGCTGCCGGCGCGAAACGATGGCTTGATCTTACTGGGGCACGGGACGGCCGGCAACGTCGCCGGCCGGCGACGCCGGCAGCCGGTCGGTCGGGCCGCGCATCGGATCCGCGCCTGCGATGGCGGGCGGAATGAAGGCCTTGCCTTCCGCTGAAACCGCTGGACTCCGGATTGCGCTGCGCGCATCCGGAATGACGGCAAAAATCAGAAGCTGGTCGGCCAGGTGCGCATCAGGTGCTGACCGACACCGTTGGTCATGCGCATGCGGTGCACCTCCAGCATGCGGATCAGCCAGTCGCGCGTGTCGCGCGGATCGATGACATCTTGGGCGGTGTAGATCGCGGCCATGTCGTAGGGCGAAGTGCCCTTCGACATTTTTGCGACGGCCTCCCTGAATTTCTCCGGCTCTTTTTCGGGATCGACGCCGAACACGACCTTGGCGCCGAAATCCGGCTTCATGAAGCTGATCTCGGCGGTCACCCAGCAGGCCAGCTCGTCGCAGTTGCCGCCGGCGCCCATGTTGGAGACGGCCAGCCCGTAACTCTTGCGCAGGATCACCGCGATCTTGGGCACGGTGACCAGCGTCATCGCATTGAGCCAGTTCATGACCTTGCCGGTGACGCCCTGCCGCTCACCCTCCATGCCGATCAGGAAGCCCGGCTGGTCGACCAGCATCACGATGGGAATGTTGAAGGAGTCGCAGAGCACGAAGAAGGCCTGCACCTTGCGGCAGGCGTCGGCATCGATCGCGCCGCCCTTGAACAGCGGGTTGTTGGCGATGATGCCCACCGACTTGCCGTCGAGCCGCGCCAGCGCGGTGACCAAAGTCTTGCCGAAACGCGCCTTCATCTCGAACATCGAGCCGCGGTCGACGATGCACTGGATCACCTTGCGCACGTCGTAGACCTGGTTGGTCGATTCCGGGATCAGCTTCATCACGTCGCGGATCGCCTCGCCGGAGCCTTCGGGCACCGGACGTTCCGGCGGCGGCTGCATGTTGTTGGCGGGCAGGTAGGACAGGAACTGCCGGATGGCGTCGATCGCCTGTTCGTCGGTGTCGACGACCTGGTCGACGAGGCCGCTGACCTCGGAATGGACGCGCCAGCCGCCGAGTTCCTCGCCGTCGCACTGCTTGCCGGTGGCCATCGAGATCAGCCGCGGGCTCGACACCGCCATGATCCCGCCCTTGCGCATCACGCAGAAATCCGACATCGAGCCGTACCAGGCCGAGGAGCCGTAGCAGTGGCCGAGCACGCCGGCCGCCCACGGCACTTCGCGCATGCGCAGATATTCCTGCGGATCGTCCTTGGAGCCGATCGAACCCGCGCCCATCACGTCGGGCATGCGCGCGCCGGTCGATTCGCCGAGGAAGACCAGCGGGATGCCGCGCTTTTTCGCGACGCCCTTCATCTGCTTCAGCTTCTTGATGTTGATCTGGGCGCTGGAGGCGCCCTTGACCGTGAAGTCGTTGGAAATCGCCGCGACCTCGCGGCCGTCGACGCGGCCGTAGCCGGCGACCTTGCCGTCGGCCGGCGTCGTTGTCTTGTCCTCGGGGCGGCTCGACACGCCGAACAGCCCCGATTCGAGGAAAGTCCCCGGATCGAACAGGCGGTCCAGGCGCTCGCGCGCGTTGAGCAGGCCCTCGGCCTTGCGCGCGGCCAGTTTTTCGGGACCACCCATCGCCAGCGCGCGGCGTTTGCGTTCGTCGAGTTCCCTGATCAGTTCTTCAAAAGCCATCGTGCTGTTTCCGATCTTCGTTTCTGTCGTGCGACGGTGCGGTCCCGTCAGCCCGCGCGTGCGCCGATCTCCCGGATCACGCGCGCCCATTTGCGGAATTCGTCCCGGATGAACGCGGCAAACTCTTCGGGGCTGCCGCCCGCGGGTTCCGCGCCGAGTTCGGTCACGCGGGACCGCATTTCCGGATTCGTGATGAACCTGTCGGCCTCTTCGTGAAGACGCGCCGCGATCGCCCTGGGCAGCTTCGCCGGGCCGACGAGGCCCTGCCATGAAGCCGAGGCATATCCGGGCACGCCCGCTTCGGCGATGGTGGGTATGTCCGGCAGCGCCGCGGAACGCCGCGTGCTGGCCACGCCCAGGGCGCGCAACTTGCCCGACCTGATGAACGGCAGCAGCGGCGGCAGGCCCGAGAACTGCATGTGAACCTGGCCGCCCAGCAGGTCGGACAGCGCCGGTCCGGAACCCTTGTACGGCACGTGAACGATGTTGATGCCGGCCATGCCCGCAAACAGGGCCGCGGACAGGTGCGGACCGCCGCCGTTTCCGGAAGAGGCGTAGTTGTATTTGCCGGGATTGTTTCTGGCCAGTTCAATCAGCTCGCGGATCGTGCGCGCCGGCACCGACGGGTGCACGGCCAGCACGACCGGAACAGAAGCGATCAGGGACAAGGGGGTGTAATCATCCAGCGGCGAATAATTCACCTGCGTCAGGCTGGGATTGATGACCAGCGGCGGATTGGCCATCAGCAGCGTGTAGCCGTCGGCCATGGCGCGGGCCACGGTTTCATTGCCGATGTTGCCGCCGGCGCCGGGCCGGTTGTCGACGATCACCGGGCGGCCCAGACCGTCGGCAAAACGCTGCCCGATGAGGCGCGCCAGTATGTCCGTGGTGCCGCCCGGAGCCAGCGGCACGACCAGGCGTATGGGCTTCTCGGGGTAAGCGGCCTGCGCCGCCGGCATGACGCCGGCCAGCGCGAATGCCGCCGCTGCAAGCCCGGCACTCGGGATGCGAATCATGGATCGACCGGCCGGCCGTTACAGCCGGATTCCCAGTTCGCGTACCAGTTTGCCCCACTGCGCGATGCCGCTGCGCATGGATTCACGCAGCTGTTCCGGCGTGCCGCCGGCGGGCTCGGTGCCATCGGCGGCGAAGGCGGCCTTGACCTCCGGCAGCGCGAGCACCGCGTTGGCATCGCGGTTGATGCGGTCGATCAGCGGTTTCGGCGTGTTCGCCGGCGCCAGCATCGCGAACCAGGTGGCGGCCGAATAACCGGGCAGGCCCGATTCGGCAACCGTCGGCACGTCGGGCAGTACCGGCGAGCGCTGCATCGAGGTCACGCCCAGCACGCGCAGGCGATTGCCCTTGATCTGCGGCAGCGCGGCGGGAAATGGCGCAAAGGACAGCTGGATCTGGCCGCTCATGACGTCGGTGACCGCAAGGTTGGCGCCCTTGTACGGAATGTGCGTCATCTGCACGCCGGTCAGCGCCTTGAAGTGCTCGGCGAACAGATGGTTCCAGGTGCCGTTGCCGGCGGAGCCATAGTTGAGCTTGCCGGGATTGGCCTTGCCGTAGGCGATCAGTTCGGTGACGTTTTTCACCGGCAGGCCCGGATTGACCACCAGCAGCCCCGGCGGTTGCGACACCAGCACCACCGGCGCGAGATCCTTCAGTGGATCGTAGGGCAGCTTCGGAAACAGACTGGGACCGACGAGGATGTTGCCGAAGGAAGCCAGTGCCAGCGTGTAGCCGTCGGCCGGCGCCTTGGCCAGTATCTCGACGCCCAGCGTGCCGCCGGCGCCCGCGCGGTTGTCGACGACGACCTGCTGTTTCCAGCGCTCGCTCAGCTTCATCGCGATCAGCCGGCCCTGCACGTCGGTATTGCCGCCGGGTGCGAACGGCACGATGAAACGCACCGGCCGGGTCGGGTAATCAGCGGCGCCGGCAACCGGGGCCGCCAGCAGAACAATGGATGCTGCAACAAGGATTTTTCCGAACATCGTTTTTCCTCCTGCCTGGCCGCCGGCCGGAACCGGCCGGCGTCTGAAAATCTGAAAATCAGTAACTGGTCGGCCAATTGCGCAGCAGATGCTCACCGACGCCGTTTTTCATGCCGCGGCGGTGCACTTCCAGCGTGCGGATCAGCCAGTCACGGGTGTCGCGCGGGTCCAGCACGTGCTGCGCTTCGTACAGCTCCGCGAGACCCCACGCCGAGGTGTCGCGCTCGACCTCGGCCTTCAGCTTCGCGAATTTCTCCGGATCGTCCTGCTGCTTGACGCCGTAGAGCACATTGACCGACACCGCCGGGTCCATGAAGCCGAGGTCGGCCATCGGCCACACTGCGACCTCGTCGGCGTTCTTGCCGCCGGCCATGTTGATGAAGGCCTGGCCGTAATTCTTGCGCATGATGATCGTGATCTTCGGCACCGTGACCTGGGTCAGCGCGTTCATCCAGTTGATGACCTTGCCCGGCATGCCGCGGATTTCGCCCTCGACGCCGATCAGAAAGCCCGGCACATCCACCATGAACACCAGCGGAATGTTGAAGGAGTCGCAGAGCACCATGAAGCTGATGACCTTCTGCACCGCGTCGGCATCGAGCGCGCCGCCCTTGAACATCGGGTTGTTGGCGATGAAGCCGGTGCTCTTGCCATCGACGCGGGCCAGCACCGTGGTGATCGACTTGCCGAAACGCTCCTTCAGTTCGAAGCAGGAGTCCCTGTCGGCAACGGCGGCGACAATCTTGCGCACGTCGTACACCTTGTTGCGGGATTCCGGCAGGATGTCGAAGATTTTTTTGCAGCCCTCGTCCGAGCCTGCCGGCACCGGAGCTTCCGGCGGCGGCTGCATGTTGTTGCTGGGCAGATAGGACAGGAACTTCTTGATCGCGTCGATCGCCTGCTGGTCGGTGTCCACCGCCATGTCGGCAAGGCCGGAAACGCCCGTCAGCAGCTTCCAGCCGCCGAGTTCTTCCGCGGTAATCGGCCTGTTGATCGCGATCGAGGTCACGTTGGGGCTGGCGATGGCCATGATCGAGCCCTTGCGCATGACCACGAAATCCGACATCGCCGAATACCAGGTCGAGGAGCCGTAGCACTGCCCGAGCAGCGCCGAGCACCAGGGCGATTCGCGCGTGCGCTGGTACTCGGTGGGATCCTGCGCGATGATCGCGCGGCCGGCGGAACCCATGCGGTCGGGCATGCGCGCGCCCGAGGATTCGCCCAGCATCACCAGCGGCAGGCCGCGCTTGCTGGCAGTCTGCTTCACGTGCTTGATCTTTTTCATGTTGATCACCGCACTCGAAGCGCCCAGCACGGTGAAATCATTCGACACCAGACCGATCTCGCGGCCATCGATCTTCGCGAAGCCCGCCACCTTGCCGTCGGCCGGCGTCTTGTGCTTGACCTCGGGGCGGTTGCTGCGGGCGAAGCGGCCGGACTCGATGAAGGAATCCGGATCGACCAGGTAATCGATGCGCTCGCGGGCGTTCAGATGGCCTTCGGCCTTACGTTTTGCAAGCTTCTCCGGTCCGCCCATGCCCAACACTTCGTCGGTCTTTTGCTTGAATTCTTCGATCAGTTTTTCGAACGCCACAGCGATTCCTCTTGTTTCAGCACGGATTTGGACAGATTTTCAGTAGCGGAGCATAGCTTTGGTTTGCATTGTCGTCAAGAAGATTGTCGACAATCATACAAAAAGACAATTGATAAAGGCTGCCGATTACAATGCTTTCTTCCGGCTATCGCGCTCCTTTGGCCGCGGATTCGGCGCCTGCGTGTCGACATAGGCATCGATCAAACGGCGAATCATGCGCTGGTACTGTGTCTGGTGTTTCGCAGCCTCGGATTTGAAGAATTCAATGCTTTTCCTGCTCAGCGCCAGAGTCACCTTGACGCCTTCCTCGCGATAGGCGAGCTCCGCGGGTGACGGCAAAAAGTCCGAAACGATTTGAACCCTGCCCAAGGGTTCATTGCTGTATTTGATTTTTACGCTCATAAATCGCCTTACACATTTACTTATTACATAGCGGTTGAAGCAACCGGCCGTTGCACGCGGCGCGAAGCGACACTTGCAACGGTCCGGATTGACTGAGATGTTGGGCGGGTTCATGCCAAAACCTGCATGAACTGAGCGGCCAGACTAATAACCACAAGGAGATTTGGAACGAAGAAAACTCTTGCGCCCAAATGCTAAACAACGCTCGCTCCGGCGGGCGAAGCACGCTGGTGACTGTCGGCTGCAGCGCGTGGTTGGGCGTCATTTAGCCATGGAGAGCATTGCAACGCCAAAAACCATAAAAGCTGCGCCCAGCAAGCGCCATCTGGTGAATGGCTCATTAAGCAGCATGGCCCCAATGATCACACCGAGCAACATAGAGACTTCGCGCGCAGGTGCGACATAGATGAGTGGGGCTTGCGTCAAGGCATAAAGAATGAGGGTATAGGCGATGGGAGCGAGCAATCCCACCCCTACTATATATCGGGCGTTTTTGGCCCACTGCAATGCGAGTTGGTCGGTCGATCGTAATGCCTGCGGCGCTAGGATGATTGTGCGAAACAATAAACCAAGCGTGTAGTAGAGCATCGGGTCAAGCCCTAGTCCCCGTATAGCCCAACCATCGACAACGGTATATCCGGCAATGCAAGCTCCCGTCAGAACACCCCAGCCAAGACCTACAGTCACCTGAGAAGCGCGGGTCGTCGCAGCTCTAGGTAATTCAGAAATCAGCAGAATGCCGAAAATGATGACCACTATCCCAACCCAACCAAAAGCACTAGGCATTTCATTGAGCAGGACAACAGCTGCTAACACGGATATAAACGGCCCAGTGCCCCTTGCCACTGGATACACGATCGAAAAGTCGCTTGCTTGATAGCCCTTCTGAAGGACAAGCGAGTAAAGAAGATGTAATGCTCCGCTGCAAATTATCGCGAGCCACGCCTCTAAACTCAGGGGTTGAACTTGCCGATGCCACGCGAAGATGCAGAGTGGACTCGTCGCAACTACGCTGACCA
This sequence comes from uncultured Bordetella sp., assembly GCA_964533495.1. Lineage (GTDB taxonomy): Bacteria > Pseudomonadota > Gammaproteobacteria > Burkholderiales > SG8-41. The sequence continues at coordinate 41,487 of CAZHJU010000013.1, read as the reverse complement.
ATCCGTAGAGCCACACGAATGGAGCTCCACCTGAAGCCCTCTTCGCGAGAACATTCCAAGTGGCGTGAATGAGCGCGCCGAGAATTACGAGCGCAAGCGCCGACAGTGGCATGGTGTGTTTATGACGCCCAACTTTAATTTAGCGCGACCGTTTTGTCGGATAACCTGCCGCCGTTTCCTGGCAATCCCGTACTTCCGCTCTAGGAATTATTCATTGCATTCAAAAGATTGCGCCATCTGAAAGTCATTCGGGCAGCCTATTAACCGGATCGGCAAACCCGGCAGAAATTTGTGCAAGTCTTTGATTTTCAAGCAAAGTATTATAACTCATTGTATTATAACCCATTGTTTTAAAATGATTTTTTCGTATCAGGCGGCTCTCAAATACCTTTGAGTAGATGCCGCGCAATCACCAACTGTTGTATCTGGCTGGTGCCTTCATACAGCCGAAACAGCCGCACATCGCGATACAGCCGCTCCACCGCCGAGGCCTGCATGTAACCCGCGCCACCGTGAATCTGCACCGCACGGTCGGCAACACGACCAACCATTTCCGCAGCGAACAGTTTTGCGCACGACGCTTCCAGCGTGATGTTGATTCCGTCATCCTTCTTGCGCGCGGCTTCCAGCACCATGCTGCGCGCGGCATAAATTTCCGCTTTTGAATCGGCCAGCATGGCCTGCACCAGCTGGAACTCGGCGATCGGTTTGCCGAACTGCTGACGATCTTTGGCGTAATTCAGTGCTTCATCCAGCAGGCGTTCGGCGGCACCGGTGCAGACCGCGGCGATGTTGAGCCGTGCCTTGTCGAGGACTTTCATCGCGGTCTTGAAGCCCTGGCCTTCCTGGCCGCCGATGATGCTGCCGGCCGGCACCCGCACATTGTCGAAAATCACGTCGGCCGTATGCGAGCCGCGCTGGCCCATCTTGCGGTCGTACGGCCCGACGCTGAGTCCCGGCGTGTTGCGCTCGACGATGAAGGCCGACACGCCTTTCGCATCCTTGGACGCCGGATCCGTGCGCGCCATCACCGTGAAGATGTCGGCCTCGGGCGCGTTGGTGATGTAGCGCTTGGAACCGTCGATGACGTAGTGGTCGCCGTCGCGTTTCGCCATCGTGCGCAGCGAGCCGGCATCCGATCCGGCTTCGGGCTCGGTCAGCGCGAAGGAACCGGTGATCTCGCCGGAAGCCAGACGCGGCAGGTATTTCTTTTTCTGCTCCGGCGTGCCGTCGATGACGATGCCCTGCGAGCCGATGCCGGTGTTGGTGCCGAAGCGCGAGCGGAACACCGGCGAGGCGTAACACACGGCCATCGAGGTCAGCACTTCTTCCTCGGTGGTGAGGCCAAGCCCGCCATATTCCTCCGGGATCGTCAGCCCGAACAGGCCCAGCTCGCGCATCGCGCCGAGGATGTCGGCGGGAATTTCGTCGGTTTCGGTGACCTCGGCTTCGCGCGGGATCAGCTTGTCGCGGACGAAGCGCTGCAGGGTATCGAGGAGGAGGGTGAAGGATTCGGGGTCGCGGATCATTCTTTTAATCTACAGGATGGGCAGGACAAGCCGGGATTCATGTATTCCGCTCTCAATCTTGCCCATCCTGTTAATGAGTGTTTTTTTATTGCAGTTCGACGCCGGCGTCCTTGATGACCTTGGCCCATTTCGCGATCTCCGACTGGATCAGCGCCGCGAATTCCGCGGGGGTGCCACCCACCGGCTCGGCGCCGAGTTCCGACACGCGCTTGTTGACTTCGGGCAGCTTGATGATGCGCGCGGTTTCGGCCGACAGCTTGGCGACGACGTCCTGCGGCGTGCCGGCCGGCGCCAGCAGACCGAACCAGGCACCGGAGTCGTAGCCGGGCACGCCGGCTTCGGCGATCGACGACAGGTCGGGCATGGCCGAGGAACGTTTCGTCGTGCTCACCGCCAGCGCGCGGATCTTGCCGGCCTTCACCTGCGGGATGTACGGCGGCATGTTGTCGATGGTAACCGCGATCTGCCCGCCCATCACGTCGGCGAGCACGCCGGCGCTGCCCTTGTACGGGATGTGCACGATGTTCAAGCCGGTCATGCTCTTGAACAATTCCATCGACAGGTGCGCGGTGCTGCCGTTGCCGGGCGAGCCGTAGGACAGCTTGCCGGGATTGGCCTTCACGTGGGCGACGAACTCCCTGACGTTTTTCACCGGCAGGCTGTTGTTGACCACCATGATGTTGGGCACCATCGCGACCAGGCTCACCGGCGCGAAGTCCTTGACCGGATGCCAGCCGAGCTTGCGGTAGAGGCTGATATTGATGCCGTGGGTGCCGGCGGTGCCCATGATCAGCGTGTGCCCGTCGGCGGTCGCGCGCGCCGCGACCTCGGTGCCGATGTTGCCGGCGGCGCCGGCGCGGTTGTCGACGATCACCGGCTGGCCCCAGGTTTCACTCATCCTCTGGCCGACGAGGCGGGCGAGAATGTCGGTGGTGCCGGCCGGCGTGTAGGCGACGATGATGCGGATCGGTTTGGTCGGGTACGGCGCGGCAGCGTGCGCGACAAGGGCAGAAACGGCGAAAACGGCGGCCAGCAGGTGCGTCAGCAGCTTCATCGGTCTCTCCTCCGGATGAACAGGGTTGGAACTGGCGGCAACCAGTGCCTGCAGCAGCTTACTCCGGATTGTCGCGGCGAAGCAGGGTCAGTGTTTTTCTACCGGGATCGGCACGCACGATGTTCCCGCTGCGGGGTTCGCCGGCCAGCACTTTGGAAAAAGGACTTGCCGGCGCCGCCCATGACTTCGATGCCGCCCGTCATGCGCACGTTCGACACCGACACGAAACGCTTCACGCCCAAAAACCCGCCGGCTTCCAGTTGCAGCGGCAGCGTTTCCTGCACTGTGCGGCACTGCTCGCCGCGCAGCATTTTCTCTTTCTCCGCAGAAGATGCCGCAGAGGATTTATAACTATTTGTTTTTATTGATTATTTTATTGGCGTGCGGCACTGCGCCGGGCGGCCTTCTTTTTCGCCGCCTTTGCCGCGGGGCCGAAACCTTTCTCGTAATGCGGCCCCGTCATCGTGCCATCCACCGCCATGCCGATGATGCCCTGCGACAGGTCCTTGATCGCGAGAAAAATGACGTCTTCGTCCTTGGTCGAAGCCACCAGGTTGTGCGGGGCATTGGCCGGGATGTAGACCAGGGTGCCGGCAGGTGCTTTGACACGCTTGCCGTTGACCGATCCCACCAGCGTGCCGCGCAGCACGTAGTTCAGCTGCTCGTTCTTGTGCGAGTGCATGCGTGAACCCGTGCCGCGCGGCTTGTGGATGTAGCCGACGAGGATGCGGGTACCCTCGACGACCCCGCCGTGCGAAGTCGAATAGCCGGTGCCCGCGGGCACCTTCTTCAGCTTCGCCATGCGGAAGTGGTACTGGCCGTTTCCGGCGCGGACCGCGCCTTCGGTCTTGGTTTTGCCTGCTGCTTTTTTTGCCGCCTTCCTTTTTGCTGCTGCCATGCTCAACCTCCTCCGGTTGTTCGGTTGTCGCCGCAATGCGGATTACAGGTAATCGATCTTCTTCCAGTCGCGCGGCGTGACGCTGACCACGCTCTTGTTCTGTCCGGGACGGCGGTCGGCGTAGACGCGGCCTTCCTTCATCACGATCTGGATGTTTTTCTTTTCCTGGAATACGCGGATGTCCTTCGACGGATCGCCCTTGACGGCGATGATGTCGGCCAGCTTGCCGGCCTCGACGGTGCCCAGCTCGCGGTCCATCTTGATCGCGCGCGCCGCGTTGCGCGTCGCGGTCAGGATGGCTTCCATGTTGGTCATGCCGAGCTTGACGTAGACCTCCATCTCGCGGGCGTTGGTGCCCATTTCGGGATCGAAACCCATGTCGGTGCCGAGCGCGATGTTGACGCCGGCCTTGTGCATTTTCTGGAAGGTTTCGTAGCAGTACGGCTGCAGCGCCTTCATCTTGTTCAGCACGAACTGCGAGGTGCCCTGGTCCTTGCGCGTCTCGATCGCGTGGTCGGTGCGGTGGAGCAGCGTCGGCGTCATCCAGGTGCCGGACTCGGCGATCATGTCGATGGTTTCTTCCTCGTGGAACACCATGTGCTCGATGGTGTCGGCGCCGGCCTCGAGCGCCATGCGCTGGCCGTTGGGCGTGAAGCAGTGCACCGCGGCGATCTTGTGGAAGGCGTGCGCCTCGTCAACGATGGCGTTGATTTCCTCCTGCGTCATGTTGCGGATGTCCGGCTCTTCCTTGTCGGTGCCGCCGCCGCCGGTGGCGCAGGTCTTCACGATGTCACAGCCCGCCAGCAGGTTGGTGCGCGCCAGCTTGCGCAGTTCCCACGGGCCGTCGGCGGTCTGGAAGCCATAGCGCTGCGCCGCGCGCGGCTGGATCAGGTCGAGGTGCGAGCCGGTGATGGTCGTGAAGCCGCCGATCAGCATGCGCGGGCCTTCAATGACGCCGGCGTTGATCGAATCGCGGATCGCGCACAGGTGCGCGGTGAGCAGGCCGCGGCCGGAATTGAGGCCGAGGTCGCGCAGCGTGGTGAAGCCCATGTCGAAGCAGAGCTGGGCGTGGAACAGGCCGTACATCTGCTGCAGCTCGGGGGTGATTTCCCACTGCGCGACGCGGTAGTTGTGGAAGGTCAGGCAGTTGAACATCATCGTGTGCAGATGGATGTCCATCAGTCCCGGCATCAGCGTCGCCGTGCCGCAGTCGATGATTTCCGCTTTCGCCGGAATCTTGACCTTGCCCTTGACACCGACCTGCTTGATGCGCCGGCCTTCGAGCACGATGACCGGATTCTTGACCGGCTTGCCGCCGTTGCCGTCGATCAGCAGGCCGCCCTTGAGAACCTTGACTGCGCCCCTGGCTTCCGGGGGTTTGAATTCGAACATCAGGGAAACTCCTCCGTGTTGCGATGAGCTGCAATTGCATTGCCAAGACTGCAAAATTTGCAGAATGCAAGCGTTTGCAACGAAGCTTGGAAGCTAAATAATCACCCTGCCCTTGTCAAGACAAAGACCGGTTTGATCAATGCATTTTGGTCATCGACGCGAGAAACCGCGCGTAGGCCTGGGGATCGGGCTTCGGAACCGCGGTGGCCGGCGCCTGCGATTGCCAGCCCAGCACGCCCAGCGTGCTTTCGACGGCCTCGCGCGTCATGTCGCGGGTGATGAACACCAGCCGCGAGCGGCGCTCGTCATCGGGCCAGCGTTCCAGGATCACCGGTTCGTGGATCAGCGTCTGCACCGCATGCACCGCGACCGGTTCGCCTTCGACGTTGAGTAGTCCTTTCACCCGCAGCAGTTCGGCGCCGCGCAGGGACGCCAGCGCGGTCAGCCAGGCCGTCAGCCCGGCGCGGGTGACCGGCACATCCAGCATCAGGCTGTAGGAGCGGATGCCGGCATCGTGCGCGCCCGGTGCCAGGCCGTGCTGCCGGCTTTCGACACGGCGGTAATGATCCTCGCGCAGCCAGCGCGCCACTTCGGCCCGGCGCGACTCCGGCGCGATCGCGGCGCCGAACAGCAGCGCAGGCGCGACTGCGCCGTGGCTGGCAATGGTCACTTCGGCCGCGGGATTCAGCGTGGCGAGCCGTTCCTGCAGCATGGCGACATCCGCGGGGACGGCGATGTCGGTCTTGGTGATCAACAGCCGGTCGGCCACGGCCGCCTGTTTGCGCGATTCAGGCTGCCGGTCGAGCTGGGCCGCGCCGTTGACGGCATCGACCAGCGTGATCACGCTGTCCAGCGCGTACTGTGGCGCGAGTTTCTCGTCGACGACCACCGTCTGCACGATCGGCACCGGATCGGCCAGCCCGGTGGTTTCGATCAGCACGCGGTCGAAGGGCGGCAGGTCGCCCTGGCGGCGCTGTTTGTCGAGGTTGCGCAGCGTGTTGACCAGGTCGCCGCGCACCGTGCAGCAGATGCAGCCGCTGGCCAGCAGCACGGTGTTTTCGTTGGGCGTGGCGATCAGCAGGTGATCGAGTCCGATCTCGCCGAACTCGTTGATGATCACCGCGGCACCAGCCATCGCGGGATCCTGCAACAGCCGGTTGAGCAGCGTCGTTTTGCCGCTGCCGAGAAATCCGGTGATGATCGAAACCGGCAGCCGCATTTGAGGGCAAGCGCTAATTTATGATTTATAAGTTATTGATTTTATTAAAATTTTTATAAATCAGCCCTTGTGCTCGAGATCAGCTGAATAACGTCCCAGAGCGGCCAGACCGTTCATTTTCGAGCGATGCGCCAGCGCCGCCTGCGCCGCCGGCACGTTCGCCGCCTGGCCTTTCCAGGCCTTCAGCGACGGCTGCTGCAGGGCGCGGCCATAGGAGAAGGACAGCGGCCAGGGCAGATTGCCCTTGAACTGGACGTTCATCGAATTGAGGTGCGCCGTGGCCACTTCGTCGCTCTGGCCGCCGGACAGGAACACGATGCCGGCGACGGCCGCCGGCACGGTGCGTTTCAGCGTGCGCACGGTGCGCGCGGCAACCTCGTCGACCGGCGCCTGTTTCGGGCATTTCTTGCCGGAAATGACCATCGACGGCTTGAGCACCGAATGCTCGAGCACGACGCGGTGCAGGTACAGCGCCTCGTAGACGGCATTCAGCGTCCACTCGGTGACTTCCTCGCAGCGGTCGATGTCGTGATCGCCGTCCATCAGCACTTCGGGCTCGACGATCGGCACCAGTCCCGCTTCCTGGCAAATCGCGGCATAACGCGCCAGCGCGTGCGCATTGGCGGCGATGCTGGTGGAGGTCGGGATGTCGCGGCCGATGTCGATGACGGCGCGCCACTTGGCGAATTTGGCGCCGAGCTTGACGTATTCGGCACAGCGCCTGGGCAGGTTGTCGAGGCCCTCGGTGACGGTTTCGCCCGGGCAGAACGCCAGCGGCTTGGCGCCGGCGTCGACCTTGATGCCCGGCAGCACGCCGGCCCTGTTCAGCACGTCGACGAAGGGCGTGCCGTCGGCGGCTTTCTGGCGCAGGGTCTCGTCGTAGAGGATCACGCCGCTGATGTGGTCGCCGAGGCCCTTGGTCGCGAACAGCATGTCGCGGTAGGCGCGACGGTTCTCTTCGATGTTTTCGACCTGGATGCCATCGAAACGCTTGCCGATGGTGCCGGTGCTTTCATCGGCGGCAAGAATGCCCTTGCCGGGGGCGACCATCGCCTGGGCGATGGCGGCGAGATTGTTGGTGGACATGTGACGGCTCCTGCGTTCCTGGGGTTGCTGAAATGAATCGGGCGGTATTTTACACGCGGCAGTCAGGTGTTCCGGTGCTCGCCGACCTTGACGATTTTCATGGTGTTGGTGCCACCCGCGCGGCCGAAAGGCTCGCCGATGGTCAGCACGATCAGGTCGCCGTTCTGCACCACGCCGCGCTTGATCAGCTCGTCTTCCGCCATGTGCAGCGCCTTTTCCGGGTTGCGCGCGCCCTTGAAGCGCACGGGATACACGCCGCGGAACAGCGTGACGCGGCGGCGGGTCTCGATCACGGCGCTCATGGCGTAGATCGGGACGGACACCGCCATCCGCGACATCAGCAGCGCGGTGCGCCCGCTCTGCGTCAGCGCCGCCACCGCCTTGATCGGCAGACCGGCCGTGGTGAAGGCCGTGGCCCTGGCGATCGCGTTTTCCACGTCGGCCTGTCCCGGATTCCCGCGGCGTTCCTGCTGCGGCAGGTCTTCCTTCTCCACTTCGACGCAGACCCGCACCATCGCGGCGATGGTCTCGGCCGGATATTTGCCGGCCGCGGTTTCCGCGGAAGTCATCACGGCATCGGTGCCGTCAAGCACGGCGTTCGCGACGTCGGAGACTTCGGCGCGCGTCGGGATCGGGCTCGAGATCATGGACTCCATCATCTGCGTCGCGGTGATCGTCAGTTTCTGCTTGTCGCGCGCCATGCGGATCATGCGCTTCTGCAGCGCCGGTATCGGTGCATCACCGACCTCGACCCCAAGGTCGCCGCGAGCGACCATGATCGCGTCAGAAGCATCGAGGATTTCCTCCAGCGCCGGAATGGCCTCGGCACGCTCGATTTTGGACACGATCAGGCCGTGGCCGCCGGCCTTGACGAACAGGTCGCGCGCCCAGCGCACGTCTTCGCCGGAACGCGGGAAGGAAACGGCGAGGAAATCGGCCTTCAGCTCGGCGGCGAGTTTGATGTCCTGCTTGTCCTTCTCGGTCAACGCCGGGGCGGTCAGGCCACCGCCCTTGCGGTTGATGCCCTTGTTGTTCGACAGTGGACCGCCCTGTTCCACGACGGTGGTGATTCTGGGGCCCCGCACGTTGGCGACGCCAAGCACGATGCGGCCGTCGTCGAGCAGCAGCGTGTCGCCGGGGCGCACGTCATTCGGCAGGTTCTTGTAGTCGAGGCCGACAGTGTACTGGTCGCCGAGCCTGCAGTCGGCGTCCAGCACGAACTTCGCGCCCGGTTCGAGATGGATTTTGCCGTCCTTGAACCTGCCGATGCGGATCTTGGGACCCTGCAGGTCAACCAGCACGCCCACGGCGCGGCCGCATTTGCGCGCCAGCTGGCGCACCAGATTGACCCGCGCGCGATGCTCATCCGGCGTGCCGTGTGAAAAATTGATGCGGACCACATCGAGCCCGGCGTCGATCATGCGGGCCAGCGTTTTGGCATCGCTGGATGCGGGGCCCAGTGTCGCGACAACCTTGGTTCTGCGGATCATGCGTGCCCCCTTTGGTTCGAAGAGGTTTTTTGCGCGTCAACTGGCATCGCTCACCCTCACCCCCGACCCCTCTCCCTCCAGGGAGAGGGGAGACATCTGCTGAAATGATCTTCGATCATTTACAGAGAAACCGTATCGAGGCATGGCCGCGCGCTCCGGTCATGCCGCGCGCTGCTCGAGAACCTCGACCGCCGGCAGTTTCCTGCCCTCGAGAAATTCGAGGAACGCACCGCCGCCGGTGGAAATATAGGACACTTTGTCGGCTATCTCGTACTTCGCCACGGCAGCCAGAGTGTCGCCACCGCCGGCGATCGAAAACGCCTTCGAGGCGGCAATGGCCTGCGCGATGGCCTTCGTGCCGCCGGCAAACTGGTCGTATTCGAACACCCCGACCGGGCCGTTCCAGACGATGGTGCCGGCCTTCGCGATCAGGTCGGCGAAAACCTTCGCGGTTTTCGCGCCGACGTCGAGGATCAGGTCGTCGGGCTGCACCGCCGCGGCGTCGATCGGATTGGCGCGCGCCAGCGCCGACAGTTCGTCGGCCACCACCACGTCGACCGGCAGCGGCACCTGGGCGCCGCGCGACTTCATGATGTCGATGATGGCCTGCGCCTCGCCGACGAGGTCGGGCTCGGCCAGCGACTTGCCGATGCGCATGCCGGAAGCGAGCATGAAAGTGTTGGCGATGCCGCCGCCGACGATCAGCTGGTCGACCTTCGAGGCCAGCGCCTTCAGGATGGTCAGCTTGGTCGAAACCTTGGAGCCGGCGACGATGGCCAGCAGCGGCCGCGCCGGCTTCTCCAGCGCCTTGCCCAGTGCGTCGAGCTCGGCCGCCATCAGCGGACCGGCGCAGGCCACCGGCGCGAACTTCGCGATCCCGTGGGTGGTCGCCTCGGCGCGGTGCGCGGTGCCGAAAGCGTCGTTGACATAGACGTCGCACAGCGCGGCCATTTTCTTCGCCAGCGCCTCGTCGTTCTTTTTTTCGCCCTTGTTGACCCGGCAGTTCTCCAGCAGCACGACCTCGCCGGGCCTGACCTCGAAACCGCCGTCGACCCAGTCCTGCAGCAGGCGCACCGGCTGGCCGAGCATTTCCGACAGGCGCCGCGCGATCGGCGCCAGCGTGTCGCCGGACTGCAGCGAGCCCTCGGTCGGGCGGCCGAGGTGGGAAGTCACCATCACCGCGGCGCCGGCGGCGACGGCATGTTTGATGCCGGGAATCGTCGCACGGATGCGCGTGTCCTCGGTGATGTTGCCGGCGTCGTCCTGCGGTACGTTGAGGTCTGCGCGGATGAACACGCGCTTGCCGGCAAGAGGGAGGTCGGTGAGACGTAGAAACTTCAAGATCAAACCCTTTTAGCCACAGAGTTCACAGAGGACACAGAGAACAACAAAGAAAACGCGAAGGGCCGATGGTCTTCTCTGTGAACTCTGTGTCCTCTGTGGCTAAGCTTTCAAGCTGTTATTTCTTCACGACGACGCGGACCATCTCCAGCACCTTGCTGGAATAGCCCCATTCGTTGTCGTACCAGGACACCACCTTGATGAAGGTCGGATCCAGCGCGATGCCGGCCTCGGCATCGAACACCGAGGTGCAGGTCTCGTCGCGGAAATCGGTCGACACCACCTTGTCTTCAGTGTAGCCGAGCACGCCTTTCAGCGCGCCGGTCGACTGCGCCTTCATTTCGGCGCAGATTTCCTGGTAGGTCGCGGGCTTGTTCAGCTCCACTGTCAGATCGACCACCGACACGTCGGAAGTCGGCACGCGGAAGGACATGCCGGTGAGCTTCTTGTTGAGCTCCGGGATCACCACGCCGACGGCCTTGGCGGCGCCGGTGGACGAGGGAATGATGTTCTCGAGAATGCCGCGGCCGCCGCGCCAGTCCCTGCTCGACGGACTGTCGACGGTTTTCTGCGTCGCCGTGACGGCATGCACCGTGGTCATCAGGCCGCGCTTGATGCCCCATTTGTCGTTCAGCACCTTCGCCACCGGCGCCAGGCAGTTGGTGGTGCAGGACGCGTTGGAAATGATGTCCTGGCCGGCGTAGGTCCCGTCGTTGACGCCGTAGACGAACATCGGCGTGTCGTCCTTGGACGGCGCCGACATGATGACTTTTTTCGCGCCGGCGGCGAGGTGCTTGCTGGCCGTCGTTTTGTCGAGGAACAGGCCGGTGGATTCGATGACGACCTCGGCGCCGACTTCGTTCCACTTCAGTTCCGCGGGATCCTTCACCGCGGTCAGGCGGATTTTTTTGCCGTTGACCACCAGCGTGTTGCCGGACACCGAGATGTCGCCCTTGAATTTGCCGTGCACCGAGTCGTAGCGCAGCATGTAGGCGAGGTAATCGGGCTCCAACAGGTCGTTGATGCCGACCACTTCGATGTCGGGAAAATCCTGCACCGCCGCGCGGAACACCATGCGACCGATGCGACCGAAACCGTTGATGCCTACCTTGATTGTCATGATGCCCCCACAGATGTCCGTTGATGGATTGAGTTACAGCACGCTGCGCACCGCCGCGGCGACGGCGTCGCCCGTGATGCCGAAAAACCTGAACAGCTCGCCCGCCGGCGCCGATTCGCCGTAGCGGTCGATGCCGATGACCTTGCCTTCGAGCCCGACGTACTTGCGCCAGTAATCGGTGACGCCGGCTTCGACGGCGACGCGCGGAATCCCGCGCGGCAGCACCGATTCGCGGTATGCCGCATCCTGGCGGTCGAAGGCCTGGGTGCAGGGCATCGATACCACGCGCACGGCGATGCCATCCACCGCCAGTGCCTGCTGCGCCGCCAGCGCCAGCGCGACTTCGGAGCCGGTGGCGATGATCACCGCGCGCGGTGCGCCGCCGGCTTCCGCCAGCACATAGCCGCCGCGCGGGACGGCGGCAAGCTGTTCCGCGCCGCGGTTCTGGAAATCGAGGTTCTGCCGCGACAGCAGCAGGCTGGTCGGCCCGTCGCGGCGCTCGATCGCCGCGGACCAGGCCACCGCCGTTTCAACGGAATCGCAGGGTCGCCACACGTCCATGTTGGGCAGCAGGCGCAGCGTCGCCGCATGTTCCACCGGCTGGTGGGTCGGACCGTCTTCGCCGAGGCCGATCGAGTCGTGGGTGAACACGCAGATCACGCGCTGCTTCATCAGCGCCGCCATGCGCAGCGCGTTGCGCGCGTAGTCCGAGAACACGAGGAAGGTCGCGTGATAGGGCAGCAGGCCGCCGTGCAGCGCGATGCCGTTGCAGATCGCGGCCATGCCGAATTCGCGCACGCCGAAATAAAGGTAATTGCCGCCGCCGGTCGCGCCGACACCCTTCGAGCCCGACCACAGCGTCAGGTTGGAGCCGGCAAGGTCGGCCGAGCCGCCGATCAGTTCCGGCAGCGCGGGCGCATAGCCCTCGATCGCATTCTGGGAAGCCTTGCGGGTGGCGATGGTCTCGGCCTTCTGCACGGTCTGCGCAATGAAAGCGTCGCGTTTGCCCGCCCATTCCGCGGGCAGCTCGCCGGCCATGCGGCGCCTGAATTCCGCAGCGAGTTCCGGGTGCGCGGCGGCATAGTCGGCGAAACGCCGGTTCCATTCCGCTTCCAGCGCGGCGCCCCTGTCGCGCGCATTCCATTCGGCGCGCACGGATTCCGGAATCTCGAAGGGCGAATGCGGCCAGCCGATGGCTTCGCGGGTGGCGGCGATTTCCTCGGCACCCAGCGGCGCGCCATGCGCGCCGCCGGTGTTCTGCTTTTTCGGCGCGCCCTTGCCGATGACGGTCTTGCAGCAGATCAGCGTCGGGCGCGCGTTTTCCTGCTGCGCCTGGCGGATCGCGGCATCGACGGCGTCGGCATCATGGCCGTCGACACCGTAGATCACGTTCCAGCCATAGGCCGCGAAGCGCTGCGGAACGTTATCCGTAAACCATTGTTTTATGTTGCCTTTTTCGGAATCGATGGAGATCCCGTTGTCGTCGTACAGCGCGACCAGCTTGTGCAGCTTCAGCGTGCCGGCCAGCGCGCAGGCTTCGTGCGAGATGCCTTCCATCAGGCAGCCGTCGCCGAGGAAGACATAGGTGCGATGGTCGACGACGGTGTGACCGTCGCGGTTGAAGCTGTCGGCCAGCACGCGCTCGGCGATGGCCATGCCCACCGCGTTGGCGATACCCTGGCCCAGCGGACCGGTGGTGGTTTCGACGCCGGGGGTGATGCCGTGTTCGGGATGGCCCGCCGTTTTCGAATGCAGCTGGCGGAAACGCTTCAGTTCCTCGACCGGCAGATCGTAGCCGGTCAGGTGCAGCAGCGCATAAAGCAGCATCGAGCCGTGGCCGTTCGACAGCACGAAACGGTCGCGGTCGGCCCACTGCGGATTGGCCGGATTGTGGCGGAGATTGCGGCGCCACAGCGCCTCGGCGATCTCGGCCATACCCATCGGCATGCCGGGGTGGCCGGAGTTGGCCTGCTGCACGGCGTCCATGGCCAGCGCGCGCAGCGCATTCGCCAGCTCGGGTCGGGAACTCATGGCTTGCAATCCTGGAGTGGGAGAATGGCGGTGCGGAAAAGCCGCAATTATAGCGGCTGCACCGCGGCCGGGGCGAGGGCCCGGCCGCCGCTACTCGTCGTTCCTGCGCGAGGTCTTGACGCCGAGATGCTTGAGTTTGCGGTAGAGATGCGTGCGCTCGAGGCCGACGACATCCGCGACGCGGCTGATGTTGCCGCCTTCCCGGGCCAGGTGGTACTCGAAATAGAGACGCTCGAAGGCGTCGCGGGCATCGCGCAGGGGGACGTCGAGCTGCAGCGATGCCGAGGCATTGGACGCCGCCGCCTGCGGCAATACGCGCTGCGTTTCCTCGAGCGTGATCTGCTCGCCGGCGGCCGTGTTGGCCAGGGTCTGCACCACGCTGCGCAGTTCGGAAAAATTCCCCGGCCAGTCATGGATGCGCAGTGCATTGAGCGCGGCGATGCTGAAATGGCGGGACGGCACCAGCTTCTGTTCGACGAAATCCTTGAGCATTACGCCGGCCAGCTCCGGAATGTCGTCGCGCTGCTCGCGCAGCTGCGGCAGGCGGATCATGGTCGCGCCCAGCAGCTGGAACACGCGGTCGTCGAACTGGCCCGCGGCCACCTGTTCGGACAAGGCACGGCTCGACGCGCACACCACGCGGGCGTTGTAACGCTCGGCCTGCGACAGCAGCACCAGCAGGCCGCGCTGCTCGAGCCTGCTGAACTCGGCGACGTCGCGCACGAACAGCGTGCCGCCGCGCGCGGCCTGCAGCAGATCCAGCGGCGTTTCCACGGTCTGCGCGCCGTGATCGACGGCCTGCCAGGGCATGTTGGGCACATGCAGCACACGGGCGCAGGCCTCGAAAGCGCAGCCCGGCGCGCCCTGCAGCAGCACCGGCCCGCGGCTGCCGGCGATGCGCTCCAGCCGCTGTTTGAGTTCCTGCACGATCGGAGTGCGGCCAAGCACCGCGAGCCCGGCTGCCGACGGGATCTGGCGCTCGCCGCGGGCAATCGCGCGGCTGACGGTCGCCAGCAGTTTCTGCAGCGCGATCGGTTTTTCCAGGAAATCGGAGGCGCCGATGCGGGTGGCCTCGACCGCCGTGTCGATGGTGCCATGCCCGGACATCATCACCACCGGCATCGTCAACTGCCCGGTGCCCGCCCATTCCTTGAGCAGCGTGATGCCGTCGGTATCCGGCATCCAGATGTCGAGCAGGACCAGGTCCGGCCGCGTCTGGTTGCGGAAGGCGCGGGCGGCGCCGGCATTTTCGGCGAGCCGGACATCGTAACCCTCGTCGGAAAGAATCTCCGAAAGCAGTTCGCGGATGCCGATTTCGTCGTCTACTACCAGTATCTGTCGCATGGTCCTGTCAGTCTGATTTCACGCCGCGGAACGCTCGCCGCTGCCATCCGCGGCCGCCGGCAGCTGGATCGCCACGCGGGCGCCGCGCGGCGCTACATTGGTGATGGTGACTTCGCCCCGGTGCTCGTCGACGATTTTGCGCACGATCGACAGGCCGAGCCCGGTGCCGCGAGGTTTTGTGGTCACGTAGGGTTCGAATGCCCGTTTCATCAGGTGCTCCGGAAAGCCGCTGCCGTTGTCGGTCACCGACAGCTCGGCGCCGCCGTTGCGCAGCGTCGTGGCGATCTCGATGAACGGCGCGTCCGTGCCGGCCAGCGCGTCCTGCGCGTTCTGCAGCAGGTTGTGGATGACTTGGCGGATCTGGGTGGCATCGCCTTGCACCAGCGGCAGTTCCGGCGCGAGGTTGAGCCGCATGCTGGAGCCCAGCGATTCGTAGAGGGTCAGCACTTCGCGCACCAGGCCGTTGAGATCCAGCGGCCGCAGCGCGGGTTCCGGGGTGCGCGCATACTGGCCGAACGCATCGACCATGCGCTTGAGGGCGGCCACCTGGCTGACGATGGTCTGCGTCGAGCGCGCGAGGATTTCGGCATCGGCCGCGCCCAGCTTGGGCGCGAGCTTGAACTGGATGCGCTCGGCCGACAGCTGGATCGGCGTCAGCGGATTCTTGATTTCATGCGCGAGGCGGCGCGCCACTTCGGCCCAGGCCGCGTCGCGCTGCGCCTGCAGCAGGTGAGTGACATCGTCGAACACCACGATCAGCCCGGCATCGGCGCCTTCGCCGAAACGCGTGCCGCGCAGCAGCAGCACCTGGGTGCCGTCCTTCAGTTCGCGCTCGACCTGGCGCTGCCATTCCGTCGAATCGCCGGATTCGAAGGCCCCGGCAATCACCTGCGCCAGCGTCGCCAGCGTCGCGTCGAGCGCGCCCCAGTCGCCGATGCCGGCGCCGTGCAGCGACGCGCAGTCGGCATTGAGTATCTGTTCCGCGCTGGGGTTCGCCGAACGCAGGCGCAACGCGCCGTCGAAGGTCAGCACGCCCGCGGAGAGGTGGGCGAGCACGCTTTCGAGATAGGCCTTGGCGTGGGCGACCTGGGCCTGGTTGCGCTCCACCCGCGCCTGCGCTTCCGCCAGCTGCAGGGTCATACTGTTGAACGACTGCGTCAGTTGTCCCAGTTCGTCGCGGCTCGCAACGGCCGCGCGCCGGCTGAAATCGCCCTGCGCGACCGCGCGCGTGCCCTCGACCAGCGCGGACAGCGGCGCCGACAGCCGGCTCGACAGCAGGAAGGCGAGGCCGAGGGAGGACAGCAGGGCGAGCAGCAGCGTCAATGTCAGGGTGATCGCGTACAGCCGCTTCAATCCGCGGCGCGCCAGCTGGAGTTCCTGGTATTCCCGGTAACCGGTCTGCACCACTTCCGCATCGCGCGCGAGGTGCGCCGGAACCTGCTGCAGCAGTTGCAGCACGCGGCTTTCCTCCGTGACCGACATCGGATTGACCGGCACCAGCGCGCGAAGGTAGAGCCCGCGTTCCGGGATGGCCTCGATCACGCTGTAGGGTTGCTGCAGGCGGAGCTGGCGCATCGCCGCCGGCCCCGGCAGTTCGGGCACGAGGCCGCTGCGCTCGTTGCCGGAAAACCCGATGACCTTCCCGCGCGTGGTGTACAGCGTCGCTTCCTCAACCGCGGCCTGCTCGCGCAGGGTGTTCAGCGCGGTCAGGTGTTCCGCTTCGGGCCGGGTCGACAGCGCGAGCGCCATGGCATCCGCCTTGACGGTCAGTTCCTTGAGCCGTCCCTCGAGCGTGCCGCGGCCGAGGTTGAGGCCGCTTTCGAGGGCGCTGTCCAGGCGGACTTCAAACCAGGATTCGATGCTCTGTGAAACGAACTGCACGGAAACGCCGTAAATCAGCGCCCCCGGCAGCACGGCCATCAGGGCAAACAGCATCACCAGCCGCAATGTCAGCTTGGCGCCGAACACGCCGGCCCTGAGCCGCCGGCGCAGGCTGACCAGTTGGTAGGCCACCATGCCGGCGAGCAGCAGCGCGATCAGCAGGTTGACGCCCAGCAACGGCGCGTAATAGGTCGAGAACAGCGCGGTGTTCGCACTGACCGAAGCCAGCAGGAAGGTGGCGGCGACGCCGAGCCCGACGCACGCCAGCAGCAGGTAACGCATCACCGCGCCGGAACGGGGCGGACTTCCGGCGATGCCCGTCACGGCGTCACCGTCCAGCGGTACCACTCGGAACCGAGGTTCCACTCCCGCGAGCCCAGCGCATTCAGGTTGAACGGCTTGGGCAGCTGCGAGGTGTCGAGCCGCAGGCGCAGGCCGGCGGTATAGGCGGTGCCCTTGCTGAGCGAGCCGGGCTCCGGCTCTTCGCGCCGCCGCACCTTGCTCATCACCTGCAAGGCTTCCCTGAGCGTGGGAAAGTTCTGGTAGAACGCGCCGATGCCGATGCGGTACTGGCGCGTCAGTGCGCTGTAGGACAGGCGATATTGCTGTTCCCGCGCCATGGCCCGGTCGTTGAACCAGTACCAGCGGGGCCTCACCAGTTCGAACTCCAGCGTGAAGTACAGCGGTATGCCCTTGTTCAGCGCGTCCTCGAGCGGCGCCGACAGGATGACGTCGATGTCGGCATCCAGCACGTAATGGTCATCCGCGGCAGTGAACGACGCGCTGCGCACTTCGATGCCATGGGGCTGGGCGGCAAGGGCCGCGAATGCCGACAGCAGCAGCGCCAGCAGCAGCGCTCCGAGGTCAGATCTTTTCCAGAAGGGCGTAGAAAAAACCGTCATGCGCGGCATCGGGAAGAAGTTGGCCCTCAATCTGTCTGATGCCGTCGGCGGGCAACAACAAGGGCATCAGCCGCGCGTCGGCATGGCGGGCAAGAAACCGTTCGACCTGCAGGCCATTCTCTTCGCGGAACAGGGAACAGGTCGCATACAGCAATTTACCATCTCTGCGCAGCAACTGCCAAAGCGTGTCGAGGATGCGCGCCTGCCGCTTTGTCAGCGCCGCGACATCCCCGGGCTTGCGCAGCCATTTGATGTCGGGATGGCGGCGCACCACGCCGGATGCGGTGCAGGGCACGTCGGCAAGTATGCAGTCGAAGGTGCCCGCAGCGCGCCAGTCCTCCGGCCGGCCGGCATCCGCCTGCAGCAACCGCGCCGACAGCGACAGCCGCTGCAGGTTTTCCGCGACGCGCTGCAGCCGCTCGCCGTCGATATCCGCGGCAACCAGGTCGATGTCGGCCAGTTCCAGCAGGTGCGCCGTCTTGCCGCCGGGCGCGGCGCAGGCGTCGAGCACGCGCATGCCGGCGCTCACGTCAAGAAGACCGGCGGCGAGCTGGGCGCCGGCGTCCTGCACCGAGACATGGCCGTCGGCGAACCCGGGCAGCTGCGCCACCGGCCGCGGCCTGGCCACGATCACGCCGTCATGGCCGACCGGCCGCGCCGCGATGTCCTGCCGCGCGAGACTTTCAAGGTAAACATCACGGCCGGTTTTCCGGCGATTGACCCGCAAGGTCAGTGGCGGGCGCGAATTGCCGGCTTCCAGCATTTCGCGCCAGTGTCCGGGATGGTCCGCCGCGAGCCTGGCCATCCACCACGACGGATGGGAATATCTGCCTTCGTCGGTCGACGCCGCGAGGGCATCGACTTCATCACGGCGACGCAGGTAATTGCGCAGCACCGCATTGACCAGGCCGCGGGCCTGGGGATGGCCCAGGCGGCCGCAGGCGGTCACTGCGTGATCGACGATGGCATGCACGCCGGCCCTGGTATGGCCGAGCTGGTACAGCGCAACGCGCAGCAGGTCCCGTACCGGCGCGTCGGCCAGCGGTTTCTGCAGCAACTGCACGGATATCGCGTCCAGCTTTCCCAGGTGGCGCAGCACGCCATACGCGAGATCCTGCACGGCACCGCGCTGCTGGGCCGTCAGCGCCGGTTCACTGCGCCACACCGCCGTCAGTTGGGCATCCAGGCTGCGCCCGGCGATTACCCGCGTTACCGCGCCCGCGGCCAGACACTGGATTTGTTCCATGATCCGGCAGCCGGCGGCCTATCCGCCGAGGCGGGCACCCGCAACCGGCGGCACACCGGCAAGGAACGCCTGGGCAGTCATCCGCCTGCCGCCGGCGCGCTGCAGTTCCAGGAGGCGCAGGCTGCCCGCACCGGTGGCCACCTGCAGGACGCCGGGACCGGCCTGCAGCACCGCCCCCGGAGCAGCCTCCGCGGCAATGCCGGTGACCGGCTCGGCCTGCCAGATTTTCAGCGGCTGTCCGTCGTACAGCGTATGGGCGCCGGGCGCCGGATTGAAGGCGCGGATCCGGCGGTCGATTTCCGCGGCCGGCCTGGTCCAGTCGATCGCCGCTTCCGCCCTAGTAATTTTCGCTGCATAACAGGACTCTGCCGGATTCTGCGGTTCGGGCGACAGCGGCATCTCCCGCAGGGCACGGACGATCAGCCGTGCGCCGGCCTCGGCAAGCTTGTCGTGCAGCGAATGCGTGCTGTCCCGGTCATCAATCGCGACTTCCGTCTTGAGCAGCATGGCGCCGGTATCCAGCCCTTCGTCCATCTGCATGATGGTGACGCCGGTTACGCGGTCGCCGGCAAGAATCGCGCGCTGGATCGGGGCGGCGCCGCGCCAGCGCGGCAGCAGCGAAGCATGGATGTTCAGGCAGCCCAGCCGCGGCACCGGGAGCAGGCGGGACGGGATCATCAGGCCATAGGCGGCGACAACCATGACGTCGGGATCGAACTGCGCGAGTTTCGCGATTACGGCTTCATCCTTCAGGCTCGGCGGCTGGGCAAGCTCGAGTTGCCGCGCCAAAGCCAGCTGTTTGACGGCGGAAGGCTGGGTCTTCAGGCCGCGGCCGGCAGGCCGGTCCGGCTGTGTCAGCACCAGCGGCACACGATGTCCGGCATCGAGCAGCGCCGCCAGCGCGGCGGCCGCGAAAGCGGGCGTTCCTGCGAATATGACGTTCAAGGTCGCCGGTGTCCGGGGTTGCCGGACTTACATCGCCTGCCGTTGCTGCTTTTGCAGTTTGGCGACAATGCGTTTCTGTTTGAGCTGCGACAGTTTTTCGACGAAAACGCGGCCGACCAGGTGGTCCATTTCATGCTGGATGCACACTGCGAGCAGGCCGTCGGCCTCGATGTTGCGCGACTGGCCGTCGCCGTCCAGCGCCGAAACCGTGATTTTCGCGGCGCGGGTCACTTTTTCGTAGATTCCGGGCACCGAAAGACAACCTTCTTCACATTCTTTTTCGCCTTCGGCGCTTATGATTTCCGGGTTGATCAGGACCAGCAGCTGATC
Organism: uncultured Bordetella sp.; assembly: GCA_964533495.1. GTDB lineage: Bacteria > Pseudomonadota > Gammaproteobacteria > Burkholderiales > SG8-41. The sequence goes on along the minus strand of CAZHJU010000013.1, from coordinate 21,679 downwards.
ACGGGTTTCGGAAATGTCGATGACGATGACGCGCTGGTGGACGTCCACCTGTGTTGCGGCAAGACCGATTCCCGGCGCGGCATACATGGTATCAGCCATGTTCTTGATTAATTTACGAATTTTGTCATCGACCCGCGCCACCGGGGCGGCCACTTTGTGCAGCCGCGGATCGGGGTAATGCAATATCGGCAGTAAAGCCATGAAAAACTTGCCTATTTAATCAGCTAGATGCAGAATTTAAACTAAACTCTTACGTATCGGCGGCGGGTGTCACAGCCAGCGCCGGCGACACGCACATAAGGTGGGGTTCCACATGCGAAAAGCAATTATATCCCTGATTTTGTTGATAACTCCGGTGTCCGGCACGTATGCCGCCGAGGCTGCTGCGATCAAAGACGCGGCACCCGACCGGTATGTCGTGCAAAAAGGAGACACGCTGTGGGGCATTTCCGGGCGCTACCTGAAGGAACCCTGGCGCTGGCCCGAGCTGTGGAAAATGAACCAGGAGCAGATCAGGAATCCCCACCTCATTTATCCCGGGGACGTCATCGTGCTGGACCGCAGCGGGGGCGAAGCGCAGCTGAAGCTGGTCCAGCTTGAAACCACCCGGCTGGAGCCCCGGGTGCGCAGCGAGCCCAGCGCGCGCAGCGCCGTTCCCAGCATCCCGCCGTCGGTCATCGAGCCCTTCCTTTCGAAGCCGCTGGTGGTCAGTGACACCGAACTCGACAGCGCACCGCGCATCGTGGCCACCGCGGAAAGCCGCGTCACGCTGGGCGCCGGAGACCGCGCATTCGTGCGCGGCATCACCAAGGACAAGGGCGACCAGTGGCAGATTTTCCGCCGCGGCGATCCGCTGATCGATCCCGAAACCAAAGAAGTGCTGGGATACGAAGCGACCTATCTCGGCGATGCCCGGGTCAGCCGGCATGGCGAAGTGGCGACGATCAACATCGTCCGCTCGGTGCAGGAAATCTACCAGGACGACCGGCTGATGCCCCTGGGCAAACAGACGCCGGTGTTCGCCTATGTGCCGCATCCGCCGAAAGCGCCCGTCAAGGCGCGCATCGTGTCGACCTACGGCGGCCTGCAGGAAACCGGCCCGCTGTCGATCGTCGCCCTGTCCAAAGGCAGCAAGGACGGGCTGGGCGTCGGCACCGTGCTGGCGATCGAGCGCAGCCAGACCAGCGCGCGCTACAGCCAGCGCACGGAACCGCTGTTCGGCCGTTCCGGAATCACCGGCAGCGACACGCCGCGTGTCTATTACAGCGAACCCCTGCCGCCGCGCGACAAGCTGCTGGCACGGGGCGAAGCGATCACGCGCGAAAACATCGCACAGCTGCCCGATGAACGCTACGGGCTGGTGATGGTGTTCCGCACCTTTGACCGCGCATCGTTCGCACTGGTCATGGAAGCCAGCCGCCCCGTTGCGGTCTCCGATTTCGCCACCAATCCCTGATCGCCGGGAGCATCCTGCTCCCGCCATCTGACGCCGGCTCCGCGACAACGGCGCCCCATGGCGATTTCCGCCGATCTCGAGGCATGGCTGCGCCTGAGCCTGCTGCCGGGCCTGGGGCACCAGTCGCTGCGCAGGCTGCTCGTCGCGCTGGGCACGCCCGAAGCCGTGCTTGCCGCCGGCCAGGGCACGCTGCGAGCCATCGTCAATGAAAAACTCGCGGCGGCCATCGGCAGCGGCGGCGCGGATCCGTCGTCATGGAATGGCGTGGGGCCATGGCTGGAAGATCCACTCAACCGCATCGTTACCCTGGCCGACGCGGAATATCCGAAATCATTGCTGGAAATTCCGGATCCGCCTCCCCTGCTTTATGTGAAGGGCCGTCCCGATCTGCTGAACCGCGCGGGATTCGCGATCGTCGGCAGCCGCAACGCGACGGCGCAGGGTCTCGCCAATGCGGAAGCCTTCGCCGCGGCTTTCAGCGATGCCGGACTGACCATCATCAGCGGGCTCGCAGCGGGTATCGATGCCGCCGCGCATCGCGGCGGACTTGCAGGCCGCAGTTCGACCATTGCCGTGGTCGGCACGGGCCTGGATGTGGTCTATCCCGCGCGCAATCGCGACCTGGCACACCGGATCGCCGAAAGCGGAACGCTGATTTCCGAATTCCCGCTGGGCACCCCGGCCATTGCAGGCAATTTTCCACGGCGCAACCGCCTGATCTGCGGACTGTCCCGCGGCTGCCTGGTGGTCGAGGCCGCGATTTCCAGCGGCTCGCTGATCACGGCCCGGCTTGCCGCGGACCAGGGCCGCGAAGTTTTTGCAATTCCGGGCTCCATACATTCGCCGCTGGCCAAGGGCTGCCATGCGCTGATCAAGCAGGGTGCAAAGCTGGTCGAATCGGCACAGGACGTGCTGGAAGAGCTGGGACTGCGGCATGCGCCACCCGCGGTTTCTCCGGAAACCGCGGCACAGGCAGACGATCCCCTGCTCGGGCATATCGGCTTCGAACCCGTGGACATGGACACGCTGCAGCAACGCAGCGGCCTGGCCACCGGCGACATCAACACCGCGCTGACCGCCCTCGAACTGGCCGGTGCCGTCGAGCGATTGCCCGGAGGCCGCTGGCAACGGCTGTTCTGAACCCGGCTTGCGCTGGTCCGGGATTGTTCTTATCATCGGGCGCTCTTTTTCGAGCCCCTGCCGTCCCGGGGTCCCTGCAGCGGCGTTAGTGCCGCACTTTCAACGGGTTACATGGCGAAAACCCTCATCATCGCGGAAAAACCCTCGGTTGCCGGCGACATCGCCCGCGTCCTTGGCGGCTTCACCAAGCATGCCGAGTACTTTGAAAACGACCAGTACGTGGTGTCGTCCGCGGTCGGCCACCTGCTGGAAATCGCGGCACCGGAGGAATTCGAGGTCAAGCGCGGCAAGTGGTCCTTCGCGAACCTCCCGGTCATTCCGCCGCATTTCGACCTCAACCCGATCGCCAAAAGCGAAGCGCGGCTGAAAGTGCTGGCCAAACTGATCAAGCGCAAGGATGTCACCGCGCTGATCAATGCCTGCGACGCCGGGCGCGAAGGCGAACTGATTTTCCGCTACATCGTGCAGGCGACGAAAACGAACAAGCCGGTTTCCCGCCTGTGGCTGCAATCCATGACGCCCGCGGCAATCCGCGAGGGCTTCGAGCATCTGCGCTCCGATGACGAGATGCAGCCGCTGGCCGACGCCGCGCGCAGCCGCAGCGAAGCCGACTGGCTGGTCGGCATCAACGGCACGCGCGCGATGACCGCCTTCAACAGCAAGGGCGGCGGTTTCTACCTGACCACCGTCGGCCGCGTGCAGACGCCGACACTGATGATCGTCGTCGACCGCGAGCAGAAAATCCGCAAGTTCGTGCCGCGGGATTACTGGGAGGTGCGCGCGACCTTCGGCGCCAGGACCGGCGACTACGAAGGCCGCTGGTTCGATCCGGGATTCAAGAAGGACGAAAACGATCCCGAAAAGAAGGACAGCCGTCTGTGGACGAAGGCAGCGGCCGAAAAGGTGGCCGAGACCTGCCGCGGCAAACCGGGTACGGTCACCGAGGAGTCGAAGCCGTCGTCGCAGCTGTCGCCGATGCTGTTCGATCTGACGTCCCTGCAACGCGAGGCCAACGGCCGTTTCGGCTTTTCGGCGAAAACGACGCTGTCGATCGCCCAGGAACTTTACGAGAAGCACAAGGCGCTGACCTATCCGCGGACGGACTCGCGCCACCTGCCCGAGGACTATCTGGGCACGGTCAGGACGACGCTCGAAGCGCTTGCCGGCGAGCCGGAACCGGGGCCTTTCGCGAAGGAAATCATCAAGGGCAAGTGGATCAAGGCCAACAAGCGCATTTTCGACAACGCCAAGATTTCGGATCACTTCGCGATCATTCCGACCCCGCAGCCGCCGAAGAGCCTGAACGAGGTCCAGCAGAAGATCTACGACCTAGTGGTGCGGCGCTTCATGGCGGTGTTTTTCCCGGCGGCCGAGTATCTGGTCACCACCCGGATCACCGAGGTGGCCGCCCACAAGTTCAAGACCGAGGGCAAGATCCTGGTGAAACCGGGCTGGCTCGCGATCTACGGCAAGGACGAACAGCAGGAAAACGCCAACCTGCCCGCGGTGGCCAAGGGCGAGAAACCGCTGGCGAACGCGGTCGACGTCATCGCGCTGGCGACGCGGCCTCCGGCCCGTTATTCGGAAGCGACCTTGCTGAGCGCGATGGAAGGCGCCGGCAAACTGATCGACGACGACGAGCTGCGCGAAGCCATGGCGCAGAAGGGGCTGGGCACGCCGGCCACCCGCGCCGCGATCATTGAACGGCTGATTGCCGAGAAATACGTGGTGCGCGAGGGCAGGGAACTGATCCCGACCGCCAAGGCATTCCAGCTGATGACCCTGCTCAACGGCCTGGGCGTCAACGAATTGACCCAGCCGGAGCTCACGGGGGAGTGGGAATACAAGCTGCTGCAGATGGAACGCGGCAAGCTGAAGCGCGAGACCTTCATGAAAGAGATCTCCCGCATTACCGAGCGCATCGTCAAGCACGCCAAGGAATACGATAATGAAACGATTCCCGGCGATTACGCGACGCTGAAAACGCCGTGCCCGCATTGCGGCGGCACGGTCAGGGAGAATTACCGGCGGTTTGCCTGCGAGGCCTGCGAATTCTCGATCTCCAAGGTTCCCGGCGGACGGCAGTTCGAACTCGAGGAAGTCGAAACGCTGCTGCGCGAACGCACGATCGGACCGCTGCAGGGTTTCCGCTCGAAGATGGGACGCCCGTTCGCGGCGATCCTCCGCATCGCCGAGGACAAGGACAACAACAACCTCAAGCTCGAGTTCGATTTCGGCCAGGGCGGCGCCGACGATGAGGCGGAAGAGGTCGACTTCAGCGGCCAGCAGGCGTTGGGCGACTGCCCCAAGTGCAAGGGCCGCGTCTACGAACACGGCATGAACTACGTCTGCGAAAACACGCCGCGCAAGACCTGCGACTTCCGCTCCGGCAAGGTGATCCTGCGCCAGGAAATCCAGCGGGCGCAGATGGAGAAGCTTCTTTCCTCCGGTCGCACCGACCTGCTCGACGGCTTCATCTCCAACCGCAACGGCCGCAAGTTCAAGGCCTTCCTGGTCAAGCAGCCCGACGGCAAGATCGGCTTCGAGTTCGCGCCGCGTGTCGTGAAAGACGAGGCGGCAAAGGCCGCAGCCCCGGCAGGGAAGAAGCGTGTCGCTCGCCGGAAATCATAAAAAATCCTTTAAAAACAAATACTTATTAAAAAGGCCACTTCTGCGGCCTTTTTCACGTCAGGAAACGGCAAGCTCAGACGTCGAGATTGCGCACGCCCAGCGCGTTGGTTTCGATGAAATTGCGGCGCGGCTCCACGGCATCACCCATCAATGTCGTGAAGATTTCGTCGGCACCGATGGCATCGTCGATCTGGGTCTTCAGCAGGCGGCGGGTCTTGGGATTCATCGTGGTTTCCCACAGCTGCTCCGGATTCATCTCGCCGAGACCCTTGTAGCGCTGGATGCCGATGCCGCGCTGCACTTCGGCCAGCACCCATTCGATCGCCTCGCGGAACTCGCGCACCGGATGCATCTGCTCGCCGCGCTTGATGTAGGCGCCATCGCCGAGCAGACCATGCAGCATCTGCGCGGTCTTGCGGATCTGCGCATAATCCCCGCTGTGCAGGAAATCGGCGTCGATCGTGCTGTTGCGCGCCACGCCGTGCTGGGTGCGCGTGATGCGCAGCACATGGGACTCGCTTTTTTCGTCGTAGGCGGTTTCCACCCTGACGTTTTTCGCATCCCGGTAGAGTCCGGCCAGCGCTTTCGCGCTTTTCTGCGCCGCGGCCTGCTCCGACAGGTCCAGTTCCACCGGGTTGTTGAGCAGCGCGTGCAGGGCCTCGGAATCGATCAGCCGGCTTTCGCGTTCGATCACCGCCTCGGCCAGCAGGTAATGCTTGGCCACTTCCTCCAGCGCGTCCTTCGACAGCGGCTGCGCGTCGGCGCGGGTGTAGAGTTCGGCCTCGGCCAGCGCCTGCTTCAGCAGGTACTGCTTCAGTTCGTGCTCATCCTTGATGTAGCGCTCCTGCTTGCCGTGCTTGACCTTGTACAGCGGCGGTTGCGCGATGTAGATGTGGCCGCGCTCGACGAGCTCCGGCATCTGGCGGTAGAAAAAGGTCAGCAGCAGCGTGCGGATGTGCGAGCCGTCGACGTCCGCGTCGGTCATGATGATAATGCGGTGGTAGCGCAGCTTGTCGGCATTGTATTCGTCCTTGCCGATGCCGGTGCCGAGCACGCTGATCAGCGTCGTGATCTCCGTCGACGAGATCAGCTTGTCGAAACGCGCCTTCTCGACGTTGAGGATCTTGCCGCGCAGCGGCAGGATCGCCTGGTTCTTGCGGTCGCGCCCCTGCTTGGCGGAACCGCCGGCCGAATCGCCCTCGACCAGGTAGATCTCGCACAGCGCAGGATCGCGTTCCTGACAGTCGGCAAGTTTCCCCGAAAGCCCGAAGGAATCGAGCACGCCCTTGCGCCGGGTCAGTTCGCGCGCCTTGCGCGCTGCTTCGCGCGCGCGGGCCGCTTCGACGATCTTGCCGCAGATGATCTTGGCGTCGTTCGGCTTCTCGAGCAGGAATTCCATCAGCTTCTGCGCGACGACCTCCTCGACTACCGGGCGGACCTCCGAGGACACCAACTTGTCCTTGGTCTGCGAGGAGAACTTGGGTTCCGGAACCTTGACCGATAGCACGGCGGTCAGCCCTTCCTTCATGTCATCGCCGCTGGTGTCGACCTTGGCCTTTTTCGCCAGCTCGTTCGACTCGATGTAGGAATTGAGCGTGCGGGTCATCGCCGCGCGCAGGCCCGTCAGATGGGTGCCGCCGTCACGCTGCGGAATGTTGTTGGTGAAGCACTGCATCGATTCCTGGTAGGAATCGTTCCACTGCATCGCCACTTCGACGGTGATCCCGTCCTTGCTGCCCTCGATGTGGAAAACGTTCTGGTGCAGCACCGATTTCGCGCGGTTCATGTACTCGACGAAGCCCTTGACGCCGCCGCTGAAGGCGAATTTCTCATCCTTGCCGGAACGCTGGTCGGCCAGTGAAATCTTCACGCCATGGTTGAGGAAGGACAGTTCGCGCAGCCGCTTCGCCAGGATTTCATAGTGGTAATCGACGTTGCCAAAAATTTCCCTACTGGCCAGGAAATGCACCTCGGTGCCGCGGCGTTCGCTCTTGCCGATGACCTTCAGGGGAGCCACGGCCTCGCCCATGCGGAATTCCATCTGGTACATCTTGCCATCGCGGCGGATGGTGAGGCGCAACCATTCGGACAGCGCGTTGACCACCGACACGCCGACGCCGTGCAGGCCTCCGGAAATCTTGTAGGAATTGTTGTCGAACTTCCCGCCCGCATGCAGCTCGGTCATCACCACTTCGGCGGTCGAGCGCTTTTCCTCGTCGTCCGGATGAATGTCCGTCGGAATGCCGCGGCCGTTGTCGGCAACGCTGATCGAATTGTCCGGATGGATGACAATGGTGATCTCGTCGCAATGTCCGGCAAGCGCCTCGTCGATCGCGTTGTCGACCACCTCGAACACCATGTGATGCAGGCCGGTGCCGTCGCTGGTGTCGCCGATGTACATGCCGGGACGCTTGCGCACCGCTTCCAGCCCCTTGAGCACCTTGATGCTGTCGGCGCCGTAATCGTTCGCGGATTTTTGTTCCTTGTTGCTCATCTTTTCTCTTTTCTTTTTTGAATCAGATCCGCATCGGCATCACGACATAGCGGAAATCGTCCCGCCCCGGCAGTGTGACCAGCATGCTGCTGTTGGCGTCGCCAAACGAACATACGACATCACCGGCGGGAACGTTGCCGAGCACGTCGAGCAGATAGGTGACATTGAATCCGACATCCAGCGGATCGCCGGCGAATTTCACCTCGAGCTCTTCCTGGGCCTCCTCCTGCTCGTTGTTGCTGCAGGAAATGCGCAGGCTGTCCTTGGTGAGCATCCAACGCACGCCGCGGAACTTCTCGTTCGAAAGTATGGCCGCGCGCTGCAGCGCGCGCTGCAGCCCGTCCCGGTCCAGCGTTATTTCCTTCTCGTAATTCGACGGTATGACCCGCTGGTAATCGGGAAACTTTCCATCGATCACCTTAGTTGTCAGGCCCACGTCGCCGAACTTGAAACGGACCTGGTTGGCATGAATGGAGACTTCAAGGGGTTCGTCCCCGTCCGTCAGTTGCCGTGCCAGTTCGAGTATGGCCTTCCGTGGAAGTATCACTTCCGCCTTCTCCTGGCTTTCGCCGAGCTCGGTGACCGCATAGCTGAGGCGATGGCCGTCGGTCGCGACCACGCGCAGCTGTTTCCCGTCGGTCACAAGCAGCAGGCCGTTCAGGTAATAACGGATGTCCTGCTGGGCCATCGCATACTGAACCAGTGCCAGCAGTCTGCGCGCCGCGCCCTGGGAAATCGTGAATTTGCTCTGGGGAGCTCCGGGATCGGCTAGGGCCGGAAAATCGGCGGCAGGAAGCGTCTGCAGGTTGAAGCGGCTTTTTCCCGCCTTGACCTGCACGCGGTTATTGCCGCTTTCCAGGGAAACGTCGCTGTCTTCCGGCAGGGCACGCAGGATGTCGACCAGTTTCCGCGCGGAAACGGTGATGGCGAGCGCTTCCCCGGCGTTTTTGTCCAGATTGCAGGATGTCGCAATCTGGAGCTCGAGATCGGTGGCGACGAAGCGCAGGCTGTTTCCGTCGCGCTCGATCAGCACATTTGAAAGTATCGGCAAGGTATGGCGTCGCTCCACGATGCCGGTAACCGCCTGCAGCGGTTTTAACAGCGCATCACGCGGTAATTGCACGAGTTTCATATTGGTGTTGTTTCTTTATAAAGGTAGTAGTAACTAATAGAGGCAGCGCGATTCTGTTGATATGCCGTTTTTCCCCTTGATTTGATGCAGGGAAGCTCTTGTTCCGTTTTGTGCATCGCCTGTGGATATGCCGGGGGACGAAGTGGATGAAAAGAACGCCGGGTCCGGTTTCCCGGACTTGTTCACAGTACACACACAGGTAATCAACTGCGCAGCACCTTCATCAACGACGTGATGTCTGTCGTCATTTCGTTGCTGGTGCTGCGCAGTTGCGCAATCTTGCGGCAGGCATGGAGCACGGTTGTATGGTCGCGTCCGCCGAATGCCTCGCCGATGTCCGGCAGGCTCATCTGGGTGAGCTCCTTGGCCAGGGCCATGGCGACCTGGCGGGGACGCGCGACGTTGCGCGTCCGTTTCTTGGAGTACATTTCCGACACCTTGATCTTGTAGTAGTCGGCGACCGTGCGCTGGATGTTTTCGATGCTGACTTGGCGGCTTTGCGATGCCAGAACGTCGCGCAGGGCTTCGCGCGCGAGATCCACATCGACGGGTTGTCCGGTAAAGCGGGAATAGGCAAGCACCCGTTTCAGCGCGCCCTCGAGTTCCCGGATGTTGGACTGAATATGCTTGGCAATGAAGAAAGCGACGTTTTCGTCGAGCTCCAGCCCGTCGGCCGTGGCTTTTTTCAGCAGGATGGCGACGCGCATTTCCAGCTCGGGCGGCTCGACCGCCACGGTCAGGCCCCAGCCGAAACGCGAAATCAGCCGGCTTTCCATGCCGGAAATTTCGCGGGGAAAGGTGTCGCAGGTGATGATGACCTGCTTGTGGGCTTCGACCAGGGCGTTGAACGCGTAGAAGAACTCTTCCTGGGTCCGGTTCTTGCCGCTGAAAAACTGGATGTCGTCGATCAGCAGCAGGTCGAGCGAATGGTAGTAGCGCTTGAAATCGTCGAAAGCCTTGTGCTGGTAGGCCCGCACCACGTCGGACACGTACTGCTCGGCGTGGATGTACCGTATCTTGCTTTCCGGGGCGTGGGTACGGAGATGGTTGCCGATCGCATGGATCAGATGGGTTTTTCCGAGACCGACGCCGCCATAGATGAAAAGCGGGTTGTAGGCGGAACCGGGTTTCTCCGCAACCTGCCGCGCGGCGGCCCTGGCCAGGTCGTTGGCCTTGCCGGTGACAAAGGTGTCGAAGGTGAAGGCCGGATTCAGCCGGGAGACGTCACGTACCGGAGTTGCCGCCACTGGGCGGGCCGGCGTTTCGGCTCGTGCCGTGGCTGAAGCCGGTGCAGCCGGCACGGCTTTTTCGGAGATGGCGAGGTCGACCGCGGCGTTTTCTCCAAGGCGTTCGCGGGCCATGTCCAGGATTTTCGCGTGGAACCGGTCAAGCACCCAGCGCTGCACGAAACGATTGGGAGCCGTGACCGTGACCGTCAGGCCGGAGATGTCACATTGGAGCGGCTGGATCCAGGTGACGAATTGCTGCTGCCCGAGCTCTTTTGCGAAGACTGCCAGACAGTGTTGCCAGAAATCGTTCATTCGTCCCTATCGGGTGAGCAACCGCGTGAATGCCGTGACGGAATGGAGGGAAAACTTGACCTTGGATTTTACCCTTTATTGCCATCCCCGCCAAAGCCGCGGGGGCTTTTCCGGAAGGATTCAGACCCCCGGATGGAATGCCTCGTACGTTGACATGGTTACCTCGTACGATGTCTAATAACGGGTTTCCCCAAACCATTTTCAGGATCGATCATGAAGCGCACCTATCAACCGTCGAAAACGCGACGCCAGCGTACGCATGGATTCCGCGTGCGCATGAAAACGCGTGGCGGCCGCGCTGTCATCCGCGCACGCCGAGCCAAAGGGCGGGCCCGCCTCAGCGTTTGACCGACTCCCGGGTTTGTGGCGACAACCAGCCCCGGCGTGGTCGACTGACCACCCCGGCGCAGTTCGAGGCCGTGCTGGCTAACGGTCGCCGTTCGGGCAGCAAGTGTTTTCTGGCCAGAGCCATTCCCAACGCCGGTTGCGGTGCCCGTCTGGGACTGATCGTCGGTAAAAAGGCGGCACCGCGGGCGGTGGATCGCAACAGGGTCAAGCGGCTGGTCAGGATAGTGCACCGCCAACTGCTGCAGGAACTCGATGCCATGGATGTCGTGGTGCAGTTGCGGAGCAGCCCCCGGGGCCGCGACAACGCGGCATTGTTCAAGGAACTTCAGGATTTGTTGCGCGGATTGCTGGTCAAGACCGGATAACCGCGGCTGCGGACAAAGAAAAGACGCTTATGGACTCACAACGGCTGGTTCTCTTCTTTGTGTTCACAATGTCGGTGTTCCTGTTGTACGAGTCCTGGCAGCGCGACCAGCAATCCACGGCGCGCGCGATTGCGCCGGCAGCCATTGCGCCGGCTCCGACGCCTTCCCTGACCCCGGTTTCACCGTCCCCCGATCCCGCCGTTCCGGCGCCTGCAGCGACCCTGACTCCGGCGCCTGTCGCGCCTACCCCGGTCACCGCCGCCGACCGCAGTCAGGTCATCAAGGTTGAAACCGATCTCTACCGGGCGCAGATCAGCACTGCCGGCGGCGATCTCGTCCGGCTGGAACTGCTGAAACACGGCGGAACCCTGGACCGCTCCAGGGAATTCGTGCTGTTCGAGCGCTCCGGCGACCATGTCTATATCGCGCAGTCGGGTCTGATCGGCAGCAACCTGCCGAACCACCAGAACGCGTATACGGCGAAAGCCACCGAATATCGCCTCGGCGATTCGGCGAACGAGCTGGAGATCCGGCTGGAGGCGGCAGGGGGCCTGAAGGCATCCAAGATCTATCGTTTCAGCCGCAACAGTTATGTCATTGACGTCGTGCACGAAATCACCAATACGGCGGCCGAGCCGGTGACCGCGCATGCCTACTTCCAGTTGGTGCGGGATTCGAAGCCGCCGGAAGGCGATTCGGCGATGGTGCCGACCTACACCGGTGCCGCGGTCTACACCGACAGCGGAAAATTCCAGAAGGTCGCTTTCGGCGACATCGAAAAAGGCAAGGTCGCCTATCCGAAAACGGCCAATGACGGCTGGATCGGCATGCTCCAGCATTACTTCCTCGGTGCCTGGCTGCCGAAAGACGGCACACCGCGGGAATATTACACACGGCAGGTGCCGCAGGGACTGTACGCTGCAGGCGTGATCATTCCCGGCGGAACGCTGGCGCCCGGCGCCACCGTGACACTGGCGATGCCGCTGTATGCGGGACCGCAGGAGCAGGAGAAGCTGGCGGCGCTGTCGAAAGGTCTCGATCTCGCGGTGGATTACGGCTGGTTGACGGTCATCGCAGCCCCGCTGTTCTGGGTTTTGCAGTGGATCCACGCCTGGGCCGGCAACTGGGGTGTGGCGATCATCATCCTGACCATCCTGATCAAGCTGATTTTCTACCCGCTGTCCGAAGCGAGTTACCGCTCGATGGCGAAGATGCGCGTCGTCGCGCCGAAGATGCAGCGATTGAAGGATCAGTACGGCAACGATCGCCAGCGCATGCAGCAGGCGATGATGGAGTTGTACAAGACCGAGAAAATCAATCCGCTGGGCGGCTGCCTGCCAATCCTGGTGCAGATCCCCGTGTTCATCGCCCTCTACTGGGTGCTGCTCGGCAGCGTCGAGATGCGCCAGGCCCCGTTTGCACTGTGGATCAAGGATCTTTCGGTGCCGGATCCCTGGTTCATCCTGCCGATCCTGATGGGCGCGACGATGATCATCCAGACCCGCCTCAATCCGGTGCCGCCGGACCCGGTGCAGGCCAAGGTCATGAAGATCATGCCGGTGGCATTCAGCATTTTCTTCTTCTTCTTCCCCGCGGGGCTGGTGCTGTACTGGCTGGTCAACAACATTCTGTCGATTGCCCAGCAATGGCATATCAACCGGGTGCTGGAGCGCGCGGCGAAACAGGTCAAGCCGAAGTCCTGAGCACCGGGATTCCGCCGCGGCGCTATACTCGCCGCGCATGATGCGCCGTGACACCATCGCTGCGATTGCCACCGCGCCGGGGCGGGGCGGCGTCGGCATCATCCGCGTCTCCGGTGCGGCTCTGCTGCACTTTGCTTCGGGACTGACCCCGCGCCAGCCTGTCGAGCGGCGCGCCGTGTTCACGTCCTTTCTCGATGCCGCCGGCACGCCGATCGACGACGGGCTGCTGCTTTACTTCGCGACGCCCCATTCATACACCGGCGAGGATGTCCTGGAGTTGCAGGGGCATGGCGGGCCCGTGGTCATGCGCCGGCTGCTGCAGCGCTGCCTCGAATTGGGCGCCCGTCTGGCGCGACCGGGCGAATTCACCGAACGCGCGTATCTCAATGGCCGCATGGATCTGGCCCAGGCCGAAAGCGTCGCCGACCTGATCGAAGCCTCGACGACGACGGCCGCGCGCGCGGCACTGCGCTCGCTTCATGGTGATTTTTCCAAATTAATTCAAATACTTACAGATAAAATCATCGCCCTGCGCATGCTTCTGGAGGCAACGCTGGATTTTCCGGAAGAAGAAGTCGAATTCCTGACTGCGGGCCGGGCTGCGGAAAAGCTGGCGGAAATCCGCGAAGAGCTTGCAGCGACGCTGGCGGCGACGCGGCAGGGCAGCCTGTTGCGCGACGGCGTGCAGGCGGTGCTGATCGGCGCGCCCAATGTCGGAAAATCGAGCCTGCTGAACCGCTTTGCCGGAGACGAGGTGGCGATCGTCACCGACACCCCGGGCACGACCCGCGACGCGCTGCGCGAGCAGATCGACATCGACGGCATGCCGGTGCACATCATCGATACCGCGGGCTTGCGCGAAACCGCCGATGCCGTGGAACGGATCGGTATCGACCGTACTTGGGCAATGGTGGAAAAAGCCGATCTGGCGTTGCTGGTCTGCGATGCCCGCGGCGGCGATGATGCCGCCGAACGCGCCATTGTCGGGCGTCTGCCGCCGGATCTGCCGCGGATACGCGTCCTGAACAAGATCGACCTGATCGGTCACTCGCCGGGACGGGAAACCGGGGCCGGGGAAGAACGGATCTGGTTGTCGGCCAAGACCGGCGCCGGGCTGGATTTGCTGAAAAAGGCGATCTGGGATCATGCCGGCTGGCAGCCATCGGGGGAGGGCCTGTTTACGGCCCGGGCGCGTCATATCGAGGCTTTGCAGGATGCGCAGCGGCACTTGGCCGCAGCGTCGGACCTGACCCGGCAGCTCGAGCTTTATGCCGAAGAGCTGCGGCTGGCGCACGAAGCACTGGGAGCCATTACCGGCGAGTTCACATCCGACGACCTGCTGGGCGAAATCTTTTCCCGCTTCTGCATCGGCAAATAGGCCGTGCCGGGAGGTTCCACGTGAAACCTCCCGGTTTCAGTTCCGGGCTGTGCGGCTGTCGTTTCACGTGAAACATGGGGAATCACGGCTTCCGCCGGATCGACAACTCAGCTATCATGCGCGCCCGGCTTCGCATCCTTCCGGCAAAGCGGCTCCGGCAGCGAAAAATGACGCAATTCCCTGAAAAATTTGACGTAATCGTCGTCGGTGGCGGCCATGCCGGCACCGAAGCCGCGCTGGCCAGCGCGCGCATGGGCTGTCGTACGCTGCTGCTGACCCACAGTGTCGAGACGCTGGGACAGATGTCCTGCAATCCCTCGATCGGCGGCATCGGCAAGGGCCATCTGGTCAAGGAAGTCGATGCACTGGGCGGGGCCATGGCGGCAGCCACCGACGAGGCCGGCATCCAGTTCCGCATCCTCAATTCACGCAAGGGCCCGGCGGTGCGCGCGACCCGCGCCCAGGCCGATCGCGTGCTTTATCGCCAGGCGATCCGCAGTCGGCTCGAGAACCAGCCCCATCTGCGCATTTTTCAGCAGGCGGCCGATGATCTGATCGTGCAGGGCGACCGGGTCTCCGGGGTGGTGACCCAGATCGGCCTGCGCTTCGAAGCGCGGGCCGTGGTGCTGACCGCCGGAACCTTTCTCTCCGGCCTGATCCATGTCGGGCTGCAGAACTACCAGGGTGGTCGCGCCGGCGATCCGCCGTCGGTCAGCCTGGCGGCCCGGCTGCGCGAACTGAAATTGCCGGTCGGCCGGCTGAAGACCGGCACGCCGCCGCGCATCGACGGCCGCAGCATCGATTTCACGCAAATGACCGAGCAGCCCGGTGACGATCCGGCGCCGGTGTTTTCCTTCCTGGGCCGGCGCGAACAGCATCCGCGACAGCTGCCGTGCTGGATCACGCACACCAACGAGCGCACCCACGACGCGATCCGCGGCGGGCTCGACCGCTCACCGATGTTCACCGGCGTCATCGAGGGCGTGGGCCCGCGTTATTGCCCGTCGATCGAAGACAAGATCCACCGTTTCGCCGACAAGGCCTCGCACCAGATTTTCCTCGAGCCCGAGGGCCTGACGGTGCATGAGTACTACCCGAACGGCATTTCCACCAGTCTGCCCTTCGATGTGCAACTGGCGGTGGTGCGTTCCATCCAGGGTCTGGAGCGGGCGCATGTCACGCGGCCCGGCTATGCGATCGAATACGATTATTTCGATCCCCGCGGGCTCAAGGCTTCGCTCGAAACCCGCGCCATACGGGGTTTGTTTTTTGCCGGCCAGATCAACGGCACGACGGGTTACGAGGAAGCGGCGGCCCAGGGCTTGCTGGCGGGCATCAATGCCGGCCTGCAGGTGTCCGGCCGCGAGGCCTGGTCGCCGGCCCGCGACCAGGCCTATCTCGGCGTGCTGGTCGACGACCTGATCACCCGTGGCGTGTCCGAACCGTACCGGATGTTCACCAGCCGCGCCGAATACCGGCTGTCACTGCGCGAAGACAACGCCGACCTGCGGCTGACCGAAACCGGACGGCAGCTGGGCATGGTGGATGACCGGCGCTGGGAGGTCTATGCGCGCAAGCGCGACGCGATTGCCCGCGAGCAGGAACGGCTGAAATCGACTTGGGTCAATCCCCGGCAGTTGACGGAACAGCAAGCTGTTGATTTTATTGGTAAAAATATAGAACGTGAGTATTCACTGTCCGATCTGTTGCGGCGACCGGAAGTGAGCTATGCCGGGCTCATGGCCTTGCCCGGCGCCGGTCCCGGCAGCGATGACCTGCAGGTCGCCGAACAGGTGGAAATCCAAGCCAAGTATCAGGGTTACATCGAACGCCAGCGTGCCGAGATCGAGCATCGCGCGCAGCAGGATGAATTGCGCCTGCCGGCCGATCTCGACTATGGGCAGGTGCGCGGGCTGTCGATTGAGGTCCAGCAAAAACTGGATCGCGTCCGGCCGGAAACCATCGGGCAGGCTTCGCGCGTTTCGGGCGTGACCCCGGCGGCGATCTCGGTGCTGCTGGTCCATCTCAAACGCATTGCCGCCGTCCTGCAGAAAAGCGCATGAGCCTCGCGGACGCACTGGCCGCGGGCATCCAAGCGCTTGGCCTGGACATCGCGGCCGCCGCGCAGCAGCGCATGCTCGACTATCTGACTTTGATCGAAAAATGGAACAAGGCCTATAACCTGACCGCGGTGCGCGAGCCGCGGAAAATGCTCACGCACCATCTGCTCGATTCGCTGGCCGTGCTGCCGCACCTGCGCGGGCCGCGGGTGCTCGACGTCGGCACCGGCGCCGGACTGCCGGGGATCCCGCTGGCGCTGGCGCGTCCGGAGTGGTCGTTCACGCTGCTCGATTCCAGCCACAAGAAAACGGCGTTTTTGCGCCAGGCGGTCATCGAGCTGCAGCCTGGTAACGTCGACGTGGCCTGCGCGCGCGTCGAAACTTGGAATGCGCCGCAGCCCTTCGATACCGTGGTGTCGCGGGCGTTTTCGGAGGTTGCGGAATTCATCGCCCTTGCCGGGCGGCTGTGTGCAAAGGATGGCGTCGTGATTGCAATGAAAGGGGTGTATCCGCACGAGGAACTGGCACGGTTGCCGCAGGCATTCCGCCTGCGCGGCGTCGTGCCGCTGCAGGTGCCGGGCCTCGGCGCCGAACGCCATGCCGCGCTGCTGCAACCGGCGGAGGCGGCATGACACACGGCATCGCGCGCATTATCGCCATCACCAACCAGAAGGGCGGCGTCGGCAAGACCACGACCGGCGTCAACCTTGCCGCGAGCCTCGCGGCGACCCAGCGCCGCGTGCTGCTGGTGGATCTCGACCCGCAGGGCAATGCGACCATGGGCAGCGGCATCGACAAGCGCGCCTTGGAAGCGACGGTGTACCAGGTGCTGCTCGGCGAAAAGACCGTCGCCGAAGTGCGCCGGACTGCGCAGGCCGGTTACGACGTGTTGCCGGCCAACCGCGAACTGGCCGGCGCCGAGGTCGAGCTGATCGAGATCGAGCGGCGCGAAACGCGATTGAAGGAGGCGCTGGCGGATGTCGCCGCCGAATACGATTTCATCCTGATCGATTGTCCGCCGGCATTGAACCTGCTGACGGTGAACGGGCTGACTGCGGCGCAGGCCGTGATGATTCCGATGCAATGCGAGTACTACGCGCTGGAAGGTTTGTCCGATCTCGTCGGCACGATCAAGCGGGTGCGTGCAAATCTCAACCCCGCGCTGGAAATCGAAGGATTGCTACGCACGATGTACGACCCGCGCAACACGCTGGCGCAACAGGTGTCGGCGCAGCTTTTGCAGCATTTCGGCGACAAGGTGTACCGCACGGTGATCCCGCGCAATGTGCGTCTGGCCGAAGCCCCCAGCCACGGGCTGCCGGCGCTGGAATTCGACCGCGGTTCCAAGGGCGCGCAAGCCTATCTTGCGCTGGCTGGCGAAATGCTCAATCGTAATTCTCAGTAAATATATGATTATAAAGGTTTTTCTATGGTAAAGCCGAAAGGGCTGGGCCGCGGCCTCGACGCCTTGCTGGGCAGCGACGACAGCGCGCCGCCGCGCGCGGCCGCCGCCGATGCGGTGGGTACGCTGCCGGTTGCCGCATTGCAGCCGGGCAAATACCAGCCGCGCACCCGGATGGATCAGGAGGCATTGAACGCGCTGGCGGCCTCCATCAAGTCGCAGGGCATCATGCAGCCCATCCTCGTGCGGCCGGTCGGGGATGGCAAACACGAAATCATCGCCGGCGAAAGGCGCTGGCGCGCGGCGCGCATGGCCGGGCTGACCACTGTGCCGGTGCTGGTGCGTGCCGTGCCCGACCAGCAGGCCCTCGCGGTGGCGCTGATCGAAAACATCCAGCGTGAAGATCTCAATGCGCTGGAGGAAGCCGTCGGAATCGAAAGACTGATCGGCGAATTTGCCCTGACCCACCAGGCGGTCGCCGATGCGATCGGCAAATCCCGTGCCGCGGTGAGCAATCTGCTGCGGCTGCTCGAACTGGCTCCGCCGGTCAAGACATTGCTTGGCGAAGGCCGCATCGAGATGGGCCATGCACGGGCGCTGCTGGCGCTGCCGGTGGAGCGTCAGGCTGCCTTGGCAAGGGAGGCCGCGGAGCAGGGCTGGTCGGTGCGCGAAGTCGAACGCCGGGTCGGTGCCGCAATCACTTCGGCCAGGCCAACCCGCCGGCCGGCGCGCCAGGACCGTGATGTGGTCCGGCTGGAGGAGGAAATCTCCGCCCGCCTCGGCACCACGGTAAAAATCAAAGGCGGCGGGCGCAAGGGCAGCGGCCAGCTGGTCATCAGTTATCGTTCGCTGGATCAGCTGGATGCTTTGCTGGCCAGACTGAAATAGGATTCGGCCAGGAACGAAAATTGACGCCGGTGAGCGGCGGGCAGTAAAATTAGAAGATTTTCTATCCCTAGATATTGCGGTGCGGCAGCGCGATTGGCCGAGGGCCGGTCCGATTCCGGTTGCCGCGGTGCGGAACGAGGGAGTGGTCGCATGACGACGGTAACCAGGGTTCTGGTTCTGCAACTGGCGTTATCGATCATGGCAGCTGCCGGCACCGGGGCTCTGTACGGAATCCCGGCGGCGAAAGCGGCGATGTTGGGTGGTGGCAGTGCGCTGGCGGGGACTCTGGCCTATGCCGGATGCCAGCGCATGGTTCCGGGTGGCAATGCCTCGCGGCTGATGTGGGGTCACATCGCCGGCGAGACAGCCAAGGTGCTGGTGGCGTTGGGCTTGCTGGCGGCCGTGCTGGCGACCGATCCGGGTCGCGGAGCGGCGGGCCTCGGCGGATTCGGCGTGGCGCTGCTGGCGTATCCCCTGGCGATTTTTTGGTTGAACAAGTAAAAAAAGACGAACGCGACAGACATGGCTGCCGGTCAAGCACCCCAGAACGCGGGCGAATACATCGCCCATCACCTGACCAATCTCCGGGTGGGCGAAGGTTTCTGGACCTTCCACATCGATACCATCCTGATGGGCTGGCTCACCGGCCTGCTCGGGCTCGGCGCCTTTTATCTGATCGCGCGCGGCGCAACTTCCGGCGTTCCCGGCCGCGTGCAGGGTTTCATCGAGCTGCTGGTCGAGTTCGTCGACGACACCGTCAAGGGTGTTTTCCCCGGGGATCGCAAGTTCCTCGCGCCGCTGGCGCTGACGATCTTCGTCTGGGTGTTCATGATGAACCTGATGGATCTGCTGCCCATCGACTGGGTCGCCACCCTGACCGGCGCGACCGGGCTGCATTACTGGAAGGCGGTGCCGACCACCGACCTGAACACCACCTTCGCGATGTCGCTGACGATTTTCCTGCTGACCCTTTTCTTCAGCTTCAAGGCCAAGGGTGCCGGCGGATTCACGCACGAGCTGTTCACCGCGCCGTTCGGAAACAATCCGGTGCTGTGGCTGCCCAACTTCGCGCTGAACATCATCGAACACGTGGCCAAGCCCGTGTCGCTGGCCATGCGGCTGTTCGGCAACATGTATGCCGGCGAACTAATTTTCATGCTGCTGGGGGTCATGGGCACCCTGGCGGCCCTGTCCTTCGGCGGACTGCTCGCCGGCGCCGCCGCCGGCGTGCTGTACTGGGCCTGGGCCGTGTTTCACATCCTGATCATCCTGCTGCAGGCCTTCATTTTCATGGTGCTGTCGTGCGTCTACATCGCGATGGCGCACGAGCATCACTGATCCGAGCCGGTTTTCACACTTTGCAATCACTACCTGTCCGAAAGAAAGGGAACTGAAAATGGAACAATTCGCCGCCGTCATCCAAGGCTACACCGCGCTGGGCATCGGCATCATCATCGGCCTCGGCGCCATCGGTGCCTGTATCGGCATCGGCATCATGGGCTCCAAGTTCCTCGAAGCCGCCGCGCGCCAGCCGGAGCTGATCCCGCAACTGCAGAAATTCATGTTCCTGCTGGCCGGCCTGATCGATGCCGCGTTCCTGATCGGCGTCGGTATCGCCATGTTCTTCGGCTTCGCCAATCCGCTGCTCGGCGTCCTGGCCAAGTAATAATTCCTCTCCCGACAGGGGCACAGCATGAACATCAACGCCACCCTGTTCGTCCAGGCACTGTCGTTCGCGGCGCTGATCTGGTTCACGGTCCGTTTCGTGTGGCCGATGATCACCGACGCGATGGACGAACGCACCAAGCGCATCGCCGATGGCCTGGCTGCCGCCGAAGCCGGCAGGCAGTCGCTGGAGCGCTCGTCGAAGCAGGCTGACGAAGCGATTGCCCAGGCCCGCGGCCGAGCCGCGGAAATCGTCGCCCAGGCCGAGAAACGCGCCAGCCAGATGATCGAGGAAGCCAAGGCCTCGGCGAAAACCGAGGGCGAGCGCCTCGTCGCCGGCGCCAAGGCCGAAATCGAGCAGGAAGCGGCGCGCGCGCGCGAAGCGCTGCGCAGTCAGGTCGCGGCGCTGGCCGTGGCTGGCGCCGAGCAGATCCTGAAGCGCGAAGTCGACGCCAAGGCCCACGCCGACCTGATCGCCGCCGTGCAGAAACAGCTCTGATCCCATGGCCGAACCCGTCACCATCGCCCGCCCCTACGCCGAAGCCGCGTTCAAGCTCGCTTGCGAGCAGAATGTCCTGCCGGCGTGGTCGGACGCGCTGGACCTGATCGCCGCGGTGGTTGCCGACCCGCAGCTTGCCGCGCTGATCGGCGCGCCGCAGGTCGGCACCGCCCAGGTCGAAGGCATCATCCTGGGCGCGATCGGCAAGCAGCTCTCCGGCGAAGCGCGCAATTTCGTGCAGGTGCTGGCGCAGAACCGCCGGCTGGGCCTGATGCCGCAGATCGTCGAACTGTTCGGCGCGCTGCGCCGCGAGCACGAGGGCACGATGGAAGCGACCGTGGTGTCCGCGCTGCCGGTGGACGATGCCCAGCTGAAGACGCTGGTCGCCGCGCTGGAAAAAAAATACGGCTGCAAGATCACGGCCAGAGTCGAACTCGATCCGCAACTCATCGGCGGCTTGAAGATCATGGTCGGTGACAAAGTCATCGATGCAACGGTGCGCGGCAGGCTGGACGCCATGGCCGCCGCGCTGACCCACTAGGAGCAACACCATGCAACTGAATCCTTCCGAGATCAGCGAACTCATCAAGAGCCGGATCCAGAATCTGGGCGGCAGCGCGGAAGCGCGCACCCAGGGCACGGTGATTTCGGTGACCGACGGCATCTGCCGCATCCACGGCCTCGCCGACGTGATGCAGGGCGAAATGCTGGAATTCCCGAGGAACACCTTCGGCCTCGCGCTGAACCTCGAGCGCGACTCGGTCGGCGCGGTGATTCTGGGCGAATACGAGCACATCTCCGAAGGCGACATCGTCAAGACCACGGGCCGCATTCTCGAAGTGCCGGTCGGCCCCGAGCTGATCGGCCGCGTCGTCAATTCGCTGGGCCAGCCGATCGACGGCAAGGGTCCGGTCAACGCCAAGATGACGGACGTTATCGAGAAGGTCGCCCCGGGCGTGATCGCGCGGAAGTCGGTG
>CAZHJU010000012.1:0-75241 GCA_964533495.1 uncultured Bordetella sp. | reverse complement strand
TGGCTCCAGCGCGGATGGTCGACGCTGGGGTTCACGTTGGAATAGAAGCCGTATTCGTGCGGCGCGGAGGCCTCCCAGGAGGTTTTCGGCTGGGTCGCGCTGAACACGATCCTGACCAGTGACTTGCCGCTCTTGAAGCCGTATTTCCACGGCACCACCAGCCGCATCGGCGCGCCGTTCTGGTTGGGCAGCACCTCGCCGTAGAGGCCGAAGGTCAGCAGCGTCAACGGATGCATGGCCTCGTCCATGCGCAGGCCCTCGACGTACGGCCAGTCGAGTACCGGCAGGCGCAGGCCCGGCATCTGCTTCTCGTCGGCAAGCGTCACGAAGCGCACGAATTTCGCGTTGCCGGTCGGCTCGACGCGCCTGATCAGCTCGCTCAGCGAAAAACCCACCCACGGGATCACCATCGACCAGCCCTCGACGCAGCGCATGCGGTAGATGCGCTCCTCCATCGAAGCCATTTTCAGCAGTTCCTCGATGCCGAAGGTGCGCGGCCTGCGGATCTCGCCCTCGACGCTGACGGTCCACGGCCGGGTGCGCAGGGCCTGAGCGTAGCGCGCCGGCTGGTCCTTGTCGGTGCCGAACTCGTAGAAATTGTTGTAGGTGGTGACGTCGCGGTAGGACGTCGGCTTGTCCGCGGCGATGGCGCCCGGCACCGCGCTTCTCGCGCCGGGCAGCGGCGGCCGCCTGCCGCCGGCCTGCTGCGCCCGCGCCTCCCGGCCGGCCCAGGCCGCGAGTCCGGCGCCGGCCGCGCCGGCGGCCATCTGCTTCAGGAATTCGCGCCGCCGCTCGTACACCGCCTGCGGCGTGATTTCAGAGGCGTGGGGATGGACGTAACCGCGGTCTTTTCGGATCAGCACGGGAGCTCTCCCGGAAGGATGCGCCGGGCCGGCGGCCCGGATCGCCAGCCTCCACTGTAATACGTTTATCCGCCCCGGGGCATGCCCCGCCGGACCGGCGGCCGCGGCGGCGCGCTATTTCAGGTTGCGGTCCCAGAGATCGAAGATCTTCGTCCAGGCATGTTCCGAGGCCACCGGATGGTAGACCGCGCGCTCGGCGAAGCAGAAGCCGTGCTGGGTGCCGGGCAGCGTTTCGAGCGCGTGTTTCGTGCCCGCCTTCTTCAACGCCGCGGCCAGTTCGGCGACTTCCTGCGCCGGCACCGAGGCATCCGTCTCGGCGAAGGCGTAATAAAGCTCGCCCCGGACGTCGCCGAGCAGTTTGTGCGGGGAATCCTCCCTGTCGGTGACGATGCCGACGCCGTAGAGCGAGGCCGCAGCCTTCATCCGCGGAAAACGCGCCGCGGCGGTGGTGACGTAACGCCCGCTCATGCAATGGCCGACGCAGCCGACCGCGCCCTCCGCCGCCTTGTCCTGCGCGTCGAGCCAGTGGATGAAGGCCGCGGTGTCGTCGGTGACGTCGGCATTGGTCAAACTGTTCATCGCCGCCCGGATCACCGCCGACATCGCATCGTTGCGGCGCGGGATGTCGAAGCGGCAGGTGCCGAGCCGGTAATACAGGTCGGGCAGCAGGCAGAAATAGCCGTGCTTGGCGATGCGCCGCGCCATGTTGCACAGCTCCTCGCGGAAACCCGGCGCGTCCATGTAGAAAATGATGCCGGGAAAACGGCCCGGCGCATCCGGACAGGCGGCGAAGGCCGGGCATCGGCCGTGCTTGGTGGTGACGGTGACCTGCTGCTCGATCAGGGCCATGCGGGTTTTTCCTCCGTGAAAGAACCCGCATTAGAACATCGATGCCGCGCGGCGCGCGGCACCGCCGCGGCAGCGTCACCGGGAAACATATAAGTATTTGTTTTTATTTATATTTTTAGGATTTCTCCTGGCGCGCCAGCCACTCCTCCTCACGGCCGTATTCGTCGGACTGCGCCGGCCGGCCGTAGTAGTAGGGCAACAGCGGCTTCTGCGCTTCATAGATGCGGCGCAGTTCGGCGATCGGCTCGGCGTGTTCGTCGACGCGCAGATCGACATAGGCGTAGATCTCGCGGTCGTAGGAATGCAGCCCCGCCGAGTGCTGGCCGCCGTTCTGGCCGCCGGCGTCGCGTCCCGCCTCCAGCGCGGTGAGCAGGCGTTCTTCCAGCGGCTTGTCCTTCGTCGCGTGCCAGGCGTCGCGCATGTCGGCGGCGGTCTTCTCGCTGGTGAGGTTGTTGCCCATCGCCACCAGGTTCTTCTCGACGAAGGCGCCGGACCACACGCGGTGCTTGGCCCCCGTGCGCGCGGCGGCGTTGCCGTCGCGGTCGATGACGCAGACCTGGCGGTGCTCGATGCCGGGATCGCTGGCGGCGATTTCATCGAGCGTCTTCCGCGCGGAATAGCCCAGCCCCAGCAGCTTCAGGCCCAGCGGCCCCAACCGCGGATCGGTGCGCTGCATCGTCACCACCAGGCCGAGGCCCGGCGCGATGAACGGGCAGCGCGAGCTGACGGCGATCGAACGGGTGGAAATGGCGACGCCGAGGCGTCCGGTTTCCGCGCAGCGCGCGGCGATGGCAAAGGTCATGCGTGTTTCTCCGGAGAGGGATCTTATTGCGGCGGAATCTTCGCCGCCTTGACGATTTTCGCGTATTTCTCGATGTCCTTGCGGATGAATCCGCCAAATTCCTCGGGACTGCCGCCGGCCACGTCGAGCCCGAGATCGAAGAGCCGGGCCTTGAGGTCGCCGGAGAACATTTTCTGCACTTCGCCGTTGAGGCGGGCGATCACCGCGGGCGGCGTGCCCGCCGGCCCCATCAGTCCGATCCAGCCGAGCAGTTCGAAACCCTTGAGCCCCGACTGGTCCATCGTCGGCAGGTCGGGCAGCACGCCGGAGCGCTTGAGGCTGGTCACCGCGATGCCGCGCACGCGCCCCGTCTGCAGCGGCGCGATCGCGTTCGGCGCCGGCGTGAACATGAAATCGATCTGGCCGGTCATCAGGTCGGTGATCGCCGGCGCACCGCCGCGGTACGGCACGTGCACGATGCTGGTGCCGGTCATCATCGCGAACAGCTCCGAGGTCATGTGCTGCGTCGCGCCGATGCCGGAGGAGCCGTAGTTGAACTTGCCGGGATTCGCCTTAACCAGCGCGATGAATTCCTTCAGGTTGCGCGAGGGCACGGAAGGATGCGCCAGCAGCACGTTGGGCTGGTTCGCGACCAGCACGATCGGCGCCAGGTCGCGCAGCGGATCGTAGGGCAGCTTCGCGTACATGCTCGGCGCCGAGGACACCGCCGCCGCGCTCGCCATCAGCAGCGTGTGGCCGTCGGGCGCGGCGCGCACGACGTTCTCGGTGCCGATGATGCCGGCGGCGCCCGAGCGGTTGTCGACGAGGACCTGCTGTCCGAGCGCCGGCGCGAGGCGCTGCGCGGTGAGCCGCGCCGTGGTGTCGATGCTGCCGCCGGCGGGATAGGCGACGACGACGCGCACGCTGCGCGCCGGATAGTTCTGCGCCATGGCCGCCGCGCTCACGGCGGACAGGGCGAGCAGGATGAACGGTACCCGCATTTTCATGATGTGCTCCTTCGATTCGGAAAGCGCTGATTCAGCAGATTCAGCAAGTAGCGTACCACTTTCTGCAGGCGATGCAGCTACCGGCCGTACTCCTCATGTTTCGGCAATGCCGGCGTCTCGATGAACCATGCGGCGCGCGAATTCCAGAAAATGCTGCCGTCGGGCCTGAGGTCGGGCGTGCCGTCGAGCACGCCGGCGGGGATCAGCATGTTTTCCGTGCCGGTGACCCGGTGCGGCACGCGGGTGCCGCACCGGGTGCAGAAGCTCACCGCGAAGCGCCTGGCGCCCGGCAGGTCGTAGCGGCGCGCCTGCGATTCTCCGGACAGCCATCTGAACTGCGCCGCCGGCACAAAAAGGTTGGCGGCATGCGCCGCGCCGGTGACCTTGCGGCAGCGCGTACAGTGGCAATAGCGGAAAGCCGTCGACGGCGGCGCGATTTCGAAACGGACTTCTCCGCACAGGCAACTGCCGGCGACGGCGGATTCTGATGCCATGGTGTTTTCCTCCGGTGGTTGGCGGCGACGCGCCGCTGCGGAGGATTATCCAACGCGGACGGGGCCGCCGCGGCCCCGTGTCGATACGGCGCGCGGCCGGCCCTCAGCCGCGGCCCGGTCCGCGTTCGCCGCCGCGCCCCTGGCGCTGCCCGGCACTGCCGCGATGCGGCTGCCCTTCGCCGCGCATCTGCGGCGCGCGCTGCTGGAATTGCGGCCGCGGGGCCTGCTGCGCGCGTGGCGCCTGTTGCGGCCGCGGCTGCGCGGCCTGCGGCGCGGGGCCGGACGGACGGGGCGCGGCCCGCTGCGGTCCGGGTCCGCGGAATTCTCCGCGTTCGCGCGGCGCCGGCGGCTGGAAGCGGGGTTGCGGCGCCGGCGCGACCTGCGACGGTGCCGGCGCGGGTTGTTGCGGCACCGCGGCCGGCTGCCGGGGCGCTGCCGACGGCTGCGGCGGCATCGACGGCGTCCGGTTCCAGTCCGTCCCGCGCTCGCGCTGCGGCGGCGGCGCGCGCCGGGAATCCGGGCGCGCCTGCGACCACGGAGCCTCGTGCTGGCGGCGGGAACGCTCGCGCAGCGCGGTGTCATGCGGCCGGTAGCGGTAATGCTCGCGGTGAATCACGTGCCGGTACTCGCCGCGCGGATAACGGTCGCCGGCGTAATGACGCTGATACAGCGGCAACGGCGCCGGCGCGTACGCGATGCGGCGGTCCCAGTGATCCCAGCCGGGACGGTAACGCGTCCAGCGCGGGCCCCAGTACAGGTGCCAGTGCGGCGCGGCGTCGACGTACCAGCCGTGAAAGTACACCGGAGGATTGACGTAATAACGCACCGGCACCCGCAGCACGAACAGCGGCACGTCGTCGGGATCGACCGCCGTCCACGGGCCGTCGTACCAGTCGCTCATGTACCAGCGGTCCTCGTGGTACAGCCAGTAGTAGCCGTCGTAGAAAAAATAGTTCGCGGACAGTTGCGGCGCGTAATAGACGGGATAACCCGGCACCAGCACCAGTTCCGGATAACTGGCGTGGTGGATGCCGATGCTGATGCTGACGGTGGACGACGCGGCCGCGGCCGGCATCCAGACCACGGCGGGAATCGCCGTGCCCAGCAACAGCGACAGTGCGATGAGTGTGTGGCGCATGATCGAATCCTCCTGCGCAGATCAGCGATGGCCGCGGCGTCCGCCGTGGCCGCGGTAAGGATGATGATGGTAGCCATGACGCCCGCCGTAAGCATCGAAGCGGTAATAATCGAAGCGGATCGCCGGACCGTGGATCACGGGCCCGGGTTCGTAATAAGCGGGGGCGACCGGCACGGCGACGCAGCCGCCAAGGGTGACGAGGGCGACGAGGGCGACGAGGGCGGACAGCACCGGGATCGTTCGCGCGGATTTCTGCATGTCGGGATCCTCCTTGCCTTCTTGGACAAGACCCCCGGTTGCCGTTATCCCGGCCATTTTGTAAGAGTTTGTGACGACTGCGGGCCTGCCGGCTGTTGTCGGGAAACGACAGCCCCGGATTCGGCGCCCGCGGATTTGGTGCAGAATAGCCCTGCAAGATGCAGCAATGCGGGCCCGGAACGGTCGGCAGCATCGACGCAGCGCTCCGGTCGCCGCAAAAGAACAAGACGTGTCTCGATCAACCGATCCGGAGGGGAACATGTATCGCTTCACAGCAACCGCATCCGCATGTTGTGCCGCAGCAATGATTTTTTCGTCCGTCGCCCAGGCGCAGTCCGCCGCGCCGTATCCGAGCAAGCCGATCCAGTTCGTGATTCCCTTCGGCGCCGGCGGCGATTCCGACCTCTCGGGACGCAACGTCGGGCTGGTGGCGACCAAGTACCTCGACCACAAGACCAACATCATCCCGGTGAACCGCGTCGGCGCCTCCGGCGCGATCGGCACCAGCTACGTCAAGGCCGCGCAGCCCGACGGCTACACGCTGCTGGTCGCGCGGATCGCCACGCATGCGATCCTGCCGGCCATCGACTCGAAGCTGAACTACAAGTGGAACGAGTTCACGATGCTGTCGCTGATCGAGCTGAACCCTTCGGTCTGTTTCGTGCGCGCGGAATCGTCCTACCGCAACGCCCGGGACCTGATGGAAGCGATCCGCAAGCAGCCGGGCAAGCTCAACTTCTCCACCGCCGGCCCGGGGACGGTGCAGAACATGGCGGCGCAGTACTGGATGACGCTGGCGAAGCTGACCAAGGACCATGCGGTCGGCATCCATTACAAGAGCGGCGGCGAAGTCACCACCGCGGTGATGGGCGGCCAGGTCGATTTCGCCTGCAACAACGCGACGACGCTGGTGCCGCACATCAAGTCGGGACGCCTGCGCGGCGTGATGGCGTCGCCGGACCGGATCAACGAGGCGCCCGGCGTGCCGAGCGCGCGCGAGGCGGGATTCCCGGAGATGGAGAAACTCGTCGGCTGGACCGCGCTGATGGGCCCGGCGGGACTGCCGAAGCCGGTGGTGGCGCAATGGGTCAAGGTGTTCCAGCAACTGGCGAAGGATCCGGAGTGGCAGACCGGCAACGCGCGCATCGGCGGCGTGCCGGCGATCCGCTCGCCGGAGGAAAGCTACGCCTTCGTCAAGGAACAGTACGAACTCTATTACGGACTGGCGACCTCGCTGAACATCCGCCAGTAACCCGTAATCCGGCCTTCCCCGGCGGAACAATCCCTTCCGCCGGGGAAATTTTTATAAGTACTTGATTTTATTGATATTTTTATAACATCGTGCCCGGCTGCGACAATGCGTCCGCGGTAAGGTGCCGGATCAGGTAAGCGCAGGCCTCGTCCACCGAATCGGTGCGGTACATCAGCTCGACGTCCTCCGCATCGATGGTGCCGTGACGCACCAGCGCGTCGAAGTTGATGACCTCGTTCCAGTAGTCGTTGCCAAACAGCACGATCGGCATCGGCTTGTGCATGCGCTTGGTCTGCACCAGCGTCAGCACCTCGAACAGTTCGTCAAGCGTGCCGTAGCCGCCGGGAAACACCACCAGCGCCTTGGCCAGGTAGGCGAACCAGAACTTGCGCATGAAGAAGTAGTGGAAATGGAACTCGAGCTCGCGGGTGACGTACGGATTGACGAATTCCTCCTGCGGCAGCGAGATGGTGAGGCCGACGTTGCGGCCGCGCACTTCCGAGGCGCCGCGGTTGGCCGCCTCCATGATGCCCGGCCCGCCGCCGGTGCAGACGACGAAGCGGCGGCGCCCCTCGGGGTCCAGGCCCTTGGACCACTGCGTCAGCCGCGACGCCAGCTCGCGCGCGGCTTCGTAGTACTTGTTGCCTTCCTTCAGCCGCGCCGATCCGAAGAACACCACGGTGTCCTCGACGCGCTCGGCATCGAGACGGGTTCTCGGCTCGAGGTATTCGGACAGGATGCGCAACGGGCGCGCCGCGCGGCTGCCCATGAATTCCGGGTTGCTGTAGGCCTTGGTCGATTTCAACTGGGACTCCTTCGATACGGTGGACGGCGGATAGCCCGCCCCTGCCTGTCAGTCCGCCTTGATGCCTGCGTCCTTGACCACCTTCGCCCACTTCGCGAGTTCGGATTTGATGTGGGCGGCGAATTCCGCTGGCGTGCCACCGGTGGCGTCGAGGCCCTGGCGGCGCAGCGCATCGGTCGCATCCTTCGCCTTCAGCGCTTCGTTGATGGCGGCGTTGAGCTTGCCGACGATGGCCTGCGGCGTGCGCGCCGGCAGCAGGATGCCATACCAGGAGGTCATTTCGAATCCGGGATAGCCGAGCTCGGCGATGGTCGGATACTCCGGCGCGAGCTGCGAACGTTTCGCGCCGGTGACGCCGATCGGCGTCAGCTTGCCGGCCTTCACCTGCGGCACCACCGAGGTCAGGCTGCCGAACACCGCCTGCACTTCGCCCGAGAGGATCGCGGTGGTCGCCGGACCGCCGCCCTTGTACGGGACGTGGACCATGTCGACGCCGGCGCGCGACTTGAACAGTTCCGCGGCGAGGTGCAGCGGCGAGCCGTTGCCGGCGGAAGCGTAGTTGACCTTGCCCGGATTGGCCTTGGCGTGTGCAACGAAGTCCTTCAGCGACTTCGCCGGCACCGAGGGATGCAGCACCAGCATGTACTGGCCGCCGGCGACCAGCGCCACCGGCGCGAAATCCTTCACCGAGTCGTAGGGTACTTTGGTCAGCGCCGGGCTGATCGCCACCGGGCCGATGAAGGCGAGCAGCAGCGTGTAGCCGTCGGCATTGGCGCGCGCGACGGTTTCGTTGGCGATGATGCCGCCGCCGCCCGCGCGGTTGTCGACGACGAACTGCTGGTTCATGCGTTCGCCAAGTTTCTGCGCGAGGATGCGCGCCACCGCGTCGCTGCCGCCGCCCGGCGGGTTCGGCACCAGCAGGCGCACCGGGCGCGACGGATAGTCGTCGCCGGCGGCGGCTTGGGCGGGCATTGCGGCGAACACGGGCGCCAGCGCGCAGAGGGCAATGGCAAAATTATATAAGTATTTGTTTTTAAACATATTTTCTAACTCCTGTTACAGGTCAGTTCAAACAGCGGTTTCATCTCCGGCAAGGCATCGAGCGTCCACAGCCGTTGCAGCAATGCATCGACCTGCGGTGCCGGCAGCACGCCCGCGGCGAGCGGCCGGAATTTTTCTTCGATCTCGGCATCGGTCATCGGATTCTTCGGATGGCCGCGGTGATATTCGACGCGGATCGCTTCGCGTGTCCCGTTTTTCATCACGACGTCCATGTCACAGAGCATCGCTTCGGGCTCGCGCCTGTTCGCCTCTTCCGACACCGTGCATTTTATTTTCGCGACCAGCGCCAGCAGTTCCGGATCGTGCAGGTACGGGTCCTCGAAGTACGGAATGTCGACCGCGCCGTATTTCAGCGCGACGCCCGCGGTGTAGGGCATGCTGTGGTCGGCGGTTTCGCGGTTGGCGGGCGTCCACTTGTCGGGATCGCCGGCCATCATCTCGACGGCGGTGTGCAGCGTGCGCACGTGGATTTCGGAGATGTCGTCGATATTCTTGATCCTGGCGCGCGCCTCCAGCGCGGCATGCACCACCGACTGCGAGTACTGGCCCAGCGGATAGCGCTTGATCAGGCAGTCCATGATCCTGAACGACGGATTGTCTTTGCCGCCGAAGGGCGCGAGTTCGAAGGGCTGGCGCGTCACGGCGACGAAATAGCCGCCGCGCCCCTCGAACACCGGCGCCGGGCCGGTCATGCCGCGCTTCGCCATCTGCGCGAAGAAGATCGCGTTGCGGCTGGCGTTGGCATAGGCGCATCCCTTCCACATCGAGACGTTGCCGATGCGCGTCTGGTAGAGCGCGACGTTGGCGGCGACGGTGATGCTCAGCGCGGTGGCGATCTGCGCGCGGTCGAGGCCCATCAGCCGCGCGGCGCCGAGCACGCTCGCCATCGCGCCGATGGTGGTGTGGTCGAAACCCATCGGCTTGAAGTTCACGATGTCGCACATGCGGCAGAACATTTCGTAGGCGATCACCGTCGCGACGATCAGTTCGCGGCCGTCCGCGCGGCCGATCTCGGCGGCGGTCAGCAGCGCGGCGATGCTGTCGCTGGGATGCCCCGCCTCGCGGCCGATGTAGCCGTCGTTGAAATCGAGGTAGCGGATCATCACGCCGTTGGCGAACACCGCGAGGTCGGGACTGGTCCGCGCGCCGGTGCAGAGGATGGTCGCCGGCTCCGTGCTGGTGACGGTGGCGGCCTGCGCCAGCGCGATGCGCGCGGGTTCGCTGTCGCAGCCGCCGAGCACGCAGCCGACGGTGTCGACGATCATGCGTTTGGCCTGGTGGACGACTTCCGGGGGCAGGTCTTCGTAACGGAGGTCGGCGGCCCAGGCGCCGAGGCGTTCTGCGAGTGTGGTCATGCGGGAATCGGTGTCGGAGGAAGGAAAAACGGCGGCTGGTATTGCCCCCGGTATTGTAAGTCAGGACCCTGCCGCCGGCGCCCGCCGTCCACGATGTAATGCGGTCTCCCGTTCGCCTTCCCAAAGAAAACGGGGACGGCTTGCGCCGTCCCCGTCCTGTCACACACTGCTCCGGTGCCGCAGCTTACGCCCGGCCGTGTCCGCCGTGGCGCCCGCCGCGGCCGCCGTGCTTGCCGCCGCGGCCCGCGAACAGCCGGTCAGCGATCTGCTGCTGCTCGGGCGACAACGCCGCGTAGAGCGGCTTCTGCGCGGCGAGCCGCTCGCCGATCCGCTCCGAGGCCGTGACCATGAACTGCTGGCGCAGTTCCAGCCGCTCGATCGCGGTCGGGCGCTTGCGCTCGGTGTTCGCGGCGCGTTTTTCGCGGTGCGACTGGATCCGCGCATCGGCCTCCTTCGCCTGCTTGCGCATCACGCCGGCGAAGGCATCCCACTGCGGCTGCTGCGCATCGGTGATCTTCAGCGCGGTCTTCATGTAGGCCAAGCGCGCCTCGACGCGTTCGCCGGGCATGCGGAACGCCTGTTTGCCGTGGTGGCCGTGGTAGCCACGCTGTCCATGTTGCGCGTGCTGGCCCTGGCCGGCGGCCGGCGGGTTCGCCTGCGCGATGGCCAGCGGCACTGCGGCGGCAAAACCGGCAGCAACGAGAGTGCTCATGATCAGTTTGTTCATCATTGACCTCCGATTGGTTTTACGACTTCACGTCCTCCCGACATGGAAGGCTCTGTGGTTGAGAGCCCGGAAAAACCCGGGGCGTTCCTCGCGATGATGTAAGAAAACGTTACAGACGCACCGGCCGGCAACCCGTCCGCGGCAAGACGGGCGGTGTTTATAATCCTGCCACATCCAGCAATTCCCGGAACATTCCCCAGACATGGACAACACCAAGGCCGGCCCCAAACCGCAGCTCGACGCGCTGCTGCTGAAACTCCCCGGCGTCAGCGCCCGCAGGATCAACGGCCTCGACGCCTATTTCGTCAGCGACCGGATGTTCGCCTGCATCAACGGCAGCGGCGTCGGCCTGCGCCTGCCCGCGGCGGTGGCGACGGAACTGCAGTTCTCCCGCGACAACACCAGCGCGTTCCAGCCGGGCGGCATCGCCGGCACGCGGGAGTGGGTGCAGATCGACCGCGCCGACGCGGCGGATTATGAAAAGGACCTGGAACTGTTCCGGGCCTCGCTCGACTTCGTGAAAACCGCGCGTTCGCGCTAGGCGCCCCGGAATGCTGAGGGCGCTGAAACGGCTGTTCGACGAAGCCGGCGGCGGCGCGACGCCCGGTTCCGGGCACCGCCAGCTGCAGCTCGCGGTGGCGGTGCTGCTGCACGAATCCACCCGCGTAGACCTCGAGACCCACGACGCGGAGCTGGCGGCGGCGGAGCGCGCGCTGGCCGGCCTGTTCGGACTGGACGCCGCCGGATGCGCCGCGCTGCTGGCGGAGGCCCGCGGCAGGACCGGCCGCCTGACCTCGTATTACGCGCAGGTGACAACGATCAAGCGCGACTTTTCGATGGCACAGCGCGTGGATCTGATCGAACACCTGTGGCGCATCGCCTACGCCCATGCGCCGCTCGACCCGTACGAGGACCATTTCGTGCGCAAGATCGCGCACCTGCTCCACGTGCCCAACACCCAGGTGATGCTCGCGCGTTCGCGGGCCCGCGGCTGAAGCGGCGACCGGCCCGCCTCCATGCGCATGGACAGCCCGGCGGCGCGCGGCTAGAATCGCGCCGTCATCGGGGAGTAGCCGCCCTCCTGAGAGGTGTCTGCGTCAACATGCTTGGCCGTCCGGCCATGGCGCAGACGGTTCCCGAACCTGGCAAGACCGTTGACCATGCCGCCTCTGCAACGGCCGGGGAGCGACATGGTCATCCGTCTTCTTCCGGCCCGGGAACATTCGTTTGGAAGCCTTTTTCATCTCCACCGGCATCGTCGCCCTTGCTGAAATCGGCGACAAGACGCAGTTGCTGTCCTTCCTGCTCGCGGCGAAATTCCGCAGGCCGTGGCCGATCATCGCCGGCATCCTGGTGGCCACGCTGGCCAACCACGCGCTCGCGGGCGCGGTCGGCGGCTGGATCACGCTGCTGATCGGGCCGGAGGCGCTGCGCTGGCTCCTCGGCCTCTCATTCATCGCGATGGCGGCATGGATGCTGGTTCCGGACCGGCTCGACGCGGAGGATACGCGGCTGCTGAAACTGGGCGTGTTCGGCTGCACGCTGGTCGCCTTCTTCCTCGCGGAGATGGGTGACAAGACCCAGGTCGCGACGGTGGCGCTGGCCGCGCAGTACCAGGCGTTTGCCGCCGTCGTCGGCGGCACCACCCTCGGCATGATGATCGCCAACGTTCCCGCGGTCCTGTGCGGCGACCGCATCGCCCACCACATGCCGGTGACGGCGATGCACCGCGTCGCCGCCGCGGTCTTCGCCCTGCTCGGCATCGCCACGCTGCTCGGGGCGGGCAGCCTGGCCGGATTCTGAGCGGACGGCGCTCAGGCCCGCGGTGACGCCGTTTGGGACGGCCGCGAACCCGGCCATGAAGGCATGTTGCGATATGGCGGTACTTGGCATATAAAGCGGGAGCGCGGGGACAAAATTACGCCATGCCCGATGTGCCAAAACATCAAGCCCCGCACAAATCTCAGGAGGATCCGTCATGCGATTCATCGACAGCAGCTTGGGTGCCGTTTGCGCACTGATTGCAGCGATAGGCCTGTTTGCGCCCGATGCGGTCCGGGCGCAGCCCGCCTGCAGCCATCGCGGCGACCTTGATCAGCGTTATTGCGACGAGAACAAGGACCTGGTCGCTGATACGCCCAAGGATCCCAAGGCCTGGCAGGACCCGGCGACCCTGGTGTTTTCGTACACGCCGGTCGAGGACCCCGCCGTCTACGAGAACGTGTTCGCCGACTTCCTCGCCCACCTGTCCAAGGTGACGGGCAAGCGCATCCGCTGGTTCCCCGCCGAATCCTACGCGGCGCAGGTGGAGGCGATGCGTTCGGGCCGCCTGCACATCGCCGGCGTCGCCTCCGGGCCGACACCTTTCGCGGTCAATCTCGCGGGATTCGTGCCGCTGGCCGGCATGGAACGCCAGGGCGACCGCAGCGTGGGCTACACGCTGCGCCTGATCACCCAGCGCGACAGCAGCATCAAGAGCGTGGCCGATCTCAAGGGCAAGCGCGTCGCCCATGTCTCACCTTCGTCCAACTCCGGCGACACCGCGCCGCGTGCGCTGTTCAAGGCGATGGGCATCGTGCCCGGCAAGGATTACGAAGTGATCTATTCCGGGAAGCACGACAATTCGATCATGGGCGTGGTCAACCGCGATTACGATGCCGCGCCGATCGCCTCGTCGGTGATCGACCGCATGGCGGCGCGCGGCATGTTCAAGCCCGACGCGGTGCGCGTGGTGTGGGAGTCGGCGCCTTTCCCGCGCACGGCCTACGGCATCGCGCACAACCTGCCGCCCGCGCTCCAGGAAAGGATCCGCGAAGCGTTCATGAGCTTCAATTTCAGGAGCTCGGCCCTCGCCAAGGAATTCAAGGATACCGAACGTTTCGGCCCGATCAATTACCTCGAGCACTGGCGCGATGTGCGCGTCGTCCAGAAAGAAACCGGCGTCCGCTACACGCAGGAAAACCTGTCCAGGCTCGGCACCAAAAAATAAGTCCGTGAGCATCGCGAAGCCGGCGGGCGCGACGCCTGGGCCGTCCCCCGCCGACGCCCTGCTGTCCGTCGAAGCCCTCGTCAAGGTCTACCCGGGCGGCAAGCGCGCGCTCGACGGCATCTCCTTCGCCGTCGAACGGCCCGAAGTCATCGCCATCATCGGATCTTCCGGGGCCGGCAAAAGCACGCTGATCCGCTGCATCAACCGTCTGGTCGAGCCGACCTCGGGCCGCATCCGGCTGAAGGACACCGAGATCGCCGGCCTGCCGCGGCGCGAGCTGCGGCGGGTGCGCCGCCGCATCAGCATGATTTTCCAGGAATTCAACCTCGTCGAACGGCTGACCGTCATGGAAAACGTGCTGTCCGGCCGGCTCGGTTCGGTGGGATTCATGGCCTCGCTGATGCGCCGCTTTCCGCCGCAGGACGTGTCGGGCGCCTTCGCGCTGCTCGACCGCGTGGGGCTCGACGGTTATCACGACACGCGCGCCGACGCGCTGTCCGGCGGGCAGCGCCAGCGCGTCGGCATCGCGCGGGCGCTGATGCAAAGGCCCGACCTGCTGCTGGTCGACGAGCCCACCGCGAGCCTGGATCCCAAGACCGCGCGCCAGATCATGCGGCTGATCTGCACGCTGGCGCAGGAGCACAACACGCCGGCGCTGGTCAACATACACGACGTGGCCCTGGCGCAGTCCTTCGCCGGCCGGGTGATCGGCCTGAAGGGCGGCCGCGTGGTGTTCGACGGCCCGCCCGCGGCGCTGAACGCCGGGGTGTTGACCGAAATCTACGGCGCCGAGGACTGGAGCCAGACCATCCGCCGCGCCGGCGAAGACGACGAAGAATGACCGCGGCGACTTACCCGACCCGCTGGCAGCCGCCGCCCACCTTTTTCGGCACGCGCAGGCGCTACTGGATTTTCATCGGCTGCGTCATCCTCTATTTCGCCTGGTCGCTGTCGACGCTGAACGTCGACGTCAACCGGATGCTGGCCGGCTTTCCGCGGGCGCTGGACATTTTCACGCGCATGGTGCCGCCCGATTTCTCCAAGGGCCAGCTGCTGCTCAGGGGCATGCTCGAAAGCGTGCAAATGGCATTCGCCGCGACGCTGATCGGCGCCGTGCTCGCGGTGCCGCTGGGCATCGCCGCCGCCCGCAACATGGCGCCGCGCCCGGTCTACCTCGCGGCCCGCGGCTTCATCGTGCTCAACCGCACCTTCCACGAAATCATCATCGCCATTTTCTTCGTCAAGCTGTTCGGCTTCGGCGCGGTGGCCGGCCTGCTAACGCTGGCGCTTTCCTCGTGGACCTTCTGCGGCAAGATGCTGGCCGAGGACATCGAGAACGTGCGCATGGGCCAGATCGAAGCCGTGCGCGCGACCGGCGCCGGCTTCGCGCAGACCATCGTCTACTCGGTGGTGCCGCAGGTGCTGTCGCGCACCGTCGGCGTGCTCATTTACCGGCTCGACGCCAACGTGCGCCACTCCACGGTGATCGGCATCGTCGGCGCCGGCGGCATCGGCCAGACGCTGTCGGCCTCGTTCTCGCGCTACGACTACGATTTCGCCGCGGCCATCCTGCTTTGCATCGCCGCGCTGGTCGCGCTGGGCGAATGGTTCAGCGACTGGGTGCGGAGAAAACTCCGGTGAGCGAAGCCGCCCGGCGCTATCCCGAGATCTGGCGGCGGCGCTCGCTGCGCGAAACGGTCACCGCCTGGCTGTGGACGGTGTCGCTCGCCGCGGCGGCGGTATGGTCGATCACCATGCTCGACATCGAGTGGGCCTTCTTCCGCGACGCGCACGAACAGGCCATCGACCTCGCCGAGCGCATGTGGCCGCCGCGCTGGTCGTACCTGCCGGTGATCATCGGGCCGCTGCTCGAGACCATCCATATCGCCACCATCGGCACCGCCATCGCCTACGTGTTTTCGATACCGCTGGCCTTTCTCGCGGCGCGCAACACCACGCTCAACGGTTTCACCTGGGCCATCGGGCGCGCGCTGCTGGTGGCCTCGCGTTCGGTCAACACGGTCATCTGGGGGCTGCTGTTCGTGGCGATCTTCGGGCCCGGCCCGGTCGCCGGCATTGCCGCGGTCGCCGCGCGCTCGGTCGGATTTCTGGCCAAGCTGGTCGCCGAATCCATCGAGGAGGCCGACCGCGGGCCGGTCGAGGCCATCGAATCCACCGGCGCCGGCACCGGCCAGGTCTATCTGCTCGGCATCATGCCGCAGGTGATGCCGGTGCTGATCGGCACCACCGTCTACCGCTGGGACATCAACGTGCGGGAATCCAGCGTGCTGGGGTTCGTCGGCGCCGGCGGCATCGGCCTGCAGCTCTATGCCTCCATCAACCAGTTCGCCTGGCAGCAGGTGCTCATCGTGCTGGCCGCAATCCTGGTGATCGTGCTGATCAGCGAAGCCGTTTCCGCGTATGTCCGTGCCCGCATCTCCTGAGCCGGCGCGCGGCAAGGACGCCGTCCGCATTCATGCGGGAATCGCGGAACTCGCGCCGCGCTACGACGGCTACATCATCGACCAATGGGGGGTGCTGCATGACGGCATACGCCCGTACCCGGGCGCGCGCGAATGCCTGGAACGCCTGCGCGGCCTCGGCAAGCGCGTGGTCATCCTGTCCAATTCCGGACGGCGCGAGAACGACAACATCGAGCTGATGGCGCGCATCGGCCTCGAGCGCGGCCTGTACGACCGGCTGATCTCCGCCGGCGAGGATGCGCGCGAAGCGATCGAGGCGGGCATCGAGCCGTTCCACAGCCGGCTGGGCCGGCGCTGCTACGCGTTCACCCAGGACGGCGACACCGGCGTGATCGACGGCATGTCCATAGAACCGGTGTCCTCGATCGCCGACGCCGATTTCCTGATCGTGCTGCGCATGGATACGACACGGCGCGACCTCGCCGGCCACGAAGAAGACCTGCGCGCCGGCATCGAACGCGGGCTGCCCATGGTCTGCGCCAACCCCGACCTCTCGCGCGTGTCGCCGCAGGGCACCATCAACGCGGCGGGCGTGCTGGCGCGGCGCTACGAGGAACTCGGCGGCTCGGTGTTCTATCACGGCAAGCCCCACCCGGCGATCTACCGCTCCTGCCTGCGGACGATGGGCATCGACGACCCGCGCCGCGTGCTGGCCGTGGGAGATTCCATCGAGCACGACATCCTCGGCGCATCGCGCATGAACATGGACAGCGCATTCATCGCCGGCGGCATTCATCGCCCGCAATTGTGCGAGGCCTGGGGAGAAACGCCTTCGATCGAAGCCTGGCGGCGTTTCGCCGCCGGCGCCGTTGCACAGCCGGACTACCTGCTGCCGGCCTTCGCCTGGTAAACCGGGTTCGCGTACCTCGTTTCCAGGTGCTCCCTGAAACGGGCGGGATTGAGTTCCTCGCCGCTGGCGCGCCGCACCAGTTCCGGCGTCTCCCACAGGCTGCCCTGCGACCAGACATTGCCGTCGAGCCAGCCGAACACCGGCGCGAGGTCGCCGCGGCCGACGCGCGCATCGAGGTCCGGCACCTGCCGCCGCATCGCCGCGAACCACTGCGCGGCATACATCGCGCCCAGCGTGTAGCTCGGGAAATAGCCGAAGGCGCCCTCGGTCCAGTGCACATCCTGCAGGCAGCCGTCGCGGTAATTGCCGCGGATGTCGAGGCCGAGCAGCGCCTGCATCTTCTCGTTCCACAGCGCCGGGATGTCCTCGGGTTCGATGGCGCCTTCGACCAGCGGGCGCTCGATCTCGTAGCGCAGGATCACGTGCGCCGGATAGGTCACCTCGTCGGCATCGACGCGGATGAAGCCCGGTTTCACGCGCGTCCACAGCCGGTACAGGTTGTCGGGGTCGAAGGCCGGCTGGTCGCCGAAATGCTTTTTCAGCAGCGGCGCCAGCAGGCCGGTGAAGGGGCGGCTGCGCGCGAGCTGCATTTCGAAGGACAGGCTCTGGCTTTCATGGATGCCGTAGGAACGCGCGGTGCCGACGGGCTGGCCCAGCCAGGCGCGCGGCAGGTTCTGCTCGTAGCGGGCATGGCCGGTTTCGTGGATGGTGCCGAGCAGGCTGCGCGCGAAATCGCCCTCGTGGTAACGCGTGGTCAGGCGCACGTCCTCGGGCACGCCGCCGCTGAAGGGATGCGCGCTTTCGTCGAGCCGCCCCGCCTCGAAGTCGAATCCGAGCAGCGCCATCACCTCGCGGTTCAACGCGCGCTGCGCCGCGACCGGGAACGGCCCCCGCGGCACGATGACCGGTTCGCGGGACTGCTTCTCCTGCGCCTTCGCGATCAGGCCGGGCAGCCATTGCCGGACGTCGCCGAAGATGCGGTCGATGTCGGCGGCGCGCACGCCCGGCTCGAAACGGTCCATCAGCGCATCGTACGGCGCGAGCCCGGTCTGCGCCGACAGCAGTTTCGCCTCCTCGCGCGACAGTTTCACCACTTCGCGGAAGTTTTCGAGGAAATCCCGCCAGTCGTTGGCCGGCCGCTGGCCGCGCCAGGCGTGCTCGCAGCGCGCACCGGCCAGCGTCTTCGCCTCGACCAGCGACTCCGGCAGCGCGTTGGCGTCGCGCCAGTCGCGGCGGATCTCGCGCAGGTTCGCGCGGGCAAGCCCGTCGAGCGGTTCCTGCGCGGCGGCTTCCAGCCAGCCCTCCAAGCGCGGATCGGTGCGCGCGCGGTGAATCAGCGCCGACAGCTCGGCCTCGGCCGCGGCACGCGCCTCGTTGCCGCGCGGCGGCATCATCGCGTTGCGGTCCCAGCCGACGATCGCGGCCAGATGCTGGTAGCGGTAAATCCGGGCATAAGCCCGGGTCAGCTCCGCATAGTGCGGAGTCCTGCCGGCGGCGGGTGCATCCATGTCGATCTCGAAAAAACGGGAATGCCCGATTATCCCCCGCGGTGGTCACTCTGCCTCGATGCCCGCCGCGAGGGCCGCGTCGTCCAGAGTCTGGATTCCATCGCCCCCGTCCGGCGGATTTGCACGATCATGCCACCACGATGCCGGCCCCGGCCGGCCCTCCGCCACCGACAAAAACGGCCAGCAAAGCCGGAAAAACAACCGGAAAAACCGAGCACCACCATGTCCAGCCTGAAACCTGTCCGCCGCCTCGTCGCCGGCAACGATGCCGCCGGCCGTTCCGTCGTGCTGATCGACGGTCCCGCGCCGAATGCCCACCCGTCCTCGATGTCCGCCGGCCGCGGCCATACCGACCTGTGGGTCTGGAACGATTCGCCGCTGGCGCTCTCGGGCGCCGGCGACGACAGCCTGCTGAAATACCGCTTCCCCGGCGAGCCGCGCGGCGGCCACCTGCGCGTGGTGCAGAGCGTGGGACGTCCGGCCGACTACGATCCGTCGCAGGATCCGGAAGTCGTGCCGCACCATCCGCCGAAGCTGCGGCCCGGCACCACCGGCACCTGGGACCGCGGCGGCAACAGCCTCTACACCTCGTCGATGCACAAGACGCAGACGGTGGACTACGGCATGATGCTCAACGGCAACCGCGAACTGCGCCTCGACGAAGGCACGGTGCTGATGCGGCCCGGCGACATCGTGATCCAGGTCGGCGCCTGGCACGAATGGGCCTATCCGGTCGACGCGCAGATGGCCTTCGACATGATCGGCGCCGATTTCCCCGGCGGTGTCGGCACCGCCACCGGCAACGACAAGCCGCTGGCGCCGCAACCCGCGCCGCCGGGCATCCAACTCAACCGCCGCATCGTCACCATCGACCGGCCCTCCGACGGCAAAAGCGTGATCGTCAGCGACGGCCCCTGCCCCGACGTGCTGCTCGATCCGGCGCGGCCCGGTTTCGCCTCGCAGCGCATGTGGGTCACCGAAGGCTGCCCGGCGAAGATGGTCTATGAGACGCTGCATCTGCCGCGCACGATGGAACCGAAAAACGGCGGCACCGTGTTCCGCGTCGACATCCTGCCGCCGGATTCGGTCTGGGCCGGCAAGACCACCGCGGAGGACGCGCGGCGGTTTTTCGCGGCGATGGGTTCGCCGGACGCATCGGCCTGGCATGACGGTGCCCGGCATCCGTACGTGCAAAAGACTGCCACCTTCGATTATTGTGTGGTCCTCGAGGGCGAACTCGTGCTGCTGCTGGACGACGGCGAAACCGTATTCAAGGCCGGCGAAGTCGCCCTGCTGAAGGGCGTGCGCCATGCCTGGAGCAACCGCAGCGGCGCGCGGGCGATCATCGCCATCAGTTCGCATCAAGGCCGGGATTGAGACAGCGGAGACCGCACACGGCCCGGTCGTATAAGAAGGCCAGATACGAGGAGATTAAATTTATGTTTAAAATCAAATACTTATATTCAATCGTCGGCGCGGCGCTGGTGTTCATGCCCGTGCTGCCCGCCGCGGCGCAGACCTTCCCGTCGAAGCCGGTCCGGCTGATCCTGCCCTACCCGCCCGGCGGCGGCAGCGACACCATCGCGCGGCCGGTGACGCGCAAGATGTCGGAGAACGTCGGCCAGCAGGTCATCGTCGACAACCGCGGCGGCGCCGGCGGCAACATCGGCATGGAAACCGCGGCGCGCGCGGCGCCCGACGGTTACACGATCGTGATGGCGCTGACCGCGCAACTGGCGGTCAACCCTGCGCTGTACGCCAAGGTGCCCTACGATCCGGTGCGCGACTTCGAGCCGGTGACGCTGCTGGCCAACGGCGCCTACCTGCTGGTGGCGCATCCCTCGCTGCCGGCAAAGACGGTCAGGGAAGTCATCGCCATCGCCAAGAAACGCCCCGGCGAACTGCTCTACGCCTCCTCGGGCAACGGCTCGGGCGGACACCTCGCGAACGAGCTGCTCAACGTGATGACCGGCATCAAGATCACGCATGTGCCGTACAAGGGCGGCGGGCCGGCGCTGGTCGACACGATATCGGGACAGACGCAACTGCTGTTCGCGACGCCGATCGCCTCCGGCGGCCACATCCAGGCCGGCCGGCTGCGCGCCATCGCGGTGAGCACCACCAAGCGCGTGGGCACCATGCCCGACGTCCCGACGGTCTCCGAAAGCGGCGTGCCCGGCTACGACTCCGGCGTGTGGTATGCCATCCTCGCGCCCAAGGGCACGCCGCAGAACATCATCGCCCGGCACAACGAGGAATTCCGCAAGGCGATCGGCG
Organism: uncultured Bordetella sp.; assembly: GCA_964533495.1. Classification (GTDB taxonomy): domain Bacteria; phylum Pseudomonadota; class Gammaproteobacteria; order Burkholderiales; family SG8-41. Next base: position 54,543 of record CAZHJU010000012.1, on the reverse strand, counting down.
ATCCCGGCATCCGCGAATTCCTGACCAAATCCGGCGTCGATCCCGAGGGCGGCACGCCGGACGAGCTCGGCAAGTACATCCGCAGCGAGCTCGCCAAGTGGGCCAAGGTCATCAAGGCGGCGAACATCAAGCTCGACTGAGGAAACCTCCGGGCGCCGCCGGATCGTTCAGCAGCTCCGGCGCGCCGCCTGCAGCAGCAGTTCCCTGATTTTCGGCTCGGGCTTCCAATAGTTCGGCCCCTTCAGGAATTTGCCGTTGGCGTCGTAGATCGGCTTGCCGTCGGCGCCGAGCTTGCTCTCGTTGCTGTCCATGATGATGTCGAGCACATCCTCCAGCGGCAGGCCGTACTTGAGCGCCTCGGAACGGCAGTAGACGATGATGTCGCCGAGCAGGTCGGCCAGCGCGACGAGGATGTCGGCGGGCGTCGCCCCGTTTTTCGCGAGCGCGACGATGTCGTCGATCTCGTGCACCTCGTCCATCAGCGTCGCCTTGAAGGCGGTGAGCCGGCCGGCCGTGTCCTCCGGCAGCGTCGGACAGTCACGGGCGGGCAGTTTGTACATCGCGTTCATCGCGGCAATACGCTGTGCGAATGGCTTGTTCATGGCGGGAATCCGGGTGCCTGTCGTGGTTTGCGGACGCCCATTGTAGTACGGGCGCCGCCGCCACGGCGCCACAAGCGCGGGCAGCCGCGTTAACATCCGCCACTGGAAGTCCGTCGCGGACCGCATCCGCGGTCCGCCGCCACCCGGGAGACCCGTCATGACACAGCCAAAATCCGATCGCCGCCGTTTCCTGCTTGCCGCGGGCAGCGCCGCCGCCGCAGGCCTCCTGCCGCTGCATGTCCTTGCCGCCGAAGCCGCCGGGCTGCGCATCGGCGTCATCGGCTCCGGCCGCGTCGGCAGCGCGCTGGGCACGTCCTGGGCAAAAGCCGGGCACACGGTGATGTTTTCCTCGCTGGATCTCGAACACGACAGGAAGCTCGCCGCGGGAGTCGGCGCCAATGCCCGCGCCGGCACGCCGCGCGAGGCCGCGGCCTTCGGCGAAATCCTGCTGATCTCGGTGCCCTACGGTGCCCTGCCGCAACTCGGCAAGGATCTCGGCGCGCTGCTGAAGGGCAAGGCGGTGATCGACACCTGCAATCCCTTCCCCAACCGCGACGGCGAGATCGCCAACTGGGCGCGCGAGAAGGGCGCCGGCCTCGCTTCCGCCGAGTTGCTGCCCGGCGCGCGCATCGTGCGCGCCTTCAATGCCGTCGGCGCCGCGCGCATGGCGGAAGCCGCGCAGCGCCAGGGCCCGCGCACTGGCATGCCGATGGCGGGCGACGACGCCGCGGCGATTGCGACGGCCACGCGGCTGGTGCGCGACGCCGGTTTCGAGCCAGTGCTGGTCGGCACGCTGGCCGCCATGGGCAAGCACCTGATGCCCGGCACGCCGCTCGCCGGCGAACGCTCCGCCGAGGAAGTCCGCAGGGTCGCGGCCACGCTGAACTGAACCCGCAGCACCCACGGAATCCCATGCGCATCGAACACATCACCGCCGCCGTCGAACACATCAAACCCGCCCGCGCCGCCGACGCCTATGCCGGCCGCGAAAGCCTGACCTTCCTCCGCTGCAGGGTCACCACCGACCAGGGCGTGTCCGGCGAAGGCGTCACCGGCCGCTTCCTCGCCGACCAGGTCGCGCATCTGCTCAACGGCGGCATCGCCGCAGCGGCGAAGGACATGGATCCGCTGGACGTCGAGGCCGTCACCGCGAAGCTGATGAAGCAGTTCAATCCGCGCCAGGCCACGGGCGTGTTCGTGTCGGCGATGTCGGCACTGGACCTCGCGCTGTGGGACATCAGGGGCAAGGCGCTCGGGCTGCCGGTGGCGCGGCTGATCGGCGGCGCCCGCGATGCCGTGCCCGCCTACGCCACGGCGGGCATGCCGGCGTTCAGCGAAACCGAACTGGTCGACGCCTGCAAGGCCGCCCTGGCCGCCGGTTTCCACGGCGCGAAGATCCTGGTCGGCGCCGGGCGCAGCCTCGCCGAAGACGCGCAGCGCATCCGCGCGGTGCGCGGGGCCATCGGCGACGCGCCGTTGATGCTCGACGCCAACTGCGCGTTCACGGTGGCCGAGGCCAAACGGCTGGCCGCGCTGGTCGCCGACTGCGACATCGCGTTCTTCGAGGAGCCGGTGCGCGGCAACGACATTGCCGCGCTGGCCGAACTGCGCCGCGCGACGCCGGTCCCGCTGGCCTCCGGCCAGATGATCCAGTCGATCACCTGGTTCCGCGACGCGCTGGCTGCCGGCGCGCTCGACGTGCTGCAGCCCAACGCCGCCTTCTGCGGCGGCATCAGCGCGATGCTGCGCATCCTCGCGCTGGCCGAGGCGCACGGCGTGCCGGTGACCGGCGCTGGCGGCTTCGAGGCGGCGAACCTGCCGGTGATGGCCGGCCACGCCCACGGCGGCATGCTGGAAGTGCACGGCGCGCACGGCGCGCTGCGCGAGCGTTTCGCCAGCGAGCCGGAATTCCGCGACGGCATGCTGCATGTCCCGGCGGCGGCGGGACTGGGGTTCTCGCTGAAGGACTGAAGGGATATTGTCAAAATGGCAAGCCCGCTCAATATCGGCAGAGTTATTTCTGGAGCCTTTATTGTTCCCTGGGTGAACCGACGTACTTTCGGTCGCGTATTAGCCATACCGATTTCCGTGCTACTTCTACTGGGCCTGATTGAACAACAAACCAAAACATTGTTATCCGCTCCCGCAGGCCTTCTACTTACAATAATTCAAATGGCCGCTTTTTCTATTTTTGCCGTCAGGTGTCACCGGCTGGTTCTTCTTGAAGAAAATCCTCCCTTCTTGTGGGCGGTCCCGATATGGTCAAAAAGAGAAATGAGATTTTTTCTCTGGATATTGGCAATTGTGCTTATTTTCCTCGTCTCCGTTATCGGCTCCCTGACGTTGCTCACCGGCATCTCGAATGCGTTTATGGATACAAAAAGCCTTAAACCGTTCAGTGCGGGAATCTTCATTATTTTGGGAATGCTGATTTATCTGTTCGCACGCATAAGTGTAATTTTTCCTGCCATTGCGATCGATCAAAACATGAATTTACAATCGGCGTGGCGGCAAACAAGAGCAAATGGCTGGCGACTTGTTTTCATTGTCGGGATAACGCCCTGGGCCATTTCGGAAATACTTGACCTCGCAAGCAGAGACGGCGGAACCCTCCTGAAGAATTTTGTATTGACGTTCATCGCCTGCGCCTCCACCGTTTTCGCAGTCACTGCACTGTCGCTATCTTATGGTGAGCTGCTGAAAAAAGAAGATCGTCAGAAGATGGACGAACAGTCATAACATGGCCCTGATCTACGAAGCCCGTCATTTCGTCCTGAAAACCCTGGACCAGCCGCACGTGTCGCGCGGCGACGGCGGCCACATCGTCATCAATCCGAAGATCGCGGTGGAGGACCGCACGCAGCTGTCGCCGGAACAGGCGGTCGAGCTGGTCAAGCTGACCATGGCCGGCGGCGAGGCGATGAAAACCGTGCTCTCACGCAGGGGCATCGACATCGGCCGCATCAATTATCAGGACAACGGCAACTGGCGCGCCGAACTGCACGTGCATCTCTACGGCCGCGCACGCGGCGCGACGCTGCAGCCCTGGGGCCACGCACTGGCGTTTCCGCCGACGCGCGAAGCCTTCAGGAAGGAAATGGGCGACCTGGAACCGCTGAGCGCCGACGACATCGCCGAACTGCGCGCGGAAATCGGGCGCCTGCTGGAATCGGAAAAGTACCGCGGCTTCTGACTCACCCCGATCAACCGCGCGGCGCTCAGCCGGGCGTCGCTCCCGAAGAACGGACCACGTCGCCCCACTTCCTGATTTCCAGCGGCATGACCTTCGCCAGCTCGTCGGGTGTGCCGGCGAGCACTTCGACGCCCTGCTGCGCGAGACGATTGGTGATTTCCGGCGTACGCAGTGCCTTGGCGAAACCGTCGTGGATGCGCAGCGTGGTTTCCCGCGGGAGGTTCGCCGGACCCAGCAGGGCGTACCAGCCGCTGGTATTGAAGCCCGCCAGCGTCTCGCCGATGGCCTGCACCCCGGGCAGCGCCGCCGAGCGCGTCGCGCTGCACACGCCGATCGCGCGCAGGCGTCCGGCCTCGATGAACGGCTTCGCGGCCAGCAGGGTGTTCACCTGAAACTGGATGTGGCCGGCGACGAGATCGCTCAGCGCCTGGCCGGCACCCTTGTACGGAATGTTCAGCGCGTCGATCTTCGCCATGGTCTTCAGCATCTCGACCGCCAGATAGGCCGAGTTGCCGGCGGCGGTGCCGGCCGTGAGTTGCCCGGGCTTCGATTTGGCGAGCGCGATGAATTCCCTGACGTTCCTGACCGGCAGTGAGGGATGCACCACCAGCACGGTGGTGGTCAGGCCGAGCTGGCTGATCATCGTGAAATCCTTCACCGGATCGAAGGGCAGCTTCTTGTAGAGCGTCGGATTGATCGCGTGCGGTGTCGTCGCGATGACCATCGTATGGCCGTCGGGCGCGGAACGCGCGACGAATTCGGTGCCGATCATGGTCGCGCCGCCGGCCCGGTTCTCGATGACGATCTGCTGCCCGAACTGCTTGTTGAGTTCCGGAGCGAGCAGGCGCGCGAGGATGTCGGTGCCGCCGCCGGGCGCGGCAGGCACCACGATGCGAACCGGCTTGGACGGAAAGGCCTGCGCGGTCGCGGCCAGCGGCGCCACGAGCATCGCCGCAAGGGAAACACAGGGAACGAGCGCCAGCCGGCGCGCAAGAACGGTACGGAACGGGATTGTCATGATGTGGATTGCCGGCAGGGTTGGAAACGGGATCGAGGGTCGCATCCTAGCACCGGAATCTTGCGTTCATGTTAATTTCCGGATTTCCCGCTAGGATCGACGATGGACACTCCGAAAACGAGCTCGCCGAAAGACGGCAACGCCGACACCCGCCGCTTCCGGCTGATTCCGCTGGAAGACCTGACACCCGAACAAAAAACGCTGAGCGAGGCCATCAAGTCCGGACCGCGCGCGAAACTCGCCAGCTCCGGCGCATCGAAGCCCGGGCCGCTGGGCGGGCCGTTCAACGTCTGGCTGCGCAGCCCCGGCATCGGCGACCTGGTGCAGCAGCTCGGCGAGGAAATCCGCTTCCGCAGTTCGCTGTCGGGCAAGCTCAATGAGCTGGCGATCCTGATCACCGCGCGCAACTGGACCTCGCAGTACGAATGGGTCGCCCATCACAAGCTGGCGCTGGAAGGCGGGCTCGATCCGAAGATCGCCGAGGCCATCGCGCAGGGCCGGCATCCGGAAGGCATGGATGCCGACGAAACGCTGGTCTACGAATTCTCACGCGAGCTGCAGGAAACCCAGGGCGTCGGCGACGCGCTGTACGCGCGCGCCGTGGCGCGTTTCGGGGAACGCGGCGTGGTCGACCTGATTTCGGTCAACGGCTTCTACGTGCTGGTGTCGATGTGCCTGAACGTCGATCGCACCCCCGTGCCGCCGGGCACGCCGCTGCCCCTGCCGCCGCTGGAAAAATAAACGTCGCCGGGGCCAATGCGCCCCGGGTCATCGCCGCCCGCCCGCTAGTTCGGCTGGATTTTCGCCTGCTTGATCACCTTGCCCCAGCGCGAGATCTCGGACTGGATATAAGCTGAAAACTCGGCCGGCGTGCTGCCCACCGGGATCACCGCCTCGCCAACCAGCTTGTTGGTGACCTGGGGCGATTTGGTGATGCGGATGATCTCGGCCGACAGTTTGTCGATCGCATGTTTCGGCGTGCCGGCCGGCGCCACCACGCCATACCAGGAACCGGTTTCGTACCCCTTGAGGCCCGCTTCCGCCACGGTCGGGATATCGGGGATCGCCGCCGAACGCTTGTTGCCGGTCATCGCGATCGCGCGCAGCCGCCCCGCCTTGACCTGCGGCAGCATCGCCACCGCGCTGGAGAACATCACCTGCACTTCGCCGGCCATCAGCTCGGTCAGCGCGGGCCCCAGGCCCTTGTACGGAATATGCGTCATCCGCGTGCCGGCCATCATGTCGAACAACTCCACCGCCATGTGCGAGGAGCCTCCGGCGCCGTTGGACGCGTAGTTGATGATGCCGGGCCTGGCTTTCGCCAGCGCGATGAGATCCCTGACCGATTTCACCGGCAACGAGGGGTGCACCACCACCAGCAGCGGCGCCGAGGCGATCAGGCTGATCGCGTCAAAATCCCGGACCGGGTCATACAGGGGCTTTTTGGTGAGGTTCGGATTGAGGCCATGACTGCCCACGCCGGCGAGGAATATCGTGTAGCCGTCGGCGGGGGAACCCGCCGCGAGCTGCGCGCCGAGCGCGCCGGCGGCACCCGGCCGGTTGTCGATCGTCACCTGCTGGCCCAAACTGGCGGCCATCTGCTGGCCGACCAGGCGCGCGATGGTGTCGTTGCCGCCGCCGGGCGGAAACGGCACGATGAAACGTATGGCCTTGGACGGATATTTCGCCGGGTCCTCGGCGGCACGCGCCGGCGCGAAGCCGGCAACGACGATGGCAAAACCCGCCAGAACGCAGCGGCCGGCGGACAACAGGGTGTTCATCAGATTCATGGGAATCCCGTCAGATCGATCGGTTGGTTGGTCGGAAATTCGCGTCATGCCGTTCAGTCGGCCTTGATGCCGGCATCCCGGATGACCTTGGCCCACTTGGTCGTTTCCGCCTGGAAAAACGCGGTGAACTCGGCCTGGCTGTTGCCGACCGCTTCGGCGCCCTGCTGGCGCAGTTGCTCTCGCATCTCCGGCATGGCGATGATGCGCGCGATCCCGGTATTGAGTTTTGCCAGCACCGGCCGCGGAACGCCCACCGGCACGCCAATGCCGTAGAACGACAGCGCCTCGAACCCCGGCAGCGTCTCGGCGATCGCCGGAACATCCGGCAACGTCGGCGCGCGCTTGAGCGAGCTGATGCCCAGGGCGCGCAGCTTGCCGGCGCGCACATGGGGCAGCGTCGGCAGGATCGTCCCGAACATCCACGAGACGCGTCCGCCCAGCAGGTCGAGGGTCGCCGGACCGGCGCCCTTGTAAGGCACATGGGTCATCTTGACGCCGCCCATGCCGGCCAGCAGTTCGCCGGCGAGGTGGGTCGCTGCGCCGGTGCCGCCGGAAGCATAGGTGATCTCCCCCGGTTTGGCCTTGGCCAGCGCCAGCAGCTCCGCGATGTTCTTTGCCTGCACCGACGGGTGAGTGACCAGGATATTCGGCGACACCGCAAGATTGATCAGCGGCTGCAGTTCCTTTGCCGTGTCATAGGGCAGCTTGCTGCGGAGCACGGGATTGACCGCGGTGCTCGTCGAAATCATCAGCATCGTGTGGCCGTCGGCCGGCGCGCGCACCGCGAGTTCGGTGCCGATGACGGTGCCGGCGCCCGGACGGTTGTCGACGACGACCTGCTGGCCCCAGGCTTCGGTCAGCTTGATGCCGACCATGCGCGCCAGCTGGTCGTTCGGTCCCTGCGGCGCGAAAGGCACGATCATGCGGATCGGCCGGCTCGGAAAACCAGCGGCGGGATCGGCCGCCGGACGCTGCGCTGCGGCCGGGACGACCGCGGCGGCGGCGATGACGGCGCATGCGATGTGCAGGACGGACTTGGGCATTGGCATCGGGATTCTCCTCGGTTGCGGTCGTTATTGGTATTGCGAAATCGCTAGCGGCCGATCGCGCGCCTGAAGTGGTCGACCGCCACCGAGCGGGTGCCGATCCACACGTCGTCGGCGGCCTTCGCCGCCTTGATGATGTCCTCGTAGACGAACAGGCCGGGCGAGCGGCCGAAGACGTGGGTGTGGATCGCGGGATCCATGCGCACCGGACCGGTCTCGCGGTGGCGGGCGCAGTCGAGCCAGTGCTCGAAGATTTCCAGCATGACCTTCGGCGCATTGCCGTGGCGCATGTACAGCGGCAGGTCGTTGACCTCGGTGTTGTTGGGAAACGCGACAATCGAGCGGTCGCCGAAATCGACCAGGTACGGCAGGTCGTCGTTCAGCGTGTCGCCGTGCCATTCGTAGCCGGCTTCGGCCAGCAGGCGCGGCGAGCGCAGCCCCGGCGTGCTGCGCGGGCTGATCCAGCCGCGCGGACGGACGCCGGTCGCGCGTTCGATCAATCCGGTCGTGTGCACGATGTTGGCGCGTTCCTCCTCCTCGGACAGGTAACAGGGAATCATGTCCATGGTGTAGGAATGGGCGACGATTTCATGCCCTTCGTCGGTGATCCGCCGCACGATCTCCGGATAACGCTCGGCCATGATGCCGCTGACGTTGATCGTGGCCTTGACCTCCTGGCGCCCGAGCACGTCGAGGATGCGATGGATGCCGCGGCGGTGGCCGTACTCGGCCCAGCCGACGGCGTTGAGGTCGGGCACGCCGGGTTTCAGCGGATTGCCCATGGGGCCGATGCCCGGCCATTTGCCGTCGGACCACCATTCGAAGGAAACCCGGAAAAACACCGCGATGCGCTTGCCGCCGGGCCAGCGGAAATCCGGCGGTGCCGGCGTCTCCGTGGCGCCGGCATGGATGTCGAGCGAACTCATGCAAATCCTCCGTTCAATGGCGGCATTGCGCCGTTTCCGTCGTGATGGCTACTGCTTTTTTTCGTACACGGTCTTCGGCAGAACACGATAGCTCGCGCTGGCGCGGCAGGCGGTCTCGCCGTCCTCCCCGACGACTTCGGCTTCGGTGAACATGATACTGCGTCCGCGCCTGACCACCGTGCCGCGGCAGACGATCTCGCCCTTTGCCGGCGCGAGGTAACTGAGATTCATGGTCATGGTGGCGACGCCCATCTCCATGTCCACCAGTGAACGCACCGCCTGCGACATCGCGGCGTCGATGATCGCGGCAACCGCGCCGCCATGGACCTCGCCGCGGCTGTTGCCGAGGTGGGGCTGAAACGCCAGCCGCACCTGCGAGCGGCCGTCGTCGAGCGCGTCGAGAATGAAGCCGAGGTGGATGTACAGCGGCACGGTGGAGCGCCACTGCGGCCCGGATTGCGTTTTTGCGGACATGTCTCTTCGAGCGGCCTGGAGTGGCGTCATGTTACACCGGAGCGGACCCGCCCCGCGGGCTTGAGTCCATGGCCTGCCCGGCGCATGATGCCGGGCGACACCATGCGGGAGGAGACACATGAAAGTCAAACGCATCGAACATGTCGGCATCGTCGTTCGCGACGTGGAGGCAAGCCGCAGGCTGTGGGAAGGCTGCTTCGGCATCAAGCTGGCCGGAACGGAAGACAACGCGACGCGGCGGCTGGCGCTCTTCCCGGTGGGCGACTCGATGGTGGAACTGCTCGCCGGGCTGACGCCGGACAGCAAGCAGTCCAGGCTGATCGCCGAGGGCAAGGGCGGCCTCAACCACATCTGCCTGGAAGTCGAGAACATCGACGAGGCGCTGGCCGAGCTAAAGGCGAAGGGCATTCCGCTGCTCGACGAAAAACCGCGCATCGGCCACGCCGGCTGCCGCATCGCCTTCCTCGATCCCTCGGCCACCGAAAACTGCCTGATCGAACTGGCCGAGCTTCCGGCCGGCGGCGCGCACTGACGGCGGCGGCTCCGCGCCCTGCGCGGCAGCCCGGCGGCAAGCCCGATCGGTTCGCCCCGCCCTGCGGAAATGAAAAGGCCGCGCATGTCGCGCGGCCTTCGCCGGACTTCAGTGCGGCTTACTGCGGCTGTTGCTGGCCGCCGCCACCGCCGCGGCGTTTGCCCGGGCGTTTGTGGAACTTCTTGCCGCCGCCACCGCCGGGATTCTTGTTCTGGCCCTGACCCTGGCCTTGCTGCGGCCGGCCGCCGGACTGGCCGCGGCCACCGGCATTCTGCCGCTGGTGCAGGGGACGGCTCTGCGGCTCCGGCGCGCCCGGGCGGTTGCCCGAGGCGAGCGCGATCTCGAGTTCGTTGAGTTCATCCCACTCGGCGTCGGTGCGGTTGCGGTCCGGTATGGCCAGCAATTCCTGCATGCGCGCCCGCGGGGATATGGGGGGATTCTGTGGAGGCTGTGAATCGTTCATGACCGGGATTATCGCATTTTATGAATCATCCTTCAAAGAAAACAACGGCTTAGGGGGAAACAGGGGCAAACCGCCGGCCGTTTCCCCTCCGCCGCCGTTGCCGGCCGTCCTCAAGACACCCCCGGACCGCGCCGTTCCCGGATCGCCGGGAAACGGACCGGTCCGGTCATTCGGGCGGGAAATCCGGTCGGGCGCCGCAGGCTCAGTCGAGCGCCTGCAGGACCAGCGCGTGCAGCAACTGGCGGTGGTAATAGCGGATCGCGCCCGGCGCATGGGCCATGAACACCGTCACCAGTTCCTCCGCCGGATCCACCCAGAAATAGGTGCCGGTGGAACCCGCCCAGTGGAATTCGCCGGCGCTGCCCGGCATGCCGCCGCGGCCGGCGCTGCGCCGCACGGCGACGCCGAGGCCGAAACCGTAGCCGCGGATGTTCGGATAGTCGTTGAGTTTCGACAGGTCGACCTCCGGCCCGAGGTGATCGGTCGTCATGTATTCGACGGTCTTGCGCGACAGCACGCGCGCGCCGTCGAGCTCGCCGCCGTTCAGCAGCATCTGCGCGAAACGCAGGTAATCGGCAGCCGTCGACACCGCGCAGCCGCCGCCGCAATCGAAGCGGTGCGGCGTGGTGCCGTCGCGCAGCGTCTGCGGCGCGCCGGTCAGCGGATCGCGCGGCAGGGCCTTCGCATAACGCGGCACCTTGGCCGGTGGCACGGTGAAGGCGGTGTCCTGCATGCGCAGCGGCCGGAACAACCGCTCTTCGAGGTGCCGCGACAGCGGCATGCCGGTCACGGCCTCGATGGCCAGGCCCAGCACGTCGAAGCCGAGGCTGTATTCCCACATCGAGCCGGGCTGGTAGTGCAGGGGCAGGGCCGCGAGCTGCGCCAGGAATTCGGGACCCGTCCATCGCGTCGAGGCGGCATCCGACGAAACGGGGTAACGTGCGTAGAGCGCCTTGTCGCCGCGGCCGTAGCTGAGGCCCGCGGTATGGCGCATCAGGTCCTCGACGGTCATTTCGCGCAGCAGGGCCTCGGTGGGCGCGCCGGCCGCGCCGTCGCACCGCGGCGGATTGACGCGCATGCCGGCCAGCCGCGGCAGATAGTGGCCGACCGGCTGGTTGACCGCCATGCGGCCTTCCTCGCAGAGCATCAGCGCGGCGGCGGCCACCAGCGGCTTGGTCATCGAGGCGATGCTGAACATCGCGTCGACCGGCATCGCCGTGCGCGTGACAGGATCCAGCCAGCCGAAGGTTTCGCAGTAGCCGAGACGCCCGCCGCGCGCGATCATCAGCACGGCGCCGGGAAGCGCTTCGCGGGCGATCTCGGCGTTCAGCGCAGCGGCGATGCGCGGCAGGCGGTCCGGCGCGAAACCCAGCGACCGCGGCTCGGCGCGCGGCAATGGCAGGGCGGGCATTCCGGGCTCGTTCATGGCGGCACTTCTTCAGTAGTGTGGCGGAATTTCATGCGCGGGACCGCCGGGTTCCGCAGGCAGGCTGCGCTGCAACTGCAGGCGCAGGTCGCGCAACTGCTGCTGCAATTCGGCGATCTCCTGCTGCTGCCGCGCGACGGTGCGGTTCAGCTCCTCCAGCAGGTCTTCGCCGAAGCTCAGCTTGATTTCGATTTCCGACAGGCGCGATTCCATAGGGATCAGGCGGCGGCGAGCACGGTGATCCTGACACCGCGGCATTCGACCGCCTGGCCGGCGCGGATCTTCGCGGTCTTGCGGCTTTCAGGCCGGCCGTCGACCGTCACCGCCCCTTCGGCCACGAGGTGCTTGCCCTCGCCGCCGCTGCCGACGATGCCGGCAAGTTTCAGCAGGTCGCACAGCCGGACATGATCGTCCCGGAGCCGGAACTGGCGGGTTTCCAATGGTTTTCCGTTCTGCGGCAGGGTTGTGGTCGAGGCAGGCATGATACTGGAGGCCGCAGCGGGGAACCATGCCATTGCGGCGGGTTCAAAGTTTCTGTCATCCTCCTTGCATTTTCCCGCGAGCATCCGATGTCCCTGCCCCCGATGTCCCCGTCTCTTTTCATCTCCGGAGTCCTGCTGCTTCAGCTGGCGGGTTGCGCCATGAGCCGCGACGCGCAGTCGACCGAAACCGCGCCGCAGCCCGCGGCCGTCGCCGTCGAACAATCACCGGCGGCGGCAACGGAACCCGACCCCGCCGCGCTTCCGGCCGCAGAGCCCGATCCCGCAGTCCCGGCGCCGGCACCGGCAGCGCTGTCCCCCGCTCCCGAGAAACCGGCCGCGCCCGCCACGGCGCCGGCGGCCAAACCCGCTCCCGTCGCCGCAGAAAAACCGGCCGCGAAACCGCCGGCAAAAACGGCGGCGCCCGCTCCACAGCAGAAAACGGCGGCACAAGCACCGGCGGCACCGCCACCGCAGGAAGCGGTGCCAGCCATGGCGCTGGCCACCCTGGAACAGCGCCTGAAGGACACCAGCGCCATCGGCCTGTTCACCAAGATCGCGCTGAAGAACCAGGTCGACGACCTCGTCAATCGCGTGCGCGCGCATCATGAAGGCAACGGCGCGACGCTCGCCCAGCTGCGGCAGGCCTACGACCAGTTGCTGGCCAAGGTCCACGGCCTGCTGAAGGACGGCGATCCCGCCCTCGCGGGTTCCATCATGGCCTCGCGCGAGGCCATCTGGCAGGTGCTGACAGATCCTGTAAAGTTCGCAAAACTCTGAATGGCGGAATCCATGATCAAGATGAACAGACTGACTTTCGGTTCGGGCCTGCTTGCCGCGGCGCTGCTGGTGACGGCGGCACCGGCCTCCGCCGCGGACGGCAGCAGTCCGCTGGCCAAGGACCTGACGGCGACGATCTCCCTGCTGGGCCTGCCCTGCGGCCAGGTCGTCGCCGTGACGACCCAGGGCAGCAACGACCACCTCGCCACCTGCAGCAACGGCAGCCGCTACCGGGTGTACGTCAACGCGCAGGGGCGGGTCGCCGCGGAAAAACGCTGATCCCTCCCGGCGGCGCTCAGGCGCCGGGGCCGGAGAATGCCCGCAGCGCGCCGGGCTCCTGCTCTTGCGCCAGCACCTCCTCCACCGCAATGACATAATCCAAGTTGGCGCCGAGGCGCTGCTTCGCCTGCGCGAGGTCCAGGGTATGCGACAGCGTCGGCCCGTCGCTGACGGCGGCATGGGCAATCAGCGCCACCGCATGGCGCATGCGCGCCGTTTCATCGGCCGCCCCGCCGCCGGCCAGGGCTTCCAGCGCGGCCTCGGCGCGCACCGCGGCCCGGCCGTGACGGCCGCTGCCCATGAACACGCCGACGAAAACACCGGCCGCGACCAGCAGTCCGATCGCCGCCAGCAGCACCGTGCCCCACGGCTGCGGCAGACTGAAACCCAGCCGCGGCAGGGCGAAAAACAGCACGATGCCGGCGATCATCGACAGACAGCCCCAGGGCCGCGGATCGCGCGGTGGCGGTTCTCCGGCGATACGCCGCCACTCGGCGAGGATGGCGGCGCGCTGCGCGGCGGTGAATGATTGGACCATGAGCGCCCTCCGTCAGGCCGCGCCGTCGCCGGCGATGGTGTGCTGCATGATCACTGTGTCCAGCCAGCGTCCGAACTTGAGTCCGACATTGCGCAGGATGCCGACCTCGCGGAAACCGAGCCGGCGATGCAGGCCGACCGAGGCGCCGTTGCCGCTGTCGCCGATGATCGCCACCAGCTCGCGGTAACCGGCGGCGGCCGACCCTTCGATCACCGCCGACAGCAGCGCGCGTCCGGCACCGAGCCCGACCGCCGCCGGGTCGAGATAGACCGAATCCTCCGCGGTATGGCGATAGGCGCTGCGCGGGCGATAGCGCCCGGCATAGGCATAACCGATCACCGCGCCGTCCCGCTCGGCAACGAGGTAAGGCAGGCCCGCCGCCAGCACCGCATCGCGGCGGCGCTGCATTTCGGCCAGATCGGGCGGAATCTCCTCAAACGAAGCCGTGCCGTGCAGCACGTGGCGGGCATAAATCGCCTGCACGCGCGCCATGTCCGCCGTTTCGGCGGGTCGAACCCTGATGTCGATGTCCATCTTCGCTCCGGCAGGCCGCCCGGCGGCACCGGCGAAAGACTACACCAGGCGCGCGAAACCCGTATCCCGCAAAAATCCATGCGCCATGCGCCATGCGCCATGCGCCAAAATTGACTTGGTGAAGCCCATTCCTTAGGCTCGGCCGCTTGCCATGTGACCAACGGGAAATGGAAATGCCATGCCTGACACCGCCTCCTCCACCGACAAACCCCTGTCCTCCGCCGACCGCGCCACGCCGCAGCTGACCAGCGCCGCGGCGCCGCCGGCGCTGCGACTGATGCTGGCGCTGGAGGATTTCGAGGCGCCGGCGCGGCGCTACATCCCGCGGCCGATCTACGGCTACGTCTCGGGCGGGGTGGAGCGCAACGTCACGCTGAACTGGAACCGCTCCGCCTTCGACGACCTCGCGCTGCTGCCGCGGATGCTGGTCAACGTGTCGCAACGGTCCCAGAAAACCGAGCTGTTCGGCCGCAGCTACGATTCGCCCTTCGGCATCGCGCCGATGGGCGGCACCTCGCTCGCGGCTTTCGAGGGGGATCTCGCGCTGGCGCGCGCCGCCGCGGCGCGCAACGTGCCGATGATCCTCAGCGGCGCCTCGCTGACCGCGCTGGAGAAGGTGCGCGAAGCCTCGCCGCGGCACACCTGGTTCCAGGCCTACCTGCCGGGCGAGGAGCAGGCGATCACCGAACTGGTCGAGCGCGTAGCGAAAGCGGGCTACGACACCCTGGTGCTGACCGTGGACATCCCCGTCGGCGCCAACCGCGAGAACAACGTGCGCAACGGCTACAACGCGCCGCTGCGGCCGGGCCTGCGCCTCGCGCTGCAGTGCCTCGCGCGGCCGCGCTGGCTGGTCGGCACGGCGCTGCGCACGTACTTCGCCCATGGCATGCCGCACTTCGAGAACATGGGCAAACGCACGCCGCTGGTGTCACGCACCGCGGTGCGCGAGCGCGCCAACCGCGACCACCTGAACTGGCAGCATTTCGCGCTGATGCGCCGGCTGTGGAAAGGCAGGCTGGTGATCAAGGGCATCCTGACGAAGGAAGACGCCGCGATCGCGCGCGAACAGGGCGCCGACGGCATCATCGTCTCCAACCACGGCGGCCGCCAGCTCGACTCGGCGACTTCGCCGCTGCGCGTGCTGCCCGGCATCGTCGAGGCGGCGGGCGGCATGACGGTGATGATGGACAGCGGCATCCGCCGCGGCACCGATGTCCTGAAGGCGCTGGCGCTGGGGGCGAAGTTCGTGTTCGTCGGCCGGCCCATGCTCTACGCCGCCGCGGTCGCCGGCGAAACCGGCGTCCGTCACGCGATCAAGCTGCTGCACGACGAAATCGACCGCGACATGGCCATGCTCGGCGCCAACTCGATTGCCGAGGTCGGCCGCGGCATGCTGATGGACGCGCGCGGCCCCGACCTCTACCGCCTGCGCTGAGCGGCGGCACGGCGGTCCGGACGGCGCGTGTGGAGCCTCCGGCCCCTGCGGAGCCCCGGAACCCCGAAAAACCCCCTCTCCGAAGGGATAAATCCGCGCCAAAGTGCCTTCGATTCCATTTTCTGGAATAAAAAAATAAACCTTTGTTGTTTTTAATTGCGCTCACTCCGCAACGCGCCCTAGAATCTTCCGGGGACGGGGAGGCGCATGCCGAACCGGCACATTCGAACAAATCCAACGGAGGAAAATACGATGAGGATGATGTCTTTGGGCGCCGCCGGACTGGCGGCACTGCTGGCAGGCTGCGCCGCGAGTCCGGAACTGGTGAGTTGCCTGCAGCCGAATCGCCGGGTCGCGGTCGAAGTCACCGGCAGCAAGGTCAAGCCGCCCGCGAAACCCGGCGCAAAACCCGGACGCGACAACGTCATGCTGAAAGCGATGGCCCAGGGCGACAGCGCCTGGGACTATAACGGCGCGGTGCTCAAGGCCGGCGGGCAGGCCGAACTCGACAAGATCGTCGGCGTCATCCAGAAGGGCATCAAGAAGGATCCGCGCCCGGTCAACATCGGCTCGATCATCATCACCGGACACAGCGACCGCCTCGAGGCCGAGTCCAATGCGAATCTCGACGAGCAGCGCGCCAAGGCGGTCCAGACCTATCTCGCGGGCAAGGGGCTCGATTCGAAGCTGATGTTCTGGGAAGGCAAGGATGCGCGCGAGCCGATGGCCGTGACCAAATTCTGCGCCGACTGAAAACGACATCCCTGGAAGAGCGTTTACCCCGCCGCGGCGGGGTTCTTTTTTGCCCCGCGCCGCGCGATCCGCATCAGGATCATGGACTCCGGCTGGACTGCGTTCTCCGCGGGACGCCATAATCCGGCGGCTGGACGACGGCAACCTCCCGTTCCGCGCCATTCCGCACACCGCACTTCATCGAGGACATTCCATGACCCGTGACATGACCCGCGTCATCCGCATGCTGGCCGCCGGCGCACTGCTTTCGGCGGGCCACCCCGCTTTCGCGCAAACCGATCCGGCGCCGGGATATCCGGCGAAGCCGATGCGCCTGGTGGTGCCTTTCGCGCCGGGCGGCAGCACCGACATCATCGCGCGTATCCTCGCACAGAAACTGGGCGAGGCCTGGAACCAGCAGATGGTCGTCGACAACCGTCCGGGCGCCGGCGGCACCATCGGCGTCGATCACGTCGCCAAGTCGCCGGCCGACGGCTACACGCTGATCTTCGGGCACGTCGGCACCTTCGGCTTCGGCCCCTCGCTGTATCCGAAGCTGCCCTACCATCCGGTGCGCGATTTCGCCCCGGTGATCGAATTCGCGATGGTGCCGAACATGCTGGTCACGCATCCCTCGCTGCCCGTGAAGACGGTGAAGGAGCTGGTCGCGCTCGCGAAGGCGCAGCCCGGCCAGGTGAATTACGCGTCCTCGGGCGTGGGCAGCGCATCGCATCTCGCCGTCGAATATTTCAAGCTGCTGGCGAAAATCGACCTGGTGCCGATCGCCTACCGCGGCACCGGGCCGATGACGGTTTCGCTGGTGTCCGGGGAAACTTCGCTGACGATCACCGGCGTGCCGCCGCTGTACCCGCACGTGCAGGCCGGCCGCATGCGCGGCATCGCGGTGGCTTCGACGAAGCGCCTGAAAATGATGCCGGACCTGCCGACCATCACCGAGGCCGGCATGGCCGGTTACGAATCGACGACGTGGTTCGGCCCGCTGGCGCCGGCGAAAACGCCGCGCGAGATCGTCGCCAAGCTGAACGCGGAACTGAACCGGGTGCTGCAGCAGCCGGACATCGGCAAGCGCTTCGCGTCCGAAGGCATCGAGCCGCTGGGCGGCACGCCCGATCAGTTCGGCGCGAACATCCGCGCCGAGATCGAGCGCTGGGCGCGGGTCGTGCGCGAGGCCAACATCCGCCTCGAATAAGGCGGAAGGCGGACTCAGGCCGGCATCGGCTCCATCGGCGCCGGCGCCGGCACGCCGGCCTGCTCGCAGGTGTTGGCGACGTCGCTGACGGTGACCCGCCGCATCACGCGCACCCAGCGCAGGTCGTCGAAATCGGTGCCGCGGTGCATCGTGCAGCGGTTGTCCCACATCACCAGCTCGTTCGGACGCCAGCGGTGGGTGTAGACGAACTGGCGTTTCGTGACGTGCGCGAGCAGCTCGTCGATCAGCGCGCGGCCCTCGTCGTCGGGCATGCCCCAGATGCGGCCGGCGTGCGAGGCCACGAACAGCGACCTGCGCCGGCTCTGCGGAATCGTGCGCACCAGCATCTGCGGCACCGGCGGCAGGCGCTTCTGCTCGTCCTCGTTGAAATCGTGGAAACCGCTGCGCCGGCGCGAAGTTGCGATCCAGTGCTCGGCGACCAGTCCCTCAAGCTTCCGCTTCATCGCCTCGGGCAGCGCGTCGTACGCCGCGCGCTGGTCGGCGAATTCGGTGTGTCCGCCGATCGGCACCACGGTCTCCGAATACAGCAGCGAGCACAGGCTGGGCAGGCGCTTGAACGAGCTGTCGGTATGCCACAGCTTGTTGCCGGCCTTGTACATGCGCTGGCGGCTGTCCTCGCCCCAGATGCTGCCGTTGGCGGCGAGATTGGAGATGTCGGAAAACGCGCCGCTGTAACGCGTCGGCGTCGCCTTCGGGTCCAGCGTGCGCTCCTTCTCGACCGGGCCGAAACGCTCGGAAAACGCCAGCTGCTGGTCGGTGGTGAGCTGCTGCTGCGGAAACACCAGCACCGCGTATTTCCAGAATGCCTGCCGGATCGCCTCGAAATCCTCCGCCGGCAGCGGTTTCGACAGATCGACGTCGCCGATTTCGGCGGCGAAATCCGGCGCGACGGGGTAAACGGTGATGGCCATACCCTGACTCCTCCATGCCTGTTTGCAGCGCCGGGCCGCTCCGCGGCCGGCGAAAATCCGAAGATACACGCAACCGGGTGGAGACGCAGCGCCCGTTCCGAATTATGGCGCGGCCCGGATGGCACCGTCTCAGCCGCGCACCAGCTCCAGCAGCGCCGGCCCGTAGCGCTCGAGTTTTTTGGCGCCGATGCCGCTGAGCGCCCCCAGCGCATCCATGTCCGCCGGCTGCGCCGCGGCGATCTCCGCCAGCGTGCGGTCGTGGAAAATCACGTAGGCCGGCACGCCCTGCTCGCGCGCCTGCGCCATGCGCCAGGCCTTCAGCCGCTCCAGCAGGCCGGCATCGACCCCGGACAGGGCGTCGGCAGCCGCGGCGCGGCGCGTTTTCGCGGCACGCCCCTTGCGGGGCGCGACATGGCGCATGTCGACGCGCTGCTCGCCCTTGAGCACCGCCCGGCTGGCCTCGGTCAGTTTCAGCGCGCCGTAGGCCTCGTGGTCCGGCCGCAGGTAACCCAGCGCCGCCAGCTGGCGGAACACGTTGCGCCAGGCGGCCTCATCGAGATCGGCGCCGAGGCCGAACACATTGAGCCGGTGGTGTTCCCATTGCGTGACACGGCCGGTCGCGCGCCCGCGCAGCACGTCGATCAGGTGCACCGCGCCGAAGCGCTGGCCGGTGCGGTAGACGCAGGACAGCGCCTTGCGCGACGCTTCGGTCGCATCCCAGATCTGCGGCGGCTCGAGGCAGGTGTCGCAGTTGCCGCAGGGCGCGCCGGCCTCGCCGAAATAGGCCAGCAGGCGCACGCGGCGGCAGCCCGCGGTCTCGCACAGGCCGAGCAGCGCGTCGAGCTTCGCCACCGACACGCGGCGGTATTCCTCGCTGCCTTCCGACTGGTCGATCATCCGCCGCTGCTGCACCACGTCACCGAGGCCGTAGGCCATCCAGGCGTCGGCCGGCGCGCCGTCGCGCCCGGCGCGGCCGGTCTCCTGGTAATACCCCTCGATGCTTTTCGGCAGGTCGAGGTGGGCCACGAAACGCACGTCGGGCTTGTCGATGCCCATGCCGAAGGCGATGGTGGCGACGACGACGATGCCCTCTTCGCGCTGGAACCGGTCCTGGTTCACGGCGCGCGACTGCGCATCCATGCCGGCGTGGTACGGCAGCGCGCGCACGCCGTGCGACACCAGCCAGGCCGCGGTCTCGTCGACCTTTTTGCGCGACAGGCAGTAGACGATGCCGGCGTCGCCGTCGTGCTCCTCGCGGATGAAGCGCAGCAGTTGCGCCCGCGCGTCCTGCTTGTCGACGATGGTGTAGCGGATGTTGGGCCGGTCGAAGCTGGAGATGAACACCCGCGCGTCATCGAGCGCGAGCCGGCGGATGATCTCGTCGCGGGTCTGCGGATCGGCGGTCGCCGTCAGCGCGACGCGCGGCACGTCGGGAAAGCGCTCGTGCAGCACCGACAGCTGCAGGTACTCCGGGCGGAAGTCGTGGCCCCACTGCGACACGCAATGCGCCTCGTCGATGGCGAACAGCGCGAGTTTCGATTCCGCCAGGCATTCGAGCATGCGCGGCATCATCAGCCGCTCCGGCGCGACGTAGAGCAGGTCGAGCTCGCCCTGGCGCAGCGCGCGCTCGCAGGCATTGACCTCGCGGCCGTCGAGCGTCGAATTGAGGAAGGCCGCGCGCACACCGAGCTGCTTCAGCGCGGCGACCTGATCCTGCATCAGCGCGATCAGCGGCGACACCACCAGCGCCGTGCCCTCGCGCAGCAGCGCCGGCAACTGGTAACACAGCGACTTGCCGCCGCCGGTGGGCATCAGCACCAGCGCATCGCCGCCGCCGGCGACGTGGCCGACGATCTCGGCCTGCGCGCCGCGGAAGGCCGGATGGCCGAACACGCGGTTCAGCAACTGCAGCGCGCGGGCCTCCGCGGCGGCATTCATCGCTGCGGCAGCGCGCCGGAGCGGATCGGGGTGCTCCGGACGGCGGATATTAAAATATCGTTTAAAATCAAGTACTTATAAAATAACGGTATCAGGCTGCGCGGCTGCGCCCGGCCAGTTTGCGCAATTCGAGATGCAGCGCATCGGCCACGGCGATGCCGCCGGCCTGCGCCTGCGCAACCGCCGCCTGCCGCCGCGCGCCGGGCAGGCGCACGCCCCCGTCCTGCAGCATGCCCGCGACCATGTCCTCGATGCGCGCGTAATAGACGTCCGCGCCGGCCAGCGCCCGCGGATCGATCGCGATCAGCGCATGGCCGATGCGTGGCTTGTTGCCAGGCTCGAAGTACGAATCGTTTTCCGCGCTCAGCGCCGCGCCGGTCAGCGCGACGCACAGCGCCTCGACCATCAGCGCCAGCGCGGCGCCCTTGACGCCGCCGATCGCGGCCAGGCTGCCGGTCAGCGCCGCCTGCGCGCTGGTCGTCGGATTACCGTCGCGGTCGAGCGCCCAGCCCGGCGGTATCGGCTTGCCTTCCTTCGCCATCACCATGATCTTGCCGCGCGTGACCTCGGTCAGCGACAGGTCGACGACGATCGGCGCCGCGTCCCTGCGCGGAAAAATCGCGGCGATCGGATTGGTGCCGAAAAACGCCTTTTTGCCGCCCCAGGCGTTGATCGCCGCCGGCGAGTTGGTCAGCGCGATGCCGGCCATGCCGGCTTCCGCCAGCGGCGCGAGATGGTAGGCCGCCGCACCAAAATGATGGCTGTTGGTGACGCCGGCAAAGGCGATGCCGTGACGCCGCGCGCGCCGGACGACCTCGGTCACCGCCAGCGCCGCCGCCGGGAACGCCAGCCCGCCGCCGGCGTCGATCAGGCAGGTGGCGCCCTGCTTGCGCACGACTTTCGGCTTCGCCTTGCCGTCGGCGCGGCCCTCGCGCAGATGCTGCGCGTAGAGCGCGACGCGCGACAGGCCGTGGCCGGACAGGCCTTCCGCCTCGGCGGCCACCAGCGCGGCCGCCGTGGACTGCGCCATCGCCTTCGACGCGCCGGCGCGCTTCAGCGCCCGCGCGACGAGGTCGGTGAGTTCGGCGGTCGTCAGCATCGGCATCGTCAGGCCCTCAATCGACGGTGGCGCCGGACTGCTTCGCGACGTCGGCCCACTTCGCGAGTTCCGAGCGGAAAAACGCGGAAAATTCCGCCGGCGTGTTGCCGCTGGGCTCCGCGCCTTCGGAACGGATGCGCTTCACCACTTCCGGCGATTTGACCGCCGCGACCCATTCACGATAAAGCTTGTCCTGGACCGCCTGCGGGGTTTTCACGGGAGCCAGCAGGCCGTTCCACTGCAGCGCGACGTGGTCCTTGACGCCGGCCTCGATCATCGTCGGCACCTCCGGCGCGACCGCGGAGCGCACCTTGTCGGCGACGCCGAGCCCGCGCAGGCGGTTGTTGCGGATGTGCGGCGCCGCCACCGGCATCACCATGAAGGCCACCTGGGATTCACCGGTCAGGACCGCGACCGAGGCCGGCGCGGCGCCCTTGTACGGCAGGTGCGTGATGCGGGTGCCGGTTTTCACGCGCAGCATTTCCATCGCCATGTGCGACATCGTGCCGGTGCCGGCCGACGAATAGTCGAGGGAGTTCGGCTTGGCCTTTGCCAGCGCCACGAGGTCCTTCACGCTTCTCACCGGCAGCGCGGGATGCGCCACCAGCGCGAACGGATACGACGAAGCCATCGATATCGCCGCGAAGTCGTTGACCGGGTCATAACTCAGCTTCTTGTAGATCGCGGGGCTGATGGCGATCGACGAATTGGCGAAGAACACCGTGTAGCCGTCGCCCGGCGCCTTGGCCACGATGTCGGCGGCGATGTTGCCGCTGGCGCCGGCGCGGTTGTCGACGACCACCTGCTGGCCGAGCTGCTGCGCGTATTTCTGCGCGATGATGCGCGCCACCAGATCGCTGCCGCCGCCCGCCGGAAACGGCAGCACCATGCGGATCGCCCGCGCCGGAAACTCCTGCGCCGCGACGGGCGCCGCGCCTGCGGCGACGGCCATCACGGTGCAAAAACCACGTAACAGCATGCCGAACTGGACAGTCATGGCCGCTCCTCCCTGATCGTTCATGGAAATCCGGGGGCAGGATGCCCGCGGACCGGCAGTCTCGCCTGCCGGCGCGGAAAAATCAAACGCCGCGCCGGCCTCAGGCCGGGGTCAGCAGCGACTGTCCCGGCTTGACGCGGGTGAAATGCACCGGCCGGGTCTCGCTGGTGAAGCGCCCCTCCTGCCAGCTGACGCAGGTGAAGCGCGAATTCTCGAGATCGCGCACGTCCGGAAAGTCGGCGCGGAAATGGGCGCCGCGTGAATCCTCGCGCGCCATTGCGGCAAAGCGGATCGATTTCGACACCAGCACCAGGTTTTTCAGGTTCAGCCAGTCGTGCCAGGTCAGATTGAAGGCCAGAGTTGAACCATCGACGCCGGTCGCGTCCAGCCGGGCATCGAGTTCATCGAGCAATCCCGACGCGCGGTCCAGCGACGCGGCGTCGCGGACGATGCCGACGTCGTCCCACATGACGTTGTAGAGGTCTTCGCGGATGGCATTGATGTCGCCGCCCTTGCGCGTCAGCGGCGCGCGGCAGCGCGCCACCGCGGCGTCGATGGCCTCCGGGTCGGGCGCGCGGAATTCGCCATTGGCCCTGACCCAGCCCGGCATCACGTCGCCGGCGATGCCGCCGAACACCGTGGAATTGGCCACGCCGTTGCCGCCGAGGCGGTTGGCGCCGTGCACGCCGCCGGAATCCTCGCCGGCGACGAACAGGCCGCGGAGGTCGGTCGTGCAGTCGGTCCTGAACGCGACGCCGCCCATCATGTAGTGCGCGGTGGGCACCACGTCGACCAGGCCGCCGACGAGATCGAAGCCGCAGTCGGCGCAGCGCTCGACCATGCCCTTGAATTGCTGGCGCACCATCGCCGGATCGAGGTGCTTCATCGTGATGTACAGCCCGCCGTGCTGGTTGACGCGGCCGGCGCGCATCTCCTCGTACATGCCGCGGCTGACGATGTCGCGCGTCGCGCGCTCGTTGCGCTTGTCATAGTTGTGCATGAAGCGCTCGCCGGCGCCGTTCAGCAGGTAGCCGCCGGCGCCGCGCAGCCCCTCCTCGATGATGGTGCCGGTGATGCGGGTGTCCGAGCCGGCGATCAGGCCGGTCGGGTGGAACTGCACCATCTCCATGTCGCGCAGCACCAGCCCGCCGCGCAGCGCCATCGCCATGCCGTCGCAGCTCTTGTCGCCGGAGGGCGTGTGGAACTTGTACATCGTCGGCCCGCCGCCGGTCGCCAGCAGCACCGCCTGCGCCTGCACGAACGTGAACTCGCCGCTGCGCATGTCAATCATCAGCACGCCGGCGATCGCGTCGCCGGCCTTGTTGCGGATGAATTCGACGGCGCGATGCTCCTCCAGCCGGTGGATGCCGCGCGCCCACACCTGCTCGGCCAGCCGGTTGATGATCTCGATGCCGGTCAGGTCGCCCTTGTGCACGGTGCGGTCGAAGGTCTGCCCGGCGAAGGCCTTCTGGTGGATCGTGCCGTCCGGGTTGCGGTCGAAGAAGCAGCCCAGCTCGTTCTCCAGCTCGTGGATGCGCTCGACCGCGGTTTCCACCAGCGTCCAGGCGAGGTCCTGGTCGGGCAGCCACTTGCCGCCCTCGATGGTGTCCATGAAATGGCGCTCGACCGAATCGCCGGCGGCGAGCGCGACGTTGTAGCCGCCCTGCACCATGCGCGTACAGCCGGTCTTGCCGAGCAGGCCCTTCACGGCGACGGTGATCGAAAGTCCCGGATCGTGCTGGTGCGCATGCAGCGCGGCGAACAGGCCGGCGCCGCCGGAGCCGAGGATCAGGATGTCGGTTTTGATGGTTTGCATAAGGTCAAAAGCCTGGCCACAGAGGACACAGAGTTCACAGAGAAGAACGTCTGGAAATTCGGTTTTCCTCTGTGAACTCTGTGTCCTCTGTGGCTAACGGGGTTGAAGTCAGGATTTCACGCCCAGCGCCGCCAGCACGCCTGCGCGCTGGTCCTTCGCCGCGGCATTGACCGCCGTGTAGAGACTGCCACCGTGGGAATCCATCGCCACCAGCAGCGGGCCGAAGCCCTTGATGCGGAATTTCCACAGCGACTCCGGGTTCAGATCGTCGAGATCGACCTCCTCGATCTGCTCGATCCAGGTCGTCTCCAGCGCGGCGGTGCCGCCGATGATCGCCAGATAGACGCCGCCGAGGTCGGCGAAGGCTTTCGCCGAAGCGGCGAACAATCCGCCCTTGCCGATGATGATGCGCACGCCGTACTGCTCCATCAGCGGTCGCGTGAAGCGCTCCATGCGCGCGGTGGTGGTGGTGCCGATGCAGATCGGCTCGTAACCCGAGGGATGCGCCTCGGTTTCCCCGACCCACCTGACGTTGGGGGCGGTGTGCACGACGGCATGGCCGCGCATGTCGAAGCGCGTCTTGCGGCCGTGGTCGAACATGTGGATCTGCGTGGCGTCGCGGATCCCGTAGAGGGTCTGGTGCAGGGTGACGGTGTCGTTGATGCGCAGCTTGCGCACCTGTTCCTCGGTCACCGGCATGTTCAGTTCGTAGTGGGCCATGGCGGATTTCCGTTCAGTAGCCGTAGCTGAGGCCTTGCGGCGTGAAGGTCGCCCGCGCGCGCCGCGCCGAATGGCACTGCATGTTGACCGCGACGGGATTCATCGTGATGTGGGTGGCGGCGGTCTCGACATGCACCGCGAAGGCGGTGGAGTCGCCGCCGAGGCCCTGCGCGCCGACGCCGAGCTTGTTGACCACGGCGGAAAGCTCCGCTTCGAGCTTCGCCCCTTCAGGGTCCGCGCAGACGCTGCCCAGCGCCCGCGTCGCCGCGACTTTCGACAGGTGCACGCACAGGTCCGCGGTGCCGCCGACGCCGACGCCGACGATCACCGGCGGGCAGCTCTTGCCGCCGGCTTCCAGCACGCAGTCGATGACGAAGGTCTTGATCGCGTCCACGCCGTCGGCCGGAATCGCCATCTTCAGCCAGGAGTTGTTCTCCGAGCCGGAACCCTTGGGGATCATCTCGATCGACAGCGTGTCGGCATCCGCGGTGAAATCGATGTTGATCACCGGCACGTGGCGGCCGCCGGAGGTGTGCTCGTTCTTGCGCGTGGTCGGATGCACCACCGACGAGCGCAGCGGATGCTCCTTCGTGGCGCGCGTGCAGCCGCCGACGATCGCCTGCTTCAGCGCATGGCCGTCCACCGCGACGTTGCTGCCGATCACGACGTTGTAGATCGGGATGCCGGTGTCCTGGCACAGCAGGTTGGTGTTGTCCTCGGCCACCTTGATGTTGCGGATCATCGTGCCGAGGATGGCCTTGCCGGTGGCATTGGTCTCGGCGCCGTCCAGCTTCTGGAAGCCCTGCTTGATGTCCGGCGGAAGCATTTTCAGCGCGCGGATGTAGAGTTCCTTGCACGCTTCTTCAACCTGTTCAAGATCGATGTTCACTGAAGCACCTTGATGCGGATTTGAAAACACTGCCGGGGCGATGCCCCGGCAGCAGCGTTACGGTCAGTCCACCTGCAGCTTGCGCTGCTTGATGACCTTGGCCCAATGCACACTTTCCTCCTTGATGGCCCTGGCAAAATCCGCCGAGGAGTTGCCGACGGGCACCATGCCCAGGTCGTCAAAGCGCTTGGTGATCGCCGGATCCTTCAAAGCGGCGACGGTGTCCCTGTGGATTTTTGCAACTACCGCGGCCGGTGTCCCGGCCGGAACCATGAACCCGAACCAGCCGAGGTTTTCAAAACCCGGCAGCGTTTCGGCAACAGCGGGCACCTCCGGCAGCTGTTTCGCGCGTGTCGGACTGGTCACCCCCAGGGCGCGCAGACGATTCGCGCGAACATGGGCAATCGCCGCGGACAGATTCGGCGTGACGAACTGGATCTGGGCGCCCAGCAGATCGGCGATCGCCGCCGACTCGCCCTTGTACGGGATATGCGTGATGTTCAGCCCTGCAGACGCAATGAAATTCTCTGCGGCAAGATGCGTCTGCGTGCCGAAGCCCGCCGATCCGAAAGTCACGCTTTCCGGCTTTGCTTTCGCCAGGTCGATCAGATCCTTGACCGTCTTGCCCGCGAATTTCGGGTGAACAACAATGGCCTGCGGGCCGCTGGCGACATTGGTCACCGCGGCAAAATCCTTCTCCGCGTTATATGTGAGCTTTTTGTAAATATGCTGGTTGGCCGTGACGATGGAGCCGGAAGTCATGAGTATCGTGTAACCGTCAGCCGGCGATTTCGCCACAATGTCCGCGCCGATGTTGCCGCCGGCACCGACACGGTTGTCGACAACGAAGGTCTGCCCCCAGCTTTCGCCCAGTTTCTGCGCCACGGCGCGGGCCACGATATCGGTCGCGCCGCCCGCCGAAAACGGCACGATGATACGCACCGGCTTGTTCGGAAAATCCTGCGCCACGACCGCGGTTGATACCAGCAATGCCCCTGCCATCAAAACCAGTTTCGCCTGATGCATGATTCCTCCCTCCGGTACGGTTGTTGTCGAGTGATTCTCTGTCATTGTGTCATCTGTTGTCTGATGCCCGATCCAAGATACTCCACGCCTCCGGGAGCGGCAACCTGCTACAACCCCAGCGCGTCCGCCGCCAGCCGGCGCAGCTCGCGATGCATCTTTTCGCGCAATGCCCGCGCCGCCGGGCGCTGCGCGATGTTGACCATTTCGTAAGGGTCCTTCTCCAGGTCGTAGAGCTCGTCCAGCTCGCCGTTGCGCGCGCGGTTGACCCAGTGGATGTACTTGTAGCGGTCGGTGCGCACCGCCTTGTAGGTCATGTTGACCAGCCAGGGATAGGCGTTCTCGGCCCAGTACTCGACCAGCAGCGACTTGCGCCAGCCGGCGGCCCTGCCGCGCAGCAGCGGCAACAGCGAGCGCCCCTGGATGTGTCCGCCGGGCTTGCCGCCGGCGACCTCGATCAGCGTCGGCGCGAGGTCCTGCAGGATGGCCAGCTGCCTGACCCGCGATCCGGGCCTGATCTTGCCCGGCCAGCGGATGGTCAACGGCGAACGGATGCCCTCCTCGTAGGCGAAGCGCCGCTCCGGGCCGATGCCGTGCTCGCCGAAGAAATAGCCGTTGTCGCCGAGGAACAGGATCACCGTGTTGTCGAGCTCGCCGGTTTCCTCCAGCGCCCGGAAGATCATGCCGACGCCCTCGTCGACCGCGGCCATCATCGCGGCGCGCAGGCGGATCTCCTCCTGCTTGCCGGAATGGATCGCATCGTGCATCACCTTCGAGGCCGGCGTCTTGCGCAGCGCGACGGCTTCCGCCCAGGCCGGCTTGTGCTTCAGGAATTCCGCCGGCTTCTGCATGTTCGGCTTCTTCGGGAACACGCAGCCCCGGTAGAGATCCTCGTGGCGCTTCGCCGGGCGGTAACCGTCCATCTTGAAGCTGCCGTCGGCGGCCTGCTCCGCATCCGGATGCACCGCCTTGTGCGCGAACCACAGCGACCACGGCTTCCCGTTCTGCTTCCCGTTCCTTTTCCGGCCCTGCCCGCGGATCCAGTCCACCGCCATTCTGTTCATGATGTCGGTGACGTAACCCCTGTGCTGGCGGTAGGTGCCGTTCTCGTTGAGCTTCGGATCGTAAAGGCTGCCGTGCCCGTCGTAGGCCACCCAGAAATCGTAGCCGGGGCGCGGCTTGCCGTCGTTGCCCATGTGCCACTTGCCGATGTGCGCGGTCTCGTAGCCGAGCTTCTGCAGTTCGAGGTGGTAATTCGGCAGGCGGTGGCTGGCGAGGTCGCGCGCGACGTTGTCGATGATGCCGTGACGGCTCGCGTACTGGCCGGTCAGGATCGAGGCGCGATTGGGCGAGCAGATCGGCGTGGTGTGGAAGGCGCGCTCGAACAGCGCGCCTTCGTGCGCGATGCGGTCGATGTGCGGCGTCTTCATGTACGGATGGCCGCCGGCGCCGAACTCGTCGAAACGCAGGTCGTCGACGAGAATCAGCAGGATGTTCGGTTTACCTTTGCCCTTGCGTGCCTTGCCCATTGCCCCCTCCGTCAGTCCGCGCTCAGACCAGGTTCAGCAGGAACGCCAGCCCGGCCACCAGCGACACGCCGGCGGCGGCGGCCAGCAGCGTCTTCTGCCATTCGCGCCATTCCAGGAATTCGAGCGCCAGCAGGCGCAGGCCGCCGGCCATGTGCGCGGCGAGCAGCAGCACCAACCCGGTTTCGGCGAATTTCACCAGCGGCTGCTCGGTCCAGCGCAGGAAACCGTCGAGCGCGGCCGCGCCCTGCAGCGCCTGACCCAGCGCCCAGAAATGCAGCGGCAGGAACAGCGCCAGCAGCACGCCCGAGAGGCGGTGCACGATGAACGCCCAGTACGCGGGATGGTTGCGCGCGCGGAAATCGTTCTTCATGCCGCGCCGCCGAACACCGCGAACACCGCGCGCATGCCCCAGACCGCGAGGCCCAGGCCGATGACGCCGGTCAGCACGTCCAGCCCGCGGCCGCGCCAGTCGCACATTTCGCCGATGATCGTGCGCAGCCCGATCGGCGCGTGCACTGCGACCGCGGCGACGAACAGCGTGTAGAACGCGAACCAGGCGGTGCTGCCCTGGGTGCGGCCGAGGATCTCGGCGGCGGACAGTCCGCTGCGCACCGCATAGATCATGGTCACCAGGTGCACCAGCACGCACAGGGCCAGCACCATCGCGCTGATCCGCTGCGCGCCCCACAGCAACACCTCGCCGCGCCGGCTCATGCCTGCCGTCCCCCTCTGGATGCGAATATCCATAAGTATTTATTTTTAAACATATTTTTATATTTCGCCCGACAGCGTCGCGGCCAGCACCGCGCGCTTCAGCCCGGCGATGCCGGCCGTCGGCGACAACCCCTTGGGGCAGCGTTCGGTGCAGTTCAGATGGGTATGGCAGGCATGGCAACCGGCATCGCCGGCGACAGCGGCGAGGCGTTCGGCGCGCGCGGTATCGCGCACGTCGTTGACCAGCGTCCACGCGCGGTTCAGCGCGGCGGGACCGAGATAGTCCTTGTTCCAGGTCACGACATCGCAGGCGCTGTAGCAGACGCCGCAGCCGATGCACTCGATGCCGGCATCGACGCGTTTGCGTTCCTTCGATTCGGGGGAAACCTTCGCGAAATCATCCTTGCGCGTGGTGCTGCCGGTGAAACGGCCGCGCGCCTTCGCCCACTTGTCGAAAAACTCGCGCATGTCGGTGACCAGGTCCTTGACCACCGGCAGGTTGCGCAGCGGCGCGATCTCCAGCCTGTTGTCGGCCGCGACCTTCGAGACGTGCGTGCGGCAGGTCCAGCGCGACTCGCCGTTGACCGTCATCGCGCAGGAGCCGCAGACGCCGACGCGGCAGGCGAAGCGGTAGGCCAGCGTCGGATCGCATTTGCGCTGCACGTAGGTCACGACATCGAGCACCGTCTGGCTTTCCTGCCGCGGCACGTCGAATTCCTGGAAGCCGCCTTCTTCGGCGCCGCGCCAGATCCTGACTTTCAGCATGTCCATCGTTTTGTTTCCTGTTTCATGCACAAGGCGCCGGTCCCTCACCCCCGGCCCCTCTCCCGATGGGAGAGGGGAGATACTGGCGGTGAATGGTTGTCAACCATTCACCGCGCCCAGAACGGGCGCCGGCAGGCGCTGGATCATCACGTTGACGCAGGCCGGCTTGCCGCTGGCCAGCGCGCGCTGCAGGGCCGGCTGCAGATCGGCCGCGCGCGTCACCAGCTCGCCGTGGCCGCCCAGCGCGGCGACCGCGAGATCGTAGCGCGTGCCTTCGCGCAGCTCGCAGCCGTGCGCGCGTTCCCTGCCGTAGCTGCGCAACTGGATCTGGTGTTCGGCGTTCCAGCAGGAATCGTTGCCGACGACCACGACCATCGGCACGCCGTCGCGCACCGCCGTGTCGAACTCCATCAGGTGAAAGCCGAAGGAACCGTCGCCCATCACCGCGATCACCGGCGCCCGCGGACGCGCCATGCGCGCGGCGAACGCGAAGGGCACGCCGCTGCCGATCGAACCGCCGGTGCCGTTGATGACGCGCGCCGGCGCGGCGATGCAGGCCTGCGCCCACTGGCCGATCTCGCCGCCGTCGGCGACGAACACCGCCTCGGGCGAGGCGTCGAGCGCCTTCTGCACCGCGCGGCCGAGCTCGACCGGATGCACCGGACCATTGCCGCTGTCGATGGCGCGCCAGGCTTCCGGGCGGAACGCCACGGCATCCGCCACCTGCTTCCGCCACGCCGCGGCGGCATGGGGCCGCGCCGCGGCGGCGAGCGCCTGCACCGCGGCCGCGGTGTCGGCCTGCACCGAAAACGCGACGCGCGAGGCGCCGAGATTCTTCACCGACCGCTGCAGCGTCTCCGCCTCCGGATCGACGACGGCAAAGCGGCAGTCCGCCGCCAGCGCCGGCGACTGCCCGAAACGCAGCGTGAAATCGGGTTGCTTGCCGACCAGCACCACGAGGTCGGCCTGCGCCAGCACGCCGGCAAAGGCGCCCAGCGCGGGATCGTTGACGCCGCGCGGGCTCTCCATGCACAGCACCGGCACGCCGCCCGCCTCGGACAGTTTCCGGCCCAGGCCCGCAAAAGGCACCTGCGACATCACCGGACCGAGCAGGATCAGCGGACGCGCCGCAGACCCGATCAACGCGAGCAGCGACTTCGCCGCATCGGGCGCCAGCGGATTGGATTGCGGCGAGAAATCGGCGGCCGGCGCAATCCGCCGCTCGCCGTCGGCCAGCTTCGCCTCGAGCAGATCGAAGGGCAGGCTCAGGTGCACCGGTCCCGGACGCCCCGAACGGGCGACGCGGCAGGCGCGCGCGATGTCGGCGCCCAGGGTTTCCGCGCTCGCCGCCGTCCACGACGCCTTGACCACCGGCGCGGCCATGTCGGCCTGGCGCATTTCCTGGAAGGAACCCTTGCCGAGTTCGTTGAGCGGGGCATGGCCCGACAGCAGCACGACCGGCGACTCGGAGGCCAGCGCCGTGTACAGCGCGCCGATGCCGTTGGCATGACCGGGGCCGCCGGTCAGCATCGCGATACCCGGTTCGCCGGTGAGCCGCGCCCAGGCATCGGCCATGTGCACGGCCGCGCCCTCGTAGCGCACGTGGGTGATCGCGAGCTTCGCCTCGATCGCCGCGTCGTAGATCGGCATGATGTGGTTGCCGGACAGCGAAAAAATCCGTTTCAGGCCGGCCTGCGCCAGCGAACGCGCAAGAATGTCGGCGCCGCGGAGTGTGGTCATCGGTATCCCGCTCTATTCGTATCGGTCGGCCGCGGCGACCCCGGAACGTCCCGGGATCGCCGCAGGGCCGGCGGAGCCGCACGACGACCGTGCGGCTCCGCGGTTTGGTGCAAACGAATCGACGTGCAAACGAACTTACGCGCTCTCGTAGAGGCGGGTCATCACGAACTCGCGATGGCCCAGCGCTTCGGCCGCGGTCAGCCGGCCGTTGCAGGTGCGCAGCATCACTTCGATCAGCTCGTCGCCGGTCTGGTCGAGGTTCTTCTCCCGCTGCAGCAGGCCCGAGCAGTCGTAGTCGACGTGCTCGGACATCGTGCGCACGGTGCGCGGATTCGCGCACAGCTTGATCACCGGGATGATCGGATTGCCGATGACGTTGCCCTGGCCGGTGGGGAAGAAATGCACCACGTAGCCGGAAGCCGCGCACAGCGTGACCATTTCCGCGGCGGCCGAGGACGAGTCCATGAACCACAGGCCGGGCTTGGTCGGGGTTTCCGCCTTGTCGAGCACGCCGATGACCTTGCACTTCTTGCCGATCTTCTGGATGTTGCCCAGCGCCTTTTCCTCGATGGTCGTCAGGCCGCCGGCGATGTTGCCCTTGGTCGGCTGCGAGTCGGACAGGTCGCTGGTCTTGTGGCGCTCGACGATTTCCTGGTAGCGGTTGAACATCTTCATGAAGTCCTCGCGCACCTGCGGCGTCGCGCAACGGTCGGCGACGATGTTCTCGCCGCCGGTGATTTCCGTGGTCTCGCCGAAGCACATCGTCACGCCCAGCGGATCCATCTTGTCAAAGGCGCTGCCGACGGTCGGGTTGGCACCGCAGCCGGAAGTCGTGTCCGACTCGCCGCACTTG
The DNA here is from genome assembly GCA_964533495.1 of uncultured Bordetella sp. Classification (GTDB taxonomy): domain Bacteria; phylum Pseudomonadota; class Gammaproteobacteria; order Burkholderiales; family SG8-41. Next base: position 22,071 of record CAZHJU010000012.1, on the reverse strand, counting down.
GTCGACACCCACAGGTCACTGATCGGGCACTCGACGCGCTGCAGCTCGGACGCCCATTGCACGTATTCCTTGGCGACCTTGGAGGCGCGCAGGATGGTGTCGTGGTCGCCGTGCAGCTCGATGCCGAAGCCGGTCACCGGCTTGCCGGTCTTGGCGATGCCGTCGACGACCTTCTTCGCCCAGCCTTCCTCGATGCAGATCACCACCACGGCGGCGACGTTCGGGTTGGAGCCCGCGCCGATCAGCGTGCGGAAATGCAGGTCGAGGTCGGCGCCGAACTGCAGCCGGCCGTAGGGATGCGGAATCGCCAGCGTGCCCTTGATGTTGTTGGCCACCGCCTCGGCGGCGGCGTTCGACAGGTCGTCCACCGGCAGGATCAGGACGTGGTTGCGGACGCCGACGCGGCCGTTCTCGCGGCGGTAGCCCAGGAATGTGGTTTTGCTGTTGATCATTTGATACCTCGTGAAAAGTGAGCGGGTGCGCGGGTGGACGGGGGATCCCGGAACGCTTACCAGCGCTTGGTCTTGATGTTGTGCACGTGCGCGTGTTCGCCGACCTTGATGTCCGCCACGGCCTTGCCGATGTCGAAGCCGTACTTGATCACGGTATCGCCCTTCTTGATGTCGCAGAGGGCCGCCTTGTGGCCGATCGGAATGTCGTTGATCGCCTTGACCTTGATCGTGGAGTCGTCCTCCATGACCCAGCCGATCATTTCCTGACCGGCCTTGATGCCTTCGATGACGGCCACGCCGACCATGTCCTTCTTGTCGTGAACCAGCAAGTGAATCATTGCGCCTCCTGAGTGAACGCTGTGGGGATATGCAACCCGGGCAACCCGGAAACCGGAACTGGGGCCTGAACCTGGAACTCGGAACCGCCGCGCAGAGTGACAGGATGCTAACCCCGGCTTTTTCGGCAGGTCAACTATATGACCTATATGAATGACCGCCGGCGTGCTAGACTGCGCCGCTCGCATGGCCGCCTCCGACCCCACCAGCACCGCCAGCGGGCTGACGCCCACCCCCCTCTACCGCGAAGTGCAGTGGCGCATCACGCGCGCCCTCGCCGCCGGCGAATGGAAACCGGGGGAGGCCATCCCCAGCGAGGCGGAGCTGGCGGCGGACTGCGGGGTGTCGATCGGCACCATCCGCCGCGCCGTCGACGAACTGGTCGCCGGCCGCATCCTGGTGCGCCAGCAGGGGCGCGGCACCTTCGTCGCGACCCACACCGAAGACCGCACGCTGTTCTATTTTTTCCACGTCGCCGGCAAGGACGGCAGCCGCGAGTTCCCGGAATCCGAGCTTCTCGGGTTCCGCAAGGAGCGCGCGAACGACGGGGACGAGCGCGATTTCGGCCTCGCCCGCGGCACCCGCGTCGCGCGCGTGCGCAACGTGCTGAAGCTGGGCGGCCGGCCGGTGGTGCTCGACGACATCACCGTGCCGACCGAACGCTTCGCCAGGCTCGACGAATCGACGTTCCGCAGCCGCGAAGGCACGATCTACGGCCTCTACCAGGCGCGTTACGGCGTCAACGTCGTGCGCATCGGCGAAAGGCTGTCGGCGGCGCACCCGCCGGCCGACGTCGCCGCCATCCTCGGCATGCGCACGAACCAGCCGGCGCTGCACATCCGCCGCATCGCCTACAGCTACAACGATTCCCCGGTGGAATACCGCCACAGCTGGATCAACACCGCGGACCACGAATACCTCAGCGATCTGTGGAAAGCCGCGGCGCGCTGAAGCTGCGCTTGGGGGCTGCGCTCCAAGTGTTCCTTGGAGGAAGAGGAGTTTTAAGCCCTTCTCCCTCCGGGAGAAGGGTGGGGATGAGGGAAAAGCTTCCTCGGCTTCGTCACAGGCCTTAGAGCTTGCTATGAAGTTTTATTTATTTTTTTAAAATCAATATGTTACTCAAAAACCGCGTTCCCTCACCCCCTGCCCCTCTGCTGCGCTCCAAGTGTTCCCTTGTCCCGGAGGGAGAGGGGTTCAAAATCCTTCTCTCCTTGGGATAAGGAAAACGGTTTTGAACCAGTCCGCAACAGCCCCTAGAACCCCAACTCCCGCCGCGCCACCGCGATCTGCTCCGGATCGGCGGCATTCTTCAGCAGCCATTCGAACTGCGCGCGCGCATCCTCGTGCAGGCCAGCGCGCGCGAGGCTGAGGCCGGCCTGCAGGCGCGCCGCCGCGGCCTCGGCGCCGGCCGCCGGCGCCCGCAGCGCCGCGCGCAGGTAAAAATCGGCCGCGAGCCGCGGCTGGTCGCGGCTCGCGTGGACGCGGGCGATGTCCGACAGCACGGCGCGCGACTGCCCGGCATCGGCATGCGGCAATGCGCGCTCGAACAGCGCCAGCGCGGCCTCGTGCAATCCGTGGTCCGCCAGTTGCCGGGCCAGCAGCAGCCACTCCGCAAGCTGCGCCGGAACGACGGCCGGGGATTCCGCCGCCAGCCGCCGCGCGATGTCCGCGGCCGCATCCGGGTTTCCCGCGCGCAGCGCAAGCGCGGACAGCCGCAACTGCCAGACCGCCGCCGGCTCCTGCGCCGGAAGGCCCTGCAGGTAACGCCAGGCGCGCGGATGATCGCCGAGGTCCCCGGCCATCCTGCCGAGGGCCAGGCGTGCCGGCACCGGCAGCAGGTCCGCCTGTCCGGGCCAGGCCTCGAACAGGCGCAGGGCGGCGCGCGGCAGCTTCGCCTGCGCATAGTCCGCCGCGAGCCGGTCCTGCGCGCGCCGGCGCAATTCCGGATCGGCGGCATGCCGCGCGACATGGGCGACATAGGCCCGCGCCTCCGGCGCGTCGCCGGCGTGCCGGCGCGCCGCGAATTCCAGCCAGCTGGCGTCGTCGCCGGCCAGCAGGTGATGCGCATTGGCGGCCGCGCGCGCATGCGCCGTGTAGGCGGACCACAATTCGGCGGCGGCCTGCGGCCGCGCGTCCTTCTCGAGCAGTTGTTCGAGCGCGGCGATGCGCAGCGCCCCGTCGCCGGCGCGCGTCGCGGCGTCGAGCAGCAGCCGCCACCACGCCGGATCGTCGTCGCGGGCAAGCGCCGCGCGCGCCTGCGCCAGCGCCTCCCCGTTCGCGATCAGGCCGGCGTGCATGCGCAGCCGCAGGCGCGTTGCGCCGCGCTCGTCGAGCAGCGGCAGCCAGGTGATCGCCTCGCGCGCCATGCCGGCATCGAGCAGCGCGTCGACGAAGCTGGCGGCCGTCGCGGCGTCCAGGGGGCGGTAATCCTGCTCGAAACGCAGCATGCTGCGCCAGGCATCGTCCGGGCGGGATTCGAGAACGTGGCTGCGGATCACCAGCAGCCGCAGTTCGCGGATCGCCGCGGGGCTGATGCCGGGCGACCACAGCGCGCGGCCGGCATGGTCGCGCGCCGGCGCGGCCCGCCCCAGCGCGATGGCGGCGCGGGCGGCCGCGGCATGAAAACCGGCGCGGGCGGCGGCCGGCGCGGCCACCGGCAGGGCATCCACCCGCTGCAGGATTTCCTCGTGGCGTTCGAGGCGGCCCAGCAGTTGCAGGCCCAGTTCCTCCCAATCCGTCCAGCGCGGATCCGCGGCATCGGCCGGCTGCAGCGCTTCGACGCGGTGGAGCGCGAGCCGCGCGGCGCCGGCCTGCACCAGGCTCCGGATGTCGTCCACCGTCGCGGCGGCGGCCTGCGGCAGCGCATGCAGGCTCGCCAGCAGTACGGCAACCGGGATGGCGATGCGGCGCATGACGGACATCGCGCTATTTTAACGGGGACGCTGGCGACAGAAGGACGATAGAAGGAAGGCGCAGGGACCGCGAAAGGGCAGCGCGGCGGATCCAAACAAAAAGGCGGCCGCAGCCACCTTCGTTGCCGGATGATCGCGGCTTATTTTTCAGCCGGCTTTTCGGCCGGCGCGGCGGCCGCTTCGGCCTCGACGGCGGCGCTGGCGGCGACACTGGTGCTGACCTTGAGTTTTTCCTTGATGCGCGCCGCCTTGCCGGACAGGCCGCGCAGGTAATACAGCTTGGCGCGGTTGACGTCGCCGCGGCGCTTCACTTCGATGCCGGCGATCGTCGGGGAATAGGTCTGGAACGTCCGCTCGACGCCCTCCCCGGAGGACACCTTGCGCACGATGAACGAGGAGTTGAGGCCCCGGTTGCGCTTGGCGATGACCACGCCCTCGTAGGCCTGGACGCGCTTGCGCTCGCCCTCGACCACGTTGACGCTGACGATCACCGTGTCGCCGGTGGTGAACTCCGGCACCTTGCGGCCCAGACGCTTGATCTCTTCCTGCTCCAGCTGCTGAATGACGTTCATGTTCATGCTCCTCAAAACTCGTTGCGTCCGCCAACATGGCGTCCGCGGTCAATTCTCAATTCCTGTCCTGCAGTTCCCGCCGGTACTCCTCGAGCAGTTCCCGCTCCTCGCCGCTCAGCGCGCGGCGCTCCAGCAGATCCGGCCGCCGCCGCCACGTCCTGCCCAGCGCCTGCTTCAGCCGCCAGCGCGCGATCGCCGCATGGTTGCCCGACAGCAGCACCGCCGGCACCGCCGCGCCCTGGTACACCTCCGGGCGCGTGTAGTGCGGGCAATCCAGCAGGCCGTCGACGAAGGAATCCTGGCTCGCCGACCCGGCATCGCCCAGAACCCCGGGCAGTTGCCGCACCACGCTGTCCATCAACACCATCGCGGCCAGTTCGCCGCCGCTCAACACATAGTCGCCGATCGACACTTCCTCGACGCCCTGCCGTTCCACCAGCCGCTCGTCGACGCCTTCGTAGCGTCCGGCCAGCAGCACGATGCCGCTTTCCTGCGCCAGTTCCGCCACCAGCGCGTGATCCAGCAACCGGCCCTGCGGCGTCAGGTGCAGCATCCGCGGCCGCCCGACGCCGGCGCTCTGCTGCCGCTGCCGCGCCGCATCCAGCGCCTTGCCCAGCGGCTCGGCCATCATCACCATGCCGGGGCCGCCGCCGTAAGGCCGGTCGTCCACCGTGCGGTGGGCATTCGCCGCGAAATCCCGCGGATTCCACGCCACCAGCTGGTACAGGCCGCGTCCCCGCGCCCGCCCGGTGACGCCCATTTCCGTCACCGCGTCGAACATCGCCGGAAACAGCGTGACGACATCAAACTGCAGCATCAGTAGTCCGCGTCCCAATCCACGACGATCCTGCCGCCGGCCACATCGACCTGCCGGATCACCGTCGCGATGAAGGGCAGCAGCCGCTCGCGCCTGTCCGCCCCGTCATCCTCGACCACCAACACGTCATTCGCGCCGGTCTCGAACACGCCGGTCACACGACCCAGCGCCGCACCGGCCTCGTTCACCACTTCCAGTCCGACCAGGTCGGCCCAGTAATACTCGCCGGACTCCGGCTCGGGAAAATCCTCCCGCGGTACCGCAACCTGCATGCCGCGCAGCGCCGCCGCCTGATCGCGGTCCTCGACGCCCCGCAGCTTGGCCGCCACCGCGCTGCCGTGCTGCTTGGCGGTTTCCACGGCCTGAACCTGCCAGCCTCCCTCGCGCCCCACCCGCCATTCCGGGTAACCGAGCAGACTGCCGGGCTGCTGCGTGAAGGGCTGGACCTTGACCCAACCCCTGATTCCGTAGGGCGCGACGATGCGCCCCATCACCACCAGCCGCTCAGGCGGCGGCTTTTTGCTCACCAGCCTGCTTGACGAGCCGGGTCACGGTATTGGACAGTTGCGCACCTTGTCCCTGCCAGAACGCGAGGCGTTCGCTGTTGATGCGCAGGCGTTCGCGGCCTTCGGGCGCCTTGGGATCGTAGAATCCCAGACGTTCGATGAAGCGGCCGTCACGCGGGAAACGCGAGTCGGCGACGACGAAATTGAAGAACGGGCGTTTTTTGGCGCCCCCGCGGGCCAATCGGATCACTACCATGTCGGTATTCCTGGCGACTGAAAAAGTCGAAAGGGGCGGATTCTACGTCACTTCCACACTTGGAGGCAACGTACGCCCTCGGGGCGGCGTATCCGGGACAGCCCGCCGCATCCCTTAGAGGGATATTTATAAGTATTTGATTTTAAACAATTTTTTAAAGAAAGCCACGATACCCGCCATGCCTTCCACCGCAAAGCAATCCCCGCAGGACCGAATCTCCGCCGCGCTGCGCATCCGCTATGGCGCCGACTTCCCGGTCGCCCCGGACCAAGCCGGGCTCGATGAACTGGCGCGCATCGCGGACCACCGCTCGATCCGCCGCTACCGCGCGGACCCGGTCGCGCCGGAGCTGCTGCGCCTGCTGTACGCCTGCGCGCTGTCGGCCCCGACCAAAAGCGACCTGCAGCAGGCCGACATCATCCACGTCGCCGATCCGGAAAAATGCCGCCGCCTGGTCGCCCACCTGCCCAGCATGCCGTGGATCCTCGACGCGCCGGTGTTCCTCGTGTTCTGCGGCAACAACCGGCGCATCCGCCACATCGGCGAATGGCGCGGCAAGCCCTTCGCCAACGAACACCTCGACCATTTCATGAATGCCGCGGTCGATGCCGGCATCGTGATGATGAATTTCATCGGCGCCGCCGAAGCCGCCGGCCTCGGCACCTGCCCGATCAGCGCCATCCGCAACGCGGCCGACACCATCAGCCGCGAGCTCGCGCTGCCGGAGGGCGTGTTTCCGGTCGCCGGACTGTGCGTCGGCTACCCCGCGTCCGCCGGACACATCAGCCCGCGGCTGCCGCTGGAAGTGACCGTGCACACCGACCGCTACGACGAAACGGGGCTGCGCGAAAAGGTCGACGCCTACGACCGCCGCCGCCACGACAACCACCCCTACGGCAAGCAGCGGCGCACGAAGCTGTTCGGCGAAGCGCCGTTCTACGGCTGGTCCGAGGACAAGGCGCGGCAGTACGCCGAGCCGGAACGCGCGGACTTCGGCGATTACATCCGGCGGCAGGGGTTCAGCCTGAAATAACGGCCTGCGCTCCGCGGCGGACCACCCGGCGCGCCGATCCAGGTCCGTTCACCGGGCGGCGGGCACGGCCGCCGCGGCATCGGGGGCCGTGGCGCGCGATGAGTAACCAATGGTTGCCGTATAAAGTAACCATCTGTAACATCGTTGCGCCATGCGCCCGCGTACCCCTCAATCCGTCGGCGGCTTCACGCTGATCGAGATCGCGATCGTCGTCGCGGTCATGACGATCCTGCTGACCCTCGGGCTGAGCCTGATGAACGCACAGCTCAGCTCGACGGCCTATTCGGTCACCAAGAAGCGCCAAGAAGCCATCAAGGATGCGTTGATTGCCTATCTGGGTGCACACAAACACCTGCCTTGTCCTTATGGGCCGATAACTCCGGGCATGACAATAAATGGAGTTGCTCCGTCTCAACAAGGTAATCCCCCTGCATGTCCGGAATCTTTCGGCGTCGTACCCTTTGCCACACTTGGACTTTCACGAGAGACCGGTGAAGACGGCTGGGGAAACCTGTTCTCTTATCAAGTGTACGCTGATACATCTGCACCGCCCTGTCCGAGTACAAAACAAGATTGGGGCAATGCTGGCTGCTTCGGTGCAGGTAAAGCCATCGCACCGGCCATATCGGTTGTCGATAACACGAACGCAGACTCCCCTCGTCCACTCACACCCAACGCCATTGCCGTAATCATCTCCCATGGCGCAAACGGGCTGGGCGCATGGGCCGCGCAAGCAACCCCCAATGCTCTTCCTGTTTCCTGCGAAGAAAGAAAAAACGCAAATGGTGATCTGAGCGGCTGTTCGCTACCGCTGGGAGACTACTTCAAAGGCGAACGACAGAATCAGGACGACGTGGTTGCCTGGGTCGGTGGAATAGAAGCCATCAACATGCTCGCCAAACAAGGCACAATTAAATCAGCTATCGCCCAAGTTAACGATGACTTACAGATTCTTGTTGATAGAGCAATTGGAATCAAACGCGCCGGCATAGCACTAGACCCGTCCTCCCCACCTTCACCTATCGGATGCAATACATCCGTAAAAAATTCGGATCCAAACAATAAATCCCTAAAAGATCTGGACGAGATATTTGATCCGTGGGGTGAGCAATATGTTGTAGGCGAGGGCTCTACTAACAAACTCCCAATTTGTATTTGTTCAAAAGGTGGTGGCCCTACAAACTGCTCAGAGAGTTGCAGTCTGCCTCCCTCACCTAATCCACCATTCATCAAAAATATAGATCGGGATTTATTTAATTCCTATCTGGCAAAAGCAGGCTTATCTGGCTGCTAAGGATTTTATGCCTACCCGAATTAAAGCCAGCCTCATCCTCGCCCCCGCAATCCTGCTGTTGCTGTGCTGGATCGCGCGTTTCGCCGCGCCTGAAGAAGTGGCGGGAATGGGCATCGTGCCATTCGTGCTGTGGGCCGCAGCAGCGGCCTTCGTGACGGCCTATCTGATCACGCTGTACGTCTGCTTCGTCGCGAAAAAGCTCTTCGGCCGATGAACATGCGACGGTCCCGCGGCTTCACGCTGATCGAAATCGCCATCGTGCTGGCGGTCATCACCCTGATCGCCGCGGCGGTGCTCACGTCGGGAGGGGGCCTGTTCGGTCGAACAGGGACCACGGCACTCCTCGCGAACATCAAGGATCTGGCCGCCGCCTCGCGTGAATTCAAGACACGTTATTCCTATTTCCCCGGCGATCTGCCGAATGCGGACAAATACATCACGGCAAACGGGGAAATCTCGCTAGGCTGCATATATCCATACGTGTCGAACGGCCCTGTCGGGGACGGCATCGTGAACACAGAGACCGAGAGCGACTGTGCACTGGAACACCTGATCAAAGCCGGCATGCTGGGCAAGATCGATCACGACGGCACGCGCTACGTCATCAACCACCACAACATCGGTCCGGGCGTCCGCGTGTCCCTATGGTCCGACGCTACCAGGGTGAACGTGATCCGCATCTCGAATCTACCGTGCGAAGCGGCACTCGAAATCGAGCGCAAACTGGACAGTGCTACCACCGACAACAAGCCATTCAGCACGGGCTCGGTGACAGCACCAGCCCCGATCCAGAACTGCACTCCCGGCTTGGCCAACGATCCGGTGCCAATGCTGTTGATCCGTTACTGACCCGGCACTGATGCTTTCCGGCGGCGCGGAATCAGCGCATGCCCGGAAACATGCCCTTCATGCCGCGCATCATCTTCGCCATGCCGCCCTTGGCGACCATTTTCATCATCTTCTGCGTCTGCTCGAACTGGTTGAGCAGGCGGTTGACTTCCTGAACGCTGACGCCGGCACCGGCGGCGATGCGGCGCTTGCGCGAGGCCTTCAGCAGTTCGGGCTTGGCGCGCTCCTGCGGCGTCATCGAGTTGATGATGCCCTCGATGCGGCGGATCGCCTTGTCCTCCATCTGCGGCGCGCCCTGCGCCGCCTGCGCGAGCTGCGCCGGCAGCTTGTCGAGCAGCGCGCCGACGCCGCCCATCTTGCGCATCTGCGCGACCTGCTGCTTGAAATCCTCCAGATCGAAGCCCTTGCCGGTCTTGACCTTGCGCGCGAGTTTCTCGGCTTCCTCGCGGTCGACCGATTTCTGCACGTCCTCGAGCAGCGACAGCACGTCGCCCATGCCGAGGATGCGCGAGGCCATGCGGTCGGGGTGAAAGGCTTCCAGCCCGTCCGGCTTCTCGCCGGTGCCGGCGAACTTGACCGGCTTGCCGGTGACGTGGCGCACCGACAGCGCGGCGCCGCCGCGGGCGTCGCCGTCGAGCTTGGTCAGGATGACCCCGGTCAGCGGCAGGGCGTCGTTGAAGGCCTTGGCCACGTTGACCGCGTCCTGGCCCTGCATGGCATCGACGACGAACAGTGTTTCCACCGGGTTGACCGCGGCGTGCAGCTCGCGGATCTCGGCCATCATCTCGGCGTCGATGGCGAGCCGGCCCGCGGTGTCGACGATCAGCACGTCGTGATAGTGCGTGCGCGCGTATTCCAGCGCGCGCCTGGCGATGTCGGCCGGTTTCTCGCCGGCATCCGCCGGATGGAAATCGGCCTCGACCTGGCCCGCGAGCAGCCTCAGTTGCTCGATGGCGGCGGGGCGGTAGACGTCACAACTGGCCAGCAGCACCTTCTTGCGCAGGTTCGCGCGCAGCCAGCGCGCCAGCTTGCCGGCGGTGGTGGTTTTGCCGGCGCCCTGCAAGCCGGCCATCAGGATCACCGCCGGGGGCTGTGCGGCGAGATTCAGCGATTCGCTGTGCTCGCCCATCAGCGCGACCAGTTCGCGGTGCACGACGCCGACCAGCGCCTGGCCCGGCGTCAGGCTGCCGGTCACTTCCTCGCCGACGGCCTTCTCGCGCACGCGGTCAATGAAGGCCTTGACCACCGGCAGCGCGACGTCGGCTTCGAGCAGCGCCATGCGCACTTCGCGCAGGGCATCCTGGATGTTGGCTTCAGTGAGGCGGGCTTCGCCGCGCAGCGTCTTGACGACGCGCGAGAGACGGCCGGTGAGATTGTCGAACATGGAAGTGCGCCGGGTTGGCGTTCGGGTAAACTTGGACTATGCAGGGCATTCTACCGTATCTCGTCAGCGCGCTTCTCTATGCCGCGATGGGCCTGTACTTCTGGCGGCGGCACTGGTCGGCCGCCGCGAGCGCGCCGGCCGCGCCGGCGCGGCACGGCACCGTCGAAAGGCTGGGCATGCCGGTTCTGCTGGTCGTGCACGCCGCCGTGCTGTCCGGCGCGATGTTCCCCGGCGACAGCCTGCGCATCGGCGTCGGCGACGCCGTGTCGGCCATCCTCTGGCTGGCGGTGCTGATCTACTGGCTGGGCGGGCTGTTCTACCGGCTGGAGGGCCTGCAGGCGCTGATCATGCCGGTGGCGGCGGTCGCGGTCCTGCTGTCCGCGGCGTTTCCGGCGGCGCGGCCGCTGCCCAACACCGAGTTGCTGGCGTTCCGGCTGCACCTGCTGATGTCGATGATCGCCTACAGCCTGTTCACGATCGCCTCGCTGCACGTGCTGCTGATGGCGATGCTCGAGCGGCACCTGCACCGGGGAACGCTGCCCGCCGGGCTGCGCTCCCTGCCGCCGCTGCTGACGATGGAGACCCTGCTGTTCCGGATCATCTGGGCCGGTTTCGTGATGCTGTCGCTGACGCTGGCGAGCGGCGTGGTGTTTTCGGAGGAAGTGTTCGGCAAGGCGGCCCGGCTCAACCACAAGACGATTTTCGGCATCGTGTCCTGGCTGGTGTTCGGCGCGCTGCTGTTCGGCCGCCATTTCCACGGCTGGCGCGGCCGCGTCGCCGTGCGCTGGACGCTGGCCGGCTTCCTGATGCTCGTGCTGGCCTATCTCGGCAGCAAGTTCGTCGTCGAAGTGCTGCTCGGGCGCGGCTGATCCCCTTTCGCCCCGCGGGGACGCCGCGATCCGACGCCCCCCCTGTTCCACATGCTCACATGCTTGAGGTGATTCCATGGAAGTCATGATCCTCGCCTGCCTGATCCTGCTGAACGGCGCGTTCGCGATGTCCGAGGTCGCGCTGCTGACCGCGCGCCAGTCCAGGCTGGCCACCCTCGCGCAGCGCGGCGACAAGCTGGCCGCCGCCGCGGTCAGGCTGAGCGCCGACCCGACGCGCTTCCTGTCGACGGTGCAGATCGGCATCACCTCGATCGGGCTGCTCAACGGCATCGTCGGCGAGGCCATCCTCGCCGAGCCCTTCGCCGCCTGGCTGCAGCAGCAGGGGCTCGAAAGCCGGCCGAGCAACATCATCGCCACCGCGGTGGTGGTAGTGAGCGTCACCTACGTTTCCATCGTGGTCGGCGAAATCGTGCCCAAGCGCCTCGGGCAGCACAGCGCGGAGAACATTTCGCGCTACGTGGCCTGGCCGATGCACGGGCTGGCCGTGGTCACCGCGCCGTTCGTCCGCCTGCTGACGGCGTCCACCGACGCGGTGCTCGGACTCGTGCTGCGCCTGCTGCGCCTGCAGCCACAGGAATCCGGGGCGCAGCCGCTGTCCATCGACGAGATCCGCACCATCGTGTTCGAGTCGTCCAACGTGCTGCCCAAGAAGCATGCGTCGGTGCTGCTCAACCTGCTCGAGATCGGCGCCATCACCGTCGACGACGTGATGGTGCCGCGCAACCAGATCGAGGGCGTCAACATCAGCCTGCCGCTGGAGGAGCTGGCCCAGCAGCTCTCGACGGCGCACCACCGGCGGGTGGTGGTCTACGAGGACCAGCTGGACAACGTGATCGGCACGCTGCGGGTGCGGCATGCGCTGACCCTGATCCAGCGCGAGGAGCTGACGCGGGAGAGCGTGCGCAACATGATCCGCGAGCCCTATTTCGTGCCCGCCTCCACCCCCCTGCTGGCGCAGATCCAGAATTTCCAGGAGCACCAGGACCGGGTCAGCCTGGTGGTCGACGAGTACGGGGAAATCATGGGCCTGGCCACGCTGGAGGACATCCTCGAGGAAATCATCGGCGAGTTCACCACCCAGTCGCCGCTGATGGCCCGCGGCCTGCACCGCCAGCCGGACGGCAGCTACGTGGTCGAGGGCGGCATGCTGCTGCGCGAGCTCAACCGCAAGCTCGGCTTCGATTTCCCGCTGGACGGCCCGAAGACGCTGAACGGGCTGATCCTGGAGCACCTGCAGGACATTCCCGAGCCCAACACCAGCGTCCGCATCGCCGGGCACCCGCTGGAAATCGTCCAGACGCAGGACCGGACCATCAAAAGTGTGCGGGTACTCACACCGCCTCCAAAATAGACGGCAAAACGCCGTCCGCAGCCTTTACAACACCGCGCGGGACGGGCATCATTCCGTGAACAACCGATCGTAACCTATTGGTTCATCGAAGAATTTTGGAGGTTTGTCATGGCAACCGCAACCGCTGCCGCTCGCAAGTCCGAGATCAAGGAATACACCTTCCGCTGGGTGGGCCAGGACCGCGCGGGCAAAACCATCCGCGGCGAAATGCAGGCCGGCGGCGAGGCACAGGTCAATGCCGTGCTGCGCCGCCAGGGCATCAAGATCGTCGAGGTCAAGAAGCAGCGGCTCGGCAGCGGCGGCTCGGTTTCCGAGAAGGACATCACGCTGTTCACCCGCCAGCTGGCGACCATGATGAAATCCGGCGTGCCGCTGCTGCAGGCCTTCGACATCGTCGGCAAGGGCCACAGCAACCCGGCGGTCGCCCGCCTGCTGATGACCATCAAGGCGGACGTCGAGACCGGCATGAGCCTGAAGCAGGCCTTTGAAAAGCACCCGCTGCACTTCGACGCGCTGTTCTGCAACCTGGTGGGCGCCGGCGAGGCCGCCGGTATCCTGGAAAGCCTGCTCGACCGCCTGGCGACCTACAAGGAAAAAATCCTCGCCATCAAGAGCAAGATCAAGTCCGCGCTGTTCTACCCGATCGCCATCATCGTGGTGGCGGTGGTGATCACCGCGATCATCATGATTTTCGTGATTCCGGCGTTCAAGGACGTGTTCAAGAGTTTCGGCGCCGACCTGCCGGCGCCGACGCTGATCGTGATGGCCATATCCGACTTCGTGGTGGCCAACTGGTTCTACCTGTTCGCCGGCATCGGCGGCGCCCTCTACGCGTTTTTCTGGACCTGGAAACGGTCCACGAAAATGCAGATGTACATGGACCGTTTCGCCCTGCGGGTGCCGGTGTTCGGCGACCTGATCCGCAAGTCCTCGATCGCGCGCTGGACGCGCACGCTCGCCACGATGTTCGCCGCCGGCGTGCCGCTGGTCGAAGCCCTGGGTTCGGTGGCCGGCGCGGCGGGCAATTACGAATATTTCGTCGCCACCAAGAAAATCCAGTCGGAGGTCGCCACCGGCTCGAGCCTGACCTCGTCGATGCAGGGCACCGAGGTCTTCCCGAACATGGTGATCCAGATGACGATGATCGGCGAAGAGGCCGGCTCCCTCGACCAGATGCTGAGCAAGGTCGCGGACTTCTTCGAGGCCGAGGTGGACGATGCCGTGGAGGCGCTGTCCAGCCTGATGGAGCCGATGATCATGGTCGTCCTCGGCACGCTGATCGGCGGCATGGTGATCGCGATGTACCTGCCGATCTTCAAGCTGGGGTCCGCGGTATAAGGCTTTCCTCCCGTGCGGCCCGCCGCAGCCGGCGGGCCGCGTTCCGGCCGGTCGCGGTTGAACCGGCAGTTCCAGCCATCCTCATCCCATGCTGTCAGATCCCATCGTTTTTGCGTTGAGCGCGGCGCTGGCCGGATTGTGCATCGGCAGCTTTCTCAACGTCGTCATCCACCGCCTGCCGAAAATGATGGAGCGGCAGTGGCGGGCGGAATGCGCGGAGCTCAACGGGCAGGAAGCGCCGGCGGCGGAACGCTACAACCTCGTCGTGCCCCGCTCGGCATGCCCCTCGTGCAACCGCCCGATCAGGGCCGTCGAGAACATCCCGCTGCTCAGCTGGATCGCGCTGCGCGGCAAATGCGCCGGCTGCAAGGCGCCCATCTCCGTCCGTTATCCCGCCGTCGAGGCGCTCACCGCCGCGCTCTCGGCCTACCTCGCCTGGCATTTCGGTTTCGGGCTGGCGGCGGCCGGCGCGCTGCTGTTCGCATGGACGATGATCGCGCTGACCTTCATTGACCTCGATACTTATTACCTGCCGGACAGCCTGACCCTGCCCCTGCTGTGGGCGGGACTGCTGGTCAACATCAACGGCACGTTCGCGCCGCTGCAGTCCGCCGTCATCGGCGCCGCCGCCGGCTACCTGAGCCTGTGGGCGGTGTACTGGGTGTTCAAATGGGCGACCGGCAAGGAAGGCATGGGCTACGGCGACTTCAAGCTGCTGGCCGCGATCGGCGCCTGGCTGGGCTGGCAGATGCTGCCGCTCACGATCCTGCTCTCGTCGCTGGTCGGCGCGGTGATCGGCATCGGGCTGATCGTGTTTGCCGGCCGCGGCCGCAGCGTGCCGATCCCCTTCGGCCCCTATCTCGCGATCGCCGGACTGATCGCGCTTGCCCACGGACCGGCGCTGACCCGCGCTTGGTTCGGTCCGCTCTGACCGATGCCGTACTGCGTCGGCCTCACCGGCGGCATCGGGTCCGGCAAGTCGCGCGCGGCGGACATGTTCGGCGAAATGGGCGCCAGCGTAGTCGATACCGATGAAATTTCCCACCAGCTCACCGCCGCCGCCGGCGGCGCCATGCCCGAGATCGTCGCCGCGTTCGGGCCGGCCGCGGCGGCGGCCGACGGCAGCCTCGACCGCGCGGCGATGCGGCAGCGGATTTTCAGCGACCCCGGGGCCCGCCAGCGGCTCGAGGGCATCCTGCATCCGCGCATCCGCGAAACCGCGCGCAGCCGCGTCGGTGAATCCGCCGCGCCCTACGTGCTGCTGGTGGTGCCGCTGCTGCTGGAGACCGGCGCCTACCGCGACATCGTCCGGCGGATACTGGTGGTGGACTGCGACGAGTCGCTGCAGGTCAGCCGCACCATCGCCCGCAGCCGGCTCGACGAAGCCTCGGTGCGGGCCATCATGGCGGCCCAGATTCCGCGCGGCGAGCGGCTGGCGCGCGCGGACGACGTCATCCGCAACGACGGGGACGTGGAAGCGCTGCGCCGCCAGGTGGCCGCGCTGCATGGCGAATACCTGAAACGGGCCGCCGGCGAAGGCCGGCCGCGCGCCTGAAATGGGCATCAAGCCTTTATTTTTTCCGGTTTCTGTTTGATACTCCGGCAACCGCATTTTCAAACTTCCCCCCGGGCGCACAGGACGTGATCGTCTACGAACATCCACTGAGCGAGCGCGTGCGCACCCTTCTGCGCCTGGAAGACCTGTTCGAACGCATCGAGTATTTCCAGGCCCGCAACGATTCGCCGGAGCATCACGTCTCGCTGCTGCTGATATTCGAGATTCTCGAAGTGGCCGGCCGCGCCGACCTCAAGTCCGACCTGCTGCAGGAGCTGGAGCGGCAGAAGCAGACCCTGGAGGCCCTACGCGAGAACCCCGACATTTCCGAGGAGGCGCTCGACAACGTGCTGTGGCAGATCGACCAGGCCTCGTCGCGCCTGTTCCAGGCCTCCGGCAAGGTCGGCCAGGAACTGCGGGAAAACGAATGGCTGATGAGCATCAAGCAGCGCACGGCGATTCCCGGCGGCGTCTGCGAGTTCGATCTCCCCTCGTACCATTACTGGCTGCAGCAGACCGCCGAGATCCGCCGCCACGACCTGCAGCAATGGCTGGCGCCGTTCCTGCCGACGCGCGACGCCATCAACATCGTGCTGCGGCTGCTGCGGGAAAGCGGCAAAACCACGATGCAAACCGCGCAGCAGGGCGTCTACCAGCAGATGATGGCCGGCCGCATGGCGCAGATGCTGCGCATCGGCCTGTCCGGCGAATACGCCTGCATCCCGGAGATCAGCGCCAACAAGTACGCGCTGAACATCCGCTTCACCACCCAGGAAGGCATCCAGCGCCCGAGGGCATCGGACACGGATGTCGAGTTCGAGCTGACGTTCTGCAATCTGTAAAGTGTTCCCTTCTCCCTCCCTCCGGGACAAGGGAACACTTGGAGAGCAGCCTCCAGGCGTGAACGCATTGGCCCCGGAGCGCTGCCTGAACCGCCCGATGGGCGGGCTAATTGCCGCCTGCGACGAGTGCAGTCCTCCATGGCATGGATACCGTATTGACAACTGCTATACGCCACCGTAGTATGCGTGTATCTATTGCATATACGCTTGCGAGAAGTTCTATGCGTGACGCCGCCATCAACCTGCGAGCCCGACCCGAGCAGCGGGACCTCATCGACCAGGCCGCACACCTGCTCGGCAAGAACCGCTCCGACTTCATGCTCGAAGCCGCCTGCGACAAGGCGAAGTCGGTGCTGCTCGACCAGGTGTTCTTTGAACTGGATGCCACGAAGTTCCGGCAGTTCACCAAGCTGCTCGACGCGCCACCCGCCCACAATCCGGGGCTGGAACGCCTCATGGCGGTCAAGGCGCCCTGGAGCAGGAAACCGGCCAAGGGTTGACCGATACGGGACTGAGCTTGCAATTCAATCCACCGGAGCCGCTGACCGCTTCGCATCGACTGGACGACTTCGAGTGCGGTGAAGTCTCGCTCGATGACTGGATCAAGCGCAGGGCACTGGCCAACCAGTCGAGCGGCGCAAGCCGCACTTTCGTCGTCACCGATGAGGAAGGTAACGTTCGCGGCTATTACGCCATGGCCGCCGGCGCTGTTTCATCCCGCCAGGCAACCGGCGGCGTGCGGCGCAACATGCCTGATCCCATTCCCGTCATGGTCCTCGCCCGGCTCGCGGTCGACCGCAGGACGCAGGGACTGCAACTGGGGGCTGCCCTGCTGCAGGATGCCGTCAACCGTGCAGTGGCCGTATCGCAGAACGCAGGAGTGAGAGCACTGCTCGTGCACGCCCTTCATGAAAAAGCGAAACAGTTCTACGAGCACTACGGGTTTCAGCCCTCGCCCACGCATCCGATGACGCTCATGCTGCGCCTGAGCGGTGTGAAAACGTGACAGGGAAAACACCATCCCTGACGTATTGATGGATCGTGCTGCGCGTCCTGTACTCGTACGAGTACGGTATTGCGTCATTCGACAAATCGACTGCGCCAGCGCGAGTTATAATCCCGCGAAATCGATTTCAAGCCGAATCAGTCAACGAGACCATGCCGGGTGGCTGAATGAGTTACTGGAAAATGCGCCTGCTGAAAAGTTTTTTCGATGCTGCATTTGCAAACGGGCCAACGATTCTGTTCTGCAATCCCTGAGCCATGGCGGGAAGAATCGTGTCCTGCCCCCAGTGCGGGGCCAGCACCGAATGGAATCCGGCCAACCGTTTCCGGCCGTTCTGCTCGGAACGCTGCAAGATGATCGATCTCGGGGCCTGGGCGACGGAGCGTTACCGCGTGCCCGTCGAGGAGTCCGACGAATCCGCGCTGCCCGACGCGGACGAGCCGCCGCGCCCGAGCTGACCGGTCCGCCGGCCAGCGACTGACTGCTACCGACTAATCCGCGGCCCAGGCGCCGCGCAGCATGGCCAGGCCGTGGGCGCCGCTCTCCAGCGCCCGCTTCCGGTGTTCGGGCCGTATCCCGCCCAGGGCCAATACCGGAATCTTCGTGTCCGCAACCAGGCGCTGGAACCCGTCCCAGCCGAGCGGCAGCGCATCGGGATGCGTCGGCGTCGGCAGCACCGGACCGAGCACCGCGAAATCCGCGCCCACCGCCTCGGCACGCCGCAGTTCGGCGGTGTCGTGGCAGGAGGCGCCCACCAGCGGAAAGTCGGGACGCTGCGCGATGCCCTGCAACTGCGCCGCGGTCAGGTGCACACCGTCGGCACCGCAGCGCCGCGCGAGTTCGATGTCGGTATTGACCAGCACCCGCGCGCCGCGGGCATGCGCCAGCGCGACCACCTCGGCCGCGTAGCGCGCGAAAAGATCTGGAGGCCAGTCCCTGCCCCGCACCTGGACCAGGCGCAGGCCGTTCTGCAACGCGCGGTCGATGCGCGCCAGCGCGGCGGGATATTCGGCCGCGGCGAATCCGGTGATGCCGTAGGTCTCCGGCACGCCCAGCGCGCGCATGATCGGCCCGTTGGCCGGCAGCAGGGGCGCAACGTCGATGGCCTCCAGCCGTTGCCAGGCGAAAGCCTGGGACTCGCGCCCCTGGAGTTCGCCGCGCCAGCCCCTGACCCGGAAGAAATGCAGCCGCACGTCGGCGTGCGGATAGTCGAATTCGCGGATCAGCCAGGGATAGGCGGCGGTGACTTCGATGCCGAGTTCCTCGTGCAGCTCGCGCGACAGCGCCGCTTGCGTGGATTCGCCGTCCTCGACCTTGCCGCCGGGAAATTCCCAGTAACCGGCATAGGCCTTGCCCTGCGGGCGCTGGGCCAGCAGGAAACGGCCGTCGGCCTGTTGCAGCACCGCGGCAACCACCGCGATGCGGCGGCGCGGCAGTTGTTCCGGCATCGCCGCCTACTTGCGCTTGTTGGCGTGTCGAACCAGCCGCGAGCGGCCCGCCCAGTCGCGCGCGAACTGCCAGGCGACGCGGCCGCTGCGCGAGCCGCGCAGCAGCGCCCATTGCAGCGCCGCGTGCTCGATTTCGGCGGTCTTGCCGGCCGGCACCTTGAAATGGTCCAGCCAGACATGGACGATGCGCAGGTATTCGTCCTGGTCGAAGGGATAGAACGACACCCACAGGCCGAAACGCTCCGACAGCGAAATCTTTTCTCGCTGGTCTCGCCGGGATGGATTTCCTCGCCGACGTGCCGGTACTCGAGGTTTTCCTGCATGAACTCGGGCATCAGGTGGCGGCGGTTCGAGGTCGCGTAGATCAGGCAGTTTTCCGACGCGGCGGCGATCGAGCCGTCGAGCACCACCTTCAGCGCCTTGTAGCCGGGCTCGTCGGCCTCGAAGGACAGGTCATCGCAGTACAGGATGTAGCGTTCGGGGCGCGCGTAAATCAGTTCGACGATGTCCGGCAGGTCGGTCAGGTCACGCTTTTCGACCTCGATCAGGCGCAGGCCGCGCGAGGCGTACTTGTTCAGCAGCGCCTTGACCAACGACGACTTGCCGGTGCCCCGCGCGCCCGTCAGCAGCACATTGTTGGCCGGCAGGCCCTCGACGAACTGCCGGGTGTTGCGCTCGACCAGCGATTTCTGGTCGTCGATGCCCCGCAGGTCGCGCAGGTCGATGCGATGCACCTGGTGGATCGGCTCCAGCGTCCCCTGCCCCGACTTCCTGCGCCAGCGGAATGCGATCGACGCCTTCCAGTCCACCGCCGGGGGCGGCGGCGGCAACAGTCGTTCGAGCCGGGCAAGCAGCGTCTCGGCGCGCGCCATCAGATCGTCCCAGGGTGCTGGCGGGGTCGCGGGTGACGCCGGTCTTTTTTTCATAAGTACTTGTTTTTATTGATTATTTTATTTTCTGTATTTAACTTCTGTAATCGGCGTTGATGCTGACGTAGTCATGCGACAGGTCGCAGGTCCACACCGTCGCCACAGCCTTGCCGCGGTTCAGCGCCACGCGCACGGTGATCTCCGCCTGCCGCATGACGCGCTGGCCGTCCGGCTCCTGATAGGACGGACTGCGTCCACCGTGCTCCGCCACCAGCACGTCGTCGAGATACAGCTCGATGCCTTCGACTTCGAGATCGGCGATGCCGGCATAGCCGATCGCGGCGAGAATGCGGCCGAGGTTCGGGTCCGATGCGAAAAACGCGGTCTTGATCAGCGGCGAATGCGCGATGGCCAGCGCCACCTTGCGGCATTCCTCCTCGCTGCGGCCGGATTCGACCCTGACGGTGATGAACTTGGTCGCGCCCTCGCCGTCGCGGACGATCGCCTGCGCGAGCTCGACCGCCACCGCGGTCACCGCGTCGCGGAACGCCGCGTACTCCGCGCTTCTGGCGTCGGTGATTTCCGCCATCGCGGCCTTGCCGGTGGCCATCAGCATGAAGCTGTCGTTGGTCGAGGTGTCGCCGTCGACGGTGATGCAGTTGAACGAGCGCTGCGCGGCATGGGCGACCGCGGACTTGACCAGCGCCTGGCTCACCGCGGCGTCCGTCGCGATGAAGCCGAGCATGGTCGCCATGTTGGGATGGATCATGCCGGCGCCCTTGGCGATGCCGGTGACGGTCACCGTCGCGCCGCCGATCGTGAATTGCCGCGACACCGCCTTGGGCAGCGTGTCGGTGGTCATGATCGCCGCCGCGGCATCGGCCCAGGCATCGGGCTTCAGCGCGTCCATGCACTGCGGCAGGCCGGCGAGGATGCGGTCCACCGGCAGCGGCTCCATGATGACGCCGGTCGAAAACGGCAGCACCTGCGACGGCGTGCAGCCGAGCAGCTTCGCCGCTTCGGCGCAGGTCCGGCGCGCGCGGGCCAGGCCGTCCTTGCCGGTGCCGGCATTGGCGACGCCGGTATTGACAACCAGCGCGCGTATGCCCTGACCGGGATCGATCATCGACAGGTGCTGGCGGCAGAGCACGACCGGCGCCGCGCAGAAACGGTTCTGCGTGAACACGCCGGCGACGCGGGCGCCGTCATCGAGCCGGATCAGCAGCAGATCCCTGCGGCCAACCTTGCGGATGCCCGCCTGGGCAATGCCCAGCGCCACGCCGGCAACCGGCAGCAGCGACGCGGGATCGGGCGCTTTCAGGTTGACCGGCATGGCGTCAGGCGAGCTTGCCGTGGCACTGCTTGTATTTTTTCCCGGAGCCGCAGGGGCAGGGATCGTTGCGGCCGATCTTCTGCCCGCCGCGCACGAAGGGCTGCAGCCTGTCGGACTCGGCGTCAGGCGCCGGTTCGGCGGCATCATCAACCGCCTCGGCTTCTGCCTCGGCGTGCTGGTACTGCACGTTGCTCAGCGCTTCATGCTCTTCGGCCGCGCGCAATTCCTCGGCGCTGCGGATCTGCACGGTCATCAGGATGCGCGTGACGTCGGTCTTGATCATGTCGAGCAGCAGCGAGAACAGCTCGAAAGCCTCGCGCTTGTATTCCTGGGTCGGGTTCTTCTGGGCGTAGCCGCGCAGGTGTATGCCCTGCCGCAGGTGGTCCAGCGCCGACAGGTGCTCGCGCCAGTGGCTGTCCAGGCTCTGCAGCATGATCGCGCGTTCGTACTGGCGCATCGCCACCGGGTCGACCGCCGCGGTTTTCTCGACATACCGCGCATGCGCCGCCTCGATGATGCGCTGGCGCAGGGCATCCTCCTCCAGCTGCGGGCTGAGTTCGAGCCACTGCCGCAGCGGCAGCTCCAGCGTCAGCTCGCCACGCAGGACCGCTTCCAGCCCTTCGACGTCCCACAGCTCCTCCAGGCTGCCGGGGGGGATGTGCTGCGCGAAATGGCCGGCGATGACGTCGGCGCGCATGGCTGCGATGGTCGCCGAAACGTCCGTGCTTTCCAGCAGCTCGTTGCGCTGCTGGTAGATCACCTTGCGCTGGTCGTTGGCGACGTCGTCGTATTCGAGCAGGTGCTTGCGCATGTCGAAGTTGCGCGCCTCGACCTTGCGCTGGGCGTTCTCGATGGAGCGCGTGACCCAGGGGTGCTCGATGGCCTCGCCTTCGGGCATCTTCAGCCGATTCATGATCGCGGCGACCCGGTCCGACGCGAAGATCCGCAACAGGGAATCGTCCAGCGCCAGGTAAAAGCGGCTGGAGCCCGGATCGCCCTGGCGGCCGGCGCGGCCGCGCAGCTGGTTG
>CAZHJU010000011.1:0-84239 GCA_964533495.1 uncultured Bordetella sp. | reverse complement strand
CCTTATGCTTCACAAAATCATCCACATCGTCACAAGTGCATAACAGGCTCTAGAGCGCCAAAAAGATTATTTCGCCGCCCCTCACCCCGACCCTCTCTCCGCAAGCGGGGAGAGGGAGGTTTTCGTTTTCCTAGGGGATATTGGTTTTTTTGCCCTCTTGCCGTCGTTTCATTTCCTGCTTACTCCAATCGAGATACCAAATAATTTGCGCACCACCTGAACCAATACCGGCCCAGATCATAAACATCAAGCGCCAAAGGCTACCTTCTGGAGCTAAAAATGCAGCCGCGCAACAAATCAACCCCATCCAAAACAGCCAGTTTTGCATGCCGATTTAAATCAGGAGTTCAAACTCGCCGTTGATCTCCACCGCCTGCCCGCGCGGCAGGCCGGCCATGCCCACTGCCGAACGCGCATGGCAGCCGGCTTCGGCACCGAACAGTTCGTAGAACAGGTCGGACGCGCCGTCGATGACTTTGGGATGGTCGGGAAAATCCGGCGTGCTGTTGACCATGCCGAACAGTCGCACCACGCGCTTCACCTTGTCGAGATCGCCGGCCGCCGCCTTCACCGTGGCGAGGATCGCCAGCGCCGAGGCCTGCGCCGCCTTGTAGCCCTCTTCCACCGTCATGTCCTGGCCGAGCTTGCCGTGTTCCTTGATCTGCATGCCCGGATGGTGCGGGCCGTGCCCCGACACGAACAGCAGGTTGCCGACGCGCACACAGCCGCAGCGGTTGGGATTCGGAAATTTGCGCGGCTGCGGCAGCGTGAATCCCATCTCCGCGAGCTTCGTTTCGATTGTTCCCATCAGCGCACCAGCAGGTCGACGAACTCGTTGACCGCCATCGCCTCGAGTTTTTTCTGGTTGGTGCAGATCTCGGTGATCGCCGCCTTCTGCTTTGCCGCAAACACCATCGCGGTGTTTGCGTTGAACTTCTTCATCACCACCGGGATGCCTTCCCTGCGGCGCTTGCGGTGGCCCAGCGGGTAGTTCACCTCGGACAGCGGCGTTTTTGTGCCGTCCCTGAAGAACACCTGGATCGAGTTGGCGTTGGTGCGCTTGGCAGGGTCGTGGTATTCGCGCTCGTACTTTTCGTATTCGGTGAGCCTGATCTTCGCGCGCAGCCTGTCGATGCGCGGATCGGCGGCGATTTCGTCCTCGTAATGCTTCGCGGTCATGTCGCCGAAGATCAGGCCGACGGCCATCATGTACTGCATGCAATGATCGCGGTCGGCGAAGTTGGCGAGCGGCCCGGTCTTGTCGAGGATGACCATCGTCGAGTTGTGGGCACGCGCCTCGATGTGGCTGATCTCGTCGAGCCGGTCCCTGACCAGCGGGTGCAGCCTGATCGCCGCCTCCACGCCAGTCTGGCCGTGGAAGGCCGTCGGATAGGGAATCTTGAACAGCGTGTTCTCGATGACGTAGCTGCCCAGCGGGCGCTGGAACCGGAAGGGCTTGCCGTCGAACAGCACGTCGTAGAAGCCCCACTTCGGCGCGGTCAGCGCCGAGGGATAACCCATCTCGCCCTTTTTCGCCAGCAGCGACAGCCACACCGCGCGCGCCGAGGCGTCGCCCGCGGCCCAGGATTTGCGCGCGCCGGTGTTGGGCTTGCGGCGATAGGTCGCCAGCGCATGGCCGTCGACCCAGGCATTGGACAGCGCGTTGACGATCTCCTGCTGCGTGCAGCCGATCAGCGAGGACACCGCGGCGGTGCTGGCGATCTTGACCAGGATCGTGTGGTCGAGGCCGGCGGCGGTGAAACCGTTCTCCAGCGCGAGCCCGCCCTGCACCTCGTAGGCCTTGATGATCGCCGTCAGCACCTCGCGCATGACCAGCGGCTTTTTCCCCGCCGCGCGGCGCGTGCGCGACAGCCAGTCGGCGGTCATCAGGATCGCGCCGATGTTGTCGGAGGGATGGATCACCGTGCGGCCGTAGAAGGCGTCGTTGAAATCGAGCCAGCGGATCAGCGTGCCGGCATTGAAGGCCGCGGTCACCGGATCGAGCACATGACTCGTGCCGGGCACGATCGTGCCGAACGGCTCGCGCGTGCCCGGCACGACCGGCCCCAGCAGCTTCGTGCAGTCCGGATAGGCCAGCGCCTCGAAGGCGCAGGCGAGACTGTCGATCAGCGTCAGCCGCGCGGTTTCATAGGCCAGTTTGCCCGTCGGTTGATAGGCGTGGGCGTACTTCGCCAGATCGACGATGACCCTGTCGAATTGCGGGCGTTTGTTGTCGACGGCAGCCATTAATCATAACTCCTTGATTTTAAAGTGTTTTTTATTCGGCCTTAATGCCGGCGGTCTTGACCACCTTGCCCCACTTCGCCGCCTCGGACTTCAGGTACTGCGCGAATTCCGCCGGCGTGTCGCCGACGGGCTCGAGCCCGGCCTTGGCCATGCGCTCCTGGATGACCGGCTCCTGCAGCGTCGCGACGATGTCCTTGTGCAGGCGCTGGATCACGGCGCGCGGCGTGCCCGCCGGCGCGACGACGCCGTTCCAGTTGTTCGCTTCGTAATCCTTCACGCCGGCCTCGGCGACGGTCGGCATTTCCGGGAACAGCGGCGAGCGCTTCATCTTGCCGACGCCGAGTCCGCGCAGCCGGCCGGCGCGGATGTGCGGCTGCGCGGTGGTCAGGTTGGCCATCATCATGTTCAGGCGGCCGGCGACCAGATCGGCCACCGCGGGTGCACCGCCCTTGTACGGCACGTGCAAGGCCTCGACGTCGGCCATGCTGGTGAACAGCGCCATCGCGAGGTGGCCCGCGCCGCCGACGCCGCTGGAGCCGTAGTTGTACTTGCCGGGGTTGGCCTTCAGCAGGGCAATCAGTTCCCTGACCGAGGCGGCCGGCATCGACGGATGGACCACCAGCAGGTTGCTGGACGCGGCGATGTTGGTGACCGCGACGAAGTCGCGCTCCAGCACGTACGGCACCTTCGCGTGCAGCGACGGATTGACGGCCAGCGGCGGCGTCGCCATCAGCAGCACGTGGCCGTCCGGCGTCGCGCCCTTGACGATCTCGGTGCCGATGATGGTGCCGGCGCCGGTGCGGTTGTCGATGACCACCTGCTGGCCGAGGCGTTCGGACAGGCGCGCGCCGGTGATGCGCGCCACGGTGTCGGTCGAGCCGCCGGCCGAATACGGAACGACCAGGCGGACGGGGCGCTGCGGATATTCGGCGGATTGCGCGGGCACCGCGGCCAGCGCGGCGAACAGGGCGTAAACGAGGTTGCTGTGGATGGTTTTCATGATCTTCCTTGCTGAGAGAGGGTTGTTCTCCGGAAACACCGTGTTCCTGTTTTCCGCGATCCCGGAACGCGATCCGTCACCCGCCGGCCGGATCCTTGCCGTAGGGTATGCGCGGCATTTCGAAACGATCGGTGACGCGGGTATAGCCGCCCTTGCCGGCAAGCCGGCCGATGGGATTGATGCGGCCGACATCGACGTGGAAACGCTCGTTGACGATGCCATCCTGGTAATGAAAATGGACCACTTCGCCGAACACCGCGTGGTAAGGCTTGCGGCCGAGGTCGACGATCTGCATCAGCCGGCACTCCATCGCCACCGGCGCCTCGGCGATGCGTGGCGGGCGCACCTGCGTCGACGGCACTGCAGTCAGGCCGGCCTTCTCGATCTCGTTGACGCCGCGGGGATAGTCGACGGCGCAGGCGTTCATCTGCTCCCGGATCGCGTCGCTGACGATGTGTACGACGAACTCCGGCAGTTCGCGGATGTTGCGCACGGTGTCCTTGGCGCCCTCAGCCTTGTCGCCCACCGAAAACATCAGCATAGCCGGATCCGAGCCCACCGCATTGAAAAAGCTGAATGGCGCGGCATTGGGGCCCTCGGGCCCCAGCGTGGTCACCAGCGCGATCGGCCGCGGCGTCACCGTGCCGACCATCAGCTTGTACTGGTCCTGCCAGGAAATTTTTGAAGCGTCGAATTCGGTCATGTCGTGCTGCCGCGCCATCGGATCATCGCGCGATTCTAACAGGGGGATTCGCGCGCCCGGCGCATTCCGCATCGTGCGCGATCGCGGTGCGTCAGGGCACCATCGCGGCGCGCCGGATCAGCGGCGCGTAACGCGCGATCTCCCGCTGCAGCAATGCCTCGAGCGCGGCGGCATCGCCGCCGACCGCCGCCACGGCATGCTCCGCAAAATACGCGGCCACGGCATCGTCACGCAAAGACCGGCGCATCTCGCGCTGCAATCCGGCAACCACGTGATCGGGCGTGCCCCCGGGCACGAACAGCGCATGCCACTGCAGCAGGACCGCATCGGGCGCCATCCCGCCCAGCAGCGGCAGCCGGGCCAGCCCGGCATGCGGTGATGCGGCAGTCACCGCGAGCATGCGCACCCGGCCGGCCGTCCAGTGCGGCAACACCGCCGGCGCGGCGGCGAACAGCATGTCGATCCGTCCTTCGCCCAGCGCCTGCAGCGCGGGGCCGCCGCCGCGAAACGGCACGATGCGCGCGGCAGTCGCGGCCGGCAGCAGCATCGCGGCCGCGAGATGACTCAGTCCTCCCGGCGTGGCGGCACCGGCATGGAGACGGCCGGGAGAAATGCGCGCCAGCGCCGCCAGCCCGGCGGGCGTCCGTGCCGGCACGACAGGATGCACCGCCAGCACCAGCGGAGTCTCCGACACCTGCCCGACCGGCCGCAGCCGGCGCAGAGCTTCCGCCCCGGCCGCAACTCCGGCCCCCGCCGCGCGCACCGCGATGCCGGCGGTGGAGAACAGGACCACGGTTCCGTCGGCCGGAGACCGGGCCACGGCGGCGGCGGCGTGGCCGCCCCATCCGCTGCGGTGGTCAAGGATGAACGGCCGGCCGGCATGGCGCTGCGCGGCTTCCGCGAGCATCCCGGCCTGCGACGACGCGCTGCCGCCGCCGGCCGCGGACACCACCAGACGGACCGGCCCCGCGGGGCCGGCAGCGGCGGCAGCGACGCCCGAAGCGGGCGCCAGGCAGGAAACAAGGCAAAAAAACGCCCGCGCAAGGCGGGCGTTCGGTGACGGCATCGCGCGGATCAGTCGGAACGGATGTTCGCGGCCTTGATGACCTTGGTGTATTTCTCGCTTTCACGCTTGAAATAGGCCGTCAGTTCCTCGGGCGTGCTGCCCACCGGCTCGCCACCCTCCCTGCGGATGAACTCGTTGACGTCCGGCGCCTTCAGCGCCTTGACAATCTCGCCGTTGAGCTTGGCGACGACGTCCTTGGGCGTGCCCTTCGAGAAAAACATCGCGTACCAGTTGTCGGACTCGAACTCGGGATAGATCGATTTCATCGTCGGCAGATTGGGGAAGATCGATGCCGGTTTCGCGGTGGTCACCGCCAAGGGCCTCACCTTGCCTGACTTGATGAACGGCTGCGCGGCCAGCGCGGTGGCAAACGTGAAATCGGTTTCGCCGCTGATCTGTCCGACCAGGGCCGGCCCGCCGCCCTTGTAGGGCACGGGAGTGATGTTCATGCCGCCGAACAGCTTCAGCATTTCGATCGACAGATGGCTGGTCGTGCCGGTACCGTTGTGGGCGGCGTTCATCCGGCCGCTTTTCTTCACCAGCGCCAGGAACTCCTTGAGATTCTTCGCCGGAACGCTCGGGTGCACGACGAGAACCAGCGGCACCGAGGATATCCAGCTCACCGGCACCAGATCGTTGTACGGATCGAAGTTCACGCGCTTGCCGTACAGCGGAATGTTCACGGCAAGGGAAGCGGTGGTGAACAGGATGTTGTAGCCGTCACCCGGCGACTTGGCCACCAGTTCCGCGCCGATCAGCCCGGCCGCGCCGGGGCGGTTGTCGACGAGGAAGTTCTGCCCGAGGCTCGCCTGGAACTTCTGGCCGAGCAGGCGCCCCTGGATGTCGGTGCCGCCGCCCGCGCCGAAAGGCACGACGATGCGCACGGCCTTGCTCGGCCATTGCTGGGCCTGGGCCGGCAGGCCGAGAGCCACGGCTGCCGCGGCGACGGCGGCGACCGCCGCCCGTTTCAGTTGTTGCTTCATGATTTTCCTCCTGTTGTGAATTGCTGGTTGCCGCGATCGGAACCCCCCGCGGAGTCATCCCCGGTAGACGGGTTCCGGCTGAGTGAAAAACGAATGCAGGATGTGATAGACCATCCGGTAATTGATCTGCTGGAAGCTCGCGTGCGAAATGCCCGCCATCACCGCGAACTGCTTGTCCGGATTGGGCAGACGGTTGAAAAACTCGATCAGGTCCTCGACGCTGGCGATGCCGTCGAATTCGCCGCGCATGACGATCGTCGGCGCGGTGATTTTCGCCGGATCGACCACCGGCAGCTTCGCGCACATGTCGAGGTAGGTGCCCGTGGGCACCGAATCATCGAGGGCGAGGATGGCGTCGGCAAAGGCCTCGACCACCTTTTCCTCGGCGCAGCCGGGATGGTCGCGGTTGAAAATCGAATGCACGAAGGCGCGGTCGATTGGGCGGCGCTTCATCGATTTCCACTGGTCGAGCTTCTTCGCGCGCTCGGCGAGCGTCGGGCTGCCCTTGCCGGTCCAGACGAAGGCATCGAGCGCGAGCCGCGCCACGCGCTCGGGATGGCGTTCGGCGAACATCGCGGCGCGCAGCGCGCCGGACGAGATGCCGTAGACCATGAATTTCTTCGCCCCGGTGGTTTTGGTGATGTAGTCGCTGGCCGCGGCGAGATCGTCCGCGCCGTTGGCGATGTCGAAGTAGAGGTCGCGCGACTTGTCGGAACGGCCGTAACCTTCCATGTCCACGCACCAGGTGTTGAAGCCGCGCCGCGCGAACCAGTCCATCACCGAGGAATCGGCGCGGCCCGGAACCTGCAGGTCGAAAGTCGGCTGCGAGGCCATCGAGGAGCCATGCACGAACAGCACGGTGCCGTTGGCCCCCTTGCCGTCGGCAGCCTTCTTTTCCCAGAGGAAAAGCCTGACCTCGCCCTTGCGGGTCCAGTGTTCCTTGCCGGCAATGGCGACGGTCGCTGCAGTCTGATCCATGGTCTTCCGTAAAGTGAAAATGGCTGTCGGGGGCAAATGCCGGAGGCAAAACCCGCCCGCAGAAAGAGTGGGCAAGTCTAGGATACGGAACCTCCCCAGTCAAACATCCCCGGGGTCCGCTATAATTTTTGGCTGCCAATTTCGCCCGGGCGCCCATGACAGCCGCCCTCCCGCCAGAAAAATGACCTCCAACCATTCGACCCGGTTCCGCTGCATCCGCGACGACGTCAGTCCCGAGGAATGGGAAACCCGCGTCAACCTCGCCGCCTGTTACCGCCTGACCGACAGCTTCGGCATGACCGACCTGATCTACAACCACATCACCGCGCGGATTCCCGGCGACGACGAGCACCTGCTGATCAATCTTTACGGCCTGCTCTACAAGGAAATCACCGCTTCGAGCCTGGTCAAGATCGACCTCGAAGGCAACATCCTGTGGAAACCGGATACCGATTACGGCATCAACAAATCGGGTTACGTGATCCACGGCGCCATCCATCGCGCGCGTCCCGCACTGAAGTGCGTGATGCACACCCACACCCGCGCCGGCATGGCGGTCAGCTCGATGAAATGCGGGCTGCTGCCGATGACGCAGACCTCGATGCGCTTCGTCGGCCATCATGGCTACCACGACTACGAAGGCCCGGCGATCGATCTCGCCGAACGCGAGCGGCTGGTGCGCGACCTTGGCCCGCACGACACGCTGATCCTGCGCAACCACGGGCTGCTGACCTGCGGCGCCACCATCCAGCAGGCTTTCAACACGATGTACCAGCTCGAAATGTCCTGCCGCGCGCAGGTCGACGCGATGGCCGGCGGCCAGGAAATCGTGCTGCCGCCGCAGGAAGTCATCGGGCACACCGCCAACCTCTACCAACCGGGCACCCGCCGCCCCTACGGCGTGCTGGAGTGGCATGCGATGCTGCGGCTGCTGGATGCCGAATCGAAAAACTCGGGCTACCCGCCATACTGGCACTGAAGCCGCGACACCAAGGGCGAACACACCATGGATTTCAGGATATCCGAACAGCAGCGCGCCTTCGTGGACACCGTGCGCCGGGTCTGCCAGGAGGAATTCGCGCCGCGCGCGATCAAATACCTCGACGGCACCTGGCCGGCGGAAAACATGAAACGGCTGGGCGAGATCGGCGTGCTCGGCATGGCGGTTCCCGAGGAATACGGCGGCTCCGGCCTGTCGATCCTCGACACCGTGCTGGTGCTCGAGGAAATCGGCAAGGTCTGTTACGTCACGGCCATGGGCGCGCTGGGCGAGGTGGGCACGCAGACGCGCGTCATATCGACCTTCGCCCCGGAGGAAATCAAGCGCCGCATCCTGCCGCGGGTCGCCTCGGGCGAAGCCATGCTGGCCATCTGCATGACCGAGCCCGACGCCGGCACCGACGTGCCGAACTACAGGACCAACTGCACGATCAAGGGCGACCGCGTGATCCTGCGCGGCGCCAAGACGCTGATTTCCCGCGCGGACATCGCCGAGATGTTCGTCGTGTTCACGCGCGTCGACAGCAAGCCCGGCGCCGAGGGCATCGGCTGCGTGCTGGTGCCCGGCGGCAGCAAGGGACTCATCGCCAAGGCGAGCTACCACACGATGGGCGGCGAATACCTGTCCGACGTCGTCTTCGACGACATCGAGCTGCCGCTGGAAAACCTGGTCATCCGCGACAACGGCATGAAGAAGCTGCTGTCCGCCTTCAACACCCAGCGCTGCCTCAATCCGGCCATTTGCCTCGGCCTCGCCGAAGGCGCGCTGGAGGAAGCCGTGAAGTACATGCGCAACCGCTCGGCCTTCGGCAGGAAAATCGGCGACTTCCAGGGCATGCGCTGGAAGGTCGCGGACATGTACATCGAGATCGAAGCCGCCCGCGGCCTGCTCTACCGCGCCGCGGTTTCAGGCGACAAGTTCCCTGACCCGGCTCTGGCCGCGATGGCGAAAATCTACACCAACGAAATGTCGATCCGCGTCACCAGCGAAGCAGTGCAGGTGCACGGCGGTTACGGCTTCACCGACGAATTCCCGGTATCGCGCTTCTTCCGCGGCACCCGCTACGGCAGCCTCGGCGGCGGCACCACCGAAACGCTGCGCAACATGGTCGGCCGCAAGCTCGTCGAACAGATGAACCTGGCTTCAGGCTGCCTGGGAATGGATTATTTCTAGCGATGAACGATGAGTGATGAGCGATGAACACGAATCGTTCTTCGCTCATCACTCATCGCTCTGCACTCATCGCTGCCTCAATAGACCGGCTTTCCGCGGAAATGCCGCTCGCGGGCGATCGATCTGACCTTCACCGGCTCGACCCTGTTGCCCTTGAGCACGTCCAGCATGACTTCGACGCCGGCTTCACCGGTTTTCCACAGCCGGGTATAAAAATCCGCCTGCCCCTTCAGCGGCTGGCCGCTGAGGCCGACGATGATGTCGCCGGCCTGCAGCCCGGCCTCCTCGGCGGGCCCTTCGGCGGTCACCCGCGTCACGATCACCTTGCCCTGCACCTCCTGCGAGGTGATGCCCAGCCAGGGGCGCGGTCTGGTCGTGGCACGGCCGTTGGCGATGAAATCGCCGAGCACCGGCTTGAGGGTATCGATCGGCACGAACATGTTGCCGGGAATGCCGCCCTTGCCGATCGCATCGCCCACGGCCAGCGAGCCGATGCCGAGCAGCTTGCCTTCACGCGACAGCAGCGCGGCGCCCTGCCAGTTCACGGTTGCCGGAGCGGTATAGATGGCCTCGTCGAGCAGATACTCCCAGTAGCCGACGAACGGCCGCTTGGAAACAATGTAGGCAGGAGCCACGCCGTCGAAACCGACGATCAGCACCATGTCGCGCAGGCTGGCCGACGACGACTGCCCGAAATCCACCGGCTTCACCGGCAGGGGTTGCAGGGACTTGACCAGACCGAGGCCGGTGGCGTTGTCATAACCGACGACATTGGCGGCAAACTTGCGCCCGTCGGCCGTCGCCAGCTCCACGGTATCGGCCTCGGTCACCAGATAGCCGATGGTCATCACCAGGCCGCTGGAATCGATGACCACGCCGGTGCCTTCGCGTTGCGGCCCGAGGGTGCGCGCGCTGCGCGCATCCGGAACCGCCGTGACCGTCAGCTTCACCACCGAGAACTGGTCTAGCGTCAGTTCGCGCTCGGCGGCCAGCGCCGGCATCCCCCACGCGACAAGGCCGGCAGCCAGGACCAGGGGCGCGAGCCATCCCCGCAGCCTGCCGATGACACCGTCAACCGTACACATGGACATGGGGACACCTCCGCCGGAGCGGCCCCGCGACCTCCGTCGCGGGCACCGTCCGGATATCCTACGACTAATGCCGGCGGCGCAAAAGGGCGGCTTCGCGAATGGCGATACAATGCGGCTCTTTTACCGGAATCGTGGAGGGCAAACGGCATGGAATTCGGACTCAAGGGCAAGGTCGCCATCGTCACCGGCGGCACCGAAGGCATCGGCAAGGCCACCGCGCTGACACTGGCGCGCGAGGGCGCAAAAGTGGCGATCTGCGCGAGGGGCCAGCCGCTGCTGGATGCCGTGGCCGCGGAAATCACCAAGGCCGGGGGTGAAGTGCTGGCGCTGTCCGCCGACATGGGCAAGGCCGAGGACTGCAAGCGCTTCATCGACGAAGTGGCCAAACGTTTCGGCGGCATCGACATCCTGGTCAACAACGCCGGCACCTCGAAGCGCGGCAAATTCCTGGAATTGACGGACGACGAATGGGCGTCCGACCTGGAACTGAAGGTGTTCGGCGCCGTGCGCTGCTCCCGGCTGGCAATCCCGCACATGAAAAAACGCGGCGGCGGACGCATCATCAACATCACGATCTCCAGCGCGAAACAGCCGGGGGCGGAATCCTACCCGACCTCGGTTTCGCGCGCCGCCGGCCTCGCGATCACCAAGGCGCTGTCCAAGGAATTCGCCGCGGACAACATCCTCGTCAACACCATCTGCATCGGTAAGATCAAATCCGGCCAGCACGAACGCCGCTACACCAAGGACGGCATCAGCGCCGACGAGTATTACGGCAAGCTGGGCAAGGACATCCCGCTGAAGCGCGCGGGCGAAGCGCAGGAAGTCGCCAACGTCATCACCTTCCTGGCGTCGGACGCCGCCAGTTACGTCACCGGCACCAGCATCAACCTGGACGGCGGCATTTCCGGAGTGCTGTAAACACGGGCATCGCACCGGTTCCCGCGCGGAGCCGGTGCGAATGCCGCAGCAGCGCCGCTGGCGTACTGCTGCCGGCAAACCGGGAACATCAGGGAATCAGGGAGTTGGTGCTGACGAGAGGAGTCGAACCTCCGACCTACTGATTACGAATCAGTTGCTCTACCAACTGAGCTACGTCAGCCCGGGGGAGGGCGCATTCTACAGCAAACACCCGGTCAGAGCGCGCGGATCCTGACGATGACGTCGACGCCCTCGGTCACCATGCCCGGCGGCAGCACGGGCATGCCGCTGATCCGCAGATCCTCGGCCGCGATGTCCGTGAGCTCTCCGGTATCGACGTTGTAGAGATGATGGTGCGGTTCCGTGTTGGGATCGTAGAACACCCGCTTCGGGTCCACGATCACCTCGCGGATCAATCCGCGGTCGCGGAACAGGTTCAGGGTGTTGTAGACCGTGGCCTTGGACGTCTCGGCAAAACGCTCGTTGGCCAGCGCCAGCACCCGGTCGGCGGCGAGGTGTTCGCAGCGGCTGAACAGCACATGGGCGATTTCCAGCCGCTGATGCGTCGGCGCAATGCCGTGCCTGCGCAACAGATCGACCAAATCTTCCCGTGTATAAGACATTGCTTTCATTGGGAATTATTCTAAGGCAAGGATTGGACTTTGTCTAATTCACAACCCTTGACCGCATCCGGGGCCCCTGCCGGCGCCAAATCGTGCCTAATTTCACGCTGAAAACCGCTTATGCCGGACGAATAACCATTCATCGGCGGCCGGTGGCGGCGGCATAAAATCCCCCCTAACCTTCCACCGTCCAAAAAGGAACCGCCATGAAACGACTCGCGCGAGGATTCACCCTGGTTGAGATGCTGATCGTGTTGGCCATCATCGGCATCATCGCGGCCATTGCCGTGCCCCAGTACAGCGATTACGTCACCCGCAGCAAGCTCACCGAAGCCTTTGCGACCCTGTCGGAGCACCGGGTGAAAATGGAGCAATATTTCCAGGACAACCGCAGCTATGCCGGGGCCTGCGCGGCCGGCACCATAGCCCCCCTGCCTACCGGACGCTATTTCACCTATGCCTGCTCCAACCTGACCGGAACGACCTTCACCATCACGGCCACCGGCGTGGCGGCACAGGGCACAAATGGTTTCGTCTACACCATCAACCAGGCCAACGCCCGTGCCACCACCACGGTCGCCACCGGCTGGAACGGCGGCGGATCGAGCTGCTGGGTCACCAACAAGGCCGGCGGATGCTGAACTTCCGCGCACAATCCGGCTACAGCCTCGTCGAGCTGATCGTCGGGCTGGCGGTTATTGCCCTGCTGATCTCGCTGGGCATACCGGAATACTCCAAGTTCATCGCCAACGCCCGGATACGCGCGACCACGGAAGGCATCGCCACCGGCCTCAACCTGGCGCGCGCCGAAGCCGTCAAGCGCAATGGCCGGGTCGAGATGGTGCTGACCGACGACCTCCCGGTGGAAGCCCAGGTCAACATCATCACCCCTTCAACCAGTGGCATGAACTGGATGGTCCGCGAATGGGCCCCGGCCACCAATTCCTTCAACTTCATCGAAGGCAAGCTCGGCGCGGAAGGCTCCGGACGCGAAGAAGCCAGTGTCACGCTCACCTCCTCCAGCACCGATGCCACCTACGACGGCCGGGTCGTTTTCAACGGCTTCGGCGCCATGACCATCGGCCAGCCGGTGTCCTTCCAGTTCACCTATCCGGTGGCGGGCGCCTGCGCCGCTGACGGCGGTCCCATGCGCTGCCTGAACATCAACGTGTCGCCGGGCGGGCAGATTCGCGTCTGCGATCCGAAGGTCACGGACACCAAGGACACCAGGGCCTGCTGAAGGAGCACCCCATGAAACAGATCCCCATACTCCCGCGCCTGCAGAAAGGCGTCATGCTGCTCGAAGCCCTGATCGGCATCCTGATCTTCTCGGTCGGCATCCTGGCCATGGTCGGCATTCAGGCCGCGGCATTTTCGGCCAGCGCCGACGCCAAGAACCGGGCCGATGCCGCGGCCTTTGCCAGCGACATCATCTCGCGGATCTGGATGAGCGTGGACCGCACCTCGGATGCCAGCCTCGTCACCTCGCTGAACAATTTCGAGCTGAATACTGGCGGCGGCGACTGCGCATTCACCGGCGGCCAGGCCGACAACACCAACACGGCGGTGACGCAATGGGTCAGCGCCGTCACCGATTCCGCCACCGGCCTGCTCGGCGCCACCGCCGGGATGCAGCAGATCGATGTCTCGACGGCCGACCTCAACCGCGTGACGGTCACCATCTGCTGGCAGACGCCGCAGGACACGACCCGGCGCAGGCACCAGGTAATTTCCTATGTATTCTGAGTCCCGCAAGAATCCATCCCCGGCCCGCCGCAGGCAGGCCGGCCTCAGCCTGGTCGAGATCATGGTCGGCGTGCTGATCGGCATGATCGGCATCATCGTCATTTTCCAGATGCTGGCGACCTCGGAGGAACGCAAGCGCACGGCCACCGCCGGCAGCGACGTGCAGGTGACCGGCATCATCGGCCTAACCACCCTCGAGCGTGACGTCCGCGAGGCGGGTTACGGTTTCTCCTCGGCCGCCTACGACGCCGGCATCACGCCGGTCATGGGCTGCATGGTCAATGCCTACGACAGCGGGCGCCCGACGGCGGCGTTCACCTACCGGCTGACGCCGATCCAGATCGTCCAGGGCAGCGGCACCGCCTCCGACACGATCATCGTGCTGCGCGGCAGCGGCGGCACCTTTCCGGCGGCGCACGTGTTCACCGAATCGACCGACACCTCGAAAAAAACCCGCGGCCGCGCCGGCATCTCCCCGCGCGACGTGCTGCTGGTGGGCCGGACCACGCCGACGCTGGACTGCCTGACCATCGAGATCACCGACGTTTCCGATGCCGACGCGCTGACGGTGCGCAACAACCAGGGCAGCTACAGCTACACGGTCTACCTGCCCGACAGCAGCACCTCGGTCGAGTCGCGCGTCGCCCGCCACAACAATCCGGCCCCGCCGGTGAACTTCAGCGCCGGCTACCTGTTCAACCTCGGCAACAGCCCGCGCCGCAACATCTGGACCGTGACCGACGGCCGCCTGCGGGTCACCAACGACCTCCTCTACCAGGATACCAACGGTGACGGCGTCAACGATCCGGTGGAAGTCGCCGACAACGTCGTCACGCTGCAGGCGGAATACGGCATCGACGCCAACAACAACGGACGCGTCGATCCCGGCGAATGGACGACCACCGACCCGGCGACGACCATCGCCTGGGCCAATGTGCTCGCCGTGCGCGTCGGCATGCTGGTGCGCTCCGGGCAGTTCGAGCGCACGCCGGTCACCGCCACGGTGCCGTCATGGACCGGCGGCCAGTTCGTGATCGCCAACCTTGACGGCAGCGCCAGCGGCACCAATCCGACCGAGCCCGCCAACAACTGGCGCCACTACCGTTACCGCGTCTACGAAACCGTGATCCCGCTGCGCAACATACTGTGGGGTTCCCAGATCCGTCCCTGATGGCGAAACAGCCACGGAGCATCCGCCCATGAAATCCTTCCGCAAACAACACGGCGTCGTCCTGTTCATCGCGCTGATCGTGCTGGTCGCCATGTCGCTCGCCGGCGTCGCGCTGTGGCGCTCGATCGGCACCGGCGTGCTGATCGCCGGCAACATCGCGATGCAGCGCGGCGCCGTCACCTCCTCCGATGCCGGCATCGAGGGCGCCCGCGCCTGGCTGATGGCCCAGGGCCCGGGCGTGCTCAACAACAACCAGCCCCGGGCCTACGTCTCCAGCTGGGACGAGCGTTTCGACGCCACGACCTTCGACTGGGACAACCTCGGCAGCCTGCCCTCCACCGTCGATTCCGCCGGATTTACCACCCAGTACGTGGTCCACCGGCTGTGCGGCCTGCCCAATGCCGGGCACAACGCGCCGGGCCAGCAGTGCCTGACCGTCAGCGTGGCCGGCGGCAGCAGCAGCCGCAGCGTCGGCAGCTACGGCGTCATGCCGCTGTCGGGCACGACCTACATCTACTACCGCATTACCTCGCGCGCCCTCGGGCCGCGCAACACCGTTTCCTATACCCAGTCGATCATGTACTGACCGCGGAACAGTCCCGCACGTGGAGAACACCATGAATCCCCGCAAACCATCACCCAACAGCCTGCGCCGCCTGGCCCTGGCCACGGTTTTCGCCGTCGCACCCGCAGCCCATGCCGCCATGACGGACATCGCCGACGTGCCGCTGGCCAGTAGTTCGACCACGGTCGTCAAGCCGAACATCCTGTTCACGCTGGACGATTCGGGCAGCATGGGCTGGGGCTACATGCCGGACGGCATCCGCGACCGCTACAACACGACCGGCTACAAGAACCATCTGTGCAACTCGATCTACTACAATCCGGGCGTCAATTACGTGCCGCCGAAAAACGCGGACGGCACCGATTTCCCGAATGCCAGCTTCACCGCGGCCAAATACGACGGCTTCAACACCTCAGCCAAAGCCCCTACAACTAATCTCAGCACCAGCTTTCGCGCTTATGACGACGAGCTGAACTGGAACAGCGGCAACGAGACCTCACAGCCGGCTTATTACTATGTCTGGAACGGCACCGGCACCCCCAACAGCGGCAGCACCAACAGCTCGACCGGCTGCTGGCCCAATTCCGGCGGCAATACCTCGCCCTTCACGCACAGCACCGGCAACTGGACCAAGCGGCACGTTTCATCAACCTCGGGACCGGGTAACACCGACGAACGGCAGAACTTCGCCAACTGGTACAGCTACTACCGCACCCGCATGCTGCTGATGAAATCGGCGACGGGCCGCGCCTTCGTCAGCATCGGCGAAGGCTACCGCGTGGGCTTCATCACCATCAACCCGAACAGCCCCGTCACCTCCAGCAAATACCTCGCGATCAACGACTTCACCACCACCCACAAGGAGGACTGGTTCGCCAAGCTGTACTCGCAGAGCACCAACGGCGGCACGCCGCTGCGCGAAGCGCTGTCGCGCGCCGGCCGGCATTTTGCCGGCATCCAGACCGGCATCAACAACGGCATGACCGGCGATCCGATGCAGTATTCCTGCCAACAGAATTTCTCGATCCTGACCAGCGACGGCTACTGGAACGGCAACGCCGGCCGCCAGCTCGACAATTCGAACATCGGCAACCATGACGGCAGCATCACGGTCACTCCGCGCCCGCTGTACGACGGCTCCTCCGAAACCGTCACCAGCCAGCGTTACAAATACGAGGAAATCCGGGAACGCTTCAACTGCTCCTCGGGACAGACAAGGATCCGCCTGATCACGACCACTCTGGTCACCCAGATAAGCCCCAAACCGGGCCCCGAATCCGTCTCAGATACCTCGACCTCATACATTACCAACTGCTCCAAAAACACTCGGGCGGTGTGGAATCCCAACCCGCAGTGGTCAAGCCCTGAAGTCATTTCGACATTCAAAGGCGGGGCATCCGGCTCCCTGGCCGACGTCGCCGCCTACTACTACTTCACCGACCTGCGCCCGGACGGCTCCATCGGCTCCCTCGGCACCGACGTCGGCACCGACAACAACGTGCCGTCCAGTGGCACCGGCCTCGAGGACGACACCGCGCGCCACCAGCACATGACCACCTTTACGATGGGCCTGGGCCTGGCCGGCACTCTGAACTATGTGCCCAACTACAAAGACCAGAAAAAACCCGGCACCGGAGATTTTGCGGATTTGCGAAATGGAGCAAAAAACTGGCCAGCACCGTCTGCCGACAACCCGACCGCGCTGGACGACCTGTGGCATGCCGCGGTCAACGGCAAGGGCCACTTCTTCAGTGCCGCCGATCCTGACGGCGTGGTGGATTCGCTGACCACGGCCCTCGCCGGCGTGAATGCCCGCGTTGCAGCAGCGGCGGCAGCAGCAACCAGTAGCCTGGAGCCGACGAACGGTGACAATTTTGCCTATACTGCAAGCTACAAGACGGACGAATGGATTGGCGAACTGGAAGCCAAGGAAATCAACCTGGTTACCGGCAGCGTCGGCATCACACCACACTGGTCGGCACAGGCCAAGTTGAATGCGAAAACCGGCAACGCTTGCGACAACCGGGTAATCAAGCTGTTCCGCGCCGGCGCCACCAACAATCTGACGAATTTCACCTGGAACACCCAAGCCTGCGACAGTTCCGGCAATCCGACCGGCACTGCCAGCACCGGCCTCAACGCCACCGAGCAAGCCTTTTTCGGCAGCACCCAGGTCTCCGACTTGAGCCAGTATCCGGACATGACCAACGGCATCCTGCCGCTGCTGTCGGTCAACCAGCGCGGCCTCGCCGCCGGCGCCAACTTGGTCAACTTTCTTCGTGGCCATCGCGGCCGCGAGGGTTTCGAAGCCAACAGCCAGCAGCTCTACCGCACACGCACCGCCGTGCTGGGCGACATCGTCAACGCGCAGCCGGTGTTCTCGAAGGCGCCGTTCGCCCAGTACCAGGACGACGGCTACCTGGCGTTCAAGGCGGCCAACGCCAACCGCACGCCGATGGTCTACGTCGCCGCCAACGACGGCATGCTGCATGCCTTCTACGCCGGCGCCAACACCAGTGACCCGCTGGGTGGCGAGGAACGCTGGGCCTTCATCCCGACGATGGTGCTGCCCAACCTCTACAAGCTCGCGGACAACAACTACAAAAACCTGCGTCGCTACTACGTCGACGGCACCCCGACCGTCGGCGACATCTACGATCCGGTGAACGCGGTTTGGAAAACCATTCTCGTCGGCGGTTTCAACGCCGGCGGCAAGGGCTACTACGCGCTCGACGTCACCGACCCCGGCAATCCCAAGGGCCTGTGGGAATTCAAGCATACCGCCACCTGCGCCGGGGCACCGGTCGGCCAGTCCTCCGACTGCCACATCGGCTACACCTACGGCAATCCGACGATCAGCAAGCTCGCAGACGGTCGCTGGGCAGTGTTCGTGACCTCGGGCTACAACAACGTCAACACGCCCGCGGTGGCCGGCGACGGCCGCGGCTACCTCTACGTGCTGGACGCGTTGAACGGCCAGATCATCTACAAGATATCCACCGGCGCTGGCGACGCCACGACGCCAAGCGGCTTGGGAAAAATCAACAACTTCGTGCTCGACACCGTATTGAACAACACCACGCAGCACATCTACGGCGCCGACCTGCTGGGCAACGTCTGGCGCTTCGAGGTCAATGCCGCCCAGACCGCCACCCGGATCACCACCGTGACCGACGCGTCGAACAATCCCCAGCCGATCACCACCAAGCCGGAGATCGCCGATTTCGGCAGCCCGCCGGTCACCCACGTCTTCGTCGGCACTGGCAAGTACATCGGTGCCAGCGACTTGTCGTCGCCCCAGGTGCAGTCGGTCTGGGGCATCAAGGACACCGGCAGCTACCCGGTTGCCGCGCCACGATCAACGCTGAGCCAACTAGCTATCACTACCGCTGGCGACAAGCGCAGCGTTACCTGCACTACCAACTGCACCACCAACGGCGGCTGGTTCGTCGACCTACCGGACACCGGAGAGCGCGTCAACATCGATATGAAGCTGCAGCTCGGCTTGCTTACCGTAACCAGCAACGTCCCGGAGAACAGCGCTTGCAACATCGGCGGTTACAGCTGGCAAAATTTCTTTGATGCCCGCAATGGGCTGCAAGTAGCGGGCGCAACAAACTTTAGCGTCAAGTTGTCAGACTCTCTGGCGGTCGGTATCAACGTGGTCCGACTGCCGGACGGCAGGACAGTGGTCATCGCCACAACTTCCGATGCCGCACAACAAACGCTCGAAGCGCCGATCCCGCCGGGCGATCCGCAGGGCCGCCGCACCAGTTGGCGCGAACTGATCCAGTAAATACAGGCGCGCGCCATGCCCTCACGGATTGCCGATGACGGCATGCCGCGCCTGTTCCTCGCCGCCGGCATCTCGCTGGCCCTGCATGCGGCGATCGTTCTTGCGGTCAGCCGCCAGCCGGGCAGCAACGGCTTGGAACCGGCTGCCGGATCGCCCCTGCTGATTGCAAGGCTTGCGGCCGCCGTTTCCGAATCAGCCGGGGCGGTGCCTGTGACGCCCGAAGCACCCGCCGAAGCAATCCCCGAAACGCGCCTTGCCGCCGTGCAGTCCCCGCCCGCAACCGCGGGCGGCCAAGCCGGCGGCGGTGAAAGCGGCGTTTATTATTTCAAGTCGTCGGAACTCGACCGTCGGCCATTTCCGCTGACGCAGATCGAAGTGCCGGCGCCGGAATCGTCCGCTGCCGCGCAGCAGGCCGGCGCCGTGATGCTGCGCCTGCGCATCAGCGAGAGCGGGCGCATCGACGATGCGAAAATCGTGATGAGCACCGGTATCTCCGAATTCGAGGAAGCGGCATTGCGGGAATTTTCGCGGGCGCGCTTCCATCCCGGCTACCGCGCCAACGTGCCGGTGCGCAGCGAGATGCTGATCGAGGTAACCCTGCGCCCGCCGGGCCATGCGGCCCGGGGCGCGCTGCCGGCCGCGGCCGACAGCCAGGAAACCGGATCCTAGTGCAAACCCTTCGGGAGCGGGAAAGTCACCCGCTCGGCGATGCCGTCCAGCGTCGTCACCTGATCCGCCCCCAGGCCGCGCAGGCGTTCCACCACGGCCTGCACCAGCACTTCCGGCGCCGACGCGCCGGCGGTGATGCCGACGGTGGATTTCCCCGCGACCCATTCCGGACGCAGCTCGCCGGCATTGTCGACCATGTAGGCCGGCACGCCGAGCTGCTCGGCCACTTCGCGCAGGCGGTTGGAATTCGAACTGTTGGGTGAGCCGACGACGATCACCACGTCGCAGCGCTGCGCCAGCGTCTTGATCGCGTCCTGCCGGTTCTGCGTGGCGTAGCAGATGTCGTCCTTCTTCGGGCCGACGACTTTCGGAAACCGTTTTTTGATCGCCTGGATGGTGCGCGCGGCGTCGTCCATCGACAGCGTGGTCTGGGTCACGTAGGCCAGGTTCCCCTCGTCGCCCACGCGCAGGCCGGCGACGTCGTCCGGCCCCTCGACGAGGTGCATGCCGCCGGCGCTCTGCCCCATGGTGCCCTCGACCTCCGGATGCCCGCGATGGCCGATCATGATGATCTCGCGGCCCTGCTCGCGCATCTTGGCCACCTCGACGTGCACCTTGGTCACCAGCGGACAGGTCGCGTCGAACACCTTCAGGCCGCGCGATTCGGCCTCGCGGCGCACCGCCTGCGACACGCCGTGGGCGCTGAACACCACCGTGCTGCCGGCAGGCACGTCGTCAAGTTCCTCGACGAACACCGCGCCTTTCGCGCGCAGGTTGTCGACGACGAACTTGTTGTGAACGACTTCATGGCGCACGTAGATCGGCGCGCCGAAGAGTTCGAGCGCGCGCTCGACGATATCGATCGCGCGGTCGACGCCGGCGCAGAAACCGCGGGGATTGGCGAGCAGTACTTGCATGGCGGGGATTATAACGCGACGGCTGCAGCCATTAGCGATTCTGATATAAAAATATCAGTATAATCAAATACTTATGATTTATCC
Organism: uncultured Bordetella sp.; assembly: GCA_964533495.1. Taxonomy (GTDB): domain Bacteria; phylum Pseudomonadota; class Gammaproteobacteria; order Burkholderiales; family SG8-41. Next base: position 63,506 of record CAZHJU010000011.1, on the reverse strand, counting down.
ACAACGGCATTGCCGCGCAACCCGTCCCACACCAGCAACACCGCGCCGCAGGTGATCGCCGAATCCGCGGCGTTGAAGGCCGGCCAGTGCCAGCCCCCGGCATGGAAGTCGAGGAAATCGACCACCGCGCCGATCGCGATCCGGTCGATGACATTGCCGAGCGCGCCGCCGAGCACCAGCGCCAATGCGAGACAGAACAGCCGCTGCCGCGGATAACGGTGCAGCAGCCAGACGATCCAGACCGAGGCCGCCAGCGCGATCACCGTAAACAGCTCTCGCTGCCAGCCGTCCGCGCCGGCGAGGAAGCTGAAGGCGGCGCCGCGGTTGTAGACCAGCACCAGGTTGAAAAAGGAAGTGACCTCGACCGGCGGCTGGCCGGCGAGCGCCGCCACCGCCGCGTGCTTGGTCGCCTGGTCGATCGCGATGACGGCGCCCGCGAGCAGCAGCCAGCGCCACATCAGGCAAAACTCCGCGGCTCGCCGGCGCCGTACAGATTGGAAGTGCAGCGGCCGCAGAGATCCGGGTGCCGCGGATCGTGGCCGACGTCGGCGCGGTAGTGCCAGCAGCGTTCGCATTTGGCATGGGTGCTGGGCTTCACTTCCGGCACGAAGCCGGGATCATCCCCCGCGTCCGCCCTCCGGTGCAGCGTCGCCCGCGACGTAATGAACACGAACCGGAGGTCGTCTCCCAGCCGTTTCATCATGTCATAAGCGGGACCGGATGCGTGCAGATCGAGCTCGGCCTGGAGCGAAGAACCCACCGCCCCCCTGGCACGCTCCTCTTCGATTTTCTTGTTCACGATGTCGCGGACACCGCGAATGGCAAGCCAGCCTGCCGCGAGTTTTTCTTCCAGCCTCGCCTCCGGCAGGACATGCCATTCCTCCTCGAAAATGCTGCCCTCGGTGCCGCCCTTGAACACCTGCCAGGCCTCCTCGGCGGTGAAGCTCAGCACCGGCGACAGCAGCTTCACCAGCGCGGCGGTAATGTGCCACAGCGCGTTCTGGGCGGAGCGCCGCGGGCGCGAATCCGCGCCGGCCGTGTAGAGCCGGTCCTTCAGGATGTCGAGGTAGAAGGCACCCATGTCCTCCGAACAGAAGGCCGTCAGTTCCTTCACCACGGTGTGAAACTCGTAACGCGCGTAGCCGGCGGCAACCCTGTCCTGCAGGCCGCGGGCCAGTTCCAGCGCATAACGGTCGATCTCCAGCCACTGCTCCACCGGCAGCGCGTGCTGCGCCGGATCGTAGTCGGCGAGGTTGGCGAGCAGGAAGCGCAGCGTGTTGCGGATGCGGCGGTAGGACTCGACCACGCGCTTGAGGGTCTCCTTCGAGATCGACAGCTCGCCGGAATAGTCCGTGCTCGCGACCCACAGGCGCAGGATGTCGGCACCGAGCTCGCCCATCACCTGCTGGGGCGCGATGACGTTGCCCTTGGACTTGCTCATCTTCTTGCCTTCGCCGTCGACGACGAAGCCATGGGTCAGCAGCGCCCGGTACGGCGCGCGGCCGTCGGTCATGCAACCGGTCAGCAGCGAGGAATGGAACCAGCCGCGGTGCTGGTCGGAGCCTTCGAGGTAGAGGTCCGCCGGAAACGCGCCGTCGGCCGCATGCGAGCCGCGCAGCACCGTCAGGTGCGTCGTGCCCGAATCGAACCATACGTCCAGCGTGTCCCTGATCTTTTCATACTGGCCAGCCTCGGCGCCGAGCAGTTCGGCGGGATCGAGTGCCTGCCAGGCCTCGATGCCCTGCTTTTCCACGCGCTGCGCGACCTGCTCCAGCAGCTCCGGCGTGCGCGGATGCAGGGCGCCGGTCTCCTTGTGCACGAAGAAGGGCATCGGCACGCCCCACTGGCGCTGGCGCGACAGCGTCCAGTCCGGCCGGTTGGCGATCATCGCGTGCAGCCGCGCCTTGCCCCAGGAGGGAAAGAACTGCGTGGCCTCGACCGCGCGCAAGGCAGTGGCGCGCAGCGTCTCCTGCGGCCGGTGTCTGTTGTAGCCGGGCACGTCCTCCATGCCGGCGAACCACTGCGTGGTCGCGCGCAGGATGATCGGCGTTTTGTGCCGCCAGCAGTGCATGTAGCTGTGCGGCTCGACCTTGTGCGCGAACAGCACGCCCTTTTCCTGCAGGTGCGCGACGATCTGCGGATTGGCCTTCCAGATCATCTGCCCGCCGAACAGCGGCAGCGTCGACGCGTATTTGCCGTCGCCCATCACCGGCGTCAGGATCTGATCGTCCTTCAGGCCGTACTGGCGGCAGGACTGGAAGTCCTCCACGCCGTAGGCCGGCGCGGCGTGGACCATGCCGGTGCCGGTGTCGAGCGTGACGTATTCCCCGGGGTACACCGGCGACAGCCGGTCGTAGAACGGATGGCGGAAGGCGATCCGTTCCAGCGCCGCCCCCTTGCACGAGGCCAGCGTGTTGCCGGTCAGGCCGTAACGCGCGAGACAGGCTTCCTGCAGGTCGGCGGCGAGGATCAGCAGCCCTTTTTCGGTATCGACGAGGTTGTACGTGAATTCGGGATGCGCGTTCAGCGCCTGGTTCGCCGGCAGCGTCCACGGCGTCGTGGTCCAGATCACCGCGTAACCCGGCTTGTCCGGCAACGCCGGCAGGCCGAAGGCTTTCGCCACCTTCTCCGGCTCCGCGAACGGAAATCCGACGTCGACCGCCGGATCCTTGCGGTCCTCGTACTCGACCTCGGCCTCGGCCAGCGCCGAGCCGCAGTCGAAGCACCAGTTCACCGGCTTCAAGCCGCGGTAGACATAGCCGTTTTCCAGCAGCCTGCCCAGCGCGCGGATCTCGTCGGCCTCGTTGCGGAAGGCCATCGTCAGGTACGGATGATCCCAGTCGCCGAGCACGCCGAGGCGCTGGAAATCCTTCTTCTGCCGCTCGACCTGCTCCGCCGCATAGGCGCGGCACAGGCGCTGGGTTTCCGCGGCCGGCAGGTGCTTGCCGTGCTGCTTCTCGATCTGCACCTCGATCGGCATGCCGTGGCAGTCCCAGCCCGGCACGTACGGCGCGTCGAAACCGTCCAGCGTCTTCGACTTGACGATGATGTCCTTCAGGATCTTGTTGACGGCGTGGCCGATGTGGATGTCGCCGTTGGCGTACGGCGGGCCGTCGTGCAGCACGAAGCGTTTTTTGCTCCGGCTCGCGGCGCGGATGCGCTGGTAGTGGTGGCGCTCCTGCCACTGCGCCAGCATGCCCGGTTCGCGTTTCGCCAGGTCGCCGCGCATCGGGAAGGGCGTGTCCGGCAGGTTCAGTGTTTTCTTGTAATCGGCCATGTCAGCTTTTTCGGATAACCATCGCTCGCGCGGTCCGCCTCTACGCGGCGCGCCTCGCAAAATACGCGCGGGTGTCGGACACGTCGCGCGCGATCTGCGCCTTCAGGGTTTCGAGATCGACATACTTCGCCTCGTCGCGGAACTTGTGCAGGAAATCGACCCGCACCAGCTCCCCATAAATTTCTTCTTTAAAATCAAATACATACACTTCAAGCACAGGTGCAGCGCCCTGCGCCTTCACGGTCGGCCGCACGCCCAGGCTGGCCACGCCCTGCAGCGGTTTGCCATCGGCGCGCACGAACCGGACCGCGAAAATCCCGGTCAGCGGCGGCCGGTTGTGCTTCATCTGCACGTTGGCCGTCGGGAAGCCGAGCTGGCGCCCCAGACGGTCGCCGCCGGTCACGCGCCCGCTGATGCTGTACGGCCGCCCGAGCAGCCGCCCCGCCTTCTCCACGTCACCGGCCGCCAGCGCATCACGCACCGCCGTGCTCGACACCCGTGCGCCGTCGAGTTCCACCGTGGCCATGCCCTCGACCTCGTAACCGTGCTGCGCGGCCTGCGCGCGCAACAGCGCCAGATCGCCGGCGCGGCGCGCGCCGAAACGGAAATCGTCGCCGACCTGCAGCCAGCGCGTGCCCAGTCCGCGCACCAGGATGCGTTCGATGAAGTCCTGCGCGGTCACCTGCGCCAGCGCGAAATTGAAGCGCAGCACCCAGGCCCGCTCGACGCCGTGCGCCGCCAGCGATTCCAGTTTTTCGCGCATCGAGGTCAGCCGCACCGGCGCCTGGTCCGGCGCGAAAAACTCGCGCGGATGCGGTTCGAAGGTCATCACGCAGGCCGGCAGGCCGCGCGCCGCCGCCGCCTCGCGCAGCTTCGCGAGCATCGCCTGGTGGCCGAGATGGACCCCGTCGAAATTGCCGATGGTCAGCGCGACGGGACTGGAGGCAGCGTCCGGAACGCTGCGCAGGATTTGCATGGGCTCCCGCCTGATGTCCTGAATGACACGCTAAAAGGCTGAATTTTAGCGTGTTTCCAGAGGGCGTCGCTAGGCGGCCCGTATAGCCATGCCGCCAGACGCCGCTCGCCCGGCAGGCTGGCATTCTCGACGATCACCACCGGAAGTTCCGGGCGCATGCCGCGGTCGATGCGGTCTCGGCGAGGATTTCCGCCGGCGATGCCACCGGGCAGGTGCAGGTGATATCGCCGACGGTGCGGAAACGCACCAGGCGGTTCTCGACTTTCTCGCCGGCGCGCGCCGGGGTCAGCGCCGTCACCGGATGCAGCATGCCGCCGCGCTCATGATGCCGCCTCGGCAACCGCTTCGCGCGACACGGGCCGCGCATGCAGGCCGCACTCCTTGAGCGTGCGGTCTTCCCACCACCAGCGGCCGGCGCGCACATCCTCGCCGGCACTGACCGCCCGCGTGCAGGGCGCGCAGCCGATGCTGGTGTATCCCAGGGCATAGAAGCCGTGCACCGGCAGGCGCCGGTCCGCCGCATAATGCCGCACTTCGGCATCGCTCCATTCGACCAGCGGGTTGAACTTGCGGATGCCGCGCACGGCGTCGAAGTCTTCGGCCGCCAGCGTCTGGCGGTCGCCGGACTGCGCGCGACGCAGTCCGGTAATCCACGCGCGTTTCCCGGCCAGGGCGCGATTCAGCGGCAGCACCTTGCGCAGCTCGCAGCAGGATTGCCGCGCCGGCAGGGACTGGCGGAACCCGTTGCTGCCGTGACGCGCAACCCAGGCTTCGACGGCGGCGGCTTCCGGCGCCAACACGCGGACGGCCGCGCCGCGTGCGGCGTAGGCTGCAATCAGATCATGGGTTTCCTGCGGCAGGCGTCCGGTATCGAGGGTGACGACCTCCACCCGCGGCGCATGCAGGGCCAGCAAGTCCAGCAGCACGCAATCCTCCACGCTGAAGCTGCAGGCGAACACCGCGGGAAAATGATCCCGGTCGATGCGCGCGAGCGTCTCCGCAAGCACTCGCAGGCGATCGCCGGTGCCGCTCGACTCCGGGACAGCGTCGCCGGATCTATCGAAACCAGGAGTTGCCATATTCGAGGAAGGTGTCCGTCTGCCCATCGGGCGATTCGTCCCGGCCGGCGTCGTGTCGCGCCTTGTCCAGCACACGTCCGATGATGATCAGAGCCGGCCCCTCCGCCGACTTCCCTGCCGCCGCTTCCAGCGAGGCCACCGTGCACCGGGTTTCCCGGCGCCCGGGCAGCGTCGCGTTCTCGACGATGACCGCCGGAGTGGCGCCGGCAATGCCGCGGGCGCGTAATTTTCCGGCGACCTCGCCGGCCTTGCCGGCGCCCATGTACACCACGACGGTATTGCCGGCATCGATCCCGGCCGCCCAGTCGCCGGCCGCCTCGTCGGTGCCGACGCGCGGCGTGGTCAGCACCACGCTGCGCGCGACGCCGCGCCGGGTCAGCGACACGCCCAGCTCCGCGCTCGCGGCCAGTGCCGCGGTGATGCCGGGCACGACCTCGAAACGGATTCCGGCCGCGTTCAATTCGTCGATTTCCTCCTGCGCGCGGCCGAACAGCATCGGATCGCCGCCCTTGAGCCGTACCACTGTGCCATGCTTGCGCGCGGCATCGACCAGGCGCTTGTTGATGAAACGCTGCGCGGTCGAATGCCGTCCGCAGCGCTTGCCGACGGCGATCTTCCCGGCTCTTTCGGCCAGCGCCAACGTGTCCGGATGCACCAGCGCGTCGTGGAACACGATGTCGGCACGGCGCAGCAGATCCGCAGCGCGCAGCGTCAGCAGGTCCGGCGCACCGGGACCCGCTCCGACCAGGTAGACCGTGCCGGCCATGGTTTCAGGCCGCTCCGGCGCCGCGGCGGCGGAACAGCGGCAGCGGGCGCTCCACCGAAGACTGGTAAGCCTCGCTGAAATCCTCGAACGCCGACAGCGTGGACTGCGCGTCGATGCCGTCGTTGAGTTCGAAGGCGTCGAAGCCGACGCGCGACAGATAGAACAACTGGTCGCGCTGGATGTCGCCGATCGCGCGCAGTTCGCCTTTCCAGCCGTAGCGCTCGCGCAGCAGGCGCGCCGTCGAGTAACCGCGGCCGTCGGCGAACTGCGGGAAATGCACGGCGATCAAGGCGAACGCATCGAGACTGTCGGCGATCAGCGCCGGATCCTCCTGCGGCGCCAGCCAGACCCCGACGCGTCCCGGGGACCGGCCCAGCAGCGCGCTGGAGGACGACTGCCACAGCTTCAGCGGCACCAGCAGGTCGCCCTGCGCCGGGATCGCCGGATGGCCGCCGTCCGCCGCGGCGTCAAGCCGCAGCCAGCTGTCGTTCGCGGGCTTCGCGTTTCTGATGAGCGTTGCCATAGACCTTCTCCTTGAACGGTTCGATGCCGATGCGGCGCACCACGTCGATGAAGCGCTCCGCCTCGCTGTCGCGGCGCGCAAGATAGGTTTCGATCAGTTTGGCGATCACCTCCGGCACCTCGTCCTGCGCGAACGACGGGCCGATGACCTTGCCGAGCGATGCGTCGTTGCCCTGCGAACCGCCGATCGACACCTGGTAGAACTCGGCGCCCTGCTTGTCGACGCCGAGGATGCCGATGTGGCCGACGTGGTGATGGCCGCAGGAATTCATGCAGCCGGAAATGTTGAGGTCGAGCTCGCCGATGTCGTGCTGGTAGTCGAGGTCGTCGAAGCGGCGCTGGATCGCCTCCGCCACCGGGATCGACTTCGCGTTCGCCAGCGAGCAGAAATCGCCGCCGGGGCAGCTGATGATGTTCGAGATCAGGCCGATGTTCGGCGTCGCGAAACCCAGCACCTTCGCCGCCTGCCAGACCGCGTGCAGATCCGACTGCAGCACGTCGGTCAGGACCAGGTTCTGCTCGTGCGACACGCGCAACTCGCCGAAGCTGTAGCGGTCGGCGAGACCGGCCACCGCGTCCATCTGTTCCGCGGTCGCGTCGCCGGGCGGCACGCCGGTCTTCTTCAGCGACAGCGTGACCGCGGCGTAGCCCGGCACCCTGTGCGCGTGCACGTTGCGGCCAACCCAGCGCGCAAAGCCCGGCTCGCGCGCCAGAGCCTGGGTGTACCGCACCGACAGCGCATCGAGTTTCTGGTACTGCGGACGGGTGAAACGCCCCCCGATGCGCGACACCTCGGCCGCGGTCAGCGTCGCCGGCCCGTCCTTCAATTGCGCCCACTCGGCCTCGACCTGTTCGCGGAACACGGCCGGCGTCATCTCCCTGACCAGGATCTTGATCCGCGCCTTGAATTTGTTGTCGCGGCGGCCGTAACGGTTGTAGACGCGCAGGATGGCGTCGAGATAGTTCAGCAGTTGCGGCCACGGCAGGAATTCGCGGATCACCGCGCCGATGACCGGCGTGCGCCCGAGCCCGCCGCCGGCCAGCACGCGGAAACCGGTTTCACCGGCTCCGTCGCGCACGGCCTGCAGGCCGATGTCGTGCACCTGGATCGCCGCGCGATCCCGCGCCGCGCCCGACACCGCGATCTTGAACTTGCGCGGCAGGTAGGCGAATTCCGGATGAAAGGTCGACCACTGGCGGATCAGTTCGCACCAGACCAGCGGATCGACGATCTCGTCCGGCGCGATGCCGGCGAGGTGATCGGTCGTGGTGTTGCGGATGCAGTTGCCGCTGGTCTGGATGGCGTGCATCTGCACCGAGGCCAGATGGGCCAGGATGTCGGGCACATCCTCCAGTTTCGGCCAGTTGTACTGGAGATTCTGGCGGGTGCTGAAGTGGCCGTAGCCGCGATCCCATCGGCGGGCGATGTAAGCGAGCGCCCGCAACTGGCGCGAGGACAGCAGACCGTACGGAATCGCCACCCGCAGCATCGGTGCAAAGCGTTGAATATAAAGACCATTCTGCAGTCGCAGCGGACGGAAACCGTCTTCCGTCAGCGCACCGGCAAGAAAACGCCGGGTCTGGTCGCGGAACTGCGCCACCCGTTCGTCCACCAGTTTTTGGTCGATCTCGTCGTACTGATACATGCGCGGCACCTGTGATCCAATGCCGCAGATGGTAGAAACCCCCTTATATATCGTCCAAGAATATGTTATTCATTAATAATCTCTTTTTGTTATATAAACTGGCTATAAATTATAAGTATTTGATTTTAAAATGAATTTACAACAACTCCGGTATCTGCGCGAAGTGGCGCGCAATGGCCTGAAAGTCTCCGAGGCGGCGGAAACCCTGTTCACCTCCCAGCCCGGCATCAGCAAGCAGATCCGCCTGCTGGAAGAGGAACTGGGCGTCACGATTCTCGTCCGCCACGGCAAGCGCATCACCGGCATCACCGAACCCGGCCGCATCGTGCTCGACATCGCCGAACGCATGCTGCAGGATGCCGACAACCTGCGCGCGGTCGGCCGCGAATTCAATTCCGGCGGCGCCGGCACGCTGGTCATCGCGACGACGCACACCCAGGCACGCTATGCGCTGCCGCCGGTGGTGGCGCGCTTCTCGCAGCGTTATCCGCAGGTGCGCCTGACGCTGCGCGAGGGCAGCCCCGAACACATCGCCGCGCTGCTGCGCGAGAACAAGGCCGACATCGGCATCGCCACCGAATCCGAGGAAGCCTTCGCCGATCTGGTCACGCTGCCCTGCGCGCAGTGGACACGCAGCGTGATCACGCCGCTGAAGCACCCGCTGCCCGGCGCCGGCCCGCTGACGCTGGAAAAGATCGCGCAATATCCGCTGATCACCTACGACTTCGCCTTCACGCCGGACTCGCCGATCAAGCGCGCCTTCGACGCCGCCGGCCTCAAGCCCAATGTCGTTTTGACCGCCGTCGCCGCCGACGTCATCAAGGCCTACGTCGAGCAGGGCATGGGCATCGGCATTCTCGCGAAAATGGCCTTCGATCCCGCGCGCGATCACGGCGTGCGGCTGATCAACGCCGATCACCTGTTCGAACCCAGCACCACGCGCATCGCGCTGCGCCGCAACGCCTGGCTGCGCGGCTACGCCTACGACTTCATCGAGCTGTTCTCGCCGCAGCTGACCCGCGGCACCGTGACGGCCGCTTTGCAGACCTCCGCCGCGGTGTCATGATCGGGAGGCCGGGCACGCCCCGCTCCCATCCCCCGTTTCCAACTGTCCGCGACCCCGATCATGCCCGCACAGCCCGACAGCCTTTCCGCCCGCTACGCCGCCGTGCGTGCGCAGACGGAAAACCTGGCCGGCGCACTGTCCGCGGAAGACTGCGCGCTGCAGTCGATGCCCGACGCGAGCCCGGTCAAGTGGCACCTCGCGCACACGACCTGGTTCTTCGAGACCTTCGTGCTCGAGTCCCACGCGGAGCACCACGAGCCTTTCGACGGCAGCTACCGCTATCTCTACAACTCGTACTACCACGCGGTCGGCGGACAGTTCCCGCGCGCGCAGCGCGGCCTGATCTCGCGCCCCTCGCTGGAGGACATCCGGCGCTACCGTGCGCGCACCGACGTCCGCATGGCCGCGCTGCTCGACAGCGGCCGCCTGCCCGGAACGGCGCTCGCGCTGGTCGAGCTCGGCCTGAACCATGAACAGCAGCACCAGGAACTGGTGCTCACCGACGTCAAGCACCTGCTGTCGCTGAATCCCCTGGCACCGGCCTATCACGAAGCGCCGCTCGACATCGGTCCCGCCCCCGACGCCTGCGGATGGACGGCGTTCACCGGAGGCCTGCGGCAAATCGGCGCAGCAGACGCGGCGTTCGCGTTCGACAACGAAATGCCCCGTCATCCGCAGTACGTCGCGCCGTTCGCCATCGCCGACCGGCCCGTCACCAACGGCGAATACCTGCGCTTCATCGAGGACGGTGGCTACCGGCGGCCATCGCTGTGGCTGTCGGACGGGTGGGTCGCCGTGAACACGCACGGCTGGGAAGCACCGCTCTACTGGCGCAGGATCGACGGCGCCTGGCACGAATACACGCTGCATGGACTGCAGCCGCTGGATCCGGCGCGCCCGGCCGTGCATGTCAGCCAGTTCGAGGCCGACGCCTACGCGCGCTGGGCCGGCGCGCGCCTGCCGACCGAGTTCGAATGGGAAGTCGCCGCCGGCGCCGCGCCAGGGGACGGACATTTTTCCGAATCGGGCGAGCTGCATCCCCGCGCCTCCGGCCACGATCCGCTCGCCGCGATGCTCGGCGGCGTCTGGGAATGGACGCAGAGCGCCTACGCGCCTTATCCCGGCTATCGCGCGGCCGCAGGCGCCGTCGGTGAATACAACGGGAAGTTCATGTCCAACCAGTACGTCCTGCGCGGCGGATCCTGCGCGACGCCGCAGTCGCACATCCGGAAGACTTACCGCAACTTCTTTCCGTCCGCCGCGCGCTGGCAATTCAGCGGCGTCCGCCTCGCGCGCGACGACTGCTGAAGCGCGCCTGGATCTAGCGGTCCGCCGCCAGCCCCGAAACCAGGCCGGTCGTGCGCGCGTCGTCCCACACCGCCTCCCCGACGACGCTGTAGCGGATGCGCCCGTCGCGGCCGACGATGAAAGTCGCCGGCAGGACGCGCACGTTCCACGCCTTCGTCGCCCTGCGCTCCGGATCGGTCAGCACCGGGAACACCAGCGGAGTCCGCTCCAGGAACCTGCGAATGCGCGATTCCGGCTCGTCGACATTGACCGCGAGCACCGCCAGCCGCTGCACGCCGATCTTTTTCTGCAAGCGCTCCAGCGAAGGCATTTCGTCGCGACAGGGTTCGCACCAGGTGGCCCAGAAATTCACCACGACCACCTTGCCGCGGTAGGCGGCGAGATCGTGCCCCTTGCCGTCGATGCCGGTCAGCGCCAGCGGCGGCGCGGCGCCGCCGCTCCAGGGTTTCGGTTCCGCGGCCGCGGCCGGGCCCGGCGCCAGCGCCAGCGTCACCGCGCAGATCAGGAGTGCGCAAAACCCGCGCGCCGCGTTCCCGGAAAAAACACGGCCGCGGGCTTTGCGCCCGCGGCCGCGGAACATCGCCGCCGGCACGGATCAGGCCGCCTTGATCTCGCGCGCGGTGATCGTGTACTTGAAATCGTCGGGATCGAGGCTGTCGATGCGGCCCTGCGCCGTCTCCCCGTTCGGGTACATGAAGAACCCGACCTTGCCGCGGGACGCGCCGGGCAGCACGAGATCGTGCGCGTAGTTGTACGCCAGCCAGTTCATCTCCCAGGAGCCGAACAGCCGCGCCCGCGCCTTCTTCACCGGCTCGTCGGCAAGCGTGAGCTGGCCGCCGGGCTTCTCCTCGAGGATCACCTTGCGCACGTCCGCCGGATCGACCGGCACCCAGCCGTGGGCCGACGAATAGAACTCCGCGCGGCAATGCTGCGCCTTGGTGATGTTCGGGGTTCCCGCGCCGAGGCTGCGGTAGCCGTAATCCGACTTGGCCACGCGCACGCCGTAGACGTCGCGCGCCGGAATCCCGGCGGCGCGCGCCAGCCCGACGAACAGCGCGTTGAGATCGGCGCACTTGCCGCTGAGATCCCTGCTCTCGAGCATCGACTTGACGTCGCCCACGCCGCAGCCGCGCACGTTCGGATCGCGCACCGTGTTCTCGACGACCCATTCGTAGATCGCGCGCGCCTTGTCGACGTCGGTCTTCGCACCGCGGGTGATGTCCTGCGCGGTCTTGCGCACGATGCCGTCGGTGGGAATCAGGTCGGTGGGCGCGGTGTACAGCGCCAGCAGCGCGCGGCTTTCCGGCTTCGGTTTCGAGGGTTTCGAGAGATCGACCGCGTACTCGCGGGTGGCGAAGCGGCTGGTCAGCTTCAGCACGGGCTTGCGCGCGGACTCCGGAAATTCCGCGGTCACGATGCCTGCGCCGTATTTCGGATCGCGGCCGTAGCTCACCTTGCCGCCCTCGGCCGACCAGCTGTCGCCGAGGCTTTTCTGATAGACGGTGTCGGCGGCGAGCGGCACCGGCAGCCATACCCGCGTCGCGCCCGCAGCCTGCAGCACCGTGACTTCGGTGGTCACCTCGTATAGGCGCCAGGTGTCGCCCGTTTTTGCCGCGGCCAGCGCGGGCAGTCCCGATACCGCGGCGGCGGCCGGCAGCACGGCGCCGGCCTTGATGAATTGACGTCTGTCCATAAACAAACCTCCTTAATGCACGATTAAGATGAAAAGTTGCCGGCAACAGGGATGATCGAATGCCGGAACGGATGTTCGGGACGCGCGCGAGCTCGCGCCCACGGTGAATCTACCGGCTAAGCCGCCTGCGCACAAGCAAGCGCAAAGATCCGGTAAAGCGGTTCGATCAAGCGTGGATCAACCCGCGCCGCGCCGCGCAAAATCGCGCAGCCGGAATCCCATCAGCCACAGCGCGGCGAAATACGAACCCGCGCCGGCAAGCACCAGCAGCGCCAGCCGGCCCACGCGCTCGACCGCGCCGGCGGCCAGCCACGCCGCATCGGAACCCGCGCAGAACCGCAGCACCGCCGCCATCGCGCAGACCGCGAGCAGCAGCTTGGCGGCGAACAGGCCCCAGCCCGGCTGCGGCACGTAAATCGCGCGGCGGCACAGGCCGCGCAGCAGCAGGCCCGCGTTGAGGCAGGCGCCGAGGCTGATCGCCAATGCAAGCCCGGCGTGGCGCAGCTCCCAGATGAACACGAGATTCATCAGTTGCGTGGCGACCAGCGTCACCACCGCGAATTTCACCGGCGTGCGGATGTCCTGCTTCGCGTAAAAACCCGGCGCCAGCACTTTCACCGCGATGAGGCCGACGAGGCCGACCGAATAGGCGATCACGGCATTGCGCGTGTTGACGACGTCGGTCGCGGTGAACGCGCCGTAATGGAACAGCGTGGCGATCAGCGGCACCGCCAGCAGCGCCAGCGCGACGGCGGCCGGCACCGCCAGCAGCAGCGTCAGGCGCAGCCCCCAGTCGAGCAGCTCCGAATAGGCGCCGTCCGACCGCTCGGCATGGCATTTCGCGAGGCTGGGCAGCAGGATGGTCCCCAGCGCGACGCCGAGCAGGCCGGCGGGAAATTCCATCAGGCGGTCGGCGAAATAAAGCCAGGTCACGCTGCCGGTCACCAGGAAGGAGGCGAAGATGTTGTTGATCAGCAGGCTGACCTGACCCACCGACACGCCGAACACCGCCGGCGCCATCTGCTTCAGCACCCGGCGCACGCCCTCGTCGCGGAAACCCGGACGCAGGCGCGGCAGCATGCCGATGCGCGCAAGGAAGGGCAGCTGGAACGCGAGCTGCAGCAGGCCGCCGCAGAACACCGCCCAGGCCAGCGCCTTCACCGGCGGATCGAAGAAGGGCGCGGCGAACAGCGCAAAGCCGATGAACGACAGGTTGAGCAGCACCGGCGTGAAGGCCGGCACCGCGAAACGGCTCCAGGTGTTGAGGATGCCGCCGGCCAGCGCGGTCAGCGCGATGAACAGGATGTACGGAAAGACGATGCGCAGCAGGTCGACGGTCAGCGCGAATTTTTCCGGCGTCGGCAGGAACCCCGGGGCGCTGATGGCCACGATCCAGGACGCCGCGAGCACGCCGGCAACCGTCACCGCGACCAGCGCCAGGGCCAGCACGCCGGCGACGTGATCGACCAGGGCGCGGGTTTCCGCCTCGCCGCGGCGGTTCTTGTATTCGGCGAGGATCGGCACGAAGGCCTGCGAGAACGCGCCCTCGGCAAACAGCCGGCGCAGCAGGTTGGGAATCTTGAAGGCGACGAAGAAGGCGTCGGTCATCAGGCCGGCGCCGAACACCCGGGCAATGACCGCGTCGCGCACGAAACCCAGCACGCGGGACAGCAGGGTCATGCTGCTGACCGTGGCTAAGGCCTTGAGTAGATTCATGATTCCCGAAAACGGGCGCCCCGGGCGGCGCGGCGGCGTACCTTGCGGAAAAGGCCGGGATTCTTTATCATTGCGCCCTTTTCCGAATCGCCCATTTCCCCAAAGAAATCCGGAGTTTACATGGCCAATACCGCTTCAGCCAAAAAAGCCGCCCGCCAGGCCGTCAAGCGCCGCGCGAGCAACATGGCACAGCGTTCCGCGCTGCGCACCGCGATCAAGGATGTGCGCAAGGCCATCGCCGCCGGCGACAAGGCTGCCGCCAGGACCGTTTTCCAGCAGTCGGTCAGCAGGATCGATTCGATCGCCGACAAGGACATCATGCATAAGAACACCGCGGCCCGTCACAAGAGCCGCCTGTCCGCCGCCATCAAGGCAATGGCGTAGCAGGCAGCAAGCCTGCCGTATTTGAACGGCGGCAGGCAGCAACGGTAACGCGGCAAGCCGTTTTTTTCAGGCGCCGGCAGCCGGGTTCATGCCGGACGGCGCCGCTGCGGCAAGCAGATCCTCGGGACGCTTGGCCTTGCGCCCCGGCCGCATCGTCAGGCGGTTGTCGCGGGCAAACTGCAGCAGGAATTCGAAGGCCGCGGGATTGCGGTTCTCCAGCACCCGGTCCACCGCCACGCAGTGGATGCCCCCCGCAAAAATCGGCTTGAGGAAAGGCGAATAGGCCAGATGGCCATCCTCGCCGAACACGGACAGCATGCCGCTCAGGCGCTCCGCCCAGTCGCTGGGCCGGAAAGTTTCGCCGGATTCGGTGATCCCCTGGATGACGATTTCAGGTGCGCCGTTGAACATGGATGGAGTGCCTTCCGGCAGGCTTGTTATCGTTGCCAAAAAGTCTAGCAGAACACCCCTGTTTCCGCTCTGAAAACCGCGGAAATTTCGCTTGCCAAGCAAAACGGGGTGGATAAGAATAGTCCCACCGGCGGCGTGAGGCCGCCGTCTGTTTTTGTGGAGATCGATGCACCATGTCTCACGTGATGAACACCTACGGCCGGCTGCCGGTCGCATTCGAACGCGGTGAGGGCGTCTGGCTCTGGGACACCGCGGGCAAGCGCTATCTCGACGCGCTGGCCGGTGTCGCCGTGTGCGGGCTGGGCCATTGCCACCCCCGCTACACCGCCGCGCTGCAGGCGCAGGCGGGCAAGCTGGTGCACACCTCCAACATCTACGGCATCGCGCTGCAGGAGCAGCTCGCCGACCGGCTCGCCGCACTGTCCGGCATGGACAACGTGTTCTTCTGCAACTCCGGCTGCGAGGCCAACGAGGCGGCGATCAAACTCGCGCGGCTCTACGGCCACCAGAAGGGCGTCGAGTCGCCGGCCATCGTCGTGCTCGAGCACGCCTTCCACGGCCGCACCATCGCCACGCTGTCGGCCACCGGCAGCCGCAAGGTGCAGGCCGGTTTCGAACCGCTGGTCGCGGGCTTCGTGCGCGTGCCCTTCGACGACCTCGAGGCCGTGCGCCGGGTCGCCGAGAACAACCGCAACGTCGTCGCCGTGCTGGTCGAGCTGATCCAGGGCGAAGGCGGCGTCAACGTCTGCAACGACGGCTACCTGAAGGGCCTGCGCAAAATCTGCGACGCCAACGGCTGGCTGCTGATGCTCGACGAGGTGCAGAGCGGCATCGCCCGCACCGGCAAATGGTTCGCCTTCCAGCATTCCGGCGTGAAGCCCGACGTGATGTCGCTGGCCAAGGGCCTCGGCAACGGTGTGCCCATCGGCGCCTGCCTCGCCGCCGGCCCCGCCGCGGCGCTGTTCAAGCCCGGCCACCACGGCTCGACCTTCGGCGGCAACCCGCTGGTCTGCGCCGCGGCGCTGGCGACGCTGGCGATCATCGAGGACGACAGGTTGATGCAGAACGCCGAGGCGATGGGCGACTTCATCCGCGCGCAGCTGCGCGAGCGGCTGGCCGGACTGGCCGGCATCCGCGACATCCGCGGCAAGGGCATGCTGATCGGCATCGAACTCGACAAGCCCTGCAAGGACATCGTCGGGCGCGCGCTGCACGCCGGCCTGCTGATCAACGTCACCGCCGACAACGTAATCCGGCTGCTGCCGCCGCTGACCTTCACGCGCGAGAACGCGCTGCACCTGGTCGACGGCCTGGCTCCGCTGATTAAAGACGAACTCTCGAAACAGGCCGCGCCGCAGCCCGCGGCCGCCTGAGCGGGGCGCGGACGCCGCGCCCCGGAAACGCCATGCAACTGCGCCATTACCTCCAGTTCAAGGATTTCACCGCGGCGGAATACGACCACGTCTTCGCGCGCGTGAAATGGATCAAGGAGCGCTTCAAGCGCTACGAGCCGTACCTGCCGCTGCACGACCGCACGCTGGCGATGATCTTCGAGAAGCAGTCCACGCGCACACGCGTCTCCTTCGAGGCCGGCATGCTGCAGATGGGCGGCTCGGTGATCAACCTGACCGCCACCGACACGCAGATCAGCCGCGGCGAGCCGGTCGAGGACATGGCGCGCGTGATCACGCGCATGGTCGACCTCGTGATGATCCGCACCTTCGAGCAGGAAATCATCGAGCGTTTCGCCGCGCACTCGCGGGTCCCCCTCATCAACGGCCTGACCAACGAATACCACCCCTGCCAGATCCTCGCCGACATCTATACCTTCATCGAGCACCGCGGCCCGATCCGCGGCAGGACCGTGGCCTGGATCGGCGACTCCAACAACGTCTGCAACACCTGGCTGCAGGCGGCCGAGGTGCTGGGCTTCAACGTCCACGTGTCGACGCCGCCCGGCTACGAAGTCGAGCCCGAGCGCGCCGGCCTCTACGGCACCGACCATTACGAGGAATTCAAGGATCCGATGGACGCGGTGCGCGACGCCGATCTCGTCACCACCGACGTCTGGACCAGCATGGGCTTCGAGGCCGAGAACGAGGAGCGCAAGCGCATCTTCGAGGACTGGTGCGTCGACGCCGACATGATGCGCGCCGCGAAGAAGGACGCCCTCTTCATGCACTGCCTGCCCGCGCACCGCGGCGAGGAAGTCACCGCCGAAGTCATCGACGGCCCGCAGAGCGTGGTCTGGGACGAGGCCGAGAACCGCCTGCACGCGCAGAAAGCGTTGATGGAATACCTGCTGCTCGGCAAGGTTGAACCGAAATAATCACCATCCCGTATCATCCCGTCAAATCATGAAAAAATCCAATAAAATCAATAAGGTAGTGCTCGCCTACTCGGGCGGCCTCGACACCTCGGTCATTCTCAAGTGGCTGCAGGACGTCTACGGCTGCGAAGTCATCACCTTCACCGCCGACATCGGCCAGGGCGAGGAACTTGCGCCGGCGCGCAAGAAGGCGAAGATGTTCGGCGTGAAGCAGATCTTCATCGACGACCTGCGCGAGGAATTCGTCCGCGACTTCGTATTCCCGATGTTCCGTGCCAACGCTGTCTACGAGGGCGAATACCTGCTCGGCACCTCGATCGCACGGCCGCTGATCGCCAAACGCATGATCGAGATCGCGCGCAGGACCGGCGCCGACGCGATCTCCCACGGCGCCACCGGCAAGGGCAACGACCAGGTCCGCTTCGAACTTGGTGCCTATGCGCTGATGCCCGAAGTCAAGATCATCGCGCCGTGGCGCGAATGGGACCTGCTGTCGCGCGAGAAGCTGCTCGCCTACGCCGACCGGCACAAAATCCCCGTCGACTACAAGAAACGCAAGGGCGGCGCGCCGTACTCGATGGACGCCAACCTGCTGCACATCTCCTACGAAGGCGGCATCCTCGAGGATCCGTCCTTCGAACCGGAGGAATCGATGTGGCGCCTGACGGTGTCGCCGGAGAAGGCGCCCAACCGGCCCGAATACGTCGAGCTGGCCTATGCGAAGGGCGACATCGTCGCCATCAACGGCAAGAAAATGACGCCGGCGCAGGCGCTGACGAAACTCAACCAGCTCGGCGGCAAGCACGGCATCGGGCGGCTGGATCTGGTCGAGAACCGCTACGTCGGCATGAAATCGCGCGGCTGCTACGAAACCCCCGGCGGCACGATCATGCTGCGCGCCCACCGCGCGATGGAATCGATCACGCTCGACCGCGAAGTGCTGGCGCTGAAGGACGACCTGATGCCGCGCTACGCGCGCATGATCTACAACGGCTACTGGTTCAGCCCCGAGCGCCTGCTGCTGCAGGGTCTGATCGACGAGTCGCAGAAGGTAGTCAACGGCACCGTGCGCGTCAAGCTCTACAAGGGCACCGTCACCACCGTCGGCCGCGCCTCGAAGACCGACTCGCTGTTCGATCCGGCGATCTCCACCTTCGAGGACGACAAGGGCGCCTACAACCAGGCCGACGCCGCCGGCTTCATCCGCCTCAACGCGCTGCGCATGCGCATCGCCGCGCGGCTGCGCCGGCGCAAGTAACCTCCACCGGAGCCCCCGATGTCCCAGTTCGACAACGTGTCCGTCGTCAAGAAAGCCAACGTCTATTTCGACGGCAAGTGCGTCAGCCACAACCTGCAGCTCGCGGACGGCAGCCGCAAATCGGTCGGCGTGATCCTGCCCTCGACGCTGACCTTCAACACCGACGCCCCCGAGCGCATGGAAATCGTCGCCGGCAGCGGCCGCTGGCGGCCCGCGGGCGGCGACTGGCGTCCGCTCAAGGCCGGCGACAGCTTCGACGTGCCCGGCAAATCGGGCTTCGACATCGAGCCCGCCGAGCCGCTGCACTACGTCTGCCATTTCGGCTGACCCGAAGCGCCCCGCATGACCACCATCGTCGTCGTCCGCAAGGGCGGCCGCGCCGCCATCGCGGCGGACACCATGACCAAGTGGGGTCCGGCCAAGGAAACCGCCGACTACGTCGCCAACAACGGCAAGCTGCTGCAGGTCGGCGACACCTGGCTCGGGCTCACCGGCAACGCCACCTTTAAGACCATCCTGCGCGACTACTTCGCGCGGCCGAAGGCGCGCGCCCGCTTCGGCACGCCGCTGGACATCTTCCGCACCTGGCAGGCGCTGCACGCGGCGCTGAAAAGCGACTACCACCTGCTGCCCGGCGCGCACGAGGACGAGCCGCTCGAATCGACGCGCTTCGACACGCTGATCGCCAACCGCCACGGCATCTTCGGCGTCGTCGCGCACCGCACGGTGCAGGAATTCACGCGCTACTACGCCTTCGGCAGCGGCAGCCCCTACGCGATGGGCGCGCTGCACGCGCTCTACGACACGCCCGGACTCGGCGCTGAGGCGCTGGCGCGCCGCGCGGTCGAGGCCGCCGCCGAATTTGACGACGCCACCGGCCTGCCGCTGGAAGTGCACGGCATCCGTCTCGGCCCGCGCCGCGGCCGCTGACGGTCCGGCGCCCGCCCCGGCGTATAATCCGGGCCTGCACCGCACGACAAGAAGGGAGTAACGCCATGCCCTCGTTCGACATCGTCTCCGAGGTCAACCAGGTCGAAGTGCGCAACGCCGTCGACCAAGCCAACAAGGAGATCTCCACCCGCTTCGATTTCAAGGGCTCCGACGCCCGCGTCGAGATCAACGAGAAGGAAAAGACCCTCACCGTCTTCGCTGACGACGACTTCAAGCTCGGCCAAGTGCGCGACGTGCTGACCGCCAAGCTCGCCAAGCGCGGCGTCGACATCCGCTGCCTGAAGCTCGGCGACGGCGCCGCCATCAGCGGCAACAAGATGAAACAGCCGGTCACCGTGCGCGAGGGCATCGAGCAGGAACTCGCGAAAAAGATCGTCAAGCTGATCAAGGACAGCAAGATGAAGGTCCAGGGCAGCATCCAGGGCGACGTCGTGCGCGTCTCCGGCGCCAAGAAGGACCTGCTGCAGGACGCCATCGCACTGATCCGCAAATCCATCACCGACTTCCCGCTGCAGTTCAAGAACTTCCGCGACTGAGCCCGGCCCGCCCGTTTGCGCCGACACCACCGTCATTCCGGCCAGGCGAAGCGCGAGCCGGAATCCAGTGCGGCGGCAACCTGTCGCACCGTTGTCTCCCGGCCCCGGCTCTCGCCGAAGTGACGAATCCACAATAACGGGATGACCAGTGGACAACGCCAGACACGATCAGCAACCGGCCCCCTTCGCCGAAGCTCTCCGCTTCTGGCTCAAGCTCGGCTTCATCAGCTTCGGCGGCCCCGCCGGGCAGATTTCGATCATGCACCAGGAGCTGGTCGAGAAACGGCGCTGGATTTCCGAACACCGCTTCCTGCACGCGCTGAACTATTGCATGGTGCTGCCCGGCCCCGAGGCCCAGCAGCTTGCCACCTACATCGGCTGGCTGATGCACCGCACTTGGGGCGGCATCGTTGCCGGCGCGCTGTTCGTGCTGCCCTCGCTGCTGATCCTGATCGTGCTGTCGTGGATCTACCTGGCCTGGGGCCACGTGCCCGCCATCGCCGGCGTGCTCTACGGCATCAAGCCCGCAGTGACCGCGATCGTCGTCGTCGCCGCTTTCCGCATCGGCAGCCGCGCGCTGAGAAACGGCGTGCTGTGGGGCTTCGCCGCGGCGGCCTTCATCGGCCTGTTCGCGCTGGGCCTGCCCTTTCCGCTGATCGTCATTGCCGCCGGCATCGCCGGCTGGATCGGCGGCCGGCTGCGGCCCAAGCTGTTCACGATGGGCGGCGGCCACGGCGCCGCCGACAAGAGCTACGGCCCCGCCATCATCGACGACGGCACGCCGACGCCGGAACACGCGCGCCACAGCTGGCCGCACTTCATGAAGGTGCTCGCCGCCGGCCTTGCGCTGTGGGCGGCGGGCATGGCTCTGATCGCCGCGGTGTTCGGCTGGGACGGCACGCTCGCGCAAATGGGCTGGTTCTTCACCAAGGCGGCGCTGCTGACCTTCGGCGGCGCCTACGCCGTGCTGCCCTACGTCTGGCAGGCGGCGGTCGAGCACTACCAATGGCTGACGCCGCTGCAGATGATCGACGGCCTCGCGCTCGGCGAAACCACGCCGGGCCCGCTGATCATGGTGGTCGCCTTCGTCGGCTTCGTCGGCGGCTGGACCACGCAGTATCTCGGCGGCGAGCACCTGTTCGCCGCAGCCGCGCTGGCGGCGACCGTGGTGACCTTCTTCACCTTCCTGCCGAGTTTCGTCTTCATCCTGCTCGGCGGCCCGCTGGTCGAGACCACGCACGGCGAGCTGCACTTCACCGCGCCGCTGACCGGCATCACCGCCGCCGTGGTCGGCGTGATCCTGAACCTCGCGGTGTTTTTCGCGTACCACGTGCTGTGGCCGGAGGGCCTGTCGGGCCGCTTCGACTGGCCCTCGGCCGTGATCGGCCTCGCCGCCCTGCTCGCGCTGTGGCGTTACAAGGCCGGCATCATGCCGGTGATCGGCGCCTGCGCCGTGGCCGGCGCGGCGTGGACGCTGCTCGCCTGAATCTCAGATTGCGAGGTTCCCGATCCAGCGGTCGTAGATCCGGTCCGCCACCGCATGCAGCGCGCGCACCTTCTCTTCGATGCCCTCTTCCATCCCGGCCGGCGTCTGCACCGAGGGCACCCGCGCCGCGAGCGCCTCGACCTCCCTGCCCCAGTCGCGGCACCAGGCGCGGATCAGTTCCGGCGTCATTTCGACATGGCACTGCATGCCGACATGGCGGCCGTCCAGCACATAGGCCTGGTTGGCGCACCACGGGCTTTCCAGCAGCCGCGTCGCGCCTTCGGGAATAGCGAAGGTTTCGCCGTGCCAGTGGAAGGACAGAAACTCGCGCAAGTCAGCGCCCAGCCAGCGCCGTGCCTCCGGATGGTCGAGCACGCGGACCTCGCCCCAGCCGATCTCCCTGACCGGATTGCGCGTGACCGGCGCGCCCAGCGCCTTCGCCATCAACTGCCCGCCGAGGCAGTGGCCCAGCACCGGCACGCCGCGTGCCACCGCGTCGCGGATCAATGCCAGCTCCTGCGCAATCCACGGCAGATCGTCGTTGACGCTCATCGGCCCGCCCATGAAGCAGAGTCCCGCATAGGCCGAAGCGTCGGCCGGCACCGGATCGCCGGCGTCGATTTTCACCAGCCCGTACGGAATCTTCCTGCGCTCGAGGACCGTGGCAAAATACGCCGGACCTTCAGTCGGGACATGGCGAAATATGGCGACGGGTTTCATGCAGGCACTCGATGAACGGCGGGCAATGCGGTACGGCAATACTACTGCATGGATCACCGCGCTGTGGCTGTTCGTCGCCATCCCCGCCACTGCCGCCGACATCGCCGTCACCGCCCTGTTCGGCGGCAAGGCCCAGCTGGTCATCGACGGCGGCAGGCCGCGCATGTTGTCCGCCGGGCAGACCTCGCCCGAAGGCGTCAAGCTGATCAGCGCCGACAGCAAAGGCGCCGTCATCGAATTCCGCGGCAAACGCCTCAATCTTGCATTGGGTTCGGGCATGCGCATCGGCGGCGCAGGCCTGTCCGCCGGCAACAGCGGTGCCTCGGTCACGCTGGCTGCCGACGAACGTGGCCACTACATGACCGTGGGCCAGGTCAATGGCGGCACGGTGCAGTTCCTCGTCGACACCGGCGCCACCTCCATTGCACTGCCCAGCGCCGATGCACGCCGGCTCGGCATCAATTATCTCAACGGCCAGCGCGGCTACACACAGACCGCCAACGGCAAGGCTGTAGCCTATCGCGTCACGCTCGATACCGTGAAAGTCGGTGACATCACGCTTCATGCTGTAGAGGCTGTCGTACTCGAAGGCGATGGACTGAAGGTCGCGCTGCTGGGGATGAGTTTTCTGAACCGGACGGAAATGAAGCGGGATGGGCAGGCCTTGACGTTGATTCGGCGGTTTTGACTGTCTTAAAAATATCAATAAAAACAAATACTTAATACGTATCCGCGAAAAGGAATCCTCATGACCATTCATTCAACCACCATGTCACCTGAATCGACGCCCGATACAACGCCGCAATATCCGATGGACGACGGTCCGCTGAGCGCGGCGCAATTGCGACAGATCAGAAAGCTGGTGCCACAGGGCAAGAAGCCCGCGCAACACTCCAGTCTGTTCGAGCAAAAACGTACGAAGAAGTAGCCAGTTCACCCCGTAACGCCTTCCTTGAAAATCGGACAAAATTGTCCGATAATGCCAAGCTGAATCCGGAGTCCTCCGATGCGGGGTAACGAGTTCATTCGCAAAGTGCAAAAGTACGCAAAGGCAGCTGACCTTGCCTGCGAATGGCGTGCCGACCGCGGCAAAGGTTCTCACGGCGTGCTGATCCTTGGAGACCGGCGGACAGTGGTTCGCAACCCCAAGGACGAACTGAAAACCGGAACGTATTACGCGATGCTCAAGCAAATCGGGCTGACCGAGCAGGATCTTCGCTAAGGAGCTGGCCATGCTGCAATTCATCTACCCCGTAAAACTCACCCGCGACCGCAAGGACGGCGGCTACGTCGTGACCTTCCGGGATATTCCCGAAGCGATCACCCAGGGTGACAGCATTGAAGAAGCTTTGTCCGAAGCCGAAGGCGCCCTGCAAGCCGCAATTGAGGCACGTATCGAGGATGCACTTGATATCCCTGCACCGTCCCGCGCGAAAAGCAGGGAACGCATGGTTTCAAGCCCGGTGACCACGGCGCTGAAGGCTGCGGTATATCTCTCCATGCGCGAACAGGGCGTATCGAAATCCGAATTGGCGCGGCGCATGCAGATTCATGAGAAGGAGGCGCGGCGCATGCTCGATCCTCATCATCAGACCAAGGTGGCTGCTCTTGAGCGAGCCCTTGCTGCCTTGGGCCTACGAGCGGAGATTGCGGTGAGTTGAGAACCGGAGTAGTCGCTTTTAAAAAATCTACTCCTGAATAATCAAATGTTAGATTGCAAGACCTGATCCCAGTATTTTTTCCTCAGGACATATGCTCGCGTATGCGCACCCTATCCACCGAGACATTAGCCCTTGCGGCGACGATGGATCAGGTCGGCGTCTCCTCCGATAGGAATCTCTTCACACCAAGTGGATGGCACACTTCCCTCCAACACTCACTGGTAAATATTCCCAACCGTCTGGCAACCAGCCTGTCACTTCCAGGCGCAGTTACCGACGACAGTAAGCTAGTCGAGCGGTATTGCCCCAGCCTGACACTCGCACTCAAAGTGCTCTATTCAGCGCTCTGGGACTCGGTATCCGGGAAAAAACCTCGACAGCCGGAAAACAGCGACTTCTTGGACGCAGTGCATGCCATGTACGCCCCCTACGTTCGAGTGTTCCGAGCTGATCGCTACATGGCTCCCCATGTTCGAAAGCACGCTAGCGTTCATGGCACGATCGTAGTGAATCGTCTACTGGATCTACCCGATGTCATTCACTCGTTACCGTAGAAGGTAAGGGGTCGATTTCTTTTGTACGCTTGTGCAGTAGCATCGAATTTCATGAGCTCACCCCGTAATCTGTCGCGTTGCTTGTGGGCCTCAGGCCCAGTCGACCAGTCCTACTTCTTATCTTCCGGCGCCCCACCCACCATCGACAGCAGATGCCCGAACTTGCTGCGCTTGGTGGCAAGGTAACTCTCGTTGGCCTTGCGCGGCGGCACTTCCACCGCGACGCGCTCCACCACCTCCAGGCCGTAGTCGGCGAGCGCCGCGACCTTGTCGGGGTTGTTGGTCATCAGGCGCACGCGGCGCGCGCCGAGGTCGGAGAGGATGTGCGCGCCGGCGCTGTAGTCGCGCATGTCGGCGGCAAAGCCCAGCGCGTGGTTGGCTTCGACGGTGTCGTGGCCCTGGTCCTGCAGCGCGTAGGCGCGGATCTTGTTCAGCAGGCCGATGCCGCGGCCCTCGTCGAACATGTAGACCAGCACGCCGCGGCCGGCCTTTTCGATCAGGCCCAGCGCCGCGTCGAGCTGTTCGCCGCAGTCGCAGCGCTCGGAACCGAAGACGTCGCCGGTCAGGCACTGCGAGTGCAGGCGCACCAACACCGGCTCTCCACCCACTTCGCCCTTGACCAGCGCGACGAACAGGCTGGATTCGAGGCCGTCGGCGTAGACAATCATCCTGAATTCGCCAGCCTTGCTGGTCGGCAGCACGGTCTCGGCCTTGCGCCGGATGTCGCGCTCGTTCTGCCGGTAGGCCACGAGGTCGCTGATCTTCAGGATGCGGATGCCGTGCTTTTGCGCGAAGGCCTCGAGCTGCGGCATGCGCGCCATCGTGCCGTCGGGGTTCATGATCTCGCAGATCACGCCGGCGGGCTTCAGCCCCGCCAGCCGCGCGAGGTCCACCGCCGCCTCGGTGTGGCCGCGGCGCGCGAGCACGCCGCCATCGACGGCGCGCAGCGTCTGCAGGCGGCCGGGGCGGATCAGGTCGGCCGGCTTGGCGTTGTCGGCAATGGCCGCCGCGATGGTGCGCGCGCGGTCCTGCGCGGACATGCCCGAGCCCACGCCCTCGCGCGCGTCGATCGGCGTGGCGAAGGCGGTGCCGAAGCGGGTCTGGTTACCGGAGTCGTCGGTGATCAGCGAGAGGCCCAGCGTGCGCAGCCGGTCCTCGGTCAGCGCCAGCGACACCAGGCCGCGGGCCTCCGAGGCCATGAAGTTGATCGCCCCGGGCGTCGCGCGCTCGGCGGCGACACAGAGGTCGCCCTCGTTCTCGCGGTCCTCGCTGTCGACGAGGATCACCATCTCGCCGCGCCGCACCGCCGGCAGGATCTGTCCGGCGAGGTATTCGCTGCTGTGGGTGTCGGCGCTCATGCCGGAATCATGCCGGGAAAGAGTTTATATAAGTACTTGATTTTATTGATATTTTTATGATTTTGCCGCGATCAGCCGCAGGAACTCGGCGCGGGTCACGTCCTTGTTGAACTCGCCGGTGAAGGCCGAGGTCGTGGCGACCGAATGCTGCTTCTGGATGCCGCGCATGATCATGCACATGTGCTGCGCCTCGATCACGACGGCGACGCCCGCGGGATCGAGCGTGTCCTGGATGCAGTCGCGGATCTGCACGGTCAGGCGCTCCTGCACCTGCAATCGCCGCGCATAGGCATCGACCACGCGCGGCACCTTCGACAGCCCGACGATGCGGCCCTTCGGAATGTAGGCGACGTGCGCCTTGCCGAAGAAGGGCAGCATGTGGTGCTCGCACAGCGAGTAGACCTCGATGTCGCGCACGATGACCATCTGCTGGTATTCCTCGGTGAACATCGCGGACTTGAGAATTTCCGCGGGGTCGAGGTCGTAGCCGTGGGTCAGGTACTGCAGCGCCTTGGCGACGCGCTCCGGCGTCTTCACCAGACCTTCGCGTTGCGGATCCTCGCCGATGTCGCGCAGGATGCCGGCGTATTTCTCCGAGATGCTGCGGATGATGTCGGGGTTGTACTGGTCGTTCCTGGCGTAGCCGTCCATCGAATTTTCCTTGCGCATGTCAGTCCCGCTGCGGCGCCTTGCCGGAGGCCATCGCCGACAGGCGGCTCCGGATCGACAGCGCGATGCCCTCGGCATCGAGCCCGACGCTCGCCAGCTGCAGCGCGGGATCGCCCTGGTCGACGAAGCTGTCGGGCAATCCAAGCTGCAGCACGTGCACGGTGCAGCCCTGGCGTTCCAGCGATTCGAGCACGGCGCTGCCGGCGCCGCCCATGATCACGTTTTCCTCGATGGTGACCAGCAGCGAATGCGTCACCGCGAGATCGCGCACCAGTTCGTCGTCGAGCGGCTTGACGAAGCGCATGTTGGCGACCGTCGCGTCGAACTCGTCGGCAATCGCCAGCGCCGGCGCCAGCATCGAGCCGAAGGCGAGGATCGCCACCAGGCCGTTGCCGCGGCGGCGCACTTCGCCCTTGCCCACCGGCAGCGCGGCCATCTCTCTCTGCACCGGCACGCCGGGGCCCGTGCCGCGCGGGTAGCGCACCGCGGCGGGCGTGTTCATCTGGAAGGCCGTATAGAGCATCTGCCGGCATTCGTTCTCGTCGGCCGGTGCCATCACCGTCATGTTGGGCAGGCAGCGCAGGTAGCTCAGGTCGAAGCTGCCGTTGTGCGTGGCGCCGTCGGCGCCGACCAGCCCGCCGCGGTCCAGCGCGAACACCACCGGCAGGTTCTGGATCTGCACGTCGTGGATCAGCTGGTCGTAGCCGCGCTGCAGGAAGGTCGAGTAGATCGCCACCACCGGCTTGTAGCCTTCGCAGGCGATGCCGGCGGCGAAGGTCACCGCATGCTGCTCGGCGATGCCGACGTCGAAGTAGCGTTTCGGAAACTGCTGCGCGAACCTCACCATGCCCGAGCCTTCGCGCATCGCCGGCGTGATGCCGACCAGCCGCGGGTCGCGCTCGGCCATGTCGCAGAGCCAGTCGCCGAAGACCTGGGTGTAGCTCGGCTTGCCGCCGGACTTGCCGCCCGCGATGCCCGCCCGGTGGTCGAACTTCGACACGCCGTGATAGAGAATCGGATCGTTCTCGGCCAGCTTGTAGCCCTGCCCCTTGCGCGTGACCACGTGCAGGAACTGCGGCCCCTTCAGGCGCTTGATGTTGTTGAGCGTCGGCAGCAGCGCGTCGAGATCGTGGCCGTCGATGGGCCCGATGTAGTTGAAGCCGAACTCCTCGAACATCGTGCCCGGCGTGACCATGCCCTTGACGTGTTCTTCCGCCCTGCGCGCCAGGTCGCCCAGCACCTTGGTGCCGAGATCCTTGGCCTTGGCGTAGAAGCGGCCCGACATCAGCTTGGCCAAGTACTTGTTCAGCGCGCCGACCGGCGGCGAGATCGACATGTCATTGTCGTTCAGGATCACCAGCAGATCGACGTCCATGTCGCCGGCGTTGTTCAGCGCCTCGAAGGCCATGCCCGCGCTCATCGCGCCGTCGCCGATGATCGCCACCGCGCGGCGCGGCTCGCCCTTCAGCTTCGCCGCCACCGCCATGCCCAGCGCAGCGCTGATCGAAGTGCTGGAGTGCGCGGTGCCGAAGGTGTCGTACTCGGATTCGGTGCGCTGCGGGAAGCCGGACAGACCCTGCCACATGCGCAGGTTCTTCATGCCCTCGCGGCGGCCGGTCAGGATCTTGTGGCCGTAGG
This sequence comes from uncultured Bordetella sp., assembly GCA_964533495.1. GTDB lineage: Bacteria > Pseudomonadota > Gammaproteobacteria > Burkholderiales > SG8-41. Next base: position 35,502 of record CAZHJU010000011.1, on the reverse strand, counting down.
TCTGGTGGCCGACGTCCCACACCAGCCGGTCGTGCGGCGTGTCGAACACGTAGTGCAGCGCGATCGTCAGCTCCACCGTGCCGAGATTCGACGATAGATGGCCGCCGGTCTGGCTGACCGACTCGACGAGATATTCGCGCAGCTCCGCGGCCAGGCGCGGCAGCTGGCTGCGTTCGAGCAGGCGCAGGTCCGCCGGAGAAGCGATCGACTTCAGCAGATCGTACTTCGGCTGCTCGCGCCCGCCGGCGCCTTCGAGGGTCATGGTTCCGCTCATGGCCCCATTGTCTCAGAACTTGCGCAGCACGATGAAATCGGCCAGTTGCGCGAGCCGGGCGCCGCGGTCGCCGAAAGGCGTGATGGCGGCAAGGGCTTCCTCGCGCAGTTGCGCGGCCAGCGCCTTCGCCTGGGGAATGCCCATGGCGCTGACGTAGGTCGGCTTGCCCTGCTCGGCATCCTTGCCGGCGGTCTTGCCCAGCGTCGCCGTCGAACCGTCGGCGTCGAGCACGTCGTCGACGACCTGGAAAGCGAGCCCGACGGATTTCGCGAAGCTGTCGACGCGCGCGAATTCGGCGTCGGAGAGTCCACTGCCGCAGCGCGCGCCGAGCACGGCAGCGGCGCGGATCAGCGCGCCGGTCTTGTGGATGTGCATGAATTCGAGTTCGGGCACGGTCAGCGTCCTGCCCACCGCGGCGAGGTCGATCGCCTGCCCGCCGGCCATGCCGCGCGAGCCGGCCGCCGCCGCGAGCAGCTTGACCATCTCGAGCTGCGCGGCGGGGTCGTCGGCAAGCCGGTAATCGCCGAGCAACTGGAAGGCGAGGCTTTGCAGCGCGTCGCCGACCAGCAGCGCGGTGGCTTCGTCGAATTCGACGTGGCAGGTCGGCTTGCCCCGGCGCAGCACGTCGTCGTCCATGCACGGCAGATCGTCGTGCACCAGCGAATAGGCGTGGATCAGTTCGACCGCCGCGCCCGCCACGGTCGCGCGCTCGACGTCGGCGCCCGACACTTCGCCGGCGGCGTAGGCCAGCAGCGGGCGCACGCGCTTGCCGGCGCCGAGCGCGGCGTAGCGCATCGCCGCGTGCAGGCGCTGCGGCGCGATGTCTGGCTGCGGCAGCACGCGCTGCAGGAAAGCCTCGATGCGTTCTTGCCCGGCGGCGGCCCAGGCCTGGAAATCGGGAGCGGTCACGATGACAGGGGGTTACTGCTCGGCGGCGCCGAAGTTCTTCAGCACGCCGTTTTCCATGATCTTCACCTGCTGTTGGGCATCCTGCAGCTGGGCCTGGCAGAACTTCAGCAGCTCCGCGCCGCGCTTGTAGGCGGCCAGCGACTGTTCGAGCGGCATCTGGCCCTCTTCCATGGCTTCGACGATTTTTTCGAGCTCGGCGAGCGAGGACTCGAAGGTGGGTGTGGCCGGTGTGTTCTTGGTGGTTTTGGTCATGGGCCCGCGACCCCGCAGAAAGGACAGGAAATGTAACGCAATCAGAGGCTTGCGGTCAACGCGAAGACCGGCGCGGCCTCCGGATTGCAGCGCGCCATTCGGCGCCGGCCGCGACCGGCGAGGACGCGATCCGCGGCCTGAAACGCGCACCCGCGCCGCAAACGCCACCGGCCCGGATGGCAGAATGCCGTGCCTGACGCAAAAGCCGACTGCCTCCCGAAAACAGGAAACTCCGCCTCTTGTCCCTGTCCATCATCATCCCCGCGCTGAACGAAGCGGAGCGGATCGCGGCAACGCTCGACAGCCTGCAGCCGCTGCGCCGGCGCGGCGTCGAGATCATCGTCGTCGACGGCGGCAGCGCCGATGCCACCGTCGCGCTCGCGCAAAACGCGGCCGACCGCGTCATCGCGGCGGAACGCGGCCGTGCCCGGCAGATGAACGCGGGCGCGGCTGCCGCGCGGGGGGAAATCCTCTGCTTCCTGCACGCCGACACGCGGCTGCCCGAAAACGCCGATGGCCTGATCATCGACGGCCTTGCCCGCGGCCGCCGCAGCTGGGGGTGCTTCGACGTGCGCATCGACGGCCGCCACCCGATGCTGCGGGTCATCGCGCAGATGATGAACTGGCGCTCCCGGCTGACCGGCATCGCCACCGGTCGGCAGGCGATCTTCATCACCCGTTCACTGTTCGAAGCGGCCGGGCATTTCCCCGACATTCCGCTGATGGAGGACATCGCGCTGTCGCGGCAGCTGAAAACCTACAGCCGGCCGCTGCGCATCGCGCACCGGCTGACCACTTCCGGCCGGCGCTGGGAACGGCGCCAGGAACGACAGGGCCTTCGCTGAAAACCCGGCATCGCCGCAACCGCCGATCGACAGCACTGGCACATTTGCAACAGCGTGTTTTGTTAAATTTTTCCTTAACAAACAGAATCTTATGAACCCGGCACCCGGCGCAACGGCGGCTTCCCGGGGAAATTGTTGTTGCCTTTTGGGGGCCCCTGGGAAAGAATAGCCGACCTTTTTCCGCGGGCCCGGTGCAAGCCTAAAACGCTTAAGAATCATGACCTTGAAAAGCCACTCTTGGCTGCTCAACCCGTAAACCAGATCCCGCTGCATGTCCGACCTCTCCAGCGCCATCGCGCTTCGCAAGACCGCACCGCAACTGCCCGCCCACTGGTATTTCGATCCGCGGATTCACGCCATCGAACAGCGCCTGCTGTTCGACAACGGCCCGGGTTACGTCGGCCATGAACTGATGGTGCCGAACGCCGGCGACTATCACGCGCTGTCCTGGACCGGCAACGCGCAGGCGCTGGTGCGCAACGCGCAGGGCGTCGAGCTGCTGTCGAACATCTGCCGCCACCGCCAGGCGGTGATCCTGAAGGGCCGCGGCAACGCGCAGAACATCATCTGCCCGCTGCACCGCTGGACCTACGGCATGGACGGCAGGCTGCTCGGCGCGCCGCATTTCGCCGAGAACCCCTGCCTCGATCTCGCGCGCACGCCGCTGACGCGCTGGAACGGCCTGCTGTTCTCGGGCAAGCGCGACGTCGCGCGCGATCTCGCCGGCATGGGCGTGATGCAGGACCTCGACTTCTCCGGCTACATGCTCGACCGCGTCGAGGTCGAGGAGTACGCCTGCAACTGGAAAACCTTCATCGAGGTCTACCTCGAGGACTATCACGTCGAGCCCTTCCATCCCGGCCTCGGCCAGTTCGTCAACGTGTCCGATCTGCGCTGGCAATTCGGCGACTGGTACAGCGTGCAGACCTGCGGCATCAAGAACGGACTGGCCCGTCCCGGCAGCGCGGTGTACGGACGCTGGCACGAGCAGGTGCTGCGTTACGGCGAAGGCCGGTCGCCGGCGCACGGCGCGATCTGGCTGACCTATTTCCCGAACCTGATGGTCGAGTGGTATCCGCACGTGCTGGTCGTCAGCACGATCGTTCCACGCGGCCCCGAGGCCTGCAGCAACGTCATCGAGTTCTATTATCCCGAGGACATCGCGCTGTTCGAGCGCGAGTTCGTCGAGGCCGAGCAGGCCGCCTACCGCGAGACCGCGGTGGAGGACGCCGAGATCATCGCGCGCATGACCGAAGGCCGGCACGCGCTGTGGCTGCAGGGCCGCAGCGAAGCCGGGCCCTACCAGTCGCCGATGGAAGACGGCATGGTCCATTTCCACGAGTTCCTGCGCCGTGAAGTGGCGCCGCACGTTTAAAAATATCAGTAAAAACAAGTGTTTATGAAAATGACGGCAACCCGGTGTTGCCGTTGTTGTTTTCCGGCGCTTGCTTTTCGTTCGGTGTTTGCTACCTTTGCCGTCCCGACAATTGCGCCGGATGCGTCCGTCCATGGCTTTCACCACGCTCGTCAGCGCCGAAGAAACCGCAGCCCATCTCAATGACCGGCAGTGGGTGATCTGCGACTGCCGCCATAACCTGGCGGACCACAGCGCGGGTTACCGCGCCTACCGCGCGGGGCACATTCCGGGCGCGCGCTTCCTTCATCTCGACGTCGATCTCTCGGGACCGAAGACCGGACTCAACGGCCGCCATCCGCTGCCGCATCCCGCGACCTTCGGCCTGCGCCTCGGCGCGCTGGGCATCGACAACGACAGCCAGGTCGTCGCCTACGACGAATCCGGCGGCGTCTACGCATCCCGGCTGTGGTGGATGCTGCGCTGGGTCGGCCACGTGAAAGTCGCCGTGCTCGACGGCGGATGGCCGGCTTGGACCCGCGCGAAACTGCCCTTTACCGTGGAACAGCCGGCACCGGAGCCGGTGAGTTTCAGCATCAGGCCGCAGCCACAGCTGGCCGTCGACAGCGCGCGGCTGCAGGCGAACATCGGCGAGCGCAAGGCGCTGGTGCTGGACGCGCGCAGCAACGACCGTTATCGCGGCGAGAACGAAACCCTGGACCCGGTCGCCGGGCACATCCCCGGTGCGATCAACCGCTTCTTCAAGCTCAACCTCGACGACGACGACCTCTTCAAGACGCCGGCCGCGCTGAAAACCGAATTCGGCGCGCTGCTGAACGGGCAGGCCTCCGCGGACATCGTCCACCAGTGCGGCTCCGGCGTCACCGCCTGCCACAATCTGCTGGCGATGGAAGTGGCCGGTCTCGCGGGTTCGCGGCTGTATCCCGGATCCTGGAGCGAATGGGTCAGCGACCGCCGGCGTCCGGTCGCCACCGGCGCAACGCCCTGACGGACCGGGCGCGATGCGGCTGCTGCTCGCCGACTTGATCCTCGTCATTCATTTTCTTTTCGTCCTGTTTGTCGTCGCCGGCCTGCCGCTGGTGTGGATCGGCACCGCCCGCGGCTGGCGCTGGGTGCGCGACCGGACATTCCGCATCGCCCATCTCGCTGCCATCCTGTTCGTCAGCGCGGAAGCCGCGGCCGGCATCTGGTGCCCGCTCACGCTGTGGGAAGACGCGCTGCGCGGGACGGCCGGCGAACGCAGCTTCATCGCGCGCTGGATTCACGCCCTGCTGTTTTACGACCTGCCGCCGTGGATGTTCACCGCCGCCTACCTGCTCTACGCGCTGCTCGTCGCGCTGACCTGGTGGCAGGTGCCGCCGCTGTCCGGCAGGCGGAAATGAAAAAGGGGCGCCGCGGCGCCCCTTTTTCCGTTACGAACGAACTTCAGGCCAGCGCTTCGGCCCAGATGTTGCGGGCCCAGCCCCAGGCGTAGGCCGCCTCGGCCGCGCTCGCCGCGCTCGACACGCCACCGCTGCCCTTCACCGGCGCGATGGTCTTCTGCGCCGGATCGTAGCGGTGCACCGACGCGACGTGCATCGCGCTGTTGCCGCTGACGAAGCTGTAGCAGGTGTTCATCATCATCGTGTCGGTGTTGGCCGGCCGGCCCTTGATCAGCGCCACCACGGCCGCGGCGCAGACCTTGGCATGCTGGTTGGCCATGCTGCCCGACTTGGGCATGCCCGGCGCCGACAGCGTCGAGTCGCCGAGCACGTGCACGCCCTTGACGGCGGTCGATTCGCAGGTCGTCCAGTCGATGCCGCACCAGCGGTTGTTGGCGGTGATCAGCCCGCTCTTCACCGCGATGTCGGCGGCGCGCTGCGCCGGAACGACGTTGAGCACGTCGCCCTTGACGTTGTCGAACTGCAGCTTGACGGTCATGCCCCTGACGTCGACGTCGGCGATTTCGCTGTTCGGCCGGTAATCGATCATGCCCTTGTACATCCCGTTCCAGGCCGCCAGGAACAGCCCCTTCTTCGAGGTGATGTCCGGGTTGGAGTCGAGCACGATGATTTTCGATTTCGGCTTGGCCTTCTTGAAGTAATCCGCGACCTGGCACACGCGCTCGTACGGTCCGGGCGGGCAGCGGTACGGCGCCATCGGCACCTGCAGCACGTAGACGCCGCCGTCGCGCATGGACTCCAGCTGCTTGCGCAGGATCACCGTCTGCGCGCCGGCCTTCCAGGCGTGCGGAATGCGGTTCTGCGCATCCGCGTTCTTCAGGGCGGGAATCTGGTCGATCATGAATTCGATGCCCGGCGAGACGATCGCGCGGTCATAGGGCAGGCTGTCGCCGCCGGCAAGCCGCACCACGCGCTTGTCGGCATCGATCGCCACCGCGCTGTCGCGGATCACGCGGATGCCGCGGGCGCGCAGGCCTTCGTAGCTGAAGGTGATGTCGGCCATCTGCGCGTTGCCGCCGAGCACCAGGTTGCTGATCGGGCAGGAAATGAAGTGCTGGTTCGGTTCGACCAGCGTGACGTCGATGTCCGGGCCCCACATTTTCACGAACTTCGCCGCGGTCGCACCGCCGTAACCGCCGCCGATCACCACCACCCGGCCGGCGCCGCCGCTGCCGGCGGTGGCGCAGCCTGCGATTGCCGCCACCCCCGCGCCCGCGGAGGTCCACTTCATGAATTCGCGTCTGGATATCGTCATGTTGTCCTCCTAGCGCACGGCCGGCGCAGGCGCTGCGCGACCGGGCGTGACCGATGCGAAATAACCGGCGATCAGCTCGAGCTGCTCGTTGGTGTAACCCTTGGCATGCTGGTGCATGATGGTCGCCGGACGTTTGCCGTCGCGGAATTCCTGCAGCTGCTTCAGCAGGTAATCGCGGTTCTGTCCGGCCAGGCTGGGCGGCACGCTGTTGACGCTGCGGCCGTCGGTGCCGTGGCAGGCGAAACAGGTCGCCGCCAGGCCGCGGGCATACTGGGCATCGGCCGCCGCCGCAGGCTGCGCCAATCCGCCGGCCGCGACCGCGACCAGCAAGGTCATTACTCTACGCATGTGCTCCTCCAATCAACGAGTGGGACCGCTGAACCCTGGTGCATCAGGCTTTTCTAATAAAGCCAGTGTCCACGCAAAGGCGAACAGTGTCAAGAAAACCGCCGGCAGGGAAGCCGGCGGCGGGAAACGAAACGGGGAACGGTGAAGCTCAGGCGACGCTGGCGGCTTCTTCGGCAAACTCCAGCCGCACCTTGCCGTCGCCGTCGATGTCGACGGCCACCTTGCCGCCGCTGGCCAGCCGGCCGAACAGCAGTTCGTCAGCCAGCGCGCTGCGGATGGTGTCCTGGATCAGCCGCGACATCGGCCGCGCGCCCATCTGCGGGTCGAAGCCCCTGTCGGCGAGGTATTCGCGCAGCGCCGGCGTGAAGCTGATGTCGACCTTCTTCTCGTGCAACTGCTCCTCGAGCTGCATCAGGAACTTGTCGACGACGCGCAGGATGATCGCGCGGTCCAGCGACTGGAAGGAAATGATGCCGTCCAGGCGGTTGCGGAACTCCGGCGTGAACATGCGCTTGATCTCTGCCATCTCGTCGCCGACCTGCTTCACGCTGGTGAAACCGATCGAGGTTTTCGACAGCTCGGCGGCGCCGGCGTTGGTGGTCATCACGATCACCACGTTGCGGAAATCCGCCTTGCGGCCGTTGTTGTCGGTCAGCGTGCCGTGGTCCATCACCTGCAGCAGGATGTTGAAGATGTCCGGATGCGCCTTCTCGATCTCGTCGAGCAGCAGCACCGAGTACGGATGCTTGGTGACCGCCTCGGTCAGCAGGCCGCCCTGGTCGAAGCCGATGTAGCCCGGCGGCGCGCCGATCAGCCGCGACACGGCGTGGCGCTCCATGTATTCGGACATGTCGAAGCGCAGCAGCTCGACGCCCATCACGTAGGCGAGCTGGCGCGCGACCTCGGTCTTGCCGACGCCGGTGGGGCCGCTGAACAGGAAACTGCCGATGGGCTTCACCGGGTTGCCGAGGCCGCTCCTCGCCATGCGGATCGCGGCGGTCAGCGCGTCGATCGCCTTGTCCTGGCCGAACACCACGGCCTTCAGGTCGCGGTCCAGCGTCTTCAGCGCGTTGCGGTCGTCGACCGACACGGTCTGCGCCGGGATGCGCGTGATCTTGGCGATGATCTCCTCGATCTCGTGCTTGCCGATGACGCGCTTCTGCTTCGATTTCGGCAGGATCTTCTGCGCCGCGCCGGCCTCGTCGATGACGTCGATGGCCTTGTCCGGCAGGTGGCGGTCGTTGATGAAGCGCGCCGACAGCTCCGCCGCGGCGCTCAGCGCGGCCGGCTGGTACTTGACGCCGTGGTGTTCCTCGAAGCGCGACTTCAGGCCCTTCAGGATGGCCACGGTCTCGGCGACGGTCGGCTCGGTGACATCGATTTTCTGGAAACGCCGCGACAGCGCGTGGTCCTTCTCGAACACGCCGCGGTATTCGTTGTAGGTCGTCGCGCCGATGCATTTCAGCTGGCCGCCGGACAGCGCCGGCTTCAGCAGGTTGGAGGCGTCGAGCGTGCCACCCGAAGCGGCGCCGGCGCCGATCAGGGTGTGGATCTCGTCGATGAACAGGATCGCGTGCGGATTCTCGGCGAGCTGTTTCAGCACCGCCTTCAGCCGCTGCTCGAAATCGCCGCGGTATTTCGTGCCGGCCAGCAGCGCGCCCATGTCGAGCGCATAGACCACGGCCTTCTTCAGGATGTCCGGCACCTCGCCTTCGACCACGCGGCGCGCGAGCCCCTCGGCGATCGCGGTCTTGCCGACGCCGGCCTCGCCGACCAGCAACGGGTTGTTCTTGCGCCGGCGGCACAGGGTCTGGATCACCCGCTCCAGTTCGTGGGCGCGGCCGATCAGCGGATCGATCCTGCCGGAGGTGGCCAGCGCATTGAGGTTCTGGGTGTAGGACTCCAGCGCGCCGCCGGGCTGAGCCTCCTGCTCGGCCTCGGCCGCCTCGCCTTCCGGCTTGGGCTGCTGCTGGGTCTGCGGCACCTTGCTGATGCCGTGCGAAATGAAATTGACCACGTCGAGCCGGGTCACGCCCTTCTGGTGCAGGAAATACACCGCGTGCGAATCCTTCTCGCCGAAGATCGCCACCAGCACGTTGGCGCCGGTCACTTCCTTCTTGCCGGAGGACTGGACGTGCAGGATCGCGCGCTGGATCACGCGCTGGAAACCGAGGGTCGGCTGGGTGTCGACCTCCTCGCCGGCGAGGATCGGCGTGTGCTCGGTGACGAAATCGGCCAGCAGCTTGCGCAGTTCGTCGACGTTGGCCGCGCAGGCGCGCAGCACTTCCGAGGCCGACGGGTTGTCGAGCAGCGCCAGCAGCAGGTGCTCGACGGTGATGAATTCGTGGCGTTTCTGGCGGGCCTCCATAAACGCCATGTGCAAGCTGACTTCAAGTTCCTGGGCAATCATGGTTGTCCGATCATGGCTGTTGGAGTGGTACCTCAGTTCTCTTCCATTACGCACTGTAACGGATGTTGGTGCTGCTTGGCGTATGACTTTACCTGCTCGACTTTGGTTGCCGCAACATCCCGGGGAAATATGCCGCAGACCCCCATGCCTTCGCGGTGAACTTTCAGCATGACCTGGGTCGCCCGCTCCCGGCTCAGGGAAAAGAACCGCTGCAGGACACTGACGACGAAATCCATGGGCGTATAGTCGTCGTTCAGCAGCAGCACCTTGAACATCGGTGGTGGCTTGGTCTTGCTACGCTTCGCCTCGAGGACGGTGTCTTCACGCTGCCTGGTTGCCATGATGCCGTTGAACTGTGCCTTGCCTGCTTCGCCAGAGCCCGGTCAGCCGCCCCGGATCGCCGCGAATCCGTCATGGATCCGCCGTGAACCTATTTTTTCACCGGAACGGGGAATTTTTCAAGTGGTTGCAAACAATGGGAAAATCCGCCGGATCCGGCGGTTTTCAGGCATGCTTGACTTTCGCCGGCAAATACCCTAGAAAGCAGTCGGGTGTTGGGGTTCAGGTTTTATCGCAAGACCAGCGCAGTACCTGAGTTTGGCCGGTGCGATCCTTGGAACTCGAACAAATCGCGGAGCCCATCCGCTTTTCTATCAAGGCAGGCATATGGCAACTGGTACTGTGAAATGGTTCAATGACTCCAAAGGCTATGGCTTCATCACGCCGGACGACGGCAGCGAAGACCTCTTCGCGCACTTCTCCGCGATCCAGATGAACGGCTTCAAGACACTGAAAGAAGGCCAGAAAGTGTCTTTCGAAGTCACCCAGGGCCCGAAGGGCAAACAAGCCTCTAACATCCAAGCAGCCTGAAGCTGTGAATTTTCGCCACCGCAGCGATGCGGGGGCGACCTGCAAAAACAAAGCCCGCGGCATGCCGCGGGCTTTTTCTTTTCCTTTTTTCTTTCCGGCAAACGTCCACGTCATCCCGACGGCTGCGACAAGCTGAAGGAAATCGCAGCAAGCAACGACTGCCCCTGCCAGCCCCGCGACATCCCCCACGGGAACCGCGTTTGGCCGTCCCTTAGAATCGGGACATGCCGGACGTCATCCTGCTCAACAAACCCTATGGCGTGATCTGCCAGTTCAGTCCTTCTGGCAGCCACCCCACCCTGAAGGACTTCGTCGACGTCCCCGGTGTCTATCCGGCAGGCCGGCTGGATACCGACAGCGAGGGCCTGGTCGTGCTGACCGGTGACGGCGCCCTTCAGCACCGGATCAGCGATCCGCGGCACAAGCTGCCAAAAACCTATTTCGCCCAAGTCGAGGGCGCTCCGGACGACGCGGCGCTGGAACCCCTGCGCGCGGGAATCCGCCTGAGTGACTTCCGCGCCCGTCCGGCGGAAGCGGAACTGGTTGCCGAGCCGGACTGGGTATGGCCGCGGGTGCCTCCGATCCGTTCGCGCCAGGCCATCCCGACCGCCTGGCTGCGCCTGACCCTGCGCGAGGGTCGCAACCGCCAAGTGCGGCGGATGACGGCGGCCGCAGGTTTTCCGACCCTGCGCCTGATCCGCTACAGCGTCGGATCGTGGACTATCGCCGGCATTGCGCCGGGAAGCTGGAAAAAAGCGCCATCGTCAATTTAGTGTTACATCACCTGCCAGCACCCGACGAAAATCACCATCCGTCGACGCCCGATTGCAGGCCCTTGTTTTTATGTCTGATCTTTATCGACAAATCTGTCGCGAAACTGTCAACCGGCGGCAAACACGCCCGTTATTGGCGCTGACCGACTGTTTCGGTCAAAGGCCGCAAGGCCTGGTTGATCAACCGCTAATTTATTGAGGAAATCATGAGCAAACTGTTTGCCGCCATCATCGCCGCCGTATTCGCCACCGTTTCGGTTGCCCCGGCCTTCGCCGCCGAAGCCAAGAAAGAAGAAAAAAAGGAAGAGAAAAAAGCCCCCGCCAAGGCTGAGAAGAAAAGCGAGAAAAAAGCCGACAAGAAGTAATCTGCCGGTTTTGCTCGGAAAGGCAGGGCTCACGCCCTGCCTTTTTTATTGCCCGGGCGCCCCCCGCCCCCCTGTTGTCAATGACATGGGCATGCGCTAATGTAATGCGGCTCGCTTTGAGCCGCGCACCGGAATCCGGACGCGATTCTGTCCAACAAGGGAGGAAACATGAAGAAGCTGTTCGCAATGATCATGGCGGCGATGTTCGCCTCGGTGGCCGTCGCTCCGGCTTACTCGGCCGAGAAGAAAGACGAGAAAAAGACCGAGAAAAAAGAGAAAAAAGCCGACAAGAAAGACAAGAAGAAGTAAGAACCGGTCTTTCTGTCCGGTCAAAGCAGGGCTTCGGCCCTGCTTTTTTACGCCTGCCGCCGCCGGCGATAAAATACGCGGATGGCCGATGAAACAAAGCAGTGGAAGCCCAATGTCACCGTAGCGGCCGTCGTCGAACGCAACGGCAGCTTCCTGCTGGTCGAGGAACAGACCGCCGACGGCATCCTCTACAACCAGCCGGCGGGCCATCTCGAAGACGGTGAATCGCTGGTCGAGGCCGTCATCCGCGAAACCCTCGAGGAATCGGCGCGGGATTTCACACCGACCGGGCTGGTCGGCGTCTACCAGTACCGCAAGCCCGCGTCTCCGGTCACCTACCTGCGCTTCACCTTCACCGGGGAAATCTCGGATCCCAAGGATCGTCCGCTCGATGCCGGCATCCTGCGCACGCTGTGGATGCCCGTCGCCGAAATCCGCGCCTGCCGCGAACGGCACCGCAGCCCGCTGCTGATGCAGTGCGTCGACGACTACATCGCGGGCCGGCGCTACCCGCTGCAACTGCTGCACCACCATTCCTGAATCCATGGCACGCAAACAGAAAATAGTCGTCGGCCTGTCCGGCGGCGTCGATTCCGCGGTCGCCGCCCTGCTGCTCAAGCAGCAGGGCTTCGACGTCACCGGCCTGTTCATGAAGAACTGGGAGGACGACGACACGGACGAGCATTGCAGCTCGCGCCAGGACCTGGTCGACGCCGTCGCCGTCGCCGACCGCATCGGCATCGACATCGAGGCCGTCAATTTCAGCGCCGAATACAAGGATCGCGTGTTCAGCGAGTTCCTCAACGATTACAAGGCCGGCCGCACGCCGAACCCCGACGTGCTGTGCAACGCCGAGATCAAGTTCAAGTCCTTCCTCGACCATGCAATGAACCTGGGCGCCGACCGCATCGCGACCGGACACTACGCCCAGGTGCGCGAGGTCGACGGCCTCCACCAGTTGCTGAAAGCCGAGGACGGCGGCAAGGACCAGAGTTACTTCCTCTACCGCCTCAACCAGCAGCAGCTTGCGAAGACCGTGTTCCCGCTGGGGGTGCTGTACAAGCGCGACGTGCGCGAAATCGCGCGCCGCGAAGGCCTGCCCAACCACGACAAGAAGGATTCGACCGGCATCTGCTTCATCGGCGAGCGTCCGTTCCGCGAGTTCCTCAACCGCTACCTGCCGTCGAATCCCGGCGACATCGTCACGCCCGAGGGCATCAGGGTCGGAAAACACATGGGACTGATGTTCTACACGCTGGGCCAGCGCCAGGGACTCGGCATCGGCGGCACCCGCAGCGGCGACGGCGATGCCTGGTACGTCGCGCGCAAGGACATGGCGGACAACCGGCTGGTCGTGGTCCAGGGCCACGATCATCCGATGCTGCTCTCCGACCAGTTGACCGCCGTCAACCCGAGCTGGATCAGCGGCGAAGCGCCACACACGCAATGGGTGTACGGCGCGAAAACCCGTTACCGGCAGAAGGATGCGGCCTGCTCGCTGCCGGAAGCGACGGACACGCGATGCGTCGTCGATTTCGCCGAAAACCAGTGGGCGGTGACGCCCGGGCAATCGCTGGTCATTTATGAAAGCCGCGTCTGCATCGGCGGCGGCATCATCGAGTCGGCGCGACCGGCGCAGATCGGCCCGCGCGATGCCGGTTGCCCGCCGGATGCGGAAGCCGGCGGCGGATAAGCGGCCCCGCTCAGGCGGGAATGGTGTCCTTGAACGACGGACGCTGCAGCAGCTTGTCCGCGAGCCGCGCCAGGTTCGGATGATTGCGGCGCCAGGGCAGATCCGGCAAACGCAGCTCCATCCATGCCAGGCAGCAGCCCACCGCGATGTCGGCGAGCGTGAAGAAATCCCCCGTGCACCAGTTCTTCGCCGCGAGATCGTCCGCCATCATCTGCAGCGCGCGGTCGACCTTCGCCTGCTGGCGCGCGATCCATTCCGGCGACTGCTGCTCCGCGGGACGGCGCCTCTCCATGACCACCGCGATCGCCGCGTCGGTGCAGCCGTCGGCCAGCGCCTCCCAGCGCCGCACCTGGATGCGCGGCCGCTTTTCCTCCGGGATCAGCCGGTTGCCCGGGCTCGCATTGTCGAGATATTCGACGATCACGCGCGAATCGAAGAGCGCGCTGTCGTCGTCCAGCACCAGCACCGGGATCTTGCCCAGCGGGTTGTACTGCGCGACCGTGCTGCCTTCGGTGTTCGGCGCGTCGATGGCGAATTCGCATTCCATGCGTTTTTCGGCCAGCACAACGCGCACCTTGCGGGTGTAGGGACTGGTCGTCGTCCCGATCAGCTTCATCATGTGGATTTCTTGCGGGATAAACTTGCGGGATGAAAAGCGCGCGGATTATAGCACTGCGAACCTTGACGACCGGCGGCTTGCGACTTAGCCTCGGCTCTCACCTCAACCGCCTCCCGAAAGGTCACACATGGGCGCCAACGAGCAGTTCATCCTGTTCACGCAACCGGGCTGAAGCAGCTGCCTCCGGGCGAAAGAGTTTCTTTCGCGGAAAAAAATCGATTTCATCGCCATCGACGTGCTGAACGACCCGCAGGGCCGCGAACGCCTGCTGAAACTCGGCGTGCGCAACGTGCCGGTCGTCGCCAAGGGCGAACAGTTTGTTTTCGGGCAGAACCTCGAGGACGTCGCGGAATTCGTCGGCCTGCAGGGCACCGGCCACAAGCCGCTGCCGCCCGAGGAACTGATCAAGCGCTGGATCATGGTGCTGCAGGCCGCGCAGCGGCTGATGCGCCAGCTTCCCGACGCGCAGCTGCTCGAACGCGTGATTCCCAACCGCGACCGTTCGATCCGCCTGATGTGCCACCACATCTTCCGCATCGCCGAAGCCTTCCTTGAATCCATGGAGGACGGCGTCGAGTACGCGGTGCAGCTCGCCAACGTGCCGCCCAAGGACGGCACATTCATGACCGGCGACGAAATCGCGCGTTACGGCGACAGCGTCATCGCACGGCTGCAGAACTGGTGGGACAAGCTCGAGGACAAATCCTGCCAGCAGAAGGTCAAGACCTTCTTCGGCATGCAGCCGATGCACATGCTCTACGAGCGTTCGACCTGGCACAGCGCGCAGCACGGCCGGCAGCTCGCCGCGGTGCTCGAACGGCTCGGCATCACGCCCGACCGGCCGCTGACGCCGGAACAGCTGGCGGGGCTGCCGTTGCCTGAACGCCTGTGGGAATAATTAAAAAATACTTTATAATCAAATATTTATAAAATGGCACCTGCGGGTGCCGTTTTTTTCGAGAAGATCCGCCCACTCCCCCTGAACGATCACCACAGGCAGCATGACTTCATCAACCGTTCGCGCCAAAACACCAGCACGAACCGGAGTCCGACGGCACGGTGACCACACTGCGGCCAACGACGCAATGACGCCTGCCCGGCGAGTTACACTACACTCATGCCGCGCACGATCCGCAACGACATGACGCCACAGCAGACCCCACGACGATGGTGAATGCCGCCGCCACCGCGCGTCGCGCGTTGCCCTCGCTGGATCGCCTGCTCGGCAGCCCTGCCGTCGCGGACCTGCTTGCCGCGCACGGCCGCAGCCGTGTCACCGAAATGCTGCGCCTTGCCCTCGATGCCGAACGCGAACGGCTGACCGGCGCCGAAGCGGCGCCCTACGACGAACACCGGTTCCTGCAGTCCTGCGCGATCGCGCTTCAGCGCGCCGCGGCGCCATCGCTGAAACCGGTGTTCAATCTCACCGGCACCGTGCTGCACACCAACCTCGGCCGCGCGGTGATGCCGGAAAGCGCGGCGCGCGCGGTCGCGGAAGCGATGACGCGCCCGGTCAACCTCGAATTCGACCTTGACAGCGGCGCCCGCGGCGAACGCGACAGCCACGTCGAACGCTGGCTGCGCGAGCTCACGGGAGCCGACAAGGCCGTCGCCGTCAACAACAACGCCGCCGCCGTGTACCTCGCGCTGAACACGCTGGCGCTGCGCCGCGAAGTGCTGGTCTCGCGCGGCGAGCTGATCGAGATCGGCGGCGCCTTCCGCATCCCCGACATCATGTCGCGCGCCGGCGTCAAGCTGGTCGAGGTCGGCACCACCAACCGCACGCACCTGAAGGATTTCGCCGAAGCGATCACGCCGCGCACCGCGGCGATCATGAAGGTGCACACCAGCAACTACGTGGTGCAGGGTTTCACGGCCGCCGTTCCGGAAACGGAACTGGCGAAACTCGCGCACGAACACGGCCTGCCGTTCATCGTCGACCTCGGCAGCGGCACGCTGGTCGACCTCGAGGACTACGGCCTGCCGCATGAACCGACGCCGCGCGAAACGCTCGCCCACGGCGCCGACGTCGTCACCTTCAGCGGCGACAAGCTGCTCGGCGGGCCGCAGGCCGGCCTGCTGGTCGGCCGCAAGGACCTGATGACGCGCATCGCGAAAAACCCGATGAAGCGCGCGCTGCGCCTCGACAAGCTGACGCTGACCGCGCTCGACGCCGTGCTGCGGCTCTACCTGCATCCGGAAAAGCTGCGCGGGGAACTGCCGGCACTGCGGCTGCTGACGCGCGCGGAGGAAGACATCGCGGCACAGGCGGCGCGCGTGCAGCCCGCGCTGGCGGCAGCGCTGGGAGAGGATTGGAACGTCGGGATCGCCCCCTGCAAAAGCCAGATCGGCAGCGGCGCGCTGCCGGTCGATGCGCTGCCGAGCCGCGGGCTGGCGATCACGCCGGCGCAGAAAAAAGGCAACCTGAACAGGCTGGCCGCCGCGCTGCGCGCGCTGCCGGTGCCGGTGATCGGCCATATCCGCGACGGCGCGCTGATGCTCGACCTGCGCTGCCTCGATCACGAAAACGAATTCGTTCTGCAGCTGGAACGACTGAAACCTTGAAACCCGGCCACGGAGGACACAGAGATCACAGGGAAAACCCCAGGGCCAATAATCGCCACCCCGGCGCAAGCCGGGGTCCAGGCGAGCATGTGCGATTGCCGGCACTGCACTGGATGCCGGCTTGCGCCGGCATGACGGTGGATATTTCCGTGATTCTCTGCGCCCTCCGCGGCTGAACAGCCTTTGACCTCCAAAACATGATCGTCGCCACCGCAGGCCACATCGACCACGGCAAGACGCTGCTGGTCAAAACCCTGACCGGCACCGACACCGACCGCCTGCCGGAAGAGAAGGCGCGCGGCATCTCGATCGACCTCGGCTTCGCCTACCTGCCGCTTGCCGGCGGCGGACTGATCGGCTTCGTCGACGTGCCCGGCCACGAGCGCTTCATCCGCAACATGCTCGCCGGCGTCTCCGGCATCGACTACGCGCTGCTGATCGTCGCCGCCGACGACGGCGTGATGCCGCAGACCGTTGAGCACCTGCAAATCCTCGACCTGCTGCGCATCCCCCGCGGCGCGGTCGCCATCACCAAGACCGACCGCGTCGACGCCGCGCGTGTCGAACAGGTGCGCGCGCAGGTGCAGGCGCTGCTCGCGCCGACGCTGCTCGCGCAGGCGCCGCTGCTGCCGGTGTCCGCGGTCAGCGGCGACGGCATCGCCGAACTGAAGGACCTGCTGCTGCGCGAAGCCGCCGCCCGCGACCAGCGCAGCGCCGCCGGCCAGCACCTGCGCTACGCCATCGACCGCGCCTTCAGCATCGCCGGCAGCGGCACCGTGGTCACCGGCACCGTGTTCAACGGCAGCGTGAAAACCGGCGACCGGCTGGTCATTTCACCCGCCGGCCGCGAAGTCCGCGTGCGCGGCATCCAGATCCACGGCAAGGCCGCCGAACGGGCACAGGCCGGCGAGCGCTGCGCGCTGAACCTGACCGGCGCCGACGTCGAGTCGGTGCGCCGCGGCGACTGGGTGATGGCCGAAGCCATCCACCGCCCGACGCAGCGCCTCGACGTGCGCCTGTCGGTGCTTCCCGGTGAAAGCCGGCCGCTGAAACACTGGACGCCGGTGCACCTGCACCTCGCCACCGCCGACGTCACCGCGCGCGTGTCGCTGCGCCGCGGCGAAGCGCTGCCGCCCGGCGGCAACGGCATCGCGCAACTGGTGCTCGACGAACCGGTGTCCGCGCTGCACGGCGACCGTTTCATCCTGCGCGACCAGTCGGCGCTGCGCACGCTCGGCGGCGGCCTCGTTATCGACCCGCTGCCGCCGGCGGCGCGCCGCAGCAAGGCGCGCGCCACGGTGCTCGCCGCGCTGGAATCCGCGGACCACCAGGGCGCGCTCGCGGCGCTCGCCACCGACCCCAAACGTCCCGTGGACCTCGGCCATTTCGAAGCGTCGTTCAACCTGCTGCCCGAAGTCGCCGCCGCAGCCTGCGCCGCCGCCGGCCTGGTGGCGCTGGGCAAGGACAAGCGCGTCGGCGTCACCGCCGCAAGAATCAGGACCATCGAGGACGCGGTCAGTGCGAAAGTCGAAGCCTTTCACAAGGCGCAGCCGCAGGCGCCGGGCATCGAAGCCGAAACGCTGCGCGGCGAACTGGCGCCCGAACTCGACGCCGACGTCTTCGGCCAGTTGCTGCGCACGCTCGCCGACGCCAAACGCATCGAGATCCACAGCGCCCTGGTGCGCAAGCCCGGCCACGACACCACGGCCAACAGCGCCGACACGAAGCTGTGGGAAACCGTCCGGCCGGCGCTCGCCGCCGCGGGCTTCAATCCGCCGGCGCTGCGCGACCTCGCGCCGCAGCTGAAGCTGAAGGACGCGATCCTGAAGGATTTCCTCTATCGCCAGATGAAGGCGGGCAACGTCTACCGCGTCGGCAGCGACCGCTTCTACCTGAAGGCGGCCATGGCCGTGCTGGCCGCCACCGCGAAAGCCGTCGCGGAAAAACAGCCCAGCGGCCAGTTCACCGCCGCGCAGTACCGCGACGCCACCGGCATCGGCCGCACGCTCGCGATCGAAATCCTCGAGACCCTCGACGGTCTCGCGATCACCCAGCGCATCGGCGACGCGCGCAGGATGCGCAAGGATTTCGTGCCCGTCCTCGGCGCGGCCGAACCGGCGCCGTCGCCCGCCCCCGGCGCGGCGGCGAAACCCCAGCCGCAAAAACCGGCGCAGAAGCCGCAGCAACGCCCTCCGTTCCGCAACAAACGTTACTGAAAGTGAAAATTCACCATGTCCAATTCCTTTGACGTCATCATCATCGGCGAAGGCATCGCCGGCCTGACCGCCGCCGGCCTGCTCGCCAAAAAGGGCTTCGGCACCGCCACCTTCGAGCAGCAGCTCTTCGGCGGCCTCGTCATCAACATCAACGAACTGGATCCCGCGCCGGCCGGAGGCGAAGCCGGCGGCGCCGCCTTCGCCTCCGAAATGACCGGCGCCAATGCCGACGCCGGCGTCACCAGCATCTCCGAGGAAGTCACCGCGCTCGCCCCGGCCGACGGCGGCTACACGGTCACCACCGCGGCGGGCAGCTACCACGCGCGCCAGATCATCGTCGCCAGCGGCGCCAGGCTGAAATTGCTGGGCGTGCCCGGCGAGGCCGAATTCGAGGGCCGCGGCGTGTCGAAATGCGCCGACTGCGACGGCCCGATGTTCCAGAACGAAACCGTGGCCGTGATCGGCGGCGGCGACTCGGCGCTGCAGGAAGCCGTTGTGCTGACCCATTACTGCGGCAAGGTGCTGCTGATCCACCGCGGCAGCGCCTTCCGCGCGCAGCAGCATTTCATCGACCAGGTCAAAGACAACCCGAAAATCGAGGTGCGCTTCGGCAGCACCGTCGAGGCCATCCTCGGCGGCCAGATGGTCGAGAAGATCCGCGTGAAAACCGCCGCCGGCAGCGAGGAACTCGCGGTCGCCGGCGTCTTTGCCTACATCGGCCTCGAACCCAATGCGGCTTTCGTGCCCGCAACGGTCGAGCGCGATTCGACCGGCCGCCTGCTCACTGGCGACACGCCGGAAACCGCGCTGCCCGGCCTCTGGGCCATCGGCGCCGTGCGCAGCGGCTGCGGCGGCAGCCTCGACGACGCGATGCAGGACGCGCAGCGCGCCGCCGAGATGGCGGCCGCGCGCCTGCAATAGCCAGGAACAGGGACCGCTATTGTTCGGGCGCGGGCCGGCCGGCGCGGAGCCGGTCCCAGCCCTCGCGGCCGAGGCGGCGCAGCGTCTCAATGTTGTCGCGGTAGATGCGTTCGGTGTCGGGATGCGCGTCCACCGCGCGCCCGACGCTGGACTCGCGCAGCAGGTGCAGCGTCGGGTACGGCGAGCGGTTGGTGAAATTGCCGATGTCGTCGGCCTCGGTGTCCGCGAACCGGTACTGCGGATGAAAACTCGCGACCTGCAGCACGCCCTCGTAGCCGAGTTCGTCGACCAGCGCCTCGGCAACGCCGAGAAAATCGTTGTAGTCGAGAAAATCGTCCAGCACTTCCGGATGGACCAGCAGCGTGGTCTCGGTTTCCGCCTCGTCCGCGGCCGCCAGCCGCCGCAGTTCTTCCGCCAGCACCTCCAGCAGCGCCTCCGGCGTGGCCGCCCGGCTCACCGCGTAGCGGATGCGCCCGCCGGCGTATACTGCGCGCGCGAACGGGCACAGGTTGAGGCCGATCACGGCCTTCACCAGCCAGTCCTGCGTTGCGGCGATCACCGCTTCGTCGGATTCCCGCATTCGCTCCCTTTCATCATTGCGATACGGTAACCAGTTCATGGCGCTCGGCGCAACCATCTTCAAGGCGGAACTCACGATCAGCGACATGGACCGCGGCCATTACGCGACCCATGCGCTGGTGCTGGCGCGCCATCCCTCCGAAACCGACGAGCGCATGATGGCGCGGCTGCTGGCTTTCGCGCTGAACGCCGGCGAAGGCCTCGCCTTCGGCAAGGGCCTCAGCGACGAGGACGAGCCCGCGCTGTGGCAGAAAGACCTCACCGGCGCCATCCGGCTGTGGATCGACGTCGGCCTGCCCGACGAAAAATCCGTGCGCCGGGCCTGCGGCCGCGCGGACCAGGTGCTGCTGTATGCCTACGGCCGCGGTGCGGAACGCTGGTGGCAGGACGCGCGGGCAGGGCTCGAACGTCCGGACAACCTCGCCGTCATCGACCTGCCGCAGGCTGCCACGCAGGCCCTCGCCGCGCTGGCGCAGCGCACGATGCGGCTGCAGTGCACGGTGCAGGACGGCACGGCCTGGCTCACCGACGGCGACAGCACCGTCGAAGTGGCGCCGGTAATCCTGCGCGCGTCGCGCAAGGCATAAAAAACCGCCGGTGGCCGCCGGCGGTTTTTGCGAAGTCCGGGAACCGGTTACTTCTTCAGCCCCTTCGCCATGCCAAGATCGCTGAGAATCTCGGTGTAGATCTTCTCCTCGGCATCGAGATCCTTCCGGAACGTCGCCGAATCGGCATAGGCGTCGAACCAGCCGTGTTTTTCCAGTTGCTGCTTCCAGGCGTCGGTCTTCACCATCTGGCCCAGCGCCTTGTCCCAGTACGCGACCATCTCCTTCGGAACGCCCGGCGGCGCGAACACGCCGCGCCAGTGCAGGATCGCCACGTCGATGCCCAGCGAGCGCCAGGTCGGCACGTTCGCCAGGTCGCCCGGCAGCGGGTTCGGCGCCGACACCGCGATGACCCGTGCCTTGCCGGCCTTGACCTGCTCGATCGCCTCGGACAGGCCGGTCGAGATCACCGGAATGTGTCCGCCCAGCAACTGGATCGTCAGGTCGCCACCGCTCTTGAAGGACACCACCTTGATTTTCTTCGGGTCGATGCCGTAAGCCATCACCGGGCGCAGGATGTTCATCTGGTCGTTGCTCGGCACGGTGCCGACGCCGAAGGTCACCGCTTCCGGATTCTTCTTCAGCGCGTCCAGGATGTCTTTCGGCGACTTGTATGGAGAATCCGCACGCACCACCCAGGCCACGTATTCGGTGATCAGGCGTCCGATCGGCGTCACGTCGTTGTGCGTGAGCTGCGTGGTGCCGACGATGCGGTTGACGTAGATGCGGTTCGACTCCACGTACAGCACGTGGCTGTCGCCCTTCTTCTGGTGCACCTGCGAGCGCGCCAGGTTGCCGCCGGCGCCGCCGACGTTCTTGATGGCGAAGGTCTGCGGGAACAGCTTCGCCTCGCGCAACGCGACCTCCATCGCGCGTCCGGTCAGGTCGAGCCCGCCGCCGGCATTGCCGGCCACCACCATCTCGACCGAACGGTCGGGATAGGCCCCCGCCGCCTGCGCAACCGCGGGCAATGCCGCCAGGGCAGCCGCCGCTGCCGCCACACACCAGGTTCCGAATTTCATGCTGGTCTCCTCCTGCATCTGAGTTGTTGGATTTGTTGAAGCGCCAAAAGTATAACCCCGGCCCGCAAGCACCCGCGCCCACCACAGTCTGGAACACCATTTCGCCGGCACCGCCTGCCGCCTTACAATGGCCATCACACGGCAAGGCACAACGGAAGGGAATCGCTCCCGGTGGGGCGGCCGGACTTCAAACCCGGTAGGGGCCGCGAGCGGTCCTGTGTGGGTTCGACTCCCACTCTCTTCCGCCATCATTCCGCCCGGCCCGCCACGGAGGAGTAGCACAATGAGTTTCGCCCTAAAAATATCAAATAAAATCAATAAGTTACAATATAGCGCCCTGCCGGCCGACGCCGTGCACTGGGCGAAAACCGGCATCCTCGATACCGTCGGCGTGACCCTCGCCGGCGCGCATGAACCCGCCGCGCGCATCGTGCTCGGCGTCTCCGGCGCGGCCAGCGGCCCGGCGCTGGTCTTCGGCCACGCGCGGCGCATCGGCGCGCTCGATGCCGCGCTGGTCAACGGCACCGCCTCGCACGCGCTCGACTTCGACGACTGCAACAACACGCTGGGCGGCCATCCCTCGGCGCCGATCCTGCCGGCGCTGTTCGCGCTGGCCGACGAAACCGGCGCCAGCGGCAGCGACTTCATCGCGGCCTACGTCGCCGGCTTCGAAACCGAATGCAAGCTGTCGATGGTGGTCAACTTCCACCAGTACACGAAAGGCTGGCACCCGACGACGACCATCGGCGTGTTCGGCGCCGCCGCAGCCTGCGCCCACCTGCTGAAACTGTCCGTCGAACAGACCGCCACCGCGCTGTCGATCGCCGCCTCGCTCGCCGCCGGCGTCAAGTCCAACTTCGGCACGATGACCAAGCCATTGCACGTCGGCCACTGCGCCAGGAGCGGCCTGTTCGCCGCGCTGCTCGCGCGCGACGGCTTCACCGCGGGCAGCCTGGCTTTCGAACACAAGCAGGGTTACTTCGAAGTCTTCAACGGCGCAGGCAATTACGATGTTTCGAAAGCGATTCCGGCCTGGGCCAACCCGCTCGACATCACCCGCCCCGGCATCGCGATCAAATCCTATCCCTGCTGCGGCAGCACGCACCCGGCCATCGACTGCATGCTCGAACTGGTGCACAAGCACAATCTGAAGCCCGAGCAGGTCGCGCGCATCGACTCCTGGACCCACGCGCGGCGCCTCGAACACACCAACCGCCCCGACCCGCAGTCCGACCTCGACGCCAAGTTCAGCGTGCAGTACACGCTGGCCCGCGCGCTGAAGGACCGCACGGTCAAGCTGGAGCATTTCGAAGGCACGAACTGGCAGAACCCCGCGACCCGCGCGATCCTCCCCAAAATCCACGTCGCGCCCTACACCACGGAGCAGTTCCCCGCCGACAACCACTTCGGCGCCGAAGTGAAGGTCACGCTGACCGACGGCCGCGTGGTATCTGCCAAGACCGACCAGGCCCTGGGCCGCAGCGTCGACAAGCCGCTGCCGGCCGACCGGTTGAAGGACAAATTCGACAACTGCGCGGCACGCGTGCTGTCGGCGGACAACGTCGCGCGGCTGTATGCGGCGATCCAGGATTTCGAGAATGCGAAGGATGTGCGGGAGATTGCGAAGCTGGCGGCGGGGATGGGCGGGCCGAAGCGGGTGGCGGCTTAACACCATCGGGTCTTTCAATACATTAATGCGAGCGGCCCCTATGGAACCAAAACAACAAGTGAACATTTTGCCTTTTTTAAAGTGGGCCGGGGGCAAGAGATGGCTTCCAGCGGCTTATCCGGAATTACTTAACTGCTCATTTGAGCGTTATATCGAGCCGTTTCTTGGTAGTGCAGCGGTATTTTTTTTCCTCGCCCCAAAAAATGCCATTCTTTCTGATAAGAACAGCGATCTTATTGCGACATATCAGTCGATAAAGGATAACTGGAGGCAAGTTAAGACCGCATTGGATCGCCACGAAAAATTTCATTCGGCAGAACACTATTACGCCACGCGAGACTCGATGCCCAGGGCAAAACACACTAAAGCCGCACGATTCATATATCTTAATCGGACATGCTGGAATGGCTTGTATCGAGTCAATCAGAAGGGCGAATTTAATGTTCCCATCGGGACCAAGGATAAGGTGCTGTTAAAGACTGACGATTTTGAGGGCACCTCAAAATTGTTACAACGCGCCGAGCTCATTCCCTGCGACTTTGAGCACACGGTAAATATGGCCAGCGCATCTGATTTGGTCTTTATCGATCCACCTTACACTGTAAAACATAATCTAAATGGATTCGTCAAATACAACGAAAATCTATTTTCCTGGGAGGATCAAGAGCGCCTTAGAGATGCCGTATTACGAGCAATCAAGCGAGGCGCTACGGTTATAGTTTCCAATGCAAATCATAAGTCAGTACAGAAACTGTACAAAGGCATAACCCAAGCCTCATTTGTAGAGGCATTGGTTAAGTTTTTATCTGAAGATCCGATCAGAGATAGAAACGACATTTTGAATGGGAATCGGCTCAAAGTTTCCGACGAAAAAAAATGTCCGTTTGCCAAGTTTTTTAGAGCCGGACAATCCGGTGACTTGGTTGTTTACGATATTCTTTACAATTACTTTGATGCTGTTCGCACTAAATGGCCAGTAGCGTGGGATGATTTGAAGCCGAGCGGAAACCTGCTACCAAAATCAAATGCATTTAAAGCCCTCATGAGATACTTAAAAGATGATGTTTATCTAGAATTGTCGAAAAAAGTCGGAAAGGATGTGCCATCCACTAAAGATTTTTTGACCCAATTTGACCACGTCGATTTAACTGATCAAGATTTCACAACGAAAAACTTCGCCCCAGGCAGCGGAGGTCAGTCAGCGTTTTATAAGGTTCTATGTGGCGCCATGAAGGCAAATACATTATTTTTTCCATAGTGTGCGGAATCAACCTACATCCAATTCCGGTTACGTTTCCCCCACCGCCTCTTCAGCATCGCCAAAAACTCCTGCGCCGCCGGCGACAGCGTCACGCCGCGCCGCCGGATCACCACCAGCGTGCGTATGAGCTTAGGCTCCACCAGCGGCCGGCTCACCAGCCTTGAATCCTTCCGGCCCGCCAGCGCCAGCATCGGCACCGCGATGACGCCGATGCCGGCCTCGACCAAGCCCAGCCCGGTCGAGAAGGAGTGCTGCACCTCATAGGTCCAGCGCTGCTGCGGTAGATTGCCGGGCAGGCCGAAATCGAGCAGCGCGCGGTTGCCGCTCATACGCCCGACGGTGATCACGCGGTGCTGTGCCAGTTCCGCCCATTTCACGGTTTTCTTCTTTGCCAGCACATGGTCGCGATGACAAGCGAGCACGAAGGGATCCTCGAACAAAGCCTCGGTCTCGATCTCCGGTTCGTCGGCGCCAGACAGCGTCAGTCCGAACTCGGCCTCGCCGCGCAGCACCGCCTGCAGCACTTCGTTGGCATGGACGTCGAGGATGCGGATGCGGTTGTCGGGATGTTTCGCACTGTAGTCGCGGATCACCGGCGGCAGCACCTGCAGCGCCGCGGTCGGCACGCAGGCAACGGTGACCTGGCCCGCGCCGCGCGCGGCCATGTCGCGCAGGCCGCCCAGCGACTGCTCCAGTTCCTCGATCAGGCGCCGCGCCTGCGGCAGGAAATCGCGGCCGACCGCGGTCAGGCGCACCTTGCGCGTGGTGCGGTCGAGCAGGCGCACGCCGAGGCCCTGTTCCAGCTTGCTGATGCGCCGCGACAGCGCGGACTGCGACAGGTGCAGGGCTTCGGCGGCCTGATGGAAGCTGCCGAGGTCCGCGATGCGGGCGAAGGCCTGGAGGCCGGGGATGTCGAGGTTCATGAGGAAGCGGGATAAATGAACATCAGTGGTTACCCCTCACCCCAACCCTCTCCCCACAAGCTTGTGGAGAGAGGGAGTTTCCGAGGTTCGGGCCATAACGGTTGCAGCTGGATAATTAATGCACAGTAACGAACAATTGTTGCAACAATCTCATTTTACTCAAGAGTGCCCGCGCCGGATAATGAGGCCTCTCCGCTGAATCGCAATCCCGAAAGGTCCACAACATGCAACAGGAATTCGACGTCGTCGTCGTCGGCAAGGGCAATGCCGCCATGTGCGCGGCCCTCTCCGCCCACGACCAGGGCGCGAAAGTCGCCATCCTCGAAGCCGCCACCGAGGACGAGGGCGGCGGCAACAGCCGCTTCGCCGGGGGCGTGATGCGCTTCGCCTACGAGACGGTGGAAGACCTGCTGAAGATCACCGACATCAGCGAGCAGGAAATCGCCGAGACCGATTTCGGCAGCAACACCCGCGAGGAATACCTCGACAAGCTCTACCAGCTCACCAGCTACCGCACCGATCCCGATCTGTCGGAGTACCTGGTCAACGAAAGCCTGCCGACGATGATCTGGCTGCGCTCCAAGGGCGTGAAGTTCGTGCCCAACTGGGGGCGCCAGTCGGCGGTGGTCAACGGCAAGCGCCGCTTCTTCGGCAACATGCCGATCGAGGCCCACGGCGGCGGCGCGGGGCTGGTGCAGTACCTCGACAAGGCGGTGAAGGCCGCCGGCATCCCGGTGTTCTTCGAAACCCGCGCGATCAGGCTGCTGTACGATGGCGCCACCGTCGGCGGCGTGCAGGTGCGGCAGAAGGGCAAATCTTTCGAGATCAGGGCGAAGGCCGTGGTGCTCGCCTGCGGCGGCTTCGAGGCCAATCCCGAGATGCGCGCGCGTTACCTCGGGCCCGGCTGGGAACTCTGCAAGGTGCGCGGCTCGCGCTTCAACGTCGGCGACGGCCTGAAAATGGCGCTCGACATCGGCGCCGCGCCCTACGGCAACTGGTCGGGCTGCCACGCCACCGGCTGGGACCGCTACGCGCCGGAGTTCGGCGACGTCAGCGTCGGCGACCAGTTCCAGAAACACAGCTACATTTTCGGCCTGCTGATCAATTCCGAAGGCAAACGTTTCGTCGACGAGGGCTACGACTTCCACTCCTTCACCTACGCCAAGTACGGCGGCGAGGTGCTGAAGCAGCCGGGCCAGTTCGCCTGGCAGGTGTTCGACGCGAAGGTG
The DNA here is from genome assembly GCA_964533495.1 of uncultured Bordetella sp. Lineage (GTDB taxonomy): Bacteria > Pseudomonadota > Gammaproteobacteria > Burkholderiales > SG8-41. The sequence continues at coordinate 8,773 of CAZHJU010000011.1, read as the reverse complement.
ACCAAGCTGCTGCGCTCGGAATACCGCATCAAGTTCATGACCAAGGTCAGCGCCAACACGCTGGAGGAACTGGCGGCCAAGCTCGAAGGCGTGAATCCTGAAGGCTTCCTGAAAACCGTGCGCGAGTACAACGCCGCGGTGAAGCAGGACGTGCCCTTCAACCACGTGATCAAGGACGGCAAGGGCACCGTCGGCATCGAGCCGCCGAAATCGAACTGGGCACAGGCGCTCGACACGCCGCCTTTTGACGCCTACGCCACGACCTGCGGCATCACCTTCACCTTCGGCGGCCTGCGCATCGACAAGGAAAGCGGACAGGTCGTCGATTCGAACCAGCTGCCGATCCCCGGCCTCTACTGCGCCGGCGAGATGGTCGGCGGGCTGTTCTACTTCAACTATCCCAGCGGCACCGGCCTGGTGTCGGGCGCGGTGTTCGGCAAGCTCGCCGGCGCCTCGGCGGGCAAGGCGGCAACGCAAGGCTGAGCGCCCGTGTCGTCCAGACCAAACAAACAACATCGTCATTCCGGCCAAGCGCAGCGCGAGCCGGAATCCAGAAGGCGCCGGCACGCCCCCCTGGATGCCGGCTTTCGCCGGCATGACGGTTTTTGATTGACTACAGGCCAGGAAAAATCAAATTGTCCTCGAACAAACCGCCCCTGCTCCCCGACGCCACCCGCGACCTCGCCCGTTTCGGCGCGGCGTTGCGTTATGAAGACATTCCCGCCGAGGTCATCGCGCGCATCAAGCTCTCGCTGCTCGACAGCCTCGGCTGCTGCCTTTACGGCGCGACGCTGCCGTGGACGCGCAAGGTCGCCGAACTCGCCGACGCCGAAGGTGCGCAACCGGTCGCGACGCTGATCGGGCTCGGCCGCAAGACTTCGCCCGCGCTGGCCGCGCTGGTCAACGGCACTTCCGGCCACGCCTTCGAGCTCGACGACATCCACAAGGAATCCATCGTCCACGCCGGCTCGATCGCGACGCCGGTGGCACTGAACCTGGCCGAGGCCAAATCGCAAAAAAGCGGCAAGGTGTCGGGCAAGGACCTGCTGACCGCGATGGTCGCCGGCTACGAGATCGGCCACCGCGTCGGCAACGCCGCGACGATGAGCCTGTTTTTCCGTGGCTTCCATCCGCAAGGCACCTCGGGCGCCTTCGTCGCCGCCGCCACCGCGGCGCGGATGCTCGATCTCGACGCGACGCAGTTCCAGCACGCACTGGGCATGGCCGGCTCGCAGGCCGGTGGCCTGATGGCGGCGCAGGAAGGCGCGATGGTCAAGCGCTTCCACAGCGGCCGCGCCGCGCAGAGCGGCGTCTACGCGGCGCAGCTCGCCGCGCGCGATTTCACCGGCATCCTCGATGCGCTGGAAGCGCCTTACGGCGGCTATCTCGCCACCTACGCCGACAAACCCAATCCATCGCGCCTCACCGACGGCATCGGCAAAACCTGGGAAACGCTGAACGTCGGCTACAAGCCGCATGCCAGCGTGACCAGCATCCACAGCGCGCTCGATGCGCTGTCGGAGCTGATGCGGGAACACAAGCTCAAAGCCGCCGACATCGCGAAGGTCGAGGCGGGCCTGTCGCCGATGACCCATGTGCACTGTGCCTGGGAATACAAGGCGCAGGGCGTCACCGCGGCGCAGATGAACCTCTATTACGGCATGGCGGTGATCGCTCTCGACGGCGCGGCCTTCACCGAGCAGTTCCGCGAGACGCGGCTCGCCGATCCGCATATCCTCGATTTCATCAAGCGCATCACGGCGACCGTCGATCCCGAAATCGAGAAGATGGGCGCGCCCTTCCGCCACGCTTCCCGTGTCAGAATCACCACCCGCGACGGCAAGGCCCATGAAAAGCTGGCGCTGCACCGCCGCGGCAGCCCGGAGAATCCGCTGGCGCCGGAGGAGGTCGTACACAAGTTCCGCAACGTCGTCGCGCCGTGCATGGCCGAAGCCGATGCCGAACGCATCATTGCGACCGTCGACCGCTGCGAGCAGCTCGCCGATGTCGGCGAACTGGCGAATATCGTCGGCGCCGCAGTGAAACTGCCGCAATGACCGCATATGTTATAAATATTTGATTTTATTGATATTTTTAAATACCCGAGGAAAACGCCACCATGGCCAAGCAATCGACCAGCGACAATCCCCATACCCGCGGCATCGCGCAGTTCGTCTCCGGGCTGACCTACGACAAAATTCCGGAGGAAGTGCGCCACCGCAACAAGCTGCTGATGCTCGACTCGCTGGGCTGCGCGCTCTATGGCGCGGATCTCGAATGGAGCCGCATCCTGCAGGACAAGCTGGAAAGCATCGACGCGACGCGCCAGTGCAGCGTCTGGGGCACCAACAAAAAACTCTCGGCGCCGCATGCCGCGCTGGTCAACGGCACGCAGGTGCAGGGCTTCGAACTCGACGACGTGCACCGCGCCGGCGTGCTGCACGTCGGCGCCGTGGTGCTGCCGGCGCTGATCGCGGTCACCGAAATGAAGCCGGGCATGAGCGGCAAGGAGTTTCTGACCTCCGCGGTCGCCGGCTACGAGATCGGCCCGCGCGTCGGCCTCTGCATGGGTCCCTCGCACATCGCCTCGGGCTGGCACTCGGGCGCGACGCTGGGCGTGTTCTCCGCCGCCGCGGGCGCCGCGCGCGGACTGAAACTCGACACCGACAAAACCGTGCACGCGCTGGGCATCGCCGGCACCCAGGCTGCGGGCCTGATGGCGGCGCAGTTCGGCGCGATGGTCAAGCGCATGCACGCCGGCCGCTCCTCGCAAAGCGGCCTCTATGGCGCGCTGCTCGCCGAAGCCGGCTTCACCGGCATCCTGAACGTGCTGGAAAGCGAATACGGCGGCTTCTGCACGACGCTGTCGCAGTCCACCGACAAGTTCAACCTCGCGGAACTCACCGCCGGCTTCGGCGAAGTGTGGCAGACCATGGGCATCGCGCTGAAGTTCTACGCCTGCGTCGGCACCAACCACACCACGCTCGACGCGCTGCGCGACATGCGCAGGGAGCGCCCCTTCACGCACAGCGACGTCAAGAAAGTCGTCGTCCACGGCTCCGAAGTCACGGTGCACCACGTCGGCTGGCCGTACGAGCCGCAGGGCCTGACCTCGGCACAACTGAACATGCCGTACTGCATCGCCGCCTGGCTGATCGAGAACGACTGCTTCGTCGACCAGTTCACCGAAGCGATGGTCGCCGACCCGCAGCGCATCGCGCTGTCGAAGAAGGTCGAGGTCATCCACGATCCGGCGATCACCGCGCTCGGCGCCAAGCTGCGGCACAAGGTGCATGTCGAACTACATCTCAACGACGGCACCATCATGAAGCGCACCGTCGAGGCGGCACGCGGCAGCGAGAAGCATTTCGCCTCGGACGCCGAGATCATCGAGAAATTCGAGAAACTGGCATCGAAGGCGCTGCCGAAGGCGCGAGTCGAGGAACTGCGCGACGCGGTGATGGGCATCGAGAAGCTGCCCGACGCCACGGTGCTGTCGAAACTGCTGTCGGCGTAGACGCGATGGGCGCGGCGGATAAGGCACAGACGGCGGCACGCACGCTGGCGGCCTGGACCGCCGGTCTGCGTTACGAGGACATCCCGGACGCGGCGCGCGAACGCGCGCGCCAGTGCATCGTCGACACCGCCGGCGCCGCGCTGTTCGGCGCACGCCTGCCGTGGAGCAAAATCGTCGCCGGGCATGCGAAAAACTGCGGCGGCAATGGACCAAGTCGCGTCATCGGCACCGCGCTGCAGGTCGCCGCGCCGGCCGCAGCGCTGGCCAACGGCGTCGCTGCGCACGCCTTCGAACTCGACGGCCTGCGCAAGCCGAGCGCCGGCGTGCATCCCGGCGCGATCCTGCTGCCTTCGGCGCTCGCCGCCGGCGAGGCGCAGGGGGCGGACGGCAAGGCGCTGCTGACCGCCTTCGTCGCCGGCGCGGAGGTGATGTTCCGCATCGGCCTCGCGGCGAAACAGACCACCGAATCGCTGGGCTTCCATGCCCCGGGCACCAACGGCCCCTTCGGCTCGGCCGTCGTCGCCGGACGGCTGCTGGGACTGAATGCGGAACAACTGACGCAGGCGCTGGGCATCGCCGGCTCGCTCGGCGGCGGCCTGCTCGCCTTCGCCAGGGCCGGCAACGGCGCAATGGTAAAACGCCTGCACATGGGCCGCGCCGCCGAAGCCGGCGTCGTCGCCGCGCTGCTCGCGCGCGACGGTTACGAGGGCCCGGATACGGTGCTCGAAGGCAAATACGGCTACCTCGAGGCCTATGCCCGCGACGGCGACGCCGCGCAGTTCACGAAGGATCTCGGCACGCACTACGACATCGTCCATGCCTGCCTGAAGCGCTACGCCTGCCACATCACCGCGCACACGCCGGTGCAGTCGCTGCAGGAACTGCGCGCCGAGCACGGCTTCGGCGGCGACGACGTCGCGGCGCTGACCGTCCACGCCCGCCACAAGATCCTGTCCCACCACGACATCCGCGAGCCGCGCGACGTCGCCGGCGCGCAGTACAGCGTGCCCTTCTGCGCGGCGATCGCGCTGTATTGCGACGTCGACGATCCGCTGTCCTTTTCCGGAACGGCGCTGAACGACCCGCGCGTGCGCGCGCTGGCGAAGCGCCTGCAGCTCGTCGAGATGGGCGACAATGAAAAGGGCGGCGCCTGGGCGACGCGCGTCGCCATCGAACTGAAGGACGGCCGCCGCTTCGAGCGTTTCGCCGAGGAATTCAGGGGCACGCCGGCCTCGCCGCTGACGGCGGAGGAACTGCGGACCAAGTTCATGCGCATGGCCGGCCCGCACCCGCAGGCCGCGGCGCTGCACGCGCAACTGGCCACGCTGGAAACCGTGGCAGACTGCAGGACGCTGCCGATCGACGTGCCCGGCTGATCCGCCCCGCACGCAGACCACGCAACCGGACCACACACAGGCCAAAGACGCCGGAGGAGAACCCGATGAACCGACTGCTGCCCCTGATGTTCTGCACCCTCGCCTGCACCGCGCAGGCCGCATCGCCGGCATACCCGGACAAGCCGGTGCGCCTGATCGTGCCGCTGTCGGCCGGCGGCGGCATGGACACCATCGCCCGCGCGGTGGCCACGCCGCTCGCCGAAAAATTCGGCCAGACCGTGGTCGTCGACAACCGCTCCGGCGGCGGCGGCGCGATCGGCGCCGAACTGACCCGGGAAGCGCCGAAGGACGGCCACACGCTGCTGATGGCGAGCGCGACCTTCGTCATCCACCCGCTGCTGTACCCGGCGCGCTACGTGCCGACGCGCGACTACGCGACCATCACCCAGGTCACGCGCCAGCCCTACGTGCTGATGGTGCACCCGGGCATCCCCGCAAAAGCCGTCAAGGAACTGGTCGCCTACACGAAAGCCAACCCGAACAAGATCAACTATGCCTCGGCCGGCCAGGGCAGCCTGATTCACCTGATGACGGAGCTGTTCAAGGTGCGCACCGGCGCCGACATGAACCACGTCCCCTACAAGGGCATGGGCGGCGCCTACGTCGACATGCTGGCGGGCCGCATCCAGGCCGCTTTCCCCAGCATCATCTCGGTGCTGCCGCATCTGAAGACCGGCAAGCTGCGCGCGCTCGCGGTATCGAGCGCGCAGCGTTCGCCTTCGCTGCCCGACATACCCAGCGTGCAGGAAACGGGCGTTCCGGATTTCGACGTGTCGCAGTGGTACGGGCTGTTCGCGCCGGCCGGCACGCCGCGGCCGGTGATCGACCGCATCCACCGCGAGGTCGTCGACATCCTGAAAACGGCCGACATGCAGAAACGCATGGCCGGCGACGGCGCCGAGGGCGTCGGCAACTCGCCGGTGGAATTCGCGGCCTACGTGAAGGCCGAAACGGCGCGCTGGAGCGAGGTCATCAAGAAGTCGAACATCAGGGCCGACTGATCCGGCGGCATTGCCACGCTTGCGTGACGCGGCGCCCGGAACACCCCCGGGCTGCCCGCGCTGCGGTTACAATCGCGGCGGCCCCCGCCGCGGCGATCCGTGCGAACGCAGTTTTCCGGCGTCCGCGAAGGTCTGTCGGCAAGCCGCCCGCTGCCAGGGTCGCCACTCCCAGAATAATAAATAGTTGTTTAAAATCAATAGGTTATAATAAATGCTGATTTACGCGCTGACTATCTTTGCGAGCGCGTTCCTGCTGTTCCTGGTGCAACCGATCATGGCGAAGCAGATCCTGCCGTGGTTCGGCGGCTCCGCGGCGGTATGGACCACCTGCCTGATGTTTTTCCAGATCGTGCTGCTCGCCGGCTACGCCTACGCCGACTGGACGGTGCGTTTCCGGAAACCGCGCCCGCAGGTGATCCTGCACGTGGCGCTGCTGGTCGCAAGCCTCGTATCGCTGCCGATCATCGCCGGCGGCGGCTGGAAACCCGACGGCGACGAGGACCCGACCTGGCTGATCCTCGGCCTGCTCACCGCCACCATCGGCCTGCCCTATTTCCTGCTGTCGACCACCGGCCCGCTGCTGCAGGCCTGGTTCGCACGCAGCTATCCGCGGGCGAAAAACGTCTACCGCCTGTTCGCGCTGTCGAACGCCGCCTCGCTGGCGGCGCTGGTCGCCTATCCCTTCGTCGTCGAGCCGTACGTGACGACCCATGAGCAATCCGTGGGCTGGAGCGCCGGTTACGGCCTGTTCGTGCTGCTCTGCGCGGCCTCGGCCTTCTTCAGCCTGCGGCCCGCCGCGGCTGACGCCGCCACCCCGGACGGCAGGGCCGTCGCCGACGGCCCCGCGCCGCGCGCCGGCGATTACCTGCTGTGGCTGACGCTCGCCGCGCTCGGCTCCTTCATGCTGATCGCGGTGACCAACCACATCACCCACGACGTGGCCTCGGTGCCCTTCCTGTGGATCCTGCCGCTGACGCTGTACCTGCTGTCCTTCGTGCTCTGCTTCGAGGGCCGCAACTGGTACCAGCGCAGGCTGTTCTTCGGACCACTGCTGGTGATCGTCGGCGCGATGGCCTGGGCGCTGCACACCGACGGCGGCGTGATGAACATCAAGCAGGCGATCCCGCTGTTCGCCGCCGGGCTGTTCGTGATGTGCATGTTCTTCCACGGCGAGCTTGCCGCGCTGAAACCGGCGCCGCGCCACCTGACCGGCTATTACCTGATGATTTCGCTGGGTGGCGCGATCGGCGGCCTCGCGATCGGTTTCGTCGCGCCCAAGCTGTTCAACACCTACTACGAGTTCGGCCTCGGCCTCTTCGGCACGCTGCTGCTGGCGGCCTTCCTGTCGCGGCGCGTGATGCCGCTGGTGCCGGTGCTGGCGCTGGTCGCCGCCGGCTTCACCGGCTTCCACATCCATCTCTACGTCAAGATGCTGTCCAAGGACACGCGGGTGATGACGCGCAATTTCTACGGCACGCTGCGGGTCAAGGATTTCGGCGACGAGGCCGACATCCACGGCGTCCGCCGCCTGATGCACGGCGTGATCATGCACGGCGAGCAGTTCCTGCATCCGGCGCGGCGCCTGGAGCCGACCACCTACTACGGCCCGACCGCCGGCATCGGCCGCATCATCGACATCAAGCGCGACGCCGGCCGCGACATCCGCGTCGGCGTGGTCGGGCTGGGCGCGGGCACGCTGGCCGTCTACGGCCGGCCGGGCGACGTCTACCGCTTCTATGAAATCAACCCGCAGGTCATCGACATCGCGAAATCCGAGTTCAGCTACCTCGGCTCGAGCCGGGCGAAGATCGAGACCCTGCTCGGCGACGCGCGGCTGACCATGGAACGGGAGCCGGCCCAGCGTTACGACGTGCTGGCGATCGACGCCTTCTCCAGCGACTCGATCCCGACGCACCTGATGACGCAGCAGGCGATGGGCATCTACCTGAAGAACATGAAGGAGGACGGCGTGATCGCCTTCCACGTCACCAACCGTTTCCTCAACCTGGCGCCGGTGGTCAAGCGCATCGCCGACGAGTCCGGCCTGCACACGGTGCTGGTCAGCGACGATCCCGACAGCGGCTCCGACCTCGCCAACACCGACTGGGTGCTGGTCTCGCGCAACGCGAAGCTGCTGGAACACCCGAAGATCACCGAAGCCGCCCACGACATCGACAGCATCCCGGGCCTGCGCCTGTGGACCGACAGCTTCAACAACCTGTTCAAGATCCTCAAGTAACGTAACGCGACCCCCGCCGGGCGCGGGGCGGGATTATCATGCGCGGGTTGAAAACCGCCGTGGCGGCAACCATCTGGATTGCTGCACAACACGGGAAAAACCGCGCATGAATGACCGTATCCTGTCGTTTTACAGAAATTCCGGATTGGCCGCGGCCGCGCTGCTGCTCGCCCTGCTGCTGCCCGCCCTGGCCGCGGCGCAGCCGGAGGCCCGCGGCCTGCCGACGCTGGCGCCGCTGGTCAACCAGGTGACGCCGGCCGTGGTCAACATCTCGGTGATCACGCGGGCGCCGATGGAAGACAACCCGCTGTTCCGCGACCCCTTCTTCCGCCGCTTCTTCAACCTGCCCGACCGGCCGCAGCGCAAGGAACAGGCCGCCGGCTCCGGCGTGATCGTCGACGCCGCGCGCGGCTTTGTCCTGACCAACAACCACGTCATCAAGGACGCGGAGCAGGTCATCGTCACGCTGAAGGACCGCCGCAGCTTTCCGGCGAAACTGGTCGGCACCGACCCCGGCACCGACATCGCCGTGCTGCAGATCCCGGCGCAGAACCTGTCGGCGCTGCGCATCGGCGATTCCGACGCGCTGCAGGTCGGCGACTACGTGCTCGCGATCGGC